>DATJRP010000065.1:0-108230 GCA_035504555.1 Rhizomicrobium sp. | reverse complement strand
GACGACGGGATTGAGCCCGAAGATGTTCATGTGCACGGCCGAGGCGCCGCTCATGCCGGCACCCGATTGCGCGATGGTCTGCATCATGATGGCGGCTTCGGTGATGCCGAGGCCCGATCCGCCATAGGCCTCGGGGATCGCGATGCCGAGCCAGCCTTCGGCGGCGAGCCCCTGGTGGAGCGCGGCGGGAAAACCGCCCTTGCGGTCGTGCTCGAGCCAATAATCGTCGCCGAAACGGGCGCAAATGCGGCCGACGGCCTCGCGGATCGCCTCCTGCTCGGGGGTCGGCGCGAAGTCCATCTCAGCCGGCCTTAAGCGGGCGCTTGTGCATAAGCGCCTGGCGCGTGCAACTGGCGACCTCCTGACCGCGTTGATTGAAGGCCTGGTGCTTGAATTCGACGATGCCCTGTGTCGGACGCGATTTGCTTTCGCGCTTCGTGAGCACTGTCGTCCGTACACGGATGGTATCGCCATGAAACACCGGATGGGGGAAGCGCACGTCGGTCATGCCGAGATTGCCGACGGTGGTGCCGAGTGTGGTGTCGCTCACAGAAATGCCGATCATCAGCCCCAGCGTGAAGAGGCTGTTGACCAGCGGCTTGCCGAATTCGGTCTTCGACGCAAAATCGAAATCGATGTGCAGCGGCTGCATGTTGAGCGTCAGCGTGGAGAACAGGACATTGTCCATCTCCGTCACCGTGCGCCGGACCGGATGCTCGAACACCTGCCCGATCTCGAATTCGTCGAAATATAGCCCTGGCATACTGTTTCCCTGCTGACGGCCGCCCGGCGGCCTGACTCGCGGCCAAGCCTCTTCCCGCCAGCCCCCGCTTGCAAGAGCCCGCCCGTTGGCCGACCATTGCCGCTCATTATTCAGGGAAACGAACATGGAAGACCGGATCACAATCGAATTTCGGGGCGGCGTGGCCGATGTGCGCATGGTGCGCGCGGACAAGATGAACGCGCTCGACGACGCCATGTTCGCGGCACTTCTCGAAACCGGCGAGACGCTGAAGAAGCAGGCCGGCCTGCGCGCGGTCGTCCTGTCCGGCGAAGGCAAGGCCTTCTGCGCCGGTCTCGACACGGGCAATTTCGGCAAGATGGCGTCGGGCGAGCGCCGGAGCGGGTCCGGTCTCGTCGACACGCCGCGCACGCCGGGCGGCGCCAATCGCGCGCAGCAGGCGGTCATGGTGTGGCGCGAGATTCCGGTACCGGTGATTGCCGCCGTCCACGGCGTCGCCTTCGGCGGCGGCTTTCAGCTGACGCTCGGCGCCGACATGCGCTTCGTCGCACCCGACACCAGGCTCGCCGTCATGGAGATCAAATGGGGCCTCGTGCCCGACATGGCCGGCATCGCGCTGCTGCGCGGCCTCGTCCGCGACGACGTCGCGCGCGAACTTACCTACACGGGCCGCATCTTCTCCGGCGAAGAAGCCCACCATATCGGCATCGCCACGCGCCTGTCGGCGGATCCGCACGCGGAAGCGCTGACGGTCGCCGCCGAAATCGCCGGCAAGAGCCCGACCGCCGTCCGCGGCGCCAAGCGGCTCATGAATCTCATGGCCGACAGCGATCAGGCCGCGATCCTGCTCGCGGAGTCCGTCGAACAGACTGCGCTGATCGGTTCGCCCAATCAGGTCGAGGCGGTCCTGTCGAACATGCAGAAGCGCGCGGCGAACTACGCCGACTGATCGCCCGCTTCAGTCGTTCCAGTGATAGCCGTGGACGCGATAGTAGTCGCGGTAATTCCAAAACGGCGTGGTGGTCTGATAGCAGCGCGTACCTTCGCTGTCGCAGACGAGATGCAGGCCGTCGCCGTAGCCGCCGTAAGCGCCATAACCACCGTAGCCGCCATAGGCGCCGTAACCGCCATAGGCACCGTTGTACACCTGGTCGTCGGGTGCGTAGTTGTCGTAGCCGCCATAATAGCCGCCGTAATCTCCGTAGCCACCGTAATTCCCGTAACCGTTGACATAGCCGTTGTAGTAGCTGTCGTAGTCGGAATAGCGGGTGCAGCGGTTACCGAAATCATGGCAGTGAATCTGGTCGCAACCAAATTCGCCGCAGCGTGTCGCGACGTCTCCGGCCTGGGCGGGTAAGCTCGCGGAAAGAATCAGACCGAACGCAACGCCGGTCAACGCCAATGTCCTACGCATCTTCATCTCCTTAGGGGTTTGCTCCGCCCGCTGAATTCATCGCAGCAACGCATGCGCCGTCACCGGCCGCACAATCGGCGATCTGAAGCCTCACGACGCGATCCTCGCCGCAGGCCGCACCCGCGTCATATCCGGGGCCATCGTCCGCGTCCGCCATCTGCGCGTCGTCCGCACGTCCGAGAATTTTCTGCTCGCCGGGCGCGACTTCGACGGGCGGCGTCTGACTGATGGCGGGATATCCCTGCGCATAGCGCGGATCGGAATAGCCGCCGCGATAAGAGCCGTCGGCAGGCCGGAATTGCTCGCCGCTGTCGGCATAAGATCCGTAGGTGCCGGGCGCGTAGCGATCGTCGACGGGTCCTTCGCTGTAAGGGCCCTGTTCGCCGTAAGGCGGCTGTTGGCTGTACGGCGCCTGCGCCTGCTGGCCGTAAGGCGCTTGCTGGGCATAGGGCGGCTGCTGGCCATAAGGCGGTTGTTGGCCATACGGCATCTGTTGGCCATACGGCATCTGTTGGCCGTACGGCATCTGTTGGTCACCGGGCATCTGTCGGGCATAAGGCGCAAAGCGCGCGTCAACCGGCGGCATGAAGACGACGAAGACGCGATGGCCCGAACGATTGTCGATGGCGTAGCGCGGGGCGCAGACTCCGTTCGGCGCGGTTCCGCTGACACGCAGAACTATGTTGTGCTGGGGTATCGCGGCGGATTCGAACCAGGATCGGAAGAAATGGTGTTGCGAGACGTAATCGAGCGTGCCGGTTGCATAAGCCCCGAGCGCTGCGCCGAGGCCAAGCAGAAACACCACAAAAAACCTCAGCACTCCCACCGCGCACTCCTATCGCCGTCGGGCGACGCCGTTTCTCAGGGACGGTGGTTAAACGTCACAGCATGCGTGCCGTTCCGGGACAGTTTGTGCGGCAAAGGATAACGCCGTTCACGCCAGCGTGAACCACTCTTCGATTTCCGCGCCCCGCTCGACATCTTTCGGCGGAGTTCCGTAGTTCGAATGGAATTCGGTCGCGCCGATGATGCCGTCGGCGTGCTCGCCGTCGTCCGCAAGCGGAAGAATGATGCGCTCGCCGATGTCGAAGCGGTCGAGGTGGCGGAACACGAGGCCGTGCCCGCGATAAAACGCCGGCTCCGTCACCACACGCGTGTGGCGCGCAAGCGCCATTGCGTAATCGTGTCTGGCGAAAACTTCGGACATGGGCGTGCCGCGCACGCTCATGCCCAGAACCGATTCGATGCGTTCGCCGGCCAGCCGGCCGATGAACTGGCGACTCACCGGATCGAATCGCCAGGACCAGATGATCGCCAGTTGCGCCTTGATCGCCGCCGGATTCAGATTGTCCCAGCCCGGCATGCGCCGGCCGCCGCGCGCCTCGGCCCAATGACGAACGACATTCCGCAGTGCGAGCGATTCTATGGAATGTTCAAACCTTTCCAAGCTCATGGCGCACTCCGTTTCGATGTGACTCGAAAACCGGCCGAAGAACCTGTGCAAATGCGGAATTGGGTTGCACAGCTTCGTCGTCGCAGATCATGAACTAATTCTTCCGATTGCGCGACAATCGTGCTGCAGTCGGCTCGGGGTGCTGATCTGCGGGGGCTGGAAATGCATGCCTATGCCGCGGCAGGAGCCGCGTTCTTGCTGGCCGTACTTTGGTTCGACCTGATGTTCGACGTGCAGACAGCGGGCACCGGCAGCGAAACCCTGCCGCCCGAGGCGCTCACATCGATCTCATCCTACTATCGCCGCGTCACGACGTCCGCGCGGCCGATGAATAATATCGTTGCGCTCGTCATGCTCCTGACGCTGGTCGCGCTGGCGGCCGAAGTCCTGGGCCGTGACAGGCCCGCCTGGATTTGCGTCGCCTCTCTTGTGCTTGCCGCCAGCGCCATCGCGCTCGCCATCCTGCGCACGGTCCGCAACGCCGTTGCATTGGGCAAGCGCGAAGGTTCGCCGCGCGCGCAGTCCGAGCTGGCGCGAAAGATTTTCTACGATCATCTCTATTGCCTGATTGCGATGACGGCCGTCCTGACGCTTCAATTGGCCTGTCACTAGAGAACCGCGCCTCATGCCGGAATTCCGCGACGTTGCGCTTGCCGATATCCGCCTCCGCGCGGCGATCGAAGGCCGGGGCCCGCTCGTCGTGATGGTGCACGGCTTTCCGGAATCCTGGTATTCCTGGCGGCATCAGATGACGCCGATCGCGCAAGCGGGGTTCACGGCCTGCGCCATCGACGTGCGCGGCTATGGCGGCTCGGACAAGCCTCTTCCGGTCGAAGCCTATGCGATGGAACGCATGATCGCCGACGTGGTCGGCGTCATCGAAAGCTTGAGTCCCGACAAACGTGCCGTTCTCGTCGGCCATGACTGGGGCGCGCCGATCGTATGGAGCACCGCGCTTGCCCGTCCCGATCGCGCGCGTGCGGTCTGCTTGCTCTCGGTGCCTTATGCGGGTCCACCGATGCGGCCGTTCACCGAAATCTTCGACGAACTCTTCACGCGCAAGAACCGTTTTTTCTATCAGGCCTACTTCCAGAAAGAGGGCGTGGCGGAAGCCGAGGCCGAGGCGGATATCCGCGGCTGGCTGCGCAGGTTCTATTACGCGCTTTCGGGCGACGCGCCGGACGGCACCTGGCCGAACGACAAGACGGCCGCTGCGACTTTGCTTCAGGGCCTCGTCGATCCCGACCCCTTCCCCGCCTGGCTGACGGCCGCCGATCTCGACTATTATGTGGGTGAGTTCGAGCGTTCCGGCCTGCGCGGTCCGATCAACCGCTACCGCAATCACGTGCGCGACTTCGCTTATATGCGCCAGTTCGAGGGACGGAAGATCGAGCAGCCGTCGCTTTTCATCGGCGGCTCGCGCGATCTGGTGCTGAGCATGATGGGCCGCGTCGATTTCGTGCCTATGATGCGCGCGCAAATGCCCGGTCTGCGCGGCTCGGATGTCCTCGACGGCTGCGGACATTGGACGCAGCAGGAGCGGCCGCGCGAGGTCAACGAACGGCTTCTCCGCTGGTTGAAAGGCCTTTAAGGTTCAGCGCTTGCCCGCCGCACCTTCTTTCTCGGATAAACGATGAACCAGCTGAGCAATGAATCCAGTTTCTGGATGCCCTTCACCGACAATCGGTATTTCAAGGCCAATCCGCGTCTCCTCGCCTCGGCCAAGGGCATGCATTACTACACGCCGGACGGCCGCGCCGTTCTCGACGGCACGTCGGGGCTCTGGTGCGTCAACGCCGGCCATACGCGCCCGAAGATCGTCGAAGCCATCCAGAAGCAGGCGGCCACGCTCGATTTCGCGCCGACCTTCCAGCTCGGCCATCCGCTGGTTTTCGAATTCGCGCAGAAAGTGGCGGAAATTTTCCCGGCCGGCATGGACCGCGTGTTCTTCGCCAATTCCGGCTCGGAAGCGGTCGATTCCGCGCTCAAGATCGCGCTGGCCTATCAGCGCGCCATCGGCCAGGGCTCGCGCACGCGTCTCATCGGCCGCGAACGCGGCTATCACGGCGTGGGCTTCGGCGGCATCTCGGTCGGCGGCCTCGTCAGCAACCGGCGGACGTTCACGCTGCTGCCCGGCGTCGATCATCTGCCGCATACGTTCGACCTGAAGAACGCGGCCTTCACGCGCGGCCAGCCCGAACAGGGCGCGCATTTCGCCGATGCGCTGGAAGGTATCGTGGCCCTGCACGGCGCCGAGACGATCGCGGCCGTCATCGTCGAACCGGTGGCGGGATCGACGGGTGTGCTGGTGCCGCCGAAGGGCTATCTCGAACGCCTGCGCGAAATCACCAAGCGCCACGGCATCCTTCTCATCTTCGACGAAGTCATCACGGCCTTCGGACGTCTCGGCGCGCCGTCGGCGGCGGAATACTTCGGCGTGACGCCGGACATCATCACCTGCGCCAAAGGGATCACGAACGCCTCCGTGCCGATGGGCGCCGCGATCTGCAATCGCAAGATCTACGAGGCGATCGTCGACAGCGCAGCACCTGGCATCGAGCTCTTCCACGGCTACACCTATTCCGGCCATCCCCTGGCGGCCGCCGCCGGCCTCGCCACGCTCGAGGTCTATCGCGAGGAAGGACTGTTCGCCCGCGCCCGCGAGCTTTCGCCCTATTGGGAAGAGCGCGCGCATGCGCTGCGCGGCGCCCCGCACGTCATCGACATCCGCAATCTGGGCCTGATGGCGGCGATCGAGCTCCGCCCGCGCGATGGCGCGTCCGGCGCCCGCGCCATGGAGGCCTTCCACCGCTGTTTCGACGAAGGCGTGCTGATCCGCGTCACCGGCGACACGATCGCGCTGTCGCCGCCGCTCATCGTGGAGAAGGCCCAGATCGACCAGATCTTCGACAAGATCGCCGACGTGCTGAAGCGCGTGGCTTAGCCTTTCGTCCGGTCCGGCGGCGGGCCGAGCTTCGGATCCGGCATCGACCAGCCGCCGCCCAGCGCTTTGTAAAGCGACACGAGATCGGTGGTGAGCGCTTCGCGGCCCTGCTCAAGCTGGACCTCCGCGGACAGATCGTTCGCCTGCGCCGTCAGCACGTTCACATAGGGTGTGAGGCCGACGCGATATTGCTGATAGGCGATGTCGGACGACGAGCGCGCGGACGTCGCGGCGCGCTCCAGTGCGAGAAGCCGCGGCTGGTCCTTTTCGTAACGCAGAAGCGAGTCCTCGACGTCCTGCAGCGCCGTCAGGATCGTCTTCTTGTAGGCGAAATAGGCCTGATCGGCTTCGTCGGTCTTGGCGTGGATATTCGCCCTGATCTGGCCGCCTTCGAAAATCGGCCAGGTGATGGAGCCGGCCCCGCCCTCGGCCAGAGCGTTGCTCGTGAACAGACTGCTCAGATGCGTGCTCGCGAGCGAAACGCCGCCGAGCAGGTCGAACTTGGGATAGAGGTCGGAGACGGCCACACCGATATTGGCGGTCGCGGATGCGAGCTTGCGCTCCGCCTCGCGCACGTCCGGCCTGCGCAACAGCAGAACCGAAGGCAGTCCGACCGGTATCGTCTTCGGTACGACGGGTCTTGCAGCCGAACGTTCGAGCTCGGCCACGACCGCGTCCGGCGGTTCGGCCATCAGCACGGCGATCGCGTGTTCAACCGCACCGGCCTGCGCCTCGAGCAACGGGATCTGGGCAACCGTGGATTCCTCGAGAGCGACCTGTTGGTTGACGTCCAGCTCCGTGACAAACCCTGCGCGTCTGCGGGCCCGAATGAAGACGAGCGTATCGGTCTGCCGCTTCGCCTCGTCCTGCAGCAGCGCGATCTGGGCCTGAAGCGCCCGCAGCGTCAGATAGTCCGCAGCGATCTCGGCCGTCAGCGTCACCTCGCCGTCGCGCATGTCCCAGAGGGCGGCCTCCCGCGTGTCATGCGCGGCCTCGACGCTGCGCCGCACGCCGCCGAAAATGTCGACTTCCCAGGTCGCGTCGAACCCCAGAGAATAGAGCTTGGTGTCGAACCCTTCGCCGGACGGTGGGCCGCCGAGCACAGATTCGAGACCGGCGTTGGAATGCAGATGCGCTGCGAAAGCGCTCGCATCGACCTTCGGCAACGCGGCGGCGCCCGCTTCGATCTCCTGTTGCCGCGCTTCGCGGACGCGCGAGGCGGCCGTCAGAAGATCGAGGTTGGCCGCCATGGCGCGCGCGATGAGGCTGTCCAGCTCGGCGTCATGGAACTGCGTCCACCATGCCGAGAGATCGGCCTGAGACGCCGACGGCACGCTGATCGGCGCCGACGCGGCCGTCATGGGCAGATCCGAATACTTCCGCGGTACCGCCATGTCTGGCGTGACGTAATCCGGTCCGACTTCGCAGCCGGCGAGAACCAGCGCCACAAGCGTCACGCAGGCGGATGCCCTCTTCACGGTACGACCTCCGCCGCCGCGCCGCCCTTTCTGGGCTTCTGCATGAAGATCACCAGCGGGATCACCGCGATCACCACCCACATGAGCGTATGGAAGACATCGATATAGGACAGCATCTGCGCCTGCTGCAGGAGCGATTGATAAAGCTCCGCCGTCGCGGCGCGCATCGCGTCGGCCTGGGCTACGCCCTGGCTCATCAGCGTGTGGGCGATTTGCTGAATTCTTTCGGCGTAGTTCGGATTGAGCGGGTTAAGCGTTTCGGCATATTGGGATTGATGCACCTGCGCGCGCCGCTCGAGCATTGTCTGGACGAGCGAAATGCCGAAGGTACCGCCAAGGTTTCGCGACACGTTCATGAGTGCCGACGCCTGGTTGTTCTCTTCCGGTCGTAAGCCGACATAGGCGGCGCTGGTAATCGGGATGAAGAGAAACGGCAACCCCACGGACTGGATCATGCGGGCGACCGCGGCATCGTCGAACGATATCTGCGTATCGAGTCCGCTCAGGTTCCAGAGCGCGATGGCCTGTACGATGAGCGCGAACGCGATGAGAATTCGCGCGTCCACCCTGCTCGAAAGGAGGCCGACGATCGGCATCACCACGAGGGTCGCAACGCCTCCCGCCGTGAGCGCGAGCCCTGCGTTTGTCGCTGTATAGCCCAACACTTCCTGCAGCAGCTGCGGAATAAATTGCGTCGTGCCGAAGACAATTACGCCCATGATCAGCATAAAGATGTTGGAAATCAAAAAATTCCCCCGGCCGTAGAGATCGATGCGGACAATGGGATTTCTCCGCGTCAGCTCCCAGGGCACGAAGATGAGAAAGGCCGTCGCGCTCATGACGGCGGTCGCCGTTATCATCGAGCTCCCGAACCAGTCATCGCGCTGGCCGCGGTCAAGCGTGACTTCGAGACATCCGAGGAAGAGTGCTACGAGCAGGAAACCGACAATGTCGACGTTCAGCCCCGCCCGGCGTAATTTTTTGGCACGCCTGATCAGGGCCGGCGGTTCGTCGACGTAAATGGCGACCAGGATCAGCGAAAGGATTCCGACCGGTACGTTGATAAGGAACACCCAATGCCAGGAATAGCTGTCGGTGATCCAGCCGCCCAGCGAAGGGCCCAGAACCGGTCCGACGACGACGACTATTCCGTATGCCGCGAACGCGAGTCCGCGCTTCTCCGGCGGGAAGGTGTCGACCATCATCGATTGTTCGACGGGCGCCAATCCTCCGCCGCCAAATCCCTGGAATATGCGCGCAATGATGAGGAACGACAGGTTCGGCGCAAGACCGCACAGAAGCGACGAGATCGTAAAAAGCGCGACCGAGATCATGTAGTAGCGCTTGCGGCCGACGGCGTCGGCGAGCCAGCCGCTGATCGGAATGATAATCGCATTGGCGACCAGAAAGCTCGTGATGACCCAAGTCGCCTCGTCGTAACTCGCCGAGACGCTGCCGGCGATATGCGCAAGCGCGACGTTTGCGATCGACGTGTCGAGCACGACCATGAACGTCGCGATCGAGATGACGGCGATGATCGTCCAGGGATTCCTATCGCCGGCGACGGAGCGTTCCGGCGTCCAACCATCCGCACGCGCGCCGGCCGACGGCATCAGCGCACCTTGACGCTGGGTTCGACGCTCATGCCCGGTCCGAGCACACAGTTCTTCGGCACGCGGTCGAGCAGGATCTTGACGGGCACACGCTGGACCACCTTCACGAAATTGCCAGTGGCGTTCTCGGGCGGGAGAATCTGGAAGGCCTGTCCCGCGCCGCGCTGGATGGAATCGACGTGGCCGCGAATGTCCGTGGAGCCGCAGGCATCGACCGTAACCGTGACGGGCTGACCGACTCGCATGTGCGTGAGCTGCGTTTCCTTGAAGTTCGCCGTGACCCACAGCCTCAGTGGCACAATCGCCAGAAGCTCCTGACCGGGCGTGACATAGTCCCCAAGCGCGACGCTTTTCTGCGCGATGTGTCCGTCGATCGGCGCAACGATGCGCGTATGGCCGAGATTAAGCTGCGCCTGCACGATCTCGGCACGGTTGAGCTTGATCTGCGCCTCAGCATTCAGGATTTGCGCTTTCGCGGCGTCGCGTTGCGCGGTAGCGCTGCTGGCGGACGCCACGGCCTGGTCGATCTGTTCCTGCGCGACCGCCGACGGTGCGATCCGCTGCAGCAGCCTGTAGCGCGCAAGATCGGCGGCGGCGTTCTGCGCCTGCGCTTCTGCGCCCTCTTCCGTGGCTGCCGCCTGTTCGAGTTGCGTCTGCGCCGCCGTGAGCTGCGCCTTCGCCTGGTTGAGCTTCGCCGTCGGGTCCGCCGGATCGATCTGCACCAGCAGCTGGCCGCGTCGCACGGCCTCGTTGTCGTGCACCGCGATCTGAATTACCTGGCCGGCGATCTGGGGTGAGATGTGGACGATGTGCGTATCAATAAACGCGTCGTCTGTGTCTTCGTACTGGCGCGCGTTCAGCCACCAGATCAACACCACGATCAGCAGAAGGACGACGACGACGATGACGCAATATTTGAATAACGGGCTGCGAATCCAGGCCGGACCGGCGCCCTTTCCGTCCTCGTCGCTTCCCCGATCGGAGTTGCGTTCATTTCCGGCATAGCGGTCGTCGTCTGGCGGCCGTCCCCGCGCGTCCTGCGAACGTCGCGCGTCGCCCGTGCGTTCGCGTCCGTCGGCCATGATCGATCCACTCTTGAGGTCACGGAAGACCCACAAGCGAACGCGGTAGCATCGCCAAAGTTCCTGCAACCCAGACTGGATACCGCGACCATGAAACGCAAAAGCCACGCGCCGCGTTTTAACTTGGCAGCATCGTTCGGGAAACATTCCCGTGTTTAAGTGTGGTATGGCAGAATTGAGCTTCGCCCTGCTGACGGCGACGCCGTTTCTGGCGCTGATGGGCACGCCTCCGGCCGGCCCGGACGCCAAAACCGCTGCGTCGGCGCAGGCGCGCACGTCGCCGGCCCACAATCAGGGGCCGCGGTCAAAATAGCGCCTTTGCGCTAGCCGCGTCCGACGAACGGCATCTTGGTCGCCATTACTGTCATGAATTGCACGTTCGCGTCCAGCGGCAGGCCCGCCATGAAGACGACGGCCTGCGCCACGTGTTCGACATCCATCATGGGCTCGGCCGCGATCGCACCGCTCGCCTGCGGCACGCCTTGACGCATGCGCTGCGTCATCTCCGTCTCCGCGTTGCCGATGTCGATCTGACCGCAGGCGATATCGTATTTGCGGCCGTCGAGCGCCGTCGATTTGGTAAGACCGGTCATCGCGTGTTTCGTCGCCGTATAGGGCGCGGAATTCGGCCGCGGTGCGTGCGCCGAAATGGAGCCGTTGTTGATGATGCGCCCACCGCGCGGCGCCTGCTTCTTCATATGGCGGAACGCTTCCTGCGTGCAGAGGAACGCACCCGTCAAATTTGTATCGACGACGCGCTTCCATTGTTCGATCGACAGCTCGTCGAGCTCCACCGGCGGTGCGCCGGTGCCTGCATTGTTGAACAGAAGATCGATGCCTCCGAATGCGTCCGCGGTCTTGCGAAACAACGCGCGCACGGAGTCCGGATCGGCGACATCCGTGGCGACCGCGATGACCGAACCTGCGACGGCCCGCTTGGCGGTTTCCTCCAATTCCGCGAGGCGCCGCCCCGCAACGGCAACCGCGTAATTCTCTTGCGCCAGGGCCAGCGCCACGGCGCGCCCGATACCGCTTCCTCCACCCGTCACAATCGCCGTCTTGCGTATCGCCGTCATTCCTTGTCTCCGGTTGAATGCGTATTGGAGACAGGCGGTCGGGCCAGTCAAGGGAGGGAGGGCCGCAGCCTTCTACGGCGTGTCGAGTATGGCGAGTGCCGGCTTCGGCTTCTCCGCGTGCGCGCCGAGTTTGGCGATCAGCGGCGGATCGCGATCGTAGCGGTCGGGCCGGAATTCCATAGCACCATCGGAATCCGCGAAGGCCGTCCAATAGAGCATGTAGACGGCAAGCGGTTCGGACAGTTCCAGGCGTTGCGTTTCGCCCGTGGCGATGGCTTCGATGATGCGGTCGTCCGGGTCTTCGCCACCCAGCGCCAGCGACGCCAGCGGCGCGATCTGCTCCACACGCACGCAGCCATTGCTCCTTTCGCGCATGCTCGAGAGGAACAGCTTCTTGTCCGGCGTGTCGTGCATATAGACGCCGAAGGGATTGGGCGAATCCAGCATGAGCTTGCCCAGCACATTGTCGTTGCCGGGGTTCTGCTGCAGCGATCCGTTCGCGAGCACCATGTTGCGGGATGCGAGGTAATCCGGGTGATGCCGGAGATGCGGCAGGATACGTTTTGCCGCGATGTCGTCGGGTATGTCCCAGGCTGGATTGGCGACGACGGCCACGACCTCCGTCCGCATGATCGGGGTCTTCGCGTCTCTCCGGCCGATGACAACCTTCGACGAGAGCTTCGCCGACTGGTCCTCGACGAATTCCAGGCTCTGGTCCGGCACGTTGACGAGGATGTAGCGCGCTTCAAACGCGCGCGGCACCCAGCGCCAGCGCTCCATGTTCGCGATGATCTGCTGGATGCGATAGGACACAGGCACGTTCAGCGCCTTCAGCGTGTCCGGCGTCAACCTGCCATTGTCCTCCAGTCCGTTGCGCCGCTGAAAGCGCAACAGCGCCTCGCGGAGATCGGCATCGGAAGGATCGATTGTGTCGGCAAAGGCGCCGTCCTCGAGGGCGAGCCGGTGCGCGAACGCCGATGGCTTGCCATTCTTGTCCGTCAGCGCAACGGTAGTCGACGAACGCAGGACCGGCCACGCGCCATGCGCGGCGATGTCCCGATAGCGCGCCAGTGCATCGACCAGCCAGTGATAGCCGGGATGAGGCGGCGGCAGATCGGACAGGAATCGCGCGACCGACCCGCGCCGCAAGGCCGTTGCGAAAGCGTCGGCGAGATCGAAATCCTGCACCGGCAGATTCACATCTTTATAAACTTTGAGCGGATCGACACGACCTTCGCGCACATCGAGCGCATAGGCGAAGAACGCCGTCGTCAATGCTACGTCGTAGTCTGCGGCATCTCGTCCCGGCTTTGGTTCGTCGGCCCAGCGTACGGGATCGGACAGATAGTCGCCTGGGCGCAATCCCTGCCGGTCCGCGTGTTCGAGTGCCTGCCGGACGACGGCGGCGCGCTCCTCCGCTTCGTCGTCGCCGCTCCAGACGAGCCGGAAATCGCGCGCCGCGTAGAACGCCTGCACCTGCGCTTTCACGAGGCCCTCGCGGGTTGTCGGCGTCAAGCGGGAATCATTTGTGGAAACAACGTCTTGGAGCGACGTGCCGGTGTCGTCGTCGCTACTTGCGAAAATGCCGTCGCCGCTTCGTGCGGCCGTGACGAATGCGAAGCTCGCCCACGTCAAAGCGCACAGGACAGTCCACGATGTCCAAAGTGTTCGGCGCATCGCTCCTCCGGCGATGAAGCTGCGCATGCAATCTGCTCTCGCTAGCCCCGCACGCATTTTGTGCATCACGCGCATTCGTGCAGTTGGACCTTGGTCCAATAGGCGCGCGTGAGAGAGGCCGCTTGGATGCGCGCAAGGACGTTCTTGTCCTCCGACGGCGGATGACAACCGCCGCAGCAACGCATCGGATTGAAGGAGTTCGCGTCATGCATCATGCACTCAAGGTGATGGCCGTCGTGTCGATCACGGCTATCGGGCCTCTCGTCAGCGGCTGCGCGTCCGTCGATGACGTGAAGCACGCCCAGGCGACCGCCGATCAGGCTCTGTCGGTCGCGCAGCAAGCGCAGTCGACGGCGACCGCCGCGCAGCAGGCGGCGCAGGCAGCTCAGCAAAGCGCCGATTCGGCGCATTCCGATATCAACGCGCTGACGCAGCGCGTGAATGATCTGGAAGCAAAGCACAAAAAAGGCGAGCGGGGATAATCCTCCGACCGACTTTGACGTCACCCGAGAGACCGCAGACGAAGCGGCCGCGCGCAGATTTCTTGTAATTAACAGCAGGAAAAAAGCGAACACGGCAATCTAGGCCGCGCGAACGTACTCACCCGGGGCGTCTGCGAGAACCACGTAATCGGCTGCGCCGATGTCGGGCGGGTCCACTCGTCCGCTCGAGTGCGCGCTCAACCAGCTCTGCCAGGCAGGCCACCACGACCCCACAAACCGGGGAGCCGCATCATACCATCCGTCCGGATCGCGATAGGGAGCTTTGGCTTTGCGTGTGGCGAGACGATAAGCCCGGTGGGGATGCCCCGGCTCGCTGACAATGCCCGCATTGTGCCCGCCGGTCGTCAGCGCGAACGTGATTTCCGTCTCGGCGAGCAGATGTATCTTGTAAACCGAGCGCCATGGCGCGATGTGATCGGTTTCCGTGCCAACGGCAAAGATCGGAACCCGCAAGTCGCGGATGGTGACCGGCCGTCCCCCGACCCTGAAATGGCCTTCGGCAAGTGCGTTGTCGAGAAACAAGGAACGCAGATACTCCGAATGCATCTTATAGGGCATGCGCGTCGCATCCGCGTTCCAGGCCATCAGATCGGCCATGGGTTCGCGCTCGCCCATGAGATACTCGTGCACCGATCGCGACCAGATCAGATCCTTGGAACGAAGCAGCTGGAACGCGCCCGTCATCTGCTTCGAATCGAGAAAGCCTTGCGACCGCATCAGGTCCTCCAGAAAACTGATCTGAGCGTCGTCCACGAACAACAGCAGCTCGCCCGCCTCCGTGAAATCCGTCTGCGCGGCGAAAAGCGTGAGTGTCTTCAGCCGTTCGTCGCCATCGCGAGCCATTGCGGCTGCAGCCATGGAAAGAAGTGTGCCGCCCAGACAATAGCCTGCTGCATGAATGCGCGCCTTCGGCACGATCGCGGATACGGCATCGAGCGCGGCCATAACGCCGAGGTCGATGTAATCCTGCATGCCCAAGTCCCGATACTCGGCAGTCGGATTTTTCCACGAAGCCATAAAAACCGTGTGTCCCTGCTCGACGAGATAGCGCACGAGGGAATTCTGCGGCGACAGATCGAGGATATAGTATTTCATGATCCACGCGGGAATAATCAGAATCGGCTCCGCTTCGACGGTCTCGGTCTGGGGCGCGTACTGGATGAGTTCGATCAGCCGATTGCGGAAGACAACCTTGCCAGGGGTTATCGCAACAGCCTCGCCGGGCTTGAAGTTTTCCGCTCCCACCGGAGGAAGACGACGAACGTGATGTTCGACATCTTCGCACCAATTGGCGATGCCCTGGCGAAAGTTTTCCCCGCCCGTCTCGATGGTTCGACGCAGGACCTGCGGATTGCTGGAAGGAAGATTGGCCGGCGACCACATGTCGAGCAGCTGGCGGGCCACGAACGACACGACATCTTCGTGATGAGGCGATACGCCGTTCACGCCGACGGTCGCATTCCGCCACCATTGCTGCGTAAGGAGGAAACCCCGCGCGAACAGATTGTAGGGAAACGTCCCCCACTCCGGCGCGTTGAAGCGCCGATCCTGCGGCAACGGTTCGATGCAGGGGGCGCCGTCCGCGCCGGCACGCGAGGCAAACTGGAGAAAGCGCATCCATTTGTTGGCGGCCTCAGCTACAAGCTCGGTTTGCTTGCCCGGGCTCGCCGCGAGGTGGAGCAGCCAATCGGTGTAAGCCAGCGCGAGCGCGGATGGCGAAACGCCACCGGTTATGCGGGCGATCACGGCGCGCGCGGCGCGATCAAAGGATCCGGGCTCCATTCCGGCGGAACTGCGCGTGAAATCGGCAGACCCGAGGGCCGGTATCCCAACCGCGGAGCCATTCGGGAACGACCGGCGGCCAGGACCGCCGGAAGTTTCGGATTCGACCAATGCCAACGCGGCCCCCCTTTTCCGTTCCGGCGGTACCATGCTCATGATGTCCGTCATGCCGCCTTGTGAGGGGCGCCGTCACCGGACGCCGGCTTCTGGGCCGCGTCGCGGGCGTGCGCCCGCAGCGTCTCGATCGAGCGGATTTGCGCATCCGCGACGGCTTTCCCAAGCTCTCGGATGCCGGTCACCGCCGAATCGTAGATTTCGTCCATACCCTGCGAGGGATGGAAGATGTTGGCCTCGCCGTTTTCCTTGGCGGATGCGGCGCGCCGGAGCATCTTTTCCGACATCTGCATGACCAGATCCTGCTCCTTGCGGACGATGTCCCGCATTTCGTCGGCCAGTTTCCGGTTGACGTCCATGAACGCCGCCAAATTGTCGTGCGTTTTCAGAAGCGCCTTCGAAAACGAGCGATACGGCCACCACAATAGGTCGGTACGGCTGAAAAGATCGAACGCATCCGTCTCGCTTTTTTTATCTTCGTTGTCCGCAGACCTGCGGACCTTTGCATTCTGCGCACTCATGATTTTCTACCTTTCCGGCCGCTTTGTCGGCGACCCTTTCTCTCTCGCCCAATAACGCGGACGACCCACACATTAGTGGTGTTCCGGGTGCGACGGTTGATGCAAATCAAGACTCTTCGTGATGTTTCGGTGAATGCGCCGGCGAAACCAAGCTTCATCCCCGCCGGCGGGTCAATCCCACCCGGGCGCAGCGAGCGCCGGAAAAATTCCGCTTGTTGATTCGTGTCAGTGATCTTGCCTCCAGAGTCCGGCCATCATTCGAAAGCTATCCGGGAGATGGCGATGATTACTTTGGAAGACTGCATCGCGATGTCTGGCCTCGATGCGGAAGAAGTAGCCGCCATAGCCGAGCACGAACATGTTCCCGAAATCGCGGCATCGGCGCTTGCGAACTATATCCTGCGCAAAATCGGCGGCGAAAAGGAGATTCGTCAGATGATCGTCGACGACATCCGGGCGGCGCTTGACGACGGTCGCATGGAGCATGCGACTGAACTGTTCATGGCGCTGCGGCATTTTTTGAGCCTGCACCCCGATGCGCAAAAGTCCTGAACGAAAATCGTCGCAACTTTCAAGACGGGATCAACCGTTACGGTCAACCGAGGCCGGTATGTACCATGATCCGCTCACGCCGTAGCGGCAATGGGATGAATGGAGGTCCGCTCCTCGGCTTCCGCGACAATCCGAAAGGTCTGGACGACGCTCGATGGATTGACGCTGATGGAATCAATTCCCCAATCCACCAGTTGCTTCGCGAGCTCGGGATAATTCGCCGGCGCCTCGCCGCAGATGCCTACGTGGCGCCGGTTGCGATGCGCGCCTTCGATGGCCATGTGCAGCATCTCCTTCATGCCGGGATCGCGCTCGTCGAAATCGAATGCGACGGTCTCCGAATCCCGGTCCACGCCGAGTGTCAGCTGCGTCAGGTCGTTCGAGCCGATCGAGAAACCGTCGAACATTTTCGAGAACGCATCGATCCGGATGACGTTGTTGGGGATCTCGCACATGACGAATATCTCCAGCCCGTTCTTGCCGCGGTATAATCCGCAGGAGGCCATCGCGTGGAGCACGCGCGCCGCTTCCTCTTCGCGACGGCAGAACGGCACCATGATCTTGAGGTTCGTGAGGCCCATGTCCTCCCGCACGCGGCGCAACGCCGCGCATTCGAGCGCGAAACCGGGCGCGTAGGCCGGATGGGCATAGCGCGACGCGCCGCGGAAACCCAGCATCGGGTTCGCCTCGACGGGTTCGAACTGCTTGCCCCCGATGAGCTTCGCATATTCGTTGGTCTTGAAATCGGACAAGCGCGCGATGACCGGCTTGGGGTAGAAGGCCGCCGCGATCATGCCGACGCCTTCGGACAGGCGCTCAATGAAGAAGTCCTGCGGATGTGCGTAATTCCTGGTGAGCCGTTTGATTTTTTGACGGGCCGCCGGTTGCTTGACCTTTTCGAACTCGGCGAGCGCCATCGGATGTATGCCGATGAATTCGTTGATGATGAACTCCATGCGGGCCAGCCCGACACCGTCGTTCGGCAGCATCGCGGTCCGGAACGCCATGTCGGGGTCGCCGAGGTTGATCATGACCTCGGTGTGCGGACGCGGCACGTCCGAAAGCTTCAGATCGACGATTTCGAACGGCACGGCGCCTGTGAGGACGTGGCCGATATCGCCTTCCGCACAGGAGACGGTGACGAGATCGCCGTTTTTAAGGCGTCTCGTTGCATCCGTCGCTCCGACGACCGCGGGAATGCCGAGCTCGCGCGCGACGATGGCCGCATGGCAGGTGCGGCCGCCGCGATCGGTTACGATGCCGGCGGCTTTTTTCAGCACCGGTTCCCAGTCGGGCGTTGTCGTTTCAGCGACGAGGATTTCGCCCGGCCGGAACCTGGCCAGATCCTTTTCGCCCGCCACGACGCGGACGACACCCGTTGCGATCCGCTCGCCGATGGCGCGACCGGTTACGATCGCCTGCCCTT
Organism: Rhizomicrobium sp.; assembly: GCA_035504555.1. Taxonomy (GTDB): domain Bacteria; phylum Pseudomonadota; class Alphaproteobacteria; order Micropepsales; family Micropepsaceae; genus Rhizomicrobium. Next base: position 89,853 of record DATJRP010000065.1, on the reverse strand, counting down.
TCTCCTTCAAAGTGTAGCTATGGAGCTGGCTCGCCTGGCGCCGCGAGGCAACGGTCTCGGGCCGCGCCTGCACGATATAGAGCTTGTCGTCCGTACCATCCTTGGCCCATTCGATGTCCATGGGAGTCGGATGGCCATTGATCGCGGAATAATGGTCTTCGATCGCGATGCCGTATCCGGCGAGTTCCAGCACGTCACGATCCGTCAGGCAGAAGCGCTCACGCTCGTCGGCGGGAACCTTCCGGTTGACCGTCGTCGGCCCCGACCTTCTTCCGGAAAAGATCATCCTCTCCTGCTTCTGGCCGAGCGTATGCCTCAAGACAGCGCGATGGCCGGCGGCGAAGGTCGGCTTGTGCACATAGAACTCGTCCGGATCGACCCGCCCCTGGACGATGTTTTCGCCCAGCCCATACACGCCCGTAATCATGACGACGTCGCGAAAGCCCGTCTCCGTGTCGAGCGTGAACATCACGCCGCTCGCGCCGCTGTCCGCGCGGACCATCTTCATGACGGCGACGGAAAGGGCGACCTTGAAATGGTCGAATTTGTTGTCGTTGCGGTAGATGATGGCGCGATCCGTGAAGATCGAGGCAAAGCAGCGTCGGCACGCCTCGAACACCGCCTCTTCGCCTTGTATGTTGATGAAGCTGTCGTGCTGTCCGGCGAAGCTCGCGTTGGGCAGATCTTCGGCCGTGGCGGAGCTGCGAACGGCGACGGAAAGATCCTCGCCATATTGCTCTTCAAGCTCGCGGTAGGCAGCGCCGATCTGATCGCGCAGTTCGGCCGTGCCCGTCGCTGCATAGACGATCTGGCGCGCTTCGGCTGCGCGTTTTTCCAGCCTGCCGATATTGCTTTCGTCGGCATCCGCCAGCAGCCGCTTCAATTCGGACCACGCACCGGCTCCGTCCAACGCGTCGCGATAGGCTTGCGCGGTGATGCCGAAGCCGTTCGGAACGTTGACGCCCTTCGGCGCGAGCGCCGTGTACAATTCGCCGAGCGAGGATGTCTTGCCGCCGACAAGCGCCACATCACCCAGCCCGAGCTGATCGAACCAGCGAATATAGGATTGCGATGGCATGGCCATATCTCCACTATATTTCGAACTATCATGACCTGTTCCTCGCTTTGCGACTTTGATCTCGCGCAAGGCCTGAAACCAGCGCGGTTCCGGCCGAGGCGCTTCAGGCACACCCGGAGTGGCGGGGATTCGAACCCCAATGCTTTCTGCATGCCGCACGAAGGAATAATGCCTTCGTTGATGCCGTTCATCATAACGCCGCCGCCGTCACTCGTTTTCTGGTCGTTGCAACCGCGAATGTGTTTTTGCAGCGGGCCTGCACTCATTGCGAAGGCGCTCCAACCCGACGTATTCTGGCGAAGGGGAAATGCGATATCCGAATAGGAGTCGTCGATGAACCAGGTACAAGTCGAGCAGAAAAGCTATCGCATGCCGCCACAGGATGGCTTTACCATCGCGCACTTTCTCACCGTTGCCGACATCGAGCGATCGGCCCGATTTTACGAAACGGTCTTCGGAGGTCGCATTGTGAGCAGAGGCGACAGCAAGGGCGCGCCGGGGTACATCCAGATCGCGAACACGTGGCTCATTGTCAATGGTGGCGGCGGTCCGACACCCGACAAACCAACAGTGACGCTCAGCGTTCCGCCAGACCCCGACAAAGTCAGCAGCTTCATGAACATCCGCGTTGCAGACATTCACGCGTGCTATGAACTATGGCGGAAACGAGGAGCCGTGTTTCTCACGGAGCCGAAGGACAAGTACGGCGAGACGCGCTGCTATATCCGCGATCCCGACGGCTATATTATAGAAGTCGGTCAAAGCAAGCCGGGCGTCGCTTACGGCTGAACGGCGCGATGCCCCAGATGGCTGCACGTCAGGTAGACGTTTTTGGATTTGTTCGCCCTGGAAAAGTTGGAGGTGCGGCGGGTCTCGACGAGGTCTCCGGGTTTCAGGTCAGACCGCGTGCCGTGGTAGAAAACCTGCAAGCTTAGGTCGGTATCCGTCACCGGCTCGCTCATCTCTTACCGGCGCCCAGCGCTCTACGCCCACTGCCTCTAAAGCGTGACCTTCAGGACGGTGCCGATAGTCGAGACATTATAGCTCGGCGGAGGATAGCTGGCGTTGAGAATGCTGATCGCCGTTCCGGTGTTGGTTGTGGGAATGATCGACACCGGAACGTCATCCCAGTCGTTGTTGCGGAACATGCTGAACTGATACAGCAACGAACATTCGATGTTGTCCGCGAGTTGATAAGTGGCAGAAAGCTTGAGTTGATGCATCAGCGAATTGATATTCGGGTAAGGGGTGACATTCTGATAGGTTGCCGTCACACTTGTAACCTCAACGCCATTAAATTCACCGAAGGTGATTGCGCCAGACGACATGTTATATTCGAATACGGCCCGGGCGAGCCGTGCGGATTGTGACAGTCGGAGCAAGCGACCTTGCCTTCGCGCATCGGATGGTGGGAATACTCGAAACGTTCCGCGCGCTGCTGAGCGTGACAGGTGAAGCAGATTTCCGGCTGCGTTTCTTTCGCGAGCACGGGATCCTTCGTGGCGTGGACCGCATGACAGCTCGTGCAGGCGACGCCCGCCTGCTCCATCTTGCTGCCGTGCCAGTTCATCCTTTGACCGTTCTCGTGGCAGGCCAGACAGGTCTCGTTGCGCACGCTCACGGGAGAAATGGGAAATTGGCTTTTTGAGTCAAAGACGACGCCGGGCGCCTTGGGCTTTCCCTTAGCCCAGCCCTGCACGTGGGCGTCGCTGGGCCCGTGGCAGGATTCGCACTAGTGCTGACCGAATGGCGCATGCGGATCGCCGCATGCGGAGTAGCAAGAATGTCTTTTACGTGAGGCGAGCTGTTGTGGCACGCCATGCAGGTCGCGGAGCCACCTGCACTATAAAGCGGCTCCGAATTGTCGGCAGCTGCCGGGGCTGCGGCCTTCGACGGATCGTCTGCCAATGCAGATCCGGCGGCGGCCCACCACATGGCTCCCAGCAGAAATGCCAAGATGGCAAGTGCGCCTTTGGAATTTCCCGCCGTCATGCGATCGTCCGCGCATCCACTGATCACGCCGGACGCAAAGGTATCAAAACGTCACGCCATACAGCTCATTGAGCCTGCCAGCGAAACTACTGGCCTTTGCTTTCCATATATTCGACCGCCGCTTTGATATCGGCGTCGGAGAGTTTGCCTCGCTGCGGCGGCATGGCGCCTTTGCCCTTGATTGTGCTGGCAACGAGCGCGTCTGTGCCCTGCTTGATCAGCGGCGCCCAAGCCGCCTTGTCGCCCAGCTTCGGCGACATCACATTGTGGCACATGGCGCAGTTTTGATTGTAGACCGCCTGTCCGTCCGCCGCCTCGGCACTTGCTGCAGCGCCAATTAAAACCCCAGTCGCGAGCGCCAAAATTGGTAGTCTCATGACCTACTCCTCACCTTCGCCCCGCCGGCTGCCAGAGGTAATAGCAGCGAATTCTTGTAAACCCTCCGCGCGGGTAAGTTCAACGCAAATTCTGGCAGCTTATTTGGGGATTCAAAAGTCCGTCGAATATTCGAATGACGGACTGAAATCGCACGGCATCGGCCAGACAAGTTTCCTGTAGCAACTTCAAAAAGATATCGGCTGCGCGGAGCAAAGCGCACATCTATTCAGGAGGGAATCGCAACACCAACCGCGAGAAATGCAGAATAGAAGAAGACCAGAAAGGCGCCCCGCGGCGTCACAGGCTCCAGATCTTCGAGTCGCAGCGTCGTGTAGAGCGTTCGCAGAATCCAGATCGCCAGCGGAAGAGTCACCCACGGGAGCAGTATCCAGGCGCTGAACCCGAAAGCCCGCCAGAAGAGCAGCGGCGCGGCGTAGGCGAAGCAGGTCGTCACGACACACCCCGCCCGCGCCCAACGAGGCCCGAAACGTACGGCACCCGTGCGCCAGCCTTTTGCTGCGTCGGCCTCACGATCGCGCATGTCGTCGATCAGGAGGATGTTGACGCAGAGTGCGCCGGCAGGCAGTCCGAGCACCCAAATTTCGGGAGGCAGCGTTGCGAGCGCCTGACGCCAGGCGCCCAAGACGCTGGCCGCTTGGACATAGTAGATTCCGACTTCACCCACGACACCGAACATGGCGAAGAAGACGATTTCCGAGAGGCCGAATCTGGCATAGGCGAGCGGACCGCCGGCGTAGCTCAAGCTCGCGACAATCCCTATCAAGCCGAACATCGCGACCGGCCAGCCCGCGACAGCCCAGAGATAGGGTCCCGTCAGCAGAGCCAGCACCAGACAAGCGATGATGGCGCGGGCAAGCGAGGATGATGTCAGGTCGCCGTCCCAATAGGCCTGTACGAGTTCCGGATGTTCGCGATTGTCGGGATAGCGCACGAGCAATTCGTAATTGTCGTAAAACAGGCCTGCGATATGCACAAACCAGCTCGCCACAAATCCAAGCAACGCCGGCAAAAGGGAAACAAGGTGGTGTCGAAAAGCAACCGCCACAGCGATAACGACAGGAGCGGCGGCCGTAGGCAGGCTGTGTGTCGGATAGAGCAGCAGATCGAGCCAGATTCGCCGCTGCGTCACCGCAGACGCCGGAACGAGCTGATGACCCACTTGTCCGTTTTTCATGAATATTGCCGATCGACCGCGCTGCCTGCCCAGGCGGCTCTACTAGCAGATTCTGGGTAGCGGATCGTCTTCCAGCTCTTCGAGAAAGCGTTCGCCGCCGATCTCGGTCTCCAGAATGACGCGCCCCCGTCCGTCGCGCATCGTTCCGATCGCGCACGCGCCTTCGCCGGCGGGAAGCGATTGCCACAGGGCCAGGATGTCCCCGGCAACTTCCGGCGCTGCCACAGCCACGACGCGTCCCTCGCAGGCAAGATAATAGGGGTCGTAGCCCAGCATCTTGCAGACCGAGCGAACCGGGTCCCGGACGGGGACGTCGGCCTCACGGAGCCGCACATTCAGTGAGGTTGCCCGGGCGATTTCATGCGCGACCGTGGCGAGGCCACCACGCGTCGGATCCCGCATGAAGCGAACACCTCCCATCAGGGCCAGCGGCGCCGTGAAAGGCGTGACCGCTGCACAATCCGAAACGACCTCACCGCTCAGCTCGAAGTCCTCGCGCGCCAGCAGCACGGCAATTCCATGATCGCCAACCGGACCACTGGCCACCAGGACATCGCCTTCGCGGATGCTGTCGATGCCGAGTTTGCACTTGGCAGCGCGCAAACCCAGTCCGGTCGTGACCAGGTAGAGGCCGCCGCCCTCGCCGCGCGGGACGACCTTGGTGTCGCCGGCCACCACCCGCACGCCTGCAGCGTTCGCTGCAGCCGCGAGGCTGCCGACAATGCGATCCAGGCGTTCGACGGCGAGGCCTTCCTCGATGATAGCGTTCAGCGTCAGGAATCTCGGCATGGCGCCGCTGACGGCCAGATCATTGACGGTTCCGTTGACCGCCAATGAGCCGATGTCGCCGCCGGGAAACTCAAGCGGCTTAACGGTGAAAGCGTCTGTCGTGATGAGGGGCACCATATCCGAAGCAAGTGCGACGGGCGCCGCGTCGAGGCGCACGTCGAGAGAGGGATTGGCGAGATGGCGCGCGAAGACGTCCTCGATCAGCTCGCGCATGCGACGGCCGCCATTGCCATGGGCAAGCGTGATATGACGATCCTCGATCATGGTATCATGGCTCCCGAAATCTGGCGCGAGCGGTCAGTGCCGAGAATCTCGACCAGCTGACCAAAGGCAAGTCCGCCGTCGTTGGCGGGAACGAGTTGTGGCAGGAACGCGCGAATGCCGCGTCGCGCCAGAACCGCCATCACGCGTTCCGCGAGAAAGCGATTTTGGAATACGCCGCCCGTGAGGCCGACAGCCTCGAAGCGATCCGTACTGCTCAACGCAATCGCCTGCTCCGCTGCAGCGTTTGCAAGACTGTCGTGGAAAATACCCGCTCGCTCAGCCGCACTCAGGGAATAATCGCAGAGCACTGGCAGCAGCGGCTCCCAATCGCAGCGGAGAATTCCGTGCGCGTCACGCGCCAATTGCAGGACAATGGCCCCTGTGCCCGCGGCGGCGATGCTCTCGAGCATCATCGGCGCCTGCCCTTCGTAGCTCGCTCTCTCGATGCCGAGCACCAGCGAGGCGGCCGCGTCGAACAGGCGTCCCACGGAAGACGTCCTGGCTGTGCCAATGCGCTTGCGCCACGCCTGATGGGCCAGAAGCCCATCCGCCGTGGACGGCATCCACGAACGGCCTGTTTCCCACATCAGTGCCGCAGCGGATCGCCATGGGTCGCGTCCGACATGGTCCCCTCCCAGAACGTGGAAAGGACGCATGCTCGCGACGCGGCGCCACGCGCCCGGCGATCCCAGCAGAGCTTCGCCGCCCCACAGATCGCCGTCGGCGCCCAACCCAACGCCGTCCCACGCGAACATGAGCCAGCGTGCGATCTCCGGATGTTCTCCGGCCAGCGCTGAGGCATGGGCCATGTGATGCTGCACGGCGGCGACCGGAATATCCAGGCGCTGTGCCCATCGCGTGCTGCCATATTCAGGATGCGCGTCGTGGACGATTCGGCGAACAGTCACGCGATAAAGCGCCTGCAGATCGGCCACGACTTGCTCGAACACCGCGAGGCTGCGGGGACTGTCAAGATCGCCGATATGGGGCGAAACGACGACGCGCCGCTCCCACCCCAGCGCGACAGCCGCCTTCAGATGGCCGCCTAAGGCAAGTGTCGGTTGCTCGAGCGCGTGGGGCAACTCGATCTCCAACGGCGCCAGTCCCCGTCCTACGCGAGCGGGATGCGATGCGCCGGCAATGATCCGCAAAACGGAATCGTCCGCGGGGCGGACAATGGATCGGTCGTGATGCAGGAACGCATCCGCCACAGCGCCGAGTCGTTGTTCAGATTCGGCATTGGCGGTGATCACCGGTTCGCCGCTGACATTGCCGGACGTCGCCACCAGCGGCCCGCCGAACTCCGCCAGCAGAAGATGATGCAGCGGGCTGTAGGGCAGGAACACGCCAAGTTCGGCCAGACCGGGTGCAAGGTCCGCGCCCAACGCGCTGTCAGCACGGCGCCGTACAAGCACGATGGGACGCGCGGGACTGACGCAGGCCTCCGCCTCTTCGGGTGTCAGATCCACATGCGCCCGCACGGCGCTCAGTCCGTCGTCGCCGACCTGCGGGAACATGACCGCCAACGGCTTGTGCGGCCGATGCTTGCGCCTACGCAGACGCCGCACCGCCGCACCGTTTGCCGGATCGCACATCAGGTGATAGCCGCCGACGCCCTTCACCGCGACGATACCGCCTTCGCACAGACATCGAACGCAAGCCGTCAACGCGCTTTCGCCATGCTCGAGAGCGCATCCCTCGCGGACAAACGAAAGCGCCGGTCCGCAATTGGGACAGGCGAGCGGTTGCGCGTGAAAACGCCGGTCGGTGGGATTTTCATAGTCCTCGCGACAATGCCTGCAGAGCGCGAAGGCAGCCATCGCGGTGTTGGGGCGATCATAAGGGAGAGCCTTGATGATCGTGTATCTGGGCCCGCATTGCGTGCAGTTCGTGAACGCATAGCGATAGCGCCGCTCCGACCCGTTCTGAAACTCGGCGACGCAATCCTCGCAACAGAACAAGTCCGGCGGCAGATGCACGCTCGCCTGCTCGGCGTCCTCACTGCCCAGGATGCGGAAATCGCTCGCCTGCTCCGGGGGAGCATCCTCGGCCGCCTCGACGCGCGGCTTCGCGAGCGGCGGCGCATCGGCGATCAATGCCTGCTCGAATAGTTCGATGCCTTGCGCAGATCCTTCGACATGGATGACGACCTGGCCGGAACCGTTGCGAACCCAGCCGTTCAGGGCCAGAGCGTGCGCCATCCGGTAGACGAAGGGCCGGAAGCCAACGCCCTGCACCCGTCCTCCGACAACAAAACGACGGGCGGCCAGACGACGCTCCTCAATATCGCGCGGGCGCGCTTTCATCAGATGCCTGCCTGATGCCGGAAGACCACCAAATATGGCAGGCGCCTTCGTCCGACACCATACATGGGCCGATCGGATTGCGCGGCGTGCAGGCCTTGCCGAACAGCACGCACTGGTTCGGATAGATCTTGCCCAGGACAACGCGCGCACAATCGCAGCCGGGCGGCATTTCGCCGGCGCGCTTTCTGCCTGCGTCCGCATCGAGACCGAAGCGTCGGGCGGCATCCAGGCGTTCAAGTTCCGGTTTCAGCGCGAATCCCGAGCGCGGAATGATCCCAATACCGCGCCAGTTTGCATCGACGACATCCAGCGACTGATCGAGCAGCGCGCGCGCCGTGGGGTTGCCACCCGGCTTGGCGACATTCGCATAGCAATTGTCGAGAAAGACGCGGCCTTCCAGGCGCTGGCGCAGCACCGAATAGAGCGCGGCGAGAAGGCTGTCGGATTCGAAGCCGGCAACGGCAGACGGGATGCCGTATTTAGTCGGCACGAATTCCCATTCTTCGGGACCCATGATGGTGGAAACATGACCCGGCGCGATCAGGGCGTCGAAACCCGCCTCTTCGCTTTCCAGCAGCATCGCTACGGCCGGCCACGTCAAACGTCCGGACAACAGGACCGAAAGATTTGAGGGCGCCCCTTCGGCGATCAGACCGGCCACCGGCGCCGTCGTCGTCTCGAACCCCGCGGCAAAGAACACCACTTCACGATCGGGATGGGCCCGCGCGATCTTTACGGCCTCGCGCGGACTTGCAATGGGACGAACATCACCACCGGCTGCGCGCGCCTGTTCCAGCGAACGCGGCTCGCCCTTCGGTACGTTGGCCGGCACCCGCAGCATGTCGCCGAATGCGACCAGGATGACATCCTTGCGCAAGGCGAATTGAACCGCTGCGTGAACGTCTTCCTCCGGGCACACGCAAACCGGACACCCGGGCCCCGGAATGAGTTCGATCTCCTTCGGAAGTGCTCCGCGCAGACCCGCCATCGAAATCGAGCGCTCATGGCCGCCGCAGACATTCATCACGCGAACGCGACCCTTGAGCGGCAGGCTCCGGATGCGATCGAGCCATTCTCGTGCGATGACGTTCTCGGTGCCGGCCACCGTTTTCACTCCGCCGAATGATGATGGTGATGATGATGCCCGTGTTCATGCGCCGGACGGGGCGCCAGCGCCTCCATACGCGCCTGTTCGATCCAGGCGATCCACGGCGCGAGCGTTGCCGGACGGCGGGCCGAAATGGGAAGCATCCTCGCAGGATTGGCCAGGGTACGAAGACAGGTCTCGGCTTTGGCTGGCGAGAAATCGTCCAGCACGTCGAGAAGATCGGATTTCGACAGCAGAACCAGATCGGCGGCCCGAAACATGACCGGATATTTGGCCGGCTTGTCGTCTCCCTCGGTCACCGATAGCAGCGTCACATTCGCCTGCTGGCCGAGATCGAAGGCGGCAGGACAGACGAGATTGCCGACGTTTTCGATGAAGACGATGTCGGTGGCGGAAAGATCGAGCGCGTGCAGCGCATCGTGCACCATGTGTGCGTCGAGGTGGCAGGTTTGTCCGGTCGTGATCTGTATGGCCGGCACGCCCTTCGCCCGGATGCGCACGGCATCGTTTTCGGTTTCGAGGTCGCCTTCGATGACCGCAATCCGGTACTTGGCCCGCAGACTATCGATTGTGGCCTCTAGCAGGCTTGTCTTGCCCGCCCCCGGCGACGACATCAGGTTGACGGCAAGGACGCCGTGGCGGCGAAAGTGCGAACGGTTATGCGCCGCCGCGTGATCGTTCTGGTTGAGGATACCGTGAAGTACCTCGACCGATGTGTTGTTCGCAGACCTGACCGAGACTGAGCCGTTCGCATGGTGTACACGGACGTCGTCCGGAGTCACCGAGCACCCGCATTCCTCGCACATCGTCTGTCCTTTCCGCGGTTCACGCCGCCGCAGCGCCTTCGGCGATGTCTGCGAGTTCCAGGCGTTTCAGAATCATCTCATCGCCCGATCTGAGCTCGACCCGCCACGTTCCGCATTCGCCGCACAAAAGTGCGTTGGCGGCCACGGGCGTCTCGCGCTGGCAGTCTCTACACCACACGACGACTGTCGTCTCTTCGAAGACAAGCGTGGCCCGATCGGCGATAGTTCCGCTTTGTGCCACACTGAAGGCCCGTTCCAGAAGCTTAGGCTCGACGCCCGACAAAGGCCCAACGGCAACGACGATCTCCGTCACGGCGCGTGCGCCGTGCTGCGCGGCGATGCGGCTGATTTCGCTCAAAAGGCTCTGGCAGATTGTCAGCTCATGCATCCGGGTCGGCCATTTCGCTGGCGAGCAGCATTTCGTCATAAAGCAGCCATGCGCTGGCTGCTTCGGTCTCCGACATCTTCTGGATTGCATAGCCGACATGAACCATCACATTGTCGCCTGGCCCGATATCTTCATGTTGCAGCAGAAACAGGCTTACAGTGCGCACGATACCCTTTGCCTCGCACCGCGCGATGTGGCCGTCACAATCCACGACCCGCATGGGAATTCCCAGACACATATGTCCCTCCCAGTATTTTTTATCATAGTGCCCGGCGACCTAAATTGACATGGTTCATTGTTCCGGGCGTCGATCGCAGTTATGCGTGCGGATTCCGCAAAGGTTCGATCCGGAGAGTGGACATGAATCTGGCGATGTGGGGCAAGGCTCTGACCGTCATTCCGCGATTGGAAAAAGCTGAGTGGAAACAACTGGATGTAGTGGCCAAATGGCTCATCAGCACACGTTCTGCTGTGCTGATCATCACGGTCATTCCTTGTGTCATCGCCGGCCTTCTCGCCATCCGTGCCGGGCGCTTCGATCCGACGCTCTGGCTGCTGGTCACGATCGGCCTCGTCATGGCCCACGCCACCAATAACCTGCTCAACGATCTCATCGACCATCGCATGGGGGTCGACAAGAACAACTACTTCCGCACCCAGTACGGTGTGCAGCCGCTCGAAAGCGGCCTGATGAGCATGCGGCAAAACCTTCTCTACGCCGCTCTTACCGGCCTCGTCGCGCTCGCATGCGGCGCCTACCTCGTTTACGTCCGGGGTGGCCCGACGCTGTGGCTCTTGTCGGCCGGCGCCTTTCTGGTCGTGTTTTACACATGGCCGCTGAAGTACATCGGCTTGGGCGAGGTCGCGGTCCTCGTGGTCTGGGGACCCCTGATGATCGGCGGCGGCTATTTCGTCATCACGGGTCAATGGGATTGGCGCGTCGTCCTTGCCAGCCTGCCCTACGCGCTCGGCGCCACCAGCGTCATCTTCGGCAAGCACATCGACAAGTTCGGCGCCGACAAGGCCAAACATATCCATACCCTGCCGGTACTGCTGGGCGAAACAGTCTCACGCTATACCGCCATCGGCATGATGTTCGCCCAATACCTGTTGGTCGGCTACTTGGTGCTGGCGGGCTACTTCAGCGCCGCGCTGCTGCTCGTTGTACTGGCGGCCGGCGCTTTCGTTCGAGCGGTGCGAGTTTACAGCCGGCCGCGGCCGGCAGCGCCGCCACCGGATTATCCGGCTACGGGCTGGCCTCTTTGGTATGTCGCCTTCAGCTTTGTGCACAACCGCGTCTTCGGCCTCTGGTTCCTCGCTGGGCTCGGCACCGATGTCATTCTGCATCGCGTGGTCGCATGAGGCGACGGCGTTCGTTCAAACCATAAAGTTCGTTCGCCCTGCGCCGGAAGGCTGCGATCGTCGCCACGATCTGTCCGGCAAGAACCGCCGCCAGCAAAGCCTGCAGCACTCCCGACCGAAGCTCGAAATCGACGCGGTATTCAAGGTCCGTACCACCCGTGGCGCCGGTCGCAAAAGTCCAACGTTGCAGGAAGTGACGGAACAATTGGTCGTTGCTGGTGATGTCGATCCGGTCGGGTCGGTGCAACACAGCCGCCGTCGAAAACCGTCTGCGAAGCGGTCCGGATCCGATTGTCATATCCACGAAAACCGTCTGATGCTCGCGGCGGCGTATGTGCGCCGCGACGACCCACGGCATGAATTCGGGATAGTGCTCGACGTCCGCGACAAGATCGAACAATTGCGCCGCGGTATAGGGTAGGTGCTGTCTTTCCGTATGGATTGGCATGATGAAACGGGCAGGTCCTCGACGTAGTACCGTCGCGAACCTCGCAGTCTAGCCCTTCTTTTGCACCGTAATATACGCCACCAGGTCCCAGACTTGCCGGTCGTTCAGCGCCGGCCAGGACGGCATAGCGGTTCGGGGGACGCCGTTGCGAATGACTAGGAATGTTCGTCCCGCGTTCGCAGGATCAGACCACGGCGGAAGCGTCAGATTCGCCGGCCGTGGATCCATGCCTTCCTGCCGCTGGCCGCGTCCGTCGCCGTTGACTCCATGACAGAGCGCGCAATGAGCTGCGAAGAGCGCACCACCGGTCGCTTGCGCTTCGGGCGATGACAAAACGCCGGCGGGAACCTCCGGCGCCGCGCGCTCACATCCCGAAATGACGGGCGAGATCGTGAATAGGGCGAGGCTGAGCCGAAATGTCCGACTCTCGAACCATTTCATAGCCAAGGCTCCGAACCTCCCGGACTGTTGCTGCAACAAGCCCCTCGAGCCCCGCGTCGACGGCGCAGGAACGCTCCACGGCCAAATCGATCATATCCGGCACCAGGCCAAGCAATGTTACCGTCGCCGGATAGCAGTCGATGAGATGTGCGGCGTCGAGCAGATCTGCGACGCCGACCTGATGCGGCGAGAGCCGGTCCCGCACCGCATCGTTGACGTCGGCCCCGTCGAGCCGCACCAGCGTCCCGGGCGGCGCATCGGTGCGCACGGCATCGACAAGGATGACGTGACGAGACTCGGCAATCAGATCGAGAAGCGACAGCCCGAGCGTTCCTCCATCCGCGAGTCTGACGCCAACGGGGACGTAGTATTGGCGTTCCAGACTGGCGAGCGCCGCAGCGCCCAGCCCGTCGTCACCCAGCAGGACGTTGCCGAGACCCAGAACCAGAACCTCAATCGTCTTGGGCAGGCGTTCGTCCTCACTCATGGTCGTCCGGCTCCTCGTCGGGAACGAACTTGTAGCCGGAAAAGATCGAGTCGAACGTCCCGATATGCTCGATGATGGACGAGAGAAAAACGAAGTAGATGTGAACGACCATGAATACGAGGACAATCCACATGCCGATGTGGTGGATGAGCCGGGCTATCTGCAGTCCGCCGAATAGCGGCACCAGGAATCCGAAAACCTGGAACGGCGAGCTTTCGGACGTATCTACCGTATAGAGCGCCAGGCCGGTCGCGATCATCACAAGATAGACCGCGAAAATGAAGGCATAGCTCGCGCCCGCCAACGCATTGTGGCCAGCATAGCCGTCCGGCTCGCGGCGAATAAAGGAATAGTACAGAAACGTCCTCCAAAAGCTGCGCAGCCTTGCGTGGGTCGTTGGGATAAACTCGGTCCAGCGTGCGTATCGGTTTCCGACGAAGAACCAGTAGATGCGCACGAGCACGGCAAGCGTGAAGACAATGGCCGTGTAGAAGTGAATGGCGCGCATCGTTCCCATGACGAAGTGATCCGTGGCCGCGCCGGGAACGCTGATGAAGGGATTACCGATATAATAACCGGTGAAGGACAATACGATGACGGAGAGGAAGATCAGCCAATGCGCGAACCGCACCGGAAGCTGCCAGACGTACAGCCTTTCCAGCGTGATCTTCCGTTTGATCGACGCCGCCATCGCGCTCACCGGACGATCACCCGCGCAAGCTCGCGCTTTGTGGCATCGACGACGTGAACGCCGCACGCCATGCAGGGATCGAAGGAATGCACTGTGCGCAGGATTTCGAGCGGCTGGTCCGGCTTGGCGACTGGCGTGCCCACCAGCGCTGCCTCATAGGGACCCGGCTGTCCTTTGCCGTCGCGCGGGCCCGCATTCCAGGTGCTGGGCACGACGCATTGATAATTGGCGATCTTGCCGTCGGTGATGTGCACCCAATGTCCGAGTGCTCCGCGCGGCGCCTCGTGAAAACCTGCGCCAAAGCAATCGCTCGGCCAGGAACTCGGATCCCACTTCGAATTGTCCTGGATGTTGTAGTCGCGCCGTCCCATGTTGTCGGCGAGACCCTGTACCCATTTTCCCATCGACTCGACAAGGACTTGGGCCTCGATCGCTCGCGCCGCAACCCGGCCAAGCGTCGAAAACAGTGCCTCGGGACCGACGCCTAGCGTCGTCAATACCTTGTCTACGAGCTGTTTGACGCGCGCCGGACGCCCGGTGCTGTAGGCGACGAGCATGCGCGCCAGAGGCCCGACCTCCATCGGCGCACCGTCGTAGCGCGGCGACTTCAGCCAGCTGTATTTCCGGTTCACCTCAAGCCGTTCGTAAGGCGGCTTCGGTCCTGTGAAGTGGGGCGTGGTTTCGCCTTTGAAGGGGTTGAGGCCCTCGGCGTCGCCGACCGAATAGTCATACCAGGAATGGGTGATCCACTCGCTGACATGTGCCTGGTCCACGGGCGCAAGTTTCGACAGTTGACGGCCGTGAATGATACCCGTCGGCAGGAAGAGCGTAGGCGTCGCGCTGTCGTCTTCCGGATAGTCGCCATAGGCCATGTAATTGCCGATGCCTGCGCCGATCGATGCCCAGTCCTTGTAGTAGGAGGCGATCGCCAGCACGTCGGGTATGTAGACGCGGCTGACGAAATCCACACCATCGGCAACCAGCTTGTTCAGCGCCGCGATGGTATCCATGTTGAGCGCGTTCTGGGAATCGGGATCGACGGGCGTCGCCATTCCGCCCACGAGAAAGCTCTGGAGGTGCGGGTTCTTTCCGCCCAGAATCGCGTGGATCTTGATGAACCGCCGCTGCCAGTCGAGCGCCTCCAGATAATGCGCCACCGCCATGAGATTAGCCTCAGGCGGAAGCCGATAGGCGGGGTGGCCCCAATACGCATTCGCGAAGGGGCCGAGCTGGCCGCGTTCGACAAACGCTTTGATCCGGTCGCGTACCTCGGTGAAATATTTCGTGCTCGACAACGGCCAGTCCGAAATCGACTGCGCCAGCGTCGACGTCTTTGCCGGGTCCCCGCTCAGCGCGCTGACGATGTCGACCCAATCCAGCGCGTGCAGATGATAGAAATGGACCACGTGGTCCTGCACGTTCTGCGCAGCCATGATAAGGTTGCGCAACAATCTGGCGTTGGGCGGCGGTACCGCGCCGATGGCTTTTTCGACGGCGCGGATCGATGCGATCGCATGAACCGTCGTGCACACGCCGCAAATCCGCTGCGCGAACGCCCAGGCGTCGCGCGGATCGCGCCCGCGCAAAATAAGTTCGATGCCGCGAAACATCGTCGAAGACGACCAAGCTTCCTTGACGAACCCGCCGTCGACTACCGCCTCGACGCGAAGGTGGCCTTCAATCCGCGTTACCGGATCGACAACGACATGTGTCATCGCTAAGACCTCGTCTTATCGTCGGTGGAAGCCGCTTTGTCTTCGATCGACGGCGTCTTGCCCTGCTTGTGTCGAACCACCTCGCCGACCCCGTGCGCGACCGTCGCCGCTGCAACAAGGCCCGTCAGACTGAGGCCCACCGGATCGACCCACGAACCGATGTCGAAGCCGGCGACATTGGGAAGGCGTTTGTAGAACGGCGTCATCGTGTCCCAGAAATTCGGTTCGGCGCAGCCAAGACAGGGATGACCGCATCCGATCGGCCAGTTGGTGCCTTCGTTCCACTTCACCACCGGACAGTTCTGCGAGGTCGCGGGACCCTTGCAGCCCATCTTGTAGAGGCAATGGCCGTGGCGATGTGCTTCGTCGCCCCAGGCTTCTACGTACTGGCCGGCGTCGAAATGGGCGCGGCGCTCGCAATTGTCGTGGATGGTTTTGCCATATGCGAACTTCGGCCGCCGGTAGCGATCGAGCGGCGGCCACTGCTTCAAGGTCATGTAATAGACAAGAAGCGCGGTGATATTTTCGGCATTGGCCGGACAAGCGGACATATTAATGAGATTCTTGACGCCGGGAACCGCATCCGCAACGGAGAGCGCTCCGGTCGGGTTCGGCGCCGCCGCAGGGATGCCGCCGAATGAAGCGCAGGTACCAACCGCGATCGTAGCTGCGGCACCGCCGCAAACTTCGCGCGCAATGTCGAGAGCGGCACGACCGCCGATCGTGCAATAGGCACCGTCCGCGCCGGACGGAATGGAGCCCTCGATCAGGGCGATATATTTTCCCTGATTGTCGCGTATGGTCTGCTGCAGCACGCTTTCGGCTTGGCTTCCCGCGGCTGCCATCAGCGTTTCGTGATAATTGAGCGAGATCGAGTCGAGGATAAGATCGGCGACGGTTGGATGGGTCGCTCGCAGGAACGATTCCGTGTTGCCGGCGCAGTCCTGGAATTCGAGCCATATCAGGATGGGCCGGGCTTCACTTTCAACCGCCGCGGCAATCGCGGACGTTGCGCCTTCTGGTAGTCCGAGAACCGCCGCCATGGATGCGCAGAAGCCTACGAAGTCACGCCGCGAAATGCCCCGCTGTTCAAGCTCTTGCGCGAGATTTCGCCTCAGCATCTTCCCCTCCGTTGTCGAGCTTCATGCTCGCGACATGTGGCTTAAATGGGCGATAACTCTCGCAATCTCCCTCAGCGCATGACGCTGCCGAAACTTTGAGAATGGATTGACTCACGCAACTTGCACGTCACTCTACATCAACCATCCGATGGCGGAAAGTCCGCATTGGTATTGGTCGCATTACAAAAGAGCAGACTGGGACAGATGAAGGCGACCTGCGCACCGCAACAATGACACAGATCAAAAAAAGAAGCGCCCATCCGTGCTTGACTGAATAGTCAAAGTCCGGTGCGCGTCATCAGTGACGCTGACGGCGATCTTGCCCGCCTCGGTGCAGCCAGCGTCGGATCAAGGCCGGCAACCGGTTCGACAGGTCTGAACGAAGCTACCGCACCGCGCTTGTCATGTAGTCGATGGCCGCCTTGATGTCCGCGTCAGAAAGGGATGCGTCGCCGCCGCGTGGCGGCATGATTCCCTTGCCGCGGATCGTCGCGTCGATGAGCGCTTGATCACCCAGCTTGAGCAACGGCACCCATGCCGCCTTGTCGGCCAGCTTCGGCTCCATGCTGTTGTGGCAGGCAGCACAGCTCTTGGCGTAAATCGCCTGTCCCCGCGCGATCTCGCTTTGCGCGAACACGGCCGCATGTGCCGCAGGCGCAGGCGTTGCCGCATTCGCGGCCGGCACGGTCTCGGCCGCTTGGACAACCAGCGTATGTGAGATACTTTTGTGGCAGGCGAGACAATTCGCGTCGGTTTTCATGGCCTGCGTATGCATGGCGCGAGCTACCGGGTTTTGATCCGCCAGAACCATGTTCGCGTAGACGTGACACGACTTGCACGCGCTCGCGTTGGTCGCTGCGAACTCGGCAAGCACTGCCTGCTCCAGTGCAGGACGGCGCGCATTGAAGACCTTCACGTTTGATTCACCGCCGACAACGTGGCCCCATAGCTCTTTCGTCGCCGCGATCTTCGTGACCATCGCGGCGGCCCAGTTCCCACGCGGGATGTGACAGTCGGCGCAGGTGACGACGACACCCTGCGGATTTTTGAAGTGGGCGGTGTGCGTATATTCCGCGTAGACCGTGTCGTGCATCTCGTGGCAGGAATTGGCGCAGAACGCGAGCGTCTCTGTATGGTCGACCACGGTCCCGTAGACCGCCGCCACGCCAAGGCCGATCACCGCGGACACCGCCGCCACCAGAATGTATACACGCCACGCCCATGCGACCTCGCAAAGCCGTCGCCAAAGCGTTGTCAGCCTTTCCAGCGTCGCCGTTCGGCCTTTTCTCAAGGTACGATCTGAACCGGCTCGCGCTAAACTCGCAAATCGAGTCTGCCCCGCTCCGGCACCGACAACAAGAAGACAAAGCAATTATGCATGCCGTACTTAATCGAAGCTGTTCGTCCGATCTCGTAATCGCTGTACGCGCCAGCGCACGGATTCATCAGAGCAGAACGGTCCCCGATCGGGACGATTCACCAGCCGCAATCGAGGGTGACAGCAGCCTGGACGGAAAGCATCGGGGTCATTTCGCCCGTAAGTACCTACAATGCCTACGACTTCTGTCGCCGAGCGACCACAAACCTGCAGACCTGATCCGGCTGACATCTCGATTCCGTATGGTGGCCGGACACCCGTGACGGAGGACACGACTCATCGTGGTCTGTCGCCGGCGTGAACAGTTTGTCGCATCCTGGTTCACTTGGTTGGCTCTAGAGAATTTTGGGCGGCGCACGCAAACCGGTTGCCGTGACATTCGAACGAAATTCTCCACCGATTCCGGATCTGCCGGGGCGGCCGAGCCTGACCCGATACGAAAAGCTGTTCACCAACTTTTGACAGTTAGCCGCTTTTTGCAGCTCAGCGATGATTTCGGAGAATTCGCGCTCCAAGTTTGATTTCAAATATTCGCGGCTGGCAAATCCCGGAGGCAACGCGCGCCGAAGGCGCAGGTCATCCATCCTCGATTGGATCAATTCGCCGACGAGATCCATCCAGGTATAGACCGTGATGCCCAGCGTGACGTGGACGGAAAAGCTGTCTACGGTGAGCGTCGTATGCACGAATCCTCTCGGCAGATAGAGGATGTCGCCAGCCGCCAGATCGACTTCGAGCAGCACAGGCGGCAGCTCATAACCGTGCGACCGAAAGGGCTCGCTGCGGTGAGGCAATGCCAGCGGCGGCTCATAAACCTTCCAGTGCTTATTACCGGCAATCTGCAAGACGAAAACCTCATGCGTGTCATAGTGTGGACTGAACCCGTTGGTGTTGCCCGGCGTGATGTAGACGTTGGTATGCACAGCATGGTCGAAATAATCTTCGACAGCAGAAGCCAGCGTGCCGAGCGGTCTCCATGCACGATGAAATGCGGGCAGCGTAATCGTCGCGCCGGCTTTATATTCCGCACTTATTCTGTCGAGGTCAGGCACGCCGCCGAAGACGTCGTTGCCCGATCGGATATTTCTGGTGAAGACTTCCGGCGGGTAGAAGGCGCCCCCTTTGGCGAGCTGTATAGCGGGGTAGCGAAGACCGCCCGAGGAAATGGCGGCTTCGACGTCGCCATTCGTGAGAAGGGCGTCGTAATAGCGGCTGTCCGATCGCCGGATATGCAGCGGCCTGATTTCCCAGCTATCGGAGAAAAAGGTCTCCGGGCGGATCGGGGCGATCAGGTCGGCGAATGCGGTAATGGGCGTGCTCATGCAATTGTCGCCTTCTCGAGCGTGACGGCCGCGACCGCTCCCGCCGTCACTCGAATTGTTTCGTGATCGACACGCGGAACATGAGAGGCTCGAGCGGATGTTCGTGGATGTCGGCCCGCCCGTCGGGATATTGGGCAATTTCGCTTTTCAGGCGGTCGACATACCAGAACTCGGCGGCCGCCGCATGGGTATCGAGCAGATTGTAGACGCCGATCGAAGCAGTCCATCCTGCGGGCGTGGTGTAGTGCGCATCGAAATTAAGCTGGCCAAAACCCTTGCCGTTGACCTGGCCGATCGCCGTCGGCGCGCTCCCGCAGGGTTTGCCAAAATAAGTTACGGCATATTGATTGACGCAAGGTCCGGAGGAGAGCGGATAGCTTCCGAGATAGCGATAGTCCAGCCCCCCGCTCCAGGGGCCGAAGTTCTCCAGATAGAGCGCGAACGAGCCGGTCGCGTCCGGCGCGTCTGTGATGTAATTCCCATAGTGGCCGGTGCCGTCGTCGAAGGGATGCGTGAACCGCGTGTGATCGCCGGAGTAGCTGCCGTAAAACTCCAGCCACTTGCGGATTTGGTAGGTGACATTGATTTCGTAACCGTAACGCTCGCTGGAAGGGCCGGCCGAGTCCTGTCCGACATCGGGATCGATGATGGTTTCGGACGATTGCCACAGATTGTAGAAGGCGAATGTGAGGCTGATATCCTTCTCGATCGCGGCGCGCGTGCCGATTTCTTCGCCGTATTGTTTTGCCAGGAGCGGCGTAAGGGGGAGGCCCAGATCGACACTTCTGTCCTGGTTGACACCTCTAAGGTCGGCGCTGTGAAACCCTTCGCCGCCGGACAGATAGAATGCGAGGGCATCGCTCGGCGAATAGATCAGACTTCCTTTCGGCTGCGGGAGGGCTTTCGATTTGGTCCCACCATTCGTATAGCCGTCCGTCTCGTGCAGAGCCGCGAGAAGATCGACGTCAGTGCCGTATTGATAGTCTTCGCGAAAGCCGATGACGGTGCGAAAGTTCTCTGTCCAATGCGTCGTCGCCTGGAGATAGACGGCACCGGCAAACAGATGCACGTGATCGTCGTCCAGGTACGATACCGGATCGCCCGCGGTCTGGGCGAACGGCACAGGGTGCTCGCCTTCGCTCGGCAGGCGGCCCAACTGCAGCAGGTCGTAACGGGTCAGCGTGCCGGTCAATATCTCATTGTCGAAGCCGGCGATCTGCTCCCGAACCGAATAGTTCACAGAGCCGCCCAGCACATTGCGGTTCTCGTGCTGATCTTCCTGGTCGCCATGCACCGGATCGACCAGGTAGTGCGTAAAATCGTTGAAGAGATGCAGCTCGTTGAAGATGTAAAACGCGCTCGCGTTGAGTTGGCCGTTGCCCAACGACGCGTAGTATTGCGCCGAGAGGCTCGCGCGCACTGCATTGCCGCCGTCGGTCGGATCGAGCGTGCCGAACCAACCGATACCCCCCTCGTTGACGGCGCGCAGGGGCAGGTCGGTCGTGTTGGTCCAAATCTGGTGATAGATCATGCCCGTGAGCGAGAAGCCGTTGGTCTCGTCGCCTTGGCTGTAGCGCAGGACTCCGTTCACCTTGCGGGCGTCGTCGGGATTGACGAACGGACCGTCGTAGTGCTGAAGCTCGCCCGCCTCCAAGAGCTCGCCCTCCCCCAGCGGCCGCGAGCCGGCGGCGAAGAGCCGCTCAAAGCCGTAAGAGCCGAGCGTCGCCGTCGCCTCGTCCGGAATCGTATCTCGATAGCTTACCCTCACCGAGCCGACCGCGCCGAAATCTCCCACGTCGGCGTAGTAGGGTCCCTTGGTGTAGGTGATTTCGTCCGCCAGCTCGGGAATCATGAAGTTGAGATCGGTATATCCTTGCCCGTGCGCATGGGTGGGCTGGTTGATCGGCATGCCGTCGACATAGGTCTCCAGATCCGTCCCGTGATCCAAATTGTAGCCACGCATGAGAAATTGGTTCGCCTTTCCCTCGCCGCTATGCAGGGTGACGATCAGGCCTGGTACGGTTTCAAGCAGCTGACCCGGCCGGTATTCCGGCGTGAGCTGCAGTTCCGTATCCGTGACCATGCCCTCGCTGGCTGTCGACGCCGTACCCTGCAGCTGCAGGCGTTTTGCCGTCACCGTAACCGTTTCGATTGCGGACGCCCCATCATCGGCTGCTTGTGCGCTCCCGACCGCGAGCGCACAAGCCGCGGCGACGCTGCCGCCCACGAGCGCCGACGCGAGCAAGTCAACGCGGGCCTTTGCCGAGGATTTCACTGAACGCCCCCGCCGTCATTATGATCTTTACGCAAAATTATCATACCATACAGCGATTTCAATGTCGTCAGGGGCATAGGACCATGCAGGCAGAGAATGGAGAATCGCCTGTTTGGAAATCTCTTCCCAATTCATAAGATCGTTCAGGCACGACGCAGGAGACCAGAATGCAGCGCGTGACAATTGTCCTTGACGACGATCTACTGGAAGAGATCGACCGTCTGGCCGCAGCGCGGGGTTATCAAAATCGCTCCGAAGCCATCCGCGATTTGACCCGAAGCGGTATTCGGCAAGCGGCCGAGGAACGCGATGCCGGCGGCGACTGCATCGGGGCGCTGGTCTACGCCTATGACCACAAAGAACGGGCTCTGGCAAAGCGCCTGGCCAAGTCCATCCATGACCATCACGACCTCTCCCTCGCGACGCTCCAGATCCCCCTCGATCATGCCAGCCGCATGGAGGTCACGGTCCTCAGGGGCGACACACGAGCGGTCACGCATTTCGCCGAGCACGTTATTGCCGAGCGCGGCGTGCGGCACGGACGGTTGATAACGATGCCGGTTGAACTCAAGAGCGAGTCCCACACCCACGGCGGCAAGCCCGGCGAGAAGCATTTGCATGTTCATGTGCGTGAGGCGGGCTGAGCGGTCTTGCCTAATATGTCGACCACCTCGAACATCATGGAAAGATTCTAGGCGAAATCCTCCAGAAATTGCCTGATCAGCTTCAATATAAGATCCGGTCGATCCAGTACCGATGCATGACCGGTCAAGGGCATCGGCTCGAACCTCGCCCGGGGAATCTCCGCCGCGATTCTCTTCGCGCTTTGATAATTCGGATCGAATTCGCCGCAAGCGACCAATGTCGGCACAGAAATCGCTTCGAGTCCGCCGACCCACGCCGGCAAATCTTTCAGCGCATTTGCCAAAAGCCCGGCGCCGCGGGCGTCGCGCCTGGCAAACCAGGCCGGATCTGTCGGCGTATCAACGATGCCCGCTCTCCGCCGCGCCTCGGCAGCCTCGTGGTGCATCCGCTTGCGAAGCTCTTCGGGTGCCGGCGGTCCTCCCGTCGCGTCGAACAGAACGAGTCCCGTGGCGCGCTCCGGCGAGGCCATAACGAGGTGATAGGCGACACGCGCGCCGAATGCCATGCCGCAGATCACTGCGCGGCGGCAACCGCATGCGTCTAGTACGCAGGTCGCATCGCGCACATAACGGTAAAACGTATGGCTCTCCCGGGCTCCCGGATCGCTGTCGCCATCGCCACGGCGGTCGTAACGGATTACTCTCCAGTGCTCGCGCAGCCCGGTCGTCACGGAGTCCCAGACGGGAAGTGCGGCGGTTGCCATAGAGCACAACAAGATAGCAGGCGCATCGGGCGCACCATCGTCCCGATAGGCGATGTTCACGCCATCCTCCGTCGTCACGTGGTGGGGTTTATCACTCACCGTAGCTCGTTCGGATGTTTCCATCAGATTTCCTCACCGTGCGCTTCGAAATAGCCGCGATAGGAGGCGCCGCGTCCGGTCAGAAACCCGCAGTCCACCGGTAAATAAACGCCGGTAATGGCGCGCGCGGAGGGACTTGCGAGAAAAAGGCACACATTGGCCACGTCTTCGGGCTCGACCACACGCTGCAGCGGAAGATTTCGCCTAGCCGCCGCAGTACGTTCTTCCGGAACACGCCCTCCTCCCATGCGGTTGCTCATCGGGCCTGGCCCGAGTGCATTCACACGCACGTTCTGAATGCCAAGCTCGAAAGCGGCGTGCCGCGCGAAGCCGATCAATCCCGTCTTGCTTGCCGCGTAATGAATGCCGCTCCAGAAGGCGATATGTTCCGCAGCGACGGAGGAGATAACCGTGATCGTCCCGCCACCCCTCTTCACGATCGCTGGCACGGCCGCCTTAGTCGTCAGAAACGCGCCGGTCAAATTGACGTCGATAACGCGCCGCCAGGCATCCGGCGACATTTGCCCGATGGTGTAGCGCGACGCTGTGCCGGCGCAGGCCACCACGTGATCGATCCCGCCATGGTCGTCGACCGCCAATCTAGCCGTCAGTTCGAGAGCTGCGCTGTCCGTGACGTCAAGGACATGCGCGTCCGCGGACCCATCTTCCGCCGCTATCGCGGCTACAGTGCGCTCGCCCGCTTCGCGGTCGACATCGCTGACAATGACGTGCGCGCCCGCTTTGGCGAACGCCTTTGCAGTTGCCGCGCCTATCCCGGACCCGCCCCCGGTGATCCACACGACGCGATTTCTGAAGTCCATGTCCGCACCTGCGCCAATCGTTCGCGAAGCCTTGCCCTCGCCGTCTCGGCCTGCGGGCGACCCGGCCCACTTCACAGGCAGCAGGTGCAAATGCGCCAATGCATTTTCACTATAAGCTCATGCCTTTTGGGTATGGCGCACCTTCGCCGGAAGCTGATCATGATGCTGCGGGCCGCGCGTCCATATTGTGATTTGAACAACCATCAGGCGCTTATCGTTCGCCATACGGCCAGTCATTCGGGAAGTGCTTCATGCCAAACCGACGCGCAACGCTTCAGAGCAAGCTCTATTACGGCTTCGGGTCGATCGCCTACGGCGTCAAGGACAACGGCTTCGGGGTGTTCCTGCTGATATACTACAATCAGGTCCTGGGCCTCCCGGCCGCACTCGTGGGCCTGGCGACGATGCTGGCTCTTTCCTTCGACGCGGTCCTCGATCCCCTGATCGGCTACTGGTCGGACAATTTTCACTCGCGTTGGGGGCGGCGCCACCCCTTCATGTATGCCGCCGCGGTCCCCGCCGCAGTGCTGTTTGCCTTTCTCTGGAATCCTCCCGACGGACTCACGAAGGAAGGCCTTTTTTTCTACCTGCTGTGCGTGGCGATTGTGCTGCGGACCTTCATCACGCTCTATGAAATCCCGAGCTCGGCGCTTGTCGCCGAATTGACCGCGGATTACGACGAACGGACGTCGTTCCTCAGCTACCGCTCCTTATTCGGCTGGTGGGGCGGCCCAATGATGGGGTTGCTCGCTTACACGGTGTTCATGAAACCGGACGCGACGCACCCCGTGGGCCAGCTCAATCCCCATGCCTATCATCTCTACGGGTATGTCGGCGCCGTCTTCATCGTTCTGGCCATCCTGACATCGGCAGCTGGAACACACCGCTACATCTCGGACTTCAAGCCGTTGCCCCCACCGGCTCCGTTCAATCTTCGGCGCATTTTTCGCGAGGTCGCGCAAACGCTGTGGCACCGCTCATTCCTGATGATTACCGTGGCGGGGCTGCTTGCCGCCATCGCGACCGGGTTGAGCTACGGCCTTTACGTCTATTTCAACACATATTTCTGGCTCCTCAGGCCGCTGCAAATATCTCTGTTCGTGATCGGTCACATGGTGGCCGCCGTGTTCGCGCTTGCAATGGCACCAGCGTTGTCGCGGCGCTACAGCAAAAAGCCGGTCGCAATCGCCTCGGCCCTGGCGTCCATTATGCTCGGGCCGTTGCCGTTTCTCCTGCGACTCGCAGGATGGTTTCCCGCAAACGGGTCGCCGGCGCTCATACCTGTTCTACTCGCGATGCAGACAGTGACGACAGCCATCGCTATCGTCTCCGCGATTCTCACGGCGTCGATGGTGGCCGACATCGTCGAAGACAGTGAGGTGATGACGGGGCGCCGCTCCGAAGGCCTCTTTTTTTCCGCCAACAGCCTCATTCAGAAATGCGTATCCGGCGCAGGTATATTTGGTTCTGGCTTAATTCTGGCGACGGTCGGATTTCCGGCACACGCTTCGCCCGGGCACGTGAGCGAGGCAGTCCTGCGAGATCTTGTACTCGTGTACGTCCCCGTCACGTCCGGGCTTTATTTGGTGTCCGTCGCCTGCCTCGCCGCTTACCGCATTACGCGCGACAAGCACCTCGACAATCTCCGCCGACTTGCCAGTGCACAGCAGCGATTTGAAGACGGCTTGTCCCTTGCACCGCAAGAGGCGAGCCGTCCACGTTAGAACCGATAGTCAGAAGTTGTAGGATCCCTCGATGCCGAAGGTGCGCGGCGGCGCGTACCAGCCGATATAACCGCCCAAGACCGACGGAGCCGCAGCCGTGCCGCCGGCGCCGCCGGGAATGGTGCCCGGTTGGGGCGTCGTCGTTTCAGAGGTGAAATAGGTCTTGTTCGTCAGGTTCTGGCCCCAAAGCGTGACGCGCCATTTACCCGACGACGACTCGACGCCCGCGCGCGCGTTCAGCAGAAGTACGTTGCCCTGGAGCGTGGGAGGATCGAGCGTCGCATAGAGGTATTCCTGTCCCTGCCAGTCGAGATCGCTTTCGAGGAGCAGATTGAGATTCGACGTGATGGGCGGCTCCCATTGACCCATGATCGACCAGCGGACTCGCGGGGAATAGGATGGGGTAGTGCCGTCGTAATTGCACTCCGTCTTGGCCGCGTTTGAATAGGGGATGACGGGCTGGCCGTTGACAAGAGGATAGCCCGAGCAGGTTCCCGACCTAAAGTTCGAGACTCTTTCGGCAGCGAGCCCGATGTTGCCGGTCAGCGTCAGATCGTTGATGGGCTTGGCCGTCAGCGTGCCCTCGTAGCCGATCGTATGCAGGTTACCGTCATTGCCGACCACGAACGCCGCAGGATTGAGGGTGGAGTCGTAGTTCGACTGCTGATAGCCGTAGATCGTCTGGGTGTAGACATCGGCATCAAAGACAACCATGTCGTCCCACCAAGACGATTTGACGCCCGCTTCATATTCCTTCGACCACTCCGGCCCGAAGGTCAGCGGGAAGCCGGCACCGGCCGCCGCGCGCGCGTTAAAGCCGCCGTCCTTGAAGCCGGTGGCAACGGTTGCATAGGCCATAACGTTCTTGGTGAAATCGTACTGAGCCGTAGTCAGCCAGGTCAGATCCACCTTGCTGGAATATCTCAGAAGCCCCGTCGTGCTGCTCGGCGTAGTCTTGGCATAGGTCTGCGAATCGCCGGTAAAGTCCGTGACAGTGTCCGCGCCCTGCTTATCCGTGTAGCTCGCTCGTCCACCGACGATCAGGTGGAAGTTCCCGAACGGATTGAATTTAACTTGGCCGAAAAGGGCGGCGCTGTTGGTCCACTGGCCGAACTGGGACGTGGAGCCGTCACCCGATTTCTCCGGGCTCGTTCCCACGGTCGTGGGGTGCACGGCGTTGGGCCCGATCACCCCAAGCGTGCCGTATTGCGTCTCCTGATAGTAATAGTAGGCACCGAAGAGGTATTCGGCGAACCCGCCCGTCTGCGACGCGAGCCGCAGTTCCTCGCTGTAGCCGGCTTCGGTCTCGAACATCGCCGAAACGCCGAAATTGAGCGGAAGCGATTGGCCGGGTTGTTCGTAGATGTCATTGACCCAAAGCGTATAGCCGGTAATCGACGTGAGCGTTGCGTCGAACGGCAGGACGTAGTTCGCCTGTATGGATCCGTCCGCGATCTGGGTCTGCGAGTTCGGCGGTGTGAGGATATCGACCTGGTGCTTGTCATAGTCGGGCGCGACGAAAGGCGCACCCAGTGCAGCCATGGTGGCCACAAAGTTGGGATTTCTCGTTACGATGCCGTTGAGACCATAGGGATCGATAATGGTCGCCGCGCAACAACTCGAATTCTGCAGCTCGTAGCTGCCGATCAGGTTCACGGAGAGGCGGCTGTCCGGCGTCCAGAGCAACCGCACACGACCGCCGTATTCCTGTTCGCCGTCGATGTTGGTTTTGGTCTGCAGATTATATTCGTATCCGTCGTTGCCGTCTTCCCAGAATGAGATGCGGCCGGCCAGGTCGTCCGTGATGCCGCCGCCGAAGTAGCCTTGAACGCGTTGGTCACCGTAATTGCCCAGGGTGACGTCGATCATGCCTTCCTCGGTCTGGCTCGGCGCTCGGGTGGTCACGTTGACCGCGCCGACCACCGTGTTGCGCCCGTAGAGCGTGCCCTGGGGGCCATACAGAACTTCGATGTCGTTGATATCCACCAGACTCTCTATGAGCGCGCCGCCAGCCGGCTCGTAGACGCCGTCGATAAAGACGCCCACATCGGGCTCGATGCCCGGGTTCGTGCCCGAACTGCCCGTGTTGCGAACGATGACGCTGGTGTCGCGTGTATTGTTTGTGTAGGCGACGATCGAGAAATTCGGAATGAAGGGCGCCGCTGAAAGAATGTTGGTGATGCCAAGCTGCTCCAGTTGCACGCCGCTGATCGCGGATACCGCCATTGGAACCGTCTGGATGTTCTCCGAGCGCTTTTCCGCAGTCACTGTGATTGTCTCGACACCAGCCGAAGGCTCCGTCTGCGCATTCGCGGGCGCAGCAAAGAACCCCAGGCCCGGCAGGATGACCGCCGCGGAAATCAACAAATGATGGCGAGCCTTGCAGCCCCCCTCGAAAGTGGACATGAAACCCTCCCCTTCTACTACGGACCCATTTTCCGGTCGCTTTGTTACGAGATTGAAACATTGATCGGCGTCGGGGCGCCACGGGTCGGGGTGTTATGGACCCATAGCCTGAAAGCATGAGAGTTTCGCTGGACCCCCGGCCCCGGAAGGACAAATCTACGCTTCAAAAAAACAGGGAGGGACGTGTCCGCGTGTCTGTAAGCGAAACTGCAGTGCGAGCGGGAAACTCAAAGTCCGTAACAATGGCAACGATGTCCCGCGTGCGGCGCATCTTGGCGTCGATTTTGCGGGAGCCATTGCTGCATTTCGTCGTGGCGGGCGCGATCCTCTTCGTCGCCGGACGCATCTATCAGAACGAGACGAGTATTTATCGAATCGCACTTACGCAACGGCATATCGCGCAGCTCGGCAACGACTACGCGCTGCAATTCGGCTCGCAGCCGGATGCAACGACCCTGGCGGCCCTCGTCCGCCGCGACATCCACGACGAAATCCTATTTCGCGAAGGCTTGACGCTGAAGCTTGACCAGGACGATGAGATCGTGCGTCGGCGGGTCGTGCAGAAAATGCAGTTCCTGATGCAGGACCTCAATGCCCCGCCGGAACCGACAAGTGCCCAGCTGCAAGCCTATTACGACGCGCATGCGAGCCATTACATCACGCCGCAGAGGGCAACCTTCACGCATATTTACTTCTCGAGCGACAAGGGTGGAGACGCCGCCGCGATAGCGCGGGCGAAGGCTGTACTGGCAAAGCTGTCGGACAGGACTACTCGAGCTCCCGATCTGGGTGATCCGTTTCCCGACCTCTATGACTTTTCGGCGTACGAGCCCGAGCAGGTCTATCGCCTCTTCGGACACACTCCGTTTTCCAACGCGGTGTACTCGGTTCGGCCCGGACATTGGACGGGTCCGATTCACTCCGGCTATGGCTGGCACTTGTTGTATGTGGATGCCCGGCAAGGCGCGACGCGCCCATCCCTGTCGGCCGTGCGCGATGAAGTTCGGACAGACTATCTGCAGGACGCACAGGACAGGGCGAACAAAGCCGCGTTCGACACGCTTGCGCAGCGCTTCACAGTCGTCACCGAGGACGGAAAGACAATCCCATGAGGAGGCTTCTCTCCGCCGTTGCCGCCATCTTCGTTCTGGCATTGAGCTTGCCTGCGGCTGCGCACGAGGTGCGCCCCGCATACCTCGGTATCGAGGAGACCAGTCCCAACACCTACAGGGTTCTCTGGAAGCAGCCGACGATGGGCGATGTGGCGATACATCTTGTGCCGCACCTGTCGAACGGCTGGCTCGAACGGCAGCCGTCCGATCAGTACGCCTCGGCAGGCTTTCTGATTCGTACCTGGATTATCACGGCGAGGCGGCCGGCTGCTGTCGACGGTCTGACGGTCACCATAGAAGGGCTCGAAGAAACCATCACCGATGTTTTCGTGCGCGTTCGATTGCGCAATGGTCAGCGCCTCGACACGATCGTGCGCCCAGAGAAGCCCAGCTTCCGGATCGCACTGACCAATGGCAATGCCATGGCGATGTCGGCCTTTCTCCTCCTCGGCATCGAGCACATTCTGACGGGGCCGGATCACCTGCTGTTCGTGCTCGGTCTGCTGCTTCTGGTTCGCGATCGCTGGATGCTTCTGAAGACCGTCAGCGCATTCACCGTGGCGCACAGCCTGACACTCGCAGCGGCGACGTTCGGGGCTATCACGCTTTCGACGCCTCTCCTGAACGCGCTGATTGCGCTCTCCATTCTGTTCATTGCGCCCGAAGTCGTTCGTGCGCAAAACGGCGGCACGAGTTTGACCGTTCGCTATCCGTGGATCGTCGCCTTCGCGTTCGGTCTCCTGCACGGCATGGGCTTCGCGAGTGGACTGACGTCGCTCGGTCTGGAGAAAGCGGCGCTGCTGGGCGCGCTCGTGTTCTTCAATGTCGGCGTCGAGATCGGTCAACTGATGTTCATCGCGCTGGTGCTCGCGTTGCTTCGGGCCTTCCGCCTTATGGAGATCCGCTGGCCCCGCGCGTTCGCCATGGCTCCGACCTATGCGATCGGAATCCTGGGCGCGACCTGGACCTTTCAATACAGCGCAATCCTGTTCGGAGCGAGTTGATGAATTCTCCGTCTCTGCTAAAAAGAGCAGCCGCAACCGTCTTGCTTCTCGTCGCCCTGGCACTGCCCAGTGATGCGTTCGCCCACATCGTAAAGGGCGAGGCGATCGGATTTGTGAGCGGCTTCGAGCATCCGATCTCCGGCTTCGATCACATCATCGCCATGGTGGCCGTGGGCCTTTGGGGCGCGCAGCTGGGGATGCCCGCGATTTGGCTTTTGCCCGTCACGTTTCCGCTCGTCATGTCATTCGGTGGTTTTCTCGGGCTGATCGGCGTGCCGCTGCCGGGGAGCGAGATTGTCATCGCGCTCTCCGGCGTCTGCCTCGGTGCTGCGGTCCTCACCGAATTCCGTCCGCCCTTATGGGTGGCGGCCGTACTGGTGGGGACGTTCGGTCTCTTCCATGGCTATGCGCATGGCGCCGAATTGCCTCCTGGGCAGAACGCCCTCCTCTACAGTCTCGGCTTTGTGCTCGCCACGGGTCTCCTTCATTTGACCGGAATCACAATCGGTCTTCTGCATCGCTGGCAATGGGGACAATTCGCGCTTCGTGGCGCCGGCGCCGTCGTGCTCGGCGGCGGCATGTTCTTCCTGTGGGGCGCAATCGCATGACGGCGCGCACGCTCCGCTTTGCCCTTTGCGCGCTGGCGGCATCTGCCGCGTTCCTGCCGGCCGGCGCAGAAGCGCACCTTATGGCGACGGGAATGGGACCTGTTTATGACGGCATCTCGCATTTCGGGCTGAGCCCGGAAGATTTTCTCCCAGTGATCGCACTCGCTTTCTTTTCAGGCCTGCGCGGGGCGCTTCATGCGCGAATGACGCTTGCAGCCGTCGTTGGTGGCTGGCTCGTTGGCGGAGCCGCCGAGCTTGCCGGTCTGGAGCTTCCGCCCATCGTTCTGCCTTCTGCAACGGCGGCGCTTTATCTTTTGATCGGCGGACTGCTTGCCGCCAACGCGACACTGCAATCGCAGTTCTGCGCAACTGCCGGCGTCGCGTTGGGCCTTGTCCGCGGCGCGGCCGATCTCGCTGGGGTGAGCCTGAGCGCCGCGCACGGCCTCGCGCTTATCGGCATGACGGCAAGCGTCTTCGCCGTATTCGCGCTTGCGGCTTCGGTCACGCTGCCGCTCACCAAGCTCTGGATGATCGTTGCTGCGCGCGTCAGCGGGAGCTGGCTCGCCGCGCTTGGACTCTTGTTGGCAGGATGGATTACACGCTACGGCGCGCAGGTGCAGTAAGAAACGGGTTCGCCCACGCCATATAGGGGAGAAACGTCTATGGCTTTGAGAAATCTCTTGCTCATCTCGGTTGTCGCGGCCGCAAGCTCGGCGCTTGCGTTTGCTCAGGAAACGCCGACCCCGCCGAACGGCAAATATCAGACGAACGTCCCGCCAGACCAGCGCCGCGCCTATTTCGGCGAGATGCACCTGCATACCACCATGTCGTTCGATGCCTGGACATTCGGAACGAAGATCACGCCCGATCAGGCGTACAAGTTCGCCCGCGGCGAGACCGTGATGGTTCCCATCGAGCAGCTCAGCATCCAGGAGGGAATCAAAGGCCGTGAGAGCGTCCCCGCTAGGCGCGCATGGCCTCTCGATTTCATGGCCGTCACCGACCATTCGGAAGCCATGGGGGTGCTCAACCAGGTCGACGATCCGAACAACCCGCTCGCGAAGACACCCGCTGGCCAGCAGATTCTGAAGAACCCGCATATGGCCTTTTATCTCGTGGCCAAGGCCAAAGGGACAGGAAAGCCTCCGCCCAATCTCAACGCGGTGGCCGCAACTCGTCACGCCTGGGATGTCGAAGTCAAAGCCGCCAATGACAATTACGAGCCCGGAACGTTCACGACGTTCATCGCCTACGAGTGGACGTCGATGGCGCAGGGAAAATACAACCTTCATCGCAATGTCTTCTTTAATTCCGACCATGCGCCGATGCCGTTTACGTCGGCAGATTCCGGCCGGCCGGAAGACCTGTGGTCTTATCTGGAAAAGGTGCGTGCGCAAGGCATCGACGCCATCGCGATTCCGCACAACGGAAATGTCTCCGGCGGATTGATGTATGACTGGAATGATTCCGACGGCCGGCCGATCGACGAACAATACGCCCAGCGCCGCGCGCTCAACGAGCCCCTGACGGAGATCGCCCAGACCAAGGGTCAGTCGGACACGGTCCCCGAACTTTCGCCAACAGACGAGTTTGCCAATTTCGAGATATTCGACCATCTTCTCACCTGGCCGAATGTAAAGAGCAACCCGAACGGCAGCTATATCCGCCAAGCTTTTGGACGCGGCCTCGTCATTCAGTCCAAGGTCGGCGTGAATCCCTTCAAGTACGGCGTCGTCGGCGCCAGCGACATCCACAATGGCCTCAGCGCCTCGAATGAGGATGCATTCGCGAGCGGCATCAGCGGAATCGACCCGCATACGATGCTGCCGCGCGGAGAGGCCGCGAAACGCGCGCTCGGATACATCAAGACTCCCGCGCTTCTCGATATGGATGCGGTCGTCAATCATGCCCCACCGACCATGGAGGATACGCTCATGTTCAGCGGGGCGGGGATTACCGGCGTTTGGGCGGAAGAAAACACCCGAAACTCAATCTTTGCCGCGCTCAAGAGGAAGGAGACATTTGCCACGACAGGGACGCGCATTCGCGTGCGGATGTTCGCCGGCTGGAATTTCGATCCGAAGATGATTCAAAGCGGAGACTGGGTTGCGAAGGCTTACGCCGATGGCGTGCCGATGGGCAGCGATCTGCCGGAGAAACCGGCCGGGGCTTCCGCGCCGCAGTTCATCCTGCAAGCCATCAAGGATCCGGATGGGGCCAATCTCGACCGCATCCAGATCATCAAGCTCTGGCTGGAAGGAAACGATTACAAGGAGAAGATCTTTGACGTCGCCCTGTCAGGCGACCGGAAGGACAATTCGAAGACCGGTCATGCTCCCCCGGTCGGCAACACGGTCGATCTGAGGACCGGTGCATACAAGAACACCATCGGCGCCGCGGTGCTGACCACGGTGTGGCAGGATCCGGAGTTCGATCCCGCGAAGCCCGCCGTCTATTACGCGCGCACGCTGGAGATTCCCACGCCGCGCTGGAGCACCTTGCTCGCGATCAAGAACAAATTGCCGATTCCCAAGAGCGCGGCCGCTACGATTCAGGAGCGCGCCTGGACGTCACCCATATGGTTCACGCCGGTCAAGTCGTAAACGGCTCTGGAGCAAACATATGAGATCGTACTTCCTGCTGACGGCGGCGACATTCGGCCTTCTCACGTTGTCCGGCGCGGTCGCGCAGGAGAGCCCAACGCCGCCCGGAGCGGCCTACAAGACCAACGTGCCGCCCGATCAGCGGCGTGCATTTTTCGGCGAAATGCACCTTCACACCACGATGTCATTCGATGCGTGGACCTTCGGTACGAAAGTCACGCCCGATCAAGCCTACAAGTTCGGCCGAGGCGAGACGGTGATGGTGCCTGCCGCGCAAGTCGACCGCGAAGAAGGTATGGCCGGGGACAAGGACATACCGGCCAAGCGCGCGTGGCCGCTCGATTTCATGGCGGTCACGGACCATTCGGAAGCCATGGGCGTCCTGACACAACTGGACGATCCTAACAATCCGCTGGCGAAGACGCCCATCGGCCAGATGGTCCTGAAGAACCCACCGTCGGCGTTTTTCGTGGTGGCACGCGCGAGGCAGGCCGGACGGGCACTACCCGCTCTCAAGGCAGGCGCCGTGATGCGGCAGGCCTGGGATGTCGAAGTAAAGGCTGCCAATGACAATTACGAACCTGGAAAATTCACGACCTTTATCGCCTACGAGTGGTCAGCGAGAGTCACCGACCGGCAGAACCCCAGATCGACGACGCCGATCGGCACGATCCATCGCAATGTGTTCTTCAATTCGGACTATGCGCCGATGCCGTTCAGTTCGGCCGATTCCGAAAAGCCCGAAGATTTGTGGAGCTATCTCGAAAAAGTCCGCGCCCAGGGGATCGACGTCATCGCCATTCCGCACAACGGCAATCTCTCCGGCGGGATGATGTACGACTGGAACGACTCGGACGGCCGCCCCATCGACGAGCTTTATGCGCAACGACGCGCGCTGAACGAGCCACTGACCGAGATCGTCCAGAACAAGGGACAATCCGACACGGTTCCTGTCCTCTCGCCAAGCGACGAGTTCGCCAATTTCGAAATCTATGACAGGCTGCTGGTGTCCAACACCTTCAAGAGCGAGCCGAACGGCAGTTATATCCGACAGGCCTTCGGCCGCGGGCTCGTCATTCAATCCAAGGTCGGCGTTAATCCCTTCAAATACGGGGTCGTGGGCGCCAGCGACATTCACAACGGCCTCAGCGCGTCCGACGAGAGCAGCATGGCAAGCGGGCCCTTTGGAATCGATCCGCATACGATGCTGCCCGCTGGCGACGCCGCCAAACGCGCGTTGGGAATCATCAAGACACCAGTGCCTACCGATCCCGATGCGGGTTCGGATGCTTCCCGACAGGCCTATGTCGACGTGCTCAAATTCAGCTCCGCCGGCCTCACGGGCGTCTGGGCGGAGGAAAACACGCGCAATTCCATTTTTGCGGCCCTGAAGCGCAAGGAAACGTTCGCGACGTCCGGAACGCGCATTCGCGTACGCATGTTCGGCGGATGGGATTTCGAACCCCAGATGATCCGAAACGGCGACTGGGTCCGAAAGGCCTATGCGCGCGGGGTTGCAATGGGCGGCGATTTGCCCGAGCCCCCTCAGGGTGCGTCCGCGCCGCGCTTCATTTTGCAGGCGGTGAAGGATCCCGACGGCGCCAATCTCGACCGCATACAGATCATCAAGTTGTGGCTCGACGGCGGCGACTACAAGGAAAAGCTTTTCGACGTCGCCCTGTCCGGCAATCGCAAGGACAACTTGAAGACGGGCCGCGCGCCTGGAGTTGGCAATACCGTCGATTTGAAGACGGGAGGATATAGAAACACGATCGGGGCTTCGGTGCTGACAACAGTTTGGCAGGACCCCGAATTCAACCCCGCGGTCCCCGCCGTCTACTACGCACGCGTGCTCGAGATCCCCACACCGCGCTGGAGCACGCTTCTTGCGATTAAGAGTCACCTGCCGATTCCGAAGGATGCCGCGGCAACGATCCAGGAACGTGCCTGGACGTCGCCGATTTGGTTCACGCCTGCAAAGGCGTAATGCACACAGAGATTGGATTTTGATCCGCTGAAAAGGAGAATGGTCGTGAAGCGCGTCAGGACTTTGATCTTATGTACCGTGCTCGCGGGGATTCCGGTGGGGTCCCTCGCTGACGAAGCTTCGACGCCGCCCGGCGCCAAATATCACAGCAGCATCTCACCCGACCAGCGTCGCGCCTACTTTGGCGAATTGCATCTTCATACGGTCATGTCGTTCGACGCTTGGACGTTCGGCACGAAGGTCACGCCCGATCAGGCCTACAAATTCGCACGCGGCGAAACCGTCATGGTTCCCGCCGTTCAGTTGGCCAAGGAGCAGGGCATCGATTCGCCTGTCGACGTGCCGGCCAGACGCGCCTGGCCGCTGGACTTCACCGCCGTGACCGATCACTCCGAATTCCTGGGCGCGCTGCGACAACTCGACAATCCCGACAGCGCTTTTTCGAAAACCAAATTCGGCCAGGAGCTTCGCACGGGCGGCCGTGGGGCCTTCATGAGAGCCGCGATAGCGATATTCGGGGGTGATCGCGAGGCACTGCAGACTTTGAAGGACGCGGCAGCCGCGTCCGACGGCTGGAACGTCGAGATGAAGGCCGCGAACGACAATTATGAGCCGGGCAAGTTCACCACCTTTGTCGCCTATGAATGGACGGCGACACCCGGCGAGGGCATCCACATGCATCGAAACGTGATCTTCAATTCCGATCACGCACCGGCGCCCTTCACGGCGGTCGATTCGAACAAGCCGGAGGATCTTTGGAAATATCTGGAAGCCGTCCGCAAGCAGGGCATCGACGTGCTCGCGATCCCGCACAACAGCAATTTGAGCGACGGGCGGGACTTCGACTGGAACATGTCGGACGGCAGGCCGATCGACGAAGCCTACGCTCTGGAGCGCGCGCTCAACGAGCCGCTTGTGGAGATCGCACAAACGAAAGGCTCCTCGGACACTACGCCCGAGCTTTCGCCCGAAGACGAATTCGCGAACTTCGAGATTATGGATCGAATCTACAGGGGCGAAACGCAACCCAACCAGCACGGCTCCTATGTGCGTGAAGCGTATGGCCGCGGCCTCGTCATTCAATCGCGCGTCGGCGTCAATCCGTTCAAGATGGGCATCGTCGGCGCGTCGGACATTCACAATGGACTCAGCGCCAGCGCAGCGGATGCCTATGCCGGCGCCATTAGCGGCCTTGATCCCCAGACGATGCTGCCCCGCGGCGACGCGGCGAGACGGGCGCTTGGAATGGACGAAAAAGGCGGACCGGGAGTAAGGCCGAATGGGCAACGCGAGAATGACCCGCTGCAGTTCAGCAACGCCGCCATAACGGGCGTCTGGGCCGAGGAGAATACGCGCAATGCCATCTTCGCCGCCCTCAAGCGGAAAGAGACTTTCGCCACGACGGGTACCCGTATTCGTCTGCGCATGTTCGGAGGCTGGGGCTTCGCTCCCGGTCTTCTCACGCGGGCCAATTGGGTCGCCGACGCCTACGCCAAGGGCGTGCCCATGGGCAGCGACCTTCCCGCAAAGCCTGCACCCGCGGGCGCACCACGCTTTATCCTGCAGGCCGAAAAGGACCCCGATGGCGCCAATCTCGACCGCATACAGATCATCAAGATCTGGCTCGACGGTGACAACTACAAGGAAAAGGTCTTCGATGCGGCGTTGTCGGGTGACCGCAAGGATGACCCGAAGACCGGCCGCGCGCCGGTTGTCGGCAACACGGTGAACCTGAAAACGGGAGCCTATACCAACACGATCGGCGCCGCGGTGCTGACTGCTGTCTGGGTCGATCCGGAATTCGATCCCGCAAAGCCCGCGGTTTATTATGCGCGTGCGCTCGAAATTCCGACGCCGCGTTGGTCCACCTGGCTCGCAATTCGCAATAACCTGGAGCTGCCCGAAAGGGCACCGGCGACAATCCAGCAGCGCGCCTGGACGTCACCCATTTGGTTTACGCCGGTATCGCCCAAGCCCCGAGGCGAATAGGGGTCTTTACCAAGCGCGATATTGGCTCACAGGGAATGCGGGGAATGATGGTATAACCTCTGTGCATGGAACTGAGACACCTTCAGCAGATCGTCGAAATCTGCCGCGCGGGAAGCTTCAGCGGCGCAGCGCGGCGGCTCAATATGTCTCAGCCCTCACTGAGCAAGAGCATCGCCGGTCTCGAGGCGGAACTTGCAGTAAAGCTGTTCGACCGCGATGGCGGCGCAGCCCGGCCAACGGAGTTCGGGCTGTACGTTGTCGAGCGCGCCGAGGGCGTGTTGAAGGCGGTGACCGCCCTGAAGCGCGACGTCGCGCGCCTGGCCGGCGGAGAGACCGGACGGTTGAGGATCGGCGTTGGCGGCGTTACGAGGATCAAACCCCTTCCCGACGTCATCAATCACCTCACGGTGAAATTCCCACACCTGCAGATTGAATCGCGCCAGGAACGGATCGACACGATGATTCAGTCCCTGCGCGGCGGGAAGTACGATTTGATATTCTGCAGTGCGGTTTACGCGGAAGCGCACGGCGACCTGATCCGGGTGAAGATATTCGAGGACCTGGACGTGGCGGCCGTGAGCCCCAGCCACCCGCTGGCCCGCGAGCAATACGTCGCTCCCGCCCGACTGCTCGAATATCCGGTGACGAGTTTCCCGATGCCGGCCAACATGCTGCGTTGGTTTGGCGATATCACTCCCGAAGCCAGAAAGAATCTCGAGGCCTTCATCACCGACGATCACGAGCTCATCAAGAGCCGGCCGATCGGGAGTGACTATGTCGCGATGGCTCCGAGATTGATATTCGAGCGCGAATTCGCGAACGGCACTCTTGTAGAGCTTCCGATCGACGACCCGCCGAAATACGAATGCTGGATGTTGACGACCCAGGCGCGCTGGCAGTCTCCCGTGGTCAAAATCATCGCCGAAATAGCAAAAGCGGCCAGCGCAAAAGCCCGGCCTCAGCGGACGAAAAAACAGGCGCGGGAAAAGGAGCCGGGTTCCCGTCCGGATCTTGCGACCGTTCATTCCTGAGCGAGCCCGGAATCGGCTCCGCCGCCTCGTTCAAAAGTGATAGAGCTTTTTGCGCAGTGCGTCTTCGTATCGTTTTTTCGCGGCCTTCACTTTGCTCCGAATGCTGTCTTCCTCGAAATGCGCCTGCTCCCATCGGTCGACTTCAGCTGCGGTGTGATTGACTGAGGCCAACGCCTCTTCATGCTTTATGGCAGCGATCCATTGCTCGACTGCCGCCTTATAGGCCTTCTGCATTTGATCGAGTTCCAAGTCGTTCATCCGTGTCGCCTTCCGATGTCAGGGAAAAAGGACCGGATCATATTGACACGGAAAGGCCCAGACGCTCGAAAGAGCGCCGCGAACGACGCGCGCACGGCGAGCGCCGAATCCCTGGTAACAGCGACAATAACAGGGGCATGAAAATTTCGCTCCGCGCGGCGCGTGCGTTTGAGCCAATGACCATGCGGCTTATTCGCGATCCCGCGTCCGCGGCCGCGGACGGGATCAGGGGACTAGCAGCGAATTATTCGTCCGTGTACGTCTCTTCCGGTTCGGGAGCAGAGGCCGCCGGACAAGACGATTGAACCGCAGAGGCGCAGAGAAAAAGGGGCGACGGTCGCGGAGGAGGCGCGGGGCGCCTTGGCGCGCGGCCCTTTCTGAGCGAAGGCCGGTCGCGCGATATCTTGCTGCGTCCTGGGCGAAACCGCCGCCGCGCCGAATCTTTTTCTCCGCGCCTCTGCGGCGAATCTTACGGCCGCGACGCCGCACGGCGCCGAAGGCCCCCACCCGTTTCAAGCTTCACGATGTCAAAGAACCGTCGACCGCCGGAGTCTGCACCGCCGCCGCGCGCGTGTGAAGAGAGACAGTTGGGGGACAAAGCGCGCCGCTTCGTTGCCTGTTTCGCCGACGGGCGTTGTCGGATCGAGATATCGAACGGGCTTTTTCGCAGGCGGCGATGCGCAAGGACGTCCGGCTGCATGTTTGTCGACCGCTACGGTTGAAGCCAGTCTTTATCAGGCCGCGCAAGCTGGCGCGCGTTGTTGTAGGCATGTCGAGAGTGAGACAGGTGGACGCGCGGCAGGTGTCCGTCGTAATCACAGCACCAGTGCATTGGAGCTGAGGTCAACCTGATTTTCGGATGATCTAGGATCGAACCGAAACGAGATTGCCGTTGACCTCTTCATAGAAGTCGGGATTTCGCTCCGCTACAAGCCGCACCAAATCGTCAAACATGTCGCGCAGGGTAACGGGTTTCGCTAGCTCGCCAATGGGATACGCCCGCACACTTACCTTTTGCGGCGATGCGTCCATCAAGAAGATGTAGAGCCGCTCAAATTGCTCGTCGCGGCCTGCCGGATCGGGTCTCGCGGTGAAAATCTTCATGCGGGCATGAGCGTTGACGAATGTAGAACGCCGTTTCGTCGTTCCATCCAATTCCGCCCCTTTGTCGAGGAACATAAACCCGGCAAGCACGGCATAGGGAAAGCGGCGATGCAACGTCACAGCTTCTATCAGCATGTCACTTCGACGGTTCGTGAGGTTTTTCTGATAATTACCCGTGCCACCGTCGCCGAAGTTGATCGTCTTGATTGAGATGGCGAATAGAAGACCGGATTCTTCAGTCGCCCAAGTCACGTCCACCTTCTTTGCGCCAATGCCGCCCGCCATTCTGCGTTCTGCGCCAGACTGATCTAATTCGCCAGCGGGAGCCGGTCGCGTACCCTTCAGTCCTCGCTGCCTCAATTCCTCTGCAAACGCGAGCGCGAGTGCTTGCGATGCAAGCTCGCTGTATCGCTTCTTTTCAGCCTGCTTTGCAGTGTCGGGCGGCTTTGCCGGAAGGTTCCGGAGCCCGGCCGCCAGAAGATCATCTACTCTCGCCACGGTCCCCCTTGCCCCTTGACTTACGGCGCTCGAAAAAGATTTCGCGCGCGTCCCTGAGCGTCTTGATATCGGCGTCAGTGATCTTCAACGCGCCCTTGAGCACAACGTTATCTACCATCTCGACGGCGCGCGGTACGTCGCCTTGGCGAAGCGCGGGAGCCAATTGCGGTGAAATGGCCCTGAGTTCATCGCTGCATTGCTCAAGCGTCTCTTTCGACGCCATGGGAAGAAAGTCAGCCTCACGCGGCTCAAGTTTCAAAAGGCCGCCGCCATACGCGCGTCCGACCATTTCTGCACCAAGCAGCGTGAGGCTGTTCAGGCTCGCGATTGGCAAGAGTTCCTTGCCGAGTTGCTTTCGGCCATGATGCAAATTCACGCCGTACAGCGAATTTAGAATGTGCGCGCGGGCTTCATTGGCGATCAAGCGCGGGCGGTCGTGGTTCATGTAGGTCAAGAACAAGTCCGGCACGTCAACCAGGGGTACGCGCCACCAAGGCGTGCGCACCATGCATTTGTACGCTTTATGCACGCCCTCTTTCTGGCCCTTGGCAATGTATTGTTGGGCCGCTGCAGAAGGCGCACGCCGCGGATAGAACAGCAAACATTGCGCACCGCTCTCCGCCATCGCTTCCCATGCTGCATCGGTGAAGTGATGGCCGCGAAGGTGGCGTGATCCTGGCGGCGAAATGCGCTCAAGTTCTGTCGCCTTGAGCCGGAGCTTTGTTGCTTGCTCACGCGACAGGGAGAAGTAGTCGTTATTGCCGGTCACGGCCCCGAGGTAGGTTTGGCCCCACGCTGAGAGCTTTTCAAAGCCGTCATTACAAAGCCGTTGGTAGAGTTCAAAGATCGACGGATTGAGCAGAGCGGGCGTCCACTTCGCGCCATCTTCCGGGCGATGCTCTTTCCACGAAGTCGCATTGATTGCCGCCAGCGCTGCAACGTCGCGCGCCTGATACACTTCAAAGCACTTCGCGCCGCCGTGGCCCTCTGCCAGAAGCAACACTACTTCCTCAAGCACGCCGGGAAACACAAGATTCTCAAACATCACCAAGCGCACGCGGCCGAAGCGCTGCAGCAGAAACCGGCGAACAGGCGCGGCATAATTCACGCTGAGAAGCTCGGCCGGCAGCACAAGTCCCAATCTGCCATCAGGTTTTAGGAAGCGCGCTGCATGGACGACGAACGCCGCCCATGAACTCGCCAAGCCGTTGAGCCGGACGCCTTCCGCCAACGCAGCCTCAAGGCTCTTAGCCCGAGCGCCACCCGTGTGTTGCTGGTAGCGAACATAGGGCGGGTTGCCGATCACCGCGTTGAATTGCGCTTTCGGTACTTCGTCAAAGAAGTCGCCAACGCGGATCGTCACCTCATACCCGCTGCCTGACAGCGCCGCGCGTGCCGCGTCGGCAGAGGCTTTGTAAATTTCGACGCCGTGAAGTTGGCCTTGCAGAAAGAGATCGTCAGAGCCGCGTTTGCGAAGACGCGCCGCGGCCTCAAGGAGAAACGCGGCTTCGCCGCACGACGGCTCTAGAACAAGATCGTCACCGTTGCGGATTGCCCATTCTGCGATGTAGGCGCAAATCTCGGGTGGCGTGAAGAATGCGCCGCGTGCTTTGCGTAAGCTCTCCAATTCAGCCACTGACTTTCCCCGCTCGCACCACAGGCACGGATCGACTCAACCGGCCCCTCACATTCAGCTAGACACAAAAGTGCCCTGCGCACGAGTTCTTTCTTTGTTCTCCATGGGGGCACACACCACTGACAGGGACACCGGGGAACGCAATATGCCCGTCCTGCAGTTTCAACAGGGCTGTCCGGTATCACCGGATTTCGTGTCCCTCGCAGTGTCCCCAGGCCATTTTCGGCATGAGTATCCCGGTACCGCTTCCTTATATTACTGATTTAGCTTGTCTTTTGGTCGGAGCGGCGGGATTTGAACCCACGACCCCCAGTCCCCCAGACTGGTGCGCTAACCAGGCTGCGCCACGCTCCGTTACCAAAAAGGCGGGGAAACCCCGCCGAGGGCCGCGGACTATAGTCGGGGGCTATCGGCCCGGCAACCAGCCGAAAGCCCATTATTTATGTCCGAGCAGGTTTGGATGCGGTTGAACAGTCCCTCCTCCAACCCTCATCACCCGGCGCGCGAGCGCGTCCGGGTGACCCAATTTTCGCAGCGGCGTCCTGGAAAATGGGTCGCCCGGATCGCGCTATTTCGCGCGACCGGGCGATGACGGACGGAGAGCGTTTCAACTCGAAAAAGGTCGCGCCTTAAATCTTCGGCTTCACCGTCCGCACGCGATCGCGCATCACCAGAAGCTCGGCCAGCAGCAGTTCCAGCCGGACGCGCTTGTGCTCTTCCAGCGCGACCTTCTCCGTCGCGTCGGCGTGGGCGCGCATCAAGGCCGAGATCGCCGCGCGGGCGCCGGTTTCCTTGTCGGCTTCGCGCAGATCGGCGCTTTTCAGATCGACATGCGGCAGCGCCGCCAGCGTGTCGCCGGCATCGTCGGCCGGATAGTCGTCGAGCGCGCGCCACGGCGCCACGCCGTCGGCCTGCGCGTTGCGGCCGAGTTCGGCGACATGCCGCCAGCCCTTGTCGCGCAGGACTTTCTGCACGCCCTTGATCGTGTAGCCGTCGGAATAAAGCAGCGAACGGATGCCGCGCAGCAGCGCCACGTCTTCCGGGCGATAGAACCGCCGTCCCCCGGCGCGCTTGATGGGACGCACCTGGGAGAACCGCGTCTCCCAGAAGCGCAGCACGTGCTGCGGCACGTCGAGCTCCATCGACACTTCGCTGATGGTGCGGAAGGCTTCGGGCGATTTGCCTCTCGCCGCGGCGACGGACGCAAGCACTGACGTCATTCCGTGATCTCGAGATCGGGCGTTTCGCCGTTGATCATGGCCTTGAGCACATGGCT
Source organism: Rhizomicrobium sp. (assembly GCA_035504555.1). Lineage (GTDB taxonomy): Bacteria > Pseudomonadota > Alphaproteobacteria > Micropepsales > Micropepsaceae > Rhizomicrobium. The sequence continues at coordinate 46,805 of DATJRP010000065.1, read as the reverse complement.
CGGCCGGAACACCAGCACGCGGCGCGGCGCGATGGGCACTTCGTCGCCCGTCTTGGGGTTGCGCCCCATGCGCTGGGATTTCTGGCGCACCGCGAAGGTGCCGAAGGAGGAGAGCTTCACCGTCTCGCCGCGGGCCAGCGCGTCGCAGACTTCCTCGAGCATGTCCTCGACCATCTGGGCCGATTCGTTGCGGGACAGGCCGACCGCCTGGAACACCGCCTCCGTGAGGTCGGCTCGGGTCAGGGTGTTCGTCGTCATGAAGAATCGACTCCCTTGATCAGGCCCAAAGCCTAGGCGGGAGGCGATTTGCCGTCAATCTCAAAGGGATAGGGGAATCTGTTAATAAGCCTACCAACGGATCAGAGCGGCGCCCCAGGTAAAGCCGCCGCCCATCGCTTCCAGAAGCACCAGATCGCCCCGCTTGATGCGCCCGTCGGCGACGGCCACGGCGAGCGCCAGCGGCACGGACGCGGCCGACGTGTTGCCGTGGTGCGCTATGGTGGAGACCACACGCTCCAGTGGTACGTGCAGCTTCTTCGCCGTCGTGTCGAGAATGCGCTGGTTCGCCTGATGCGGCACGATCCAATCGATATCGGAGATTTTCACGCCGCCGATGCGCGCGGATGTTTCGATGGCGGTGCAGGTGTTCGTCACCGCGTGCTTGAACACATCTTTGCCCTGCATGCGCAGGAAGCCCGTCGTTTGCGTCGAAGACGGACCGCCGTCGACGTAAAGCAGATCGTGCAGACGTCCGTCGGAATAAAGTTCGGCGTTGAGCACGCCGCGATCGGTGGGCTTGCCCTCGCCTTCGCCTGCGCGCAACACGATCGCGCCCGCGCCGTCGCCGAACAGCACGCAGGTCGTGCGATCGGTCCAGTCCATCAGACGCGACATCGTCTCGGCGCCGATGACGAGGATTGTTTTCGCCGCACCCGCCTTGATGAAATTGTCCGCCGTCGCGACCGCGAACACGAAACCGGAGCACACCGCCTGCACGTCGAAGCCCGCGCCGCGAGTCATGCCGAGACGCGCCTGCACGCGCGTGGCGACGGACGGGAAGGTTTCGTCCGGTGTCGTGGTCGCAACGATGATCAGATCGAGTTCGTCGACGGAGATCTTCGCGTCGGCCAGTGCGGCTTCCGCCGCTTTCACCGCGAGGTCGGATGTTTTCTCGCCGGGCTTGGCGACGCGCCGCTCGCGGATGCCGGTGCGCTCGACGATCCATTCGTCGCTTGTGTCGACTTTTTTTGCGAGCTCAGTGTTGGTGAGAACGGTCTCCGGCAGATACGCGCCGAGGCCGATCACTTGCGAGCGAATGACGGTCACGAAGCAGCAGCTCCCGCAGCTTGCGTTTGCAGGGGTACGACCGCCGCGCGATCGGCGAGGATCTTCGGGATCACGTCGGCCCTGGCCATGTCGATCGCCATATCGAGTGCACTTGCAAAGCCCATCGCATCGGTGCCGCCGTGGCTTTTGACCACGACACCGTTCAGCCCCAGGAAGATTCCGCCATTCGCGGCACGCGGGTCAAGCTTGCGCCGCAACGTCATTAACGCGCCGCTGGCGATAAAGGCACCGATCCGGCTCAGAGGATCGCGCCGGAGCGCCGTGCGCAGGAAATGCACGACCAGCTTGGCCGTGCCTTCCGCGGTCTTCAGCGCCACGTTTCCGGTAAAGCCGTCGGTCACGATGACATCCACCGTGCCTTCCGCGATGTCGTCGCCTTCGACGAAGCCGCAGAATTCGATGGGAAGCTTCGCGCTGCGCAGGATGTGCGCCGCGCCGCGCACGGCCTCATTGCCTTTCACGTCTTCGGCGCCGACGTTGAGGATGCCGATGGTCGGACGTTCCAGCCCTAAGATGGCGCGCGCGAAAGCCTCGCCCATCACCGCGAAATCGACCAGCTGCTGCGCGTCGCCGGCGACATTGGCGCCGACATCGAGCACCACGCTCTGTCCGCGTTTGGTCGGCCACAACGCCGCAATGGCGGGACGGTCGATGCCTTCGAGCGTGCGCAGCTGGAACATCGACATCGCCATCAAGGCGCCGGTGTTGCCGGCGGAAATGGCGACTTCGGCCTCTTTCTTCTCGACGGATTCGATGGCGCGCCACATGCTGGTGTTGCGGCCGCGGCGCAGCGCCTGGCTCGGCTTTTCTTCCATGCGCACGCGTTCGGCGGTGTGGCGGATCTCGACGCGTGCGAGAAGCTTGGCGCGCTTGGCGAACAGCGGCTTCAGCTGCTCTTCATCGCCGTGCAGAATATATTTCACGGCCGGATGGCGCAGGACCGCGCGCGCCAGCGCGGCTACGACGACTCCCGGGCCGGCATCGCCCCCCATGGCATCGATCGATACGGTCAGTTCGCGGGTCACATCCGGCCTCTAGCTGAGTGGCCTCGCGAGGAAAGCCGAGCGCTCAGGCCTCGACCTTCTCGACCTCGCGTCCGTCGTAATGCCCGCACGAGCCGCAGACATGATGGGGACGCTTCTGCTCGCCGCAATTCGGGCACTCGCTGTGCGAGGCGGGCGCGAGCCGGTGATGCGAACGGCGCATGTTCCGCTTGGACGGCGACGTTTTTCTCTTGGGGACCGCCATGGCGGATCAGCTCCATCTAAATCGGCTCCAGCGAAAGTGTGCAGCACTTTTGCGTTCGGGGCCGCGACAAACCAAATGAGCCCTCGACCAAATCAGCCATCCTGGCGTCCTTCAGACGCGCCGGCCAGTTTGGAGGGGGGCGGGCAAAACAAGGCGCGGAGTGAACCCGAAACGCCCTCAGGATTCAAGACCTAAGAACGCGTCACGGCCGGGCAGCGTGGCGCGCCCCGGCCATCCAATTCCCTGGCCTTTTTGATGGGCGGCAGGGTCACGCCCTGCCATGACAATTAGCCTTACTGGCGCTTCTCTTTCAGCTTTCCAAGGACCGCGAACGGGTTCTCAGGACGGTCGTTGGCCGCCTCCGGCGCGTCGAACGCCACGCCCGGGGCCCGGGGATAGGGATCGATGGCCAGGGAGAACTCCTCCAGAAGCGGCGCCGCCAGATCGTAGCGGGTGCTGTCGATCTCGTCCGGGACGTCGTCGTCAGCGGCCGCCGGCGACAGCTCGCCGCTGAAATCGACGGTCTTCTTCACATGCGGCACAAGGTGAAGCGCGCGCGTGAATTCCAGGGATAGGCTCGCCGAAACGGGCTCGAGCGTCACCGTGCAGGACTGCACGATGTCGGCCTCCAGATGGGCCGCATAGCTGAAGCGCGTCGAAGACAGCCGGCGCAGCGAGATCTGTCCCTCGAACCGGTTCACAGCGACGACATCGGCCCATCGGGCGATCTTCGCCAGGTCCTCGGCGCCCGGCGCGACCGTCGTCTCGTAGCCCGCTTCAGACAGGCGGTTGAGATCGTAGAGGCGTTCAATCGGAGGAGGCTGGTCGCTCATGGTTCGGGCCCAAAGTCCGGCGCGCCCGTATTGAGATCCGCCTGCGACAGGCGTTCGCGCACCGAAGCTGCATAGATGGCGAGCGCTGTGGCCTGTTCAACCTTGGCCGCGTCGCCGCGATAAAGATTGCGCAGGATGGCATCGGCAAGCGCTTTCTCGTCGGGTGCTTCGCGATAGGCTTTCAGCCGTCCATAGAAGGCATCCGCCATCTTGGTCATGCGTCGGCCCATACCCATATCGCCCGCGCCCTGTTCGCGGAGCGCTTCGTCGAACTGCACGAAAAGCGCGTCGACCAGCGATTGCGAAAGCGCATCCGCGCCCTGCTGCGCCAGCCGGTCCAGGACCAGCCAGGCATGCAGCACCAGGAGATCGAAGCGGCCATCGATGGTGTCGGGAACGCCAAGCGTCTCATAGAATACGGGCCGCCGCCCGCGTGCGATGGTTCCGGCCAGGAGTGCGTCCGACACCTTCCGTGTTTCAGCCCGCCGGCGCAGCGCATTCAACATTAACTCGTTCTCCCAAAGGCTTGCACTTGCAAGGCCGACCGCCCAAGGTTAGCACGGGCCGGTTGGAGCAGGGACAAGGTTCATGAGGCTTCTTACGCTATCGCTCACGGCGGCGCTTCTTCTCGGCTGCGCGCCCGTGATCAATCAACGCGGCTATCTGCCCGACCCTGTCGGCGAAGCGTCGATCCGCATCGGCGGCGACACCAAGACGAGCATCCAGCAGCGCCTGGGCGATCCCTCGACACAGGCGACCTTCGGAACGGACTCCTGGTACTATATCTCCAGCGTCGAGAAGCAGATCGCGTTCTTCGACCCGCGCGTGGAAACGCGTTCCATCCTCGCCGTGCATTTCGACAAGGACGGCCGGGTCAGCGACGTGCGTCATTACGGTCTGAAAGACGGCCATGTCGTGGCCTTCGAAACGCGCGAGACGCCGGCAAAGGGCAAAGAGCTCACCTTCCTGCAGCAGCTCTTCAACGCCACGCCGGGCGTGCCGATCGGCTCGAGCGGTCCGGGCGGCGGCGGTCCGGGCGGCGGTCACTGATACGAGCCGCGACGCAGCAAAGGAAAAAGGCGCACTCTTCCGGGCGCGCCCTTTTTTGTTTTGCAGCGATCAGCCGACGCCGTGCGCGAGCGTCGCGAGAAGCAACAGTGCCACGATGTTCGTGATCTTGATCATCGGATTGACCGCGGGACCGGCCGTGTCCTTGTACGGATCGCCGACGGTGTCGCCCGTGACCGCAGCCTTGTGCGCATCCGAGCCCTTGCCGCCGAAGTGACCGTCTTCGATGTACTTCTTCGCGTTGTCCCACGCGCCGCCGCCCGAGGTCATCGAGACGGCGACGAACAGGCCCGTCACGATCACACCGAGGAGCATCGCGCCCAGCGCATTGAACGCGTCCGACTTGCCGGCGATCGCGTCGACGATGAAGTAGAGCACGATCGGCGACAGCACCGGCAGCAGCGAAGGAACGATCATCTCGCGGATCGCAGCCTTGGTCAGCATGTCGACCGCGCGGCCGTAGTTCGGCTTTTGGGTGCCCTGCATGATGCCCGGCATTTCCTTGAACTGCCGGCGCACTTCCTCGACGACGGCGGACGCCGCACGTCCGACGGCCGTCATGGCCATGCCGCCGAAGAGATACGGCAGGAGGCCGCCAAGCAGGAGACCGACCACGACCCACGGGCTCTGGAGCGAGAAGCTCGGCATGTCCATGCCCTGGAAGTACGTGTACACGTCGGAGTGGCCGGTGAAGTACTTCAGATCCGAGGTGTACGCCGCGAAGAGCACCAGCGCGCCGAGACCGGCCGAACCGATCGCATAGCCCTTGGTCACCGCTTTCGTGGTGTTGCCGACCGCGTCGAGCGCGTCCGTTGTCTTGCGCACATCGCCTTCAAGGCCCGCCATTTCGGCGATGCCGCCCGCGTTGTCCGTGACCGGGCCGAAGGCGTCGAGCGCCACGATCATGCCGGCCAGCGACAGCATCGTGGAGACCGCGATGGCGATGCCGAAGAGGCCCGCCAGCATGTAGGTCGAAATGATGCCGACGCAGATGACGAGAGCGGGCATCGCAGTCGATTCCATCGAGATCGCGAGACCCTGGATCACGTTCGTGCCGTGACCCGTGACCGAGGCCTGCGCGATCACCTTCACCGGACGGAAGCCCGTGCCGGTATAGTATTCCGTGATCCAGATGATGGCACCCGTGACGGCCAAGCCGATGACGCCGCAGAAGAACAGCGACTCGCCCGTGAACGTACTGCCGGTGCTCGTCGTCAGTTCGCTGTGCAGTCCGACGATGTAATCGGTCAGCGGCCACAGCGCGATGAGCGACAGCACACCCGTCGCGACCACGCCCTTGTAGAGCGCGCCCATGATCGACTTGCTCGAGCCCAGGCGCACGAAGAACGTGCCGATGATCGAGGTGATGATGCAGGTCGCCGAGATCGTGAGCGGATAAAGCATCAGGTGCAGGCGGTCCTCGCCGGTGAAAAAGATCGAGGCGAGAACCATGGTCGCGACCGTCGTCACCGCGAAGGTCTCGAAGAGGTCGGCGGCCATGCCGGCGCAGTCGCCCACGTTGTCGCCGACATTGTCGGCGATGGTGGCGGGATTGCGCGGATCGTCTTCGGGAATGCCCGCTTCCACCTTGCCGACCATGTCGCCGCCGACGTCCGCACCCTTGGTGAAGATGCCGCCGCCGAGACGGGCGAAGATCGAGATCAGCGAAGCGCCGAAGCCGAGCGCCACGAGCGCAACCGTGATGACGCGCCCCTGCGTTTCATCGGCGATGTCGAGACCGAGGCCGCGCGTGAGGAACATGTAGTAGCCCGCAACGCCCAGAAGGCCGAGGCCCACGACCAGCATGCCGGTCACGGCCCCCGAGCGGAACGCCACCGAAAGGCCCTGCGCCAGACCGTGACGCGAGGCTTCCGCCGTGCGGACGTTCGCACGCACCGACACGTTCATGCCGATATAGCCGGCAAGACCGGAGAGCGTGGCGCCGATGAGAAAGCCCACGGCGACCTGCCAGCCGAAGATCCAGAAGGCGAGCGCGAAGATCACGACGCCGGCGATGGCGATGGTCGTATACTGACGGTTGAGATAGGCAGCGGCGCCTTCCTGAATCGCGGCGGCGATCTCCTGCATGCGGGGGTTACCCGGGCTCAGGCTCAGCACGGAGCGGATCGTCCAAGCGCCGTAGATGAGGGCCGCGCCGCCGCAAAGCAGCACCAATAAGAGTTCCGTTTGATAGTCCATCGCCTCGTCCTTTACCGATCTGTCGCGGGAGTTGCGTGCGAGCCGCGCGCGTAGGGCGGCCGCCCCCTGAAAAGCACAAGCCTCAACGCCGGCCGGGAGAGGCCGGACTCAAAGGCGGCGGACCATGCCAAAAGCCGGCCGCGCGCGCAACGTGATCCGTCGGGAATTGTTGGAGGAAAAATGGCCGCAGTTGCGGGGAATTAGCTGTGCGTGCCGGGGTGCAGCGGGGCGACCTGGATGCGGATGATCTCGATCGTGCTGACGAGGTTGGCTCCGGCGACCCGCTTGGCGTCGGCCAGAAGCCGCGCCGTCAGCGCCGGCACGTCGACCGTCGCCGGATCGTCGGCCTTGCCGATCGGCGCGGCGTTCACGTCCCGAACAAAGGCGTCCTGAATGAACGGCAATTTGCCGCGCACGACGATGGTGGCCGTCGGCGACGACGCGATGACCCGGCTCGAGACGTAGGCGTTCGAGTCGAGCCTGCCGTTCACCACGACCGGCGCGATCAGATAAGGCATCTCCACGCTGGTGCCGGGCTCGTGCGAGCCGGTCGTGCCGGCGAGTGCGTGCGTGAAGCTGGCGACGAGGAGTGCGAGGACGATGAGCGATACGATACGCATTCCAAGAGTATCGCAAAGACAGACTAAAAGACCGTTATCGGTTACCTCAGAAATGTGTGTATCCGCGTTTCGCGATGGCGATGTCGCGGCCCGATGCATCAAGGAGAACCGCGCCCGCGCCCGCGACGACGCGACCGATCTCGGTGACCGCGACACCTGACCGCGCTGCGGCGTTCGCGACATCGCCGCGGCGCGACGCCGGCGCGGTGAACGCGATCTCGTAGTCGTCACCCGCCGTGGCCGCACGGTTTGCGGCGTCCGCGCCCCACAAGGCCTTGAGCGCCTTCGAGAGCGGAATCCGCGCCGCCTCCACTTCAATCCGCACCTTCGAGACATCGGCGATGTGACCGAGGTCGGCCATCAGACCGTCGGAGACGTCGAGCGACGCGCTGGCGAGACCTCGTAGCGCCAGTCCCAGCGACAGCCGCGGCTCGGGCACACGATAGCGCGCGACGAGCTCGGCACCGGACCTGTTCTCTTTTAGGACAGCGAGCCCGCCACCGGCGTCGCCGATGGTGCCGGAGACGAAGACGAGATCGCCGGGCCTGGCGCCCGCGCGGCGGATCATCGCAGCGGCCGGCACATAGCCGAAGGCCGAGATCGAAACGGCCAGTGGGCCCGGCGTCGCGCTCGTGTCTCCGCCCATAAGCGACAAGCCGAAGGCCACTTGGTCGGCCGCGAGGCCGTCCGCAAACGCGCGCAGCCAAGCCATGCCGGGCCAGTCCGGCAGAAGCAGTGCCATCAGGTAGCCCGCAGGCACGGCCCCCTTCGCCGCAAGGTCGGAGAGATTGACCCGCAGCGCCTTTTGCGCGACCGCGCCGGGCGGGTCGGTCTTGAAGAAGTGCACGCCTTCGACGACCGCATCGGTCTTGAGGACAAGCTCGTGATCGGGCGGCAATGCGAGAACGGCGGCGTCGTCCGTCAGGCCGAAGGCGCCCGGAGCGTTCTTCGACAATGGCGCGAACAGCTCCGCGATCAGCGCGAATTCGCCGGGACGCCTGTCAGCCCTGCCGCTTGTCATCGCGTTCGCCGAATTCCGCCACGCGCTTGTCGCGCGCAAGCTTGTCGAGCGCAGCATTGACGAAGCCCGGCTCGTCGCCCTGGAAGAATGCGTGCGTGATGTCGAGATATTCGTCGATGACGACCTTCGCGGGCACGTCGGCGCGCACGATCAACTCGAAACTTCCGGCACGCAGGATCGCACGGAGGATGGAGTCGATGCGCGAGAATTTCCAGTCCGCCGCCAGGCATTGGGCTATGGCCCGGTCGATCTCTTTCTGTCTGTGCGGCACGCCGCGCACGATGTCGGCGAAGAATTCCGAATCCGGTCGGGCCGACGGCGCGGACTCCACGAAACGATGCACGAGGAATTCTTCGATCACCGCCTCGGCGTCCAGCGCGGTCAGTTCCATCTGGTAGATCGCCTGCACGGCGGCCAGTCTTGCCGCATGACGCGCCGCGCTGTCGACGTTTTGCGTCACCGTCGTGCACCCAGTCGAGCCTTGAGCTCGATCAGCGCCAGGCAGGCGCGCGCCGCATCGCCACCCTTGTCGAGACCGTCGCGCCTGGCGCGGTCCAACGCCTGCTCTTCGTTCTCGACCGTGAGGATACCGTTGCCGATGCAGAGCCCGTGCTCGAGCGCCAGATCGATCAGGCCGCGCGCGGATTCGTTGGAGACGATTTCGAAATGGTAGGTCTCGCCGCGGATCACGCAGCCGAGCGCGATGAAGCCGTCATAGGTTTTGCCCGCCCCTTCGCTGGCCTTGGCCGCGAAAAGAACCGCGACCGGGATTTCGAGCGCGCCCGGCACGGCGATGCGATCGAAATTCGCGCCTGCCTTCTCCAGCGCGGCCGCGGCGCCGTCCAGAAGCTTGTCGGAGATATGCTCGTAGAACCGCGCTTCGATGATCAGGATGTTCGCGTTCATGCCCCTATCCTCCCGATCCGCCGCGGATCGCATGTGTTCCGACGACGTTCAAGCCGTAGCCGTCTAGGGCCACAATCTTCTTCTCCGGCGTGTCCGTCAAAAGTGTCATGTCGCGTACGCCCAGATCGAGCAGGATCTGCGCGCCGACGCCATATTCCTTGACGCGCCTGCGTTCGACGTCTTCCGATGTCCGTCCCGTGATGATGTCCGACACGAAAGTGGGCTTTGTCTGGCGAAGCACCACCACGACGCCGCGGCCTTCCTCCGCCACGATGCGCATGGACTCGCCCAGCACATCGCGCTCGAACGGCTGGTAGCCCAGGAGATCGCTGAAGATGTTGAGCGCGTGCATGCGCACGAGCACGGGGCCGCCCGAACGAATATTGCCCTTCACGAGCGCGATATGCTCCGCATATTCGAGCGTGTTGGCGTAGACGATCATCTTCCACTCGCCGCCATTGTGGCTGCGGAACGGCGCCTCCGCGACGCGCGTGACGAAATGGTCGTATTTGCGGCGATAGGCGATGAGATCGGCGATGGTGCCGATCTTCAGACCGTGAAGCTGTGAGAACTGCACGAGATCGGGCAGACGCGCCATCGTGCCGTCGTCGTTCATGATCTCGCAGATCACACCCGCGGGGTAAAGCCCGGCGAGACGGGGGATATCGACGGCGGCTTCCGTATGGCCCGCCCGCACCAGCGTGCCGCCATGGCGCGCGACAAGTGGAAACACGTGCCCCGGTGAAACGATGTCGCTCGGACCCTTGGTGGGATCGATCGCGACGGAGATCGTGCGCGCACGGTCGTGCGCGGAGATGCCCGTCGAGATGCCTTCCCTGGCTTCGATGGAAACCGTGAACGCCGTCTGGTTGGTCGTGCCGTTGACGGCGGACATCATCGGAATCTCGAGCGCCGCGGCGCGCTCGCCGGTGAGCGCCAGGCAGATGAGCCCGCGTCCGTATTTCGCCATGAAGTTGACGGCCTGCGGCGTGCACATTTGCGCCGGAATGACGAGATCGCCTTCGTTCTCGCGGTCCTCGGCATCGACGAGGACGAACATCCGGCCGTTGCGCGCTTCCTCGATCAACTCTTCGATCGACGAAAGATGGTCGCGGAACATCCTCTAACCCTTCACCAGCCGCGCCACGTAGCGGGCAAAGAGATCGACCTCGAGATTGACCTTCTTGCCCGGCCTAGCGCGGCCGAACGTCGTCACCTGAAAGGTGTGCGGGATGATGTTGACGCCGAAGCGCGCGCCGTCGACTTCGTTGACGGTGAGCGAGACGCCGTCGAGCGCGACGGAGCCCTTGGGCGCAATGAATCGTGCGAGCGGCCGCGGCGCCTCAAAAATCACGCGGGTCGACTCGCCTTCAGGCAGGACGCTGACGATCTCGGCCGTGTCGTCGACATGCCCGGAAACGATATGGCCACCCAGTTCATCGCCCACGCGCAGGGGCCGCTCGAGATTGATGGCATCGCCGACCTTCCAGTCGCCGAGCGTCGTCTTGGACAACGTTTCGCCCGATGCGGTGAATGCAAACCAGCGATCCTTCGCGCTGCCTCTGTCGACGACGGTCATGCAGGCGCCCGAGCAGGCGATCGAAGCGCCGACGTCGATGGTGCTTGCGTCGTACTGCGTTGCGATCACGATATGTGTGTCGCCGCGCTTCTCGATGCGCCGGACCTGACCGACATCTGTAACGATTCCGGTGAACATGGCTCACTATTTAGGCTGTGGCGGCGAAGCTTTCCAGCACGTCGGCGCCTAAGGGTTTGATACCAATGCGCTTGAAACGCGGCGCCTCGTCAAGGCTCAAGGCCGCGAGTGCATCGACGGCGGCCCTGCCTGAGCCGCCCAGGACGGTCGGCGCCCCGAAGACTTCCAGCCGGTCGGCGAAGCCGCGATCGAGAAACGAGGCATGAACGCTGGCGCCGCCCTCGACAAGGAGGCGGGTGATGCCGCGGCCCGCGAGGTCCTTCAGCACGAGGCTCAGATCGGGCCGGCCGCGCGCGTCGCGCTGTACCTGCACGATATCCACGCCGCAGGCGGCAAGCGGTCCGCCAGGTGATTTCGACGTAAAAACGAGCGTCGGGACATCGCGCGCCGTCTGCGCGAGCTTCGACCATTCGGTCAGACGCAGCCGCGTGTCGAGCACAATGCGCAGGGGCGAGCGCGTTTCGAGACCCGGAACGCGGCACGTCAGTTCGGGATCGTCGGCAAGCGCGGTTTCGATGCCTATGAGGATCGCGTCGTGGCGCGCGCGCAGGAGATGGCCGTAGGCGCGGGCTTGCGGACCGGTGATCCACTTGCTTTCGCCGGACGCGCTCGCCGTCCGTCCGTCGAGACTTTGCGCGATCTTGAGCGTGACGAGCGGGCGTGCGGCGCCGACGCGCAAAAAGAAACCGCGGTTGAGGTCGGCCGCCTGCTCCTTCAAGAGGCCCACATCGACGGCGATGCCCGCATCGCGCAGATGTGCAGTGCCGCCGCCGTTCACGCGTTCGTCGGGATCTTCGACAGCCACAACCACGCGCGCGACACAGGCGGCGACCAGCGCATCCGCGCAAGGCGGCGTCTGCCCGTGATGCGAGCAGGGCTCGAGCGTGACGTAAGCCGTCGCACCGCGCGCCTGCGCGCCGGCGGCTTCCAGCGCCACGGTCTCCGCATGCGGCCGCCCGCCCATCTGGGTTCGCCCGCGGCCGACGATGCGGCCGTCCGGCGACACGATCACGCAACCGACGGCGGGATTGGGGGCAACGGTGCCGAGCGAACGCTCGGCCAGACGCAGGGCATGGCGCATGTGACGAATATCGTCGCCTGCGCTCACTCCCCGCCTTCCATCTCCCCGATGAGCGCTTCGAAGTCCTTGGTCTCGCGGAAATTGCGATAGACGGAGGCGAAACGCACATAGGCGACCTTATCGAGGCTCGAGAGCGCCTGCATGATCAGTTCGCCTATCACGTTCGAAGGGATTTCGTTTTCGCCCATGCTCTCAAGGCGACGCACGATGCCCGTCACCATGCGGTCGATCCGCTCGGGCTCGACGGGACGCTTGCGCAACGCATGCGACAGCGAGCGCTCGAGCTTGTCACGCTCGAACGGCTCACGCCGTCCGGATTTCTTGACGACGATCAGCTCGCGCAACTGCACGCGTTCGAAGGTCGTGAAGCGTCCGCCGCAGGCCGGACAATGGCGCCGCCGTCGGATGGCGGAATTGTCTTCGCTTGGGCGGCTGTCTTTGACTTGGCTGTCGTCGTGTCCGCAAAACGGGCAGCGCATGGCCCCTTCTTCTCCTGACTACGAATAAATCGGAAAACGTCTGCACAGCTCGGCAACACGCGCGCCCACGGCCGCTTCGACCGTCGCGTCGCCGGCTTCGCCCGCCCTGGCCACTGCTTCGACCACTTCGACGATCCACTTGCCGATCTCGCGGAACTCGCCGGGACCGAAACCGCGCGTCGTGCCGGCAGGTGTGCCCAGACGAATGCCCGACGTGATCGCGGGCTTCTCCGTATCGAACGGGATGGCGTTCTTGTTGGTGGTGATGTGCGCGCGATCGAGCGCTTTCTCGGCGGCCCGGCCCGTCGCTTTCTTGGGCCTGAGATCAACCAGCATCAGATGCGTATCCGTGCCGCCCGACACGATGTCGAGGCCCTGCGCATGCAGCGTCTCGGCGAGCGCCTTCGCGTTCTCGACGATGGCGCGGGCGTAAAGCTTGAACTCCGGCTTCAAGGCTTCGCCGAAGGCGACGGCCTTGGCGGCGATCACGTGCATCAGCGGTCCGCCCTGCAGGCCCGGGAACACGGCCGAGTTGATCTTCTTTCCGAGCTCGGCATCGCGCGAGAGGATCATGCCGCCGCGCGGTCCGCGCAGCGTCTTGTGCGTGGTCGTCGTCACGACGTGGGCGTGCTCGAGCGGATTGGGATGCACGCCGCCCGCGACAAGGCCCGCGAAGTGCGCCATGTCCACCATGAACAGCGCGCCGACGGAGTCGGCGATCTCGCGGAATCGCTTGAAGTCGATGAAGCGGGCATAGGCCGAGCCGCCGGCGATGATGAGCTTGGGCTTGTTGGCCTTCGCCAGATGCTCCACCTCGTCCATGTCGATGCGGTGATCCTGGCGCCGGACCGTATAGGGGATCGGCTTGAACCACTTGCCGGACTGGTTGACGGGCGAGCCGTGGGTGAGGTGGCCGCCGGCGTCGAGGCTCAGGCCCATGAAGCTGTCGCCCGGCTGGAGGAGCGCAAAGAACACGGCCTGGTTCGCCTGGGCGCCGGAATGGGGCTGGACGTTGGCGAAGCTGCAATCGAAGAGGCGCTTGGCCCGGTCGATGGCGAGATCCTCCGCCACGTCCACGTATTCGCAGCCGCCATAGTAGCGGCGGTTGGGGTAGCCCTCGGCGTATTTGTTGGTCAGGACCGATCCCTGCGCCTCCAGGACGGCCTTGGAGACGATGTTCTCGGAGGCGATCAACTCGATGTTGTCCCGCTGGCGGCGGAGCTCCTGTTTGATCGCCGTGGCGACCTCAGGGTCGGCATCCGCCAGGCCCTTGGTGAAGAAATGCGCGTTCCGCGCCTCTGCTGCGCCCGAAATGGCCGCCATAGCACTGCCTCGCCGAGAAAGACCAGGCGCTACCGGCACGACACCGGAAGCACCTATCGCGGTCGTAGGCGTAGCGCTTTACCAAATCTTGCGCCAGACCCTGAAGCGCGAAGGTGCCTTGCGACGGCGCGCCGCGCTATGCGCTTGAATGCTGTTGTTCACCATCTCTCCGCATAGGCCTATGCAAATTTGTTCGTAATGCCGTTATTTATGCAGAAATGTAAGTATTCGCGAAAAGATCGAGAGTAACGAGCGGCGCCAGTTCTCATATCTTACAATGCTAGCGCAACGCGATTTGCCTATCCAGTACTCTCATCGCCCGGAACGCAAAGAGACAGGCGTTAAATATTAGACACATATGTGCCACACCACAAAAATAAGAGACCAATTCGCATTGCATTCGCCGCTAGACTGGGTGATATAGAATCAATGCTAGTTTCCACCACCTTGCGAGTTCCAGAGGCGCGTATGAGCAATCTGAGTGATAACCACGGCGGCAAAGCCGACGATCTTCTCAAGTTCGCAAGCGAGATCGTTGCCGCCTATGTCAGCAACAACCCAATTCCCGTTTCCGAAATTCCCGCGATGATCAAAAGCGTGCACGCGACACTTGGCGGTTTGGCCGGCGGCGGGGCAGCAGAGACACCGACGGCGCTGAAACCCGCCGTCACCGTGAAGAAATCTGTGACGCCCGAATACATCATCTGTCTTGAAGACGGCAAAAAGCTAAAAATGCTGAAGCGTTATTTGCGCTCGCGTTACGATCTCACGCCCGAAGAGTACCGGGCCAAATGGGGCCTTCCGGCCGACTATCCGATGGTCGCGCCCAACTATGCGGCGCAGCGTTCGGAGTTCGCAAAGAAGATCGGCCTCGGCAGAAGCGCGCCCGCAACCAAGAGCCGGCGCCGCAGCTGAGCGACACTGCAAGAGAAGACCGAAAGGCGCGGGCCTAGCTCGCGCCTTTTTCTTTGCCCATCACATAGGCGAGCTTGCGGACGACTGCGGCTTCGAGCACGGATCTGGGCGCGGTGGCGGGACCGACAATGGAGACTTCCGTACCCGTGGGGACATGGATGGCCGTCGCCCGGGCGGCATTTCCAAGAATGACGAATTCGATCAGGACTTCCTCGCCCTGGTCTGGACTCGCCTTCTCCCCCGCCATGGTGCCTCAGGCGGCGCGCTTCAGGTGATGGGCCGTCCAGACCGCATCGAGGGCCCGGACCAGCTCGTCCATCATCGCGTCCGTGTGGAGCGGCGACGGCGTGAAGCGGAGGCGCTCGGTCCCGCGCGGCACCGTCGGGAAATTGATCGGCTGGACGTAGATGCCGTGGTCTTTCAGGAGGGTGTCCGAAACCTGCTTGCACAAGGCCGCATCGCCCACAAAGACGGGCACGACATGGCTGGGCGATTTCATGACGGGAAGGCCCGCTTCGGCCAGGAGCCGCTTCAGGCGCGCGGCGCGCTCCTGCAGCTTCGCCCGCTCCACGTCGCTTTCCTTCAGATGGCGCACGCTGGCGAGCACACCTGCCGTCAGCACCGGAGGCAGCGACGTCGTGAAGATGAAGCCGGGCGCGAAGGAGCGGATGCAGTCGACGATCTCGGTGCTCGCCGCAATATAGCCGCCCATCACGCCGAACGCTTTGGCGAGCGTGCCTTCGACGATGTCGATGCGATGCATGGCGCCGTCGCGCGCGGCGACGCCGGCGCCGCGCGGACCATAAAGGCCCACGCCGTGGACTTCGTCGAGATACGTCAAAGCCCCATATTTCTGGGCCAAATCGCAGATCCGCTCGATCGGGCCGAAATCGCCGTCCATGGAATAGACGGATTCGAAGGCGATCAGCTTCGGCGCGTCGGGACTGGCGGCGCGCAGCTGGCTTTCGAGATCGACAAGATCGTTGTGCTTGAAGACGCGCTTTTCGACGCCGCCGTGGCGGATGCCTTCGATCATCGAGGCATGATTGAGTTCGTCGGAGAAGACGATCAAGCCCGGCAGAAGCTTGCCCAGCGTGGCCAGCGTCGCATCGTTGGAGACAAAGCCCGAGGTGAAGAGCAGGGCCGTTTCCTTACCGTGCAAATCGGCGAGTTCGGCCTCCAGTTCGACATGGAAATGCGTGGTGCCGGAGATGTTCCGCGTGCCACCCGAACCGCCGCCGGCAGCATCGATCGCGGCGTGCATAGCGGCCAATACCTTCGGATGCTGGCTCATGCCGAGATAGTCGTTGCTGCACCACACCGTGATGGGCCGGGGCGTGCCGGCGCCGTGATAGTCCGCGCGGGGATAGTCGCCCCGGCGGCGGACGATGTCCGTGAACACGCGATAGCGGCCTTCACGCCTCAACCCGAGGAGTGCCTCGCGAAACCGGTTTACATAGGAATAGCCCATACTAATCGCTCGCCCTTCACGCCGCCTTTGGCGCCATAACTATAGCATAACGCGCTCCAACGCAGCGTCCTTGCGGCAAGTCAGTCATGCGGCCTGCGACAGGCTGGCGCGGATCAGGCCGCCAACGTCACAACCGCGTTTACCGCCATGGCGATCAGAACCGTATTGAATAAAAACCAGACGACGCCGTGTCCGAGCGTCGCCCGCTCCATCCGGACGCCCGCAACCTGTACGTCGGAAACCTGCGCCGTCATACCGACGACAAAGGCGGGGTAGAAGAAGTCCCACGCCGCCGGTTCCCGGCCGCCCCGGAAACTGTAGGGGCCGCCCGCAAGCCTTCGCCATGGCCGCCGGCACGATCAGGAGGACCAGGAATATACCCTCGGCTTCGATTGCGGCCCGCGCCTTCAGCTCCCCGCAGGCTTCGCACGAGAGGAACGTGATCAGACAAAGATAGACGACGAAGAAGGTGTCGCTCGCCGCGATCAGGCGAAACGGCCAGCTGAAACCGGCCGTGAAGACGAACGATACGAGTCCGAAGACGAGCGTCGCATAGAAGCGCAGATGATGCTTCAGATGGGCAAGGGTCGCGGCGTAGAGGACGCCCTCCGCGTGGGAACGGAGAGCATTCCTCGCACGAGTCGGCAAGACGCCGGAAGCTTCAGAGCTGGAAGCGAACCTGGTCGATCCAGAAACGCTCGAGGCGGCGCAGGCTGACGTTGGTTCCGTCGAGATCCTGACCCGCGACGTTGCCGACGGCTTCAAGCGAGCCCAGATGACGATCGAAGAGCTGACGCAGCATGTCGCGCACGGCTTCGCCCTTGCGCGTCAGGCGGACCAGCACCGAGCGTCTGTCAACTTCGGAGCGTTCGTGATGGATGTACCCACTCTCGACAAGCTTCTTGAGATTGTACGAGACGTTCGAACCCAGATAGTGTCCGCGCGTGCGAAGCTCGCCCGCCGTCAGTTCCTGGTCGCCGACGTTGAACAGGAGCAGCGCTTGCACGCTGTTGATCTCGCGTTCGTCGCGACGGTCCAGCTCGTCCTTGATCACGTCCAGCAGCTGGCGATGCAGCCGCTCGATCAGCGAGAGCGTGTCGAGATAATGTCTGCGAAGGGGTTGCGCGCCTTGAAGCGGTTGCGCACCTTCGAGCGCCGCAGATGCCTGCGGCTTGGCCAATGCTGTCATCATCTTCCCCCCGAATTTTGCTTCGGGGCCCACCTTTTGTATTTGTGGGAAGATTAGTCGACAGGTCTTAAGAGGCCGTAAATTTTGCCGGACCGGCGTTATTCAAGGCTCGCCCCGTAACATCTTGATGATACCGGAAAAGTCCAAGTTTTCCCGACCCTGGGCCGCGAAAAGAGCGTAAAGCTGGGTGGCTTCCGCACCCAAAGGCGTGGGCGCACCGGACGATTGCGCAGCCGCCTGCGAGAGCTTCAGGTCCTTCAGCATCAGGGCCGCCGCAAAGCCGCCCGCATAGCCGCGATTGGCGGGCGATGTGGGAACGGGACCGGGCACCGGACAATAAGTCGTCAGCGACCAGCATTGTCCCGACGACGTCGATGCGATCTCGAAAAGCTTTTGCGGATCCAGCCCGAGTTTTTCCGCGAGCACAAACGCCTCGCACGTTCCGATCATAGAGATCGCGAGCAACATGTTGTTGCAGATCTTGGCCGCCTGCCCCGCACCCGGTCCGCCGGCCAGCACGACGCGCTTGCCCATGTTCTCGAGGATCGGACGCGCGCGCGCGAAAGAATCTTCGAGTCCGCCGCACATGAAGGTCAGCGTGCCCGCTTCCGCGCCGCCCGTGCCGCCCGACACCGGCGCATCGATGAACTGAAAGCCCGCTTTCTCTGCACCCGCATGCACGGCTTTCGCAGAGTCGACATCGATGGTCGAGCAGTCGATCAGCAGCGCTTCCTTCTTCGCATGCGCGAGCACACCGTCGTCCAGATAGACCGCGCGCACATGATGGCCTGCGGGCAGCATGGTGATGACGCAATCCGCATCGGCGACAGCCAGATTCGCTGTTTCCGCGCGCGTGGCACCCGCCAACACGACCTGCTCCACGGCCCCGATGCTGAGATCGAAGACAGTGACGGCATGACCGGCCTTCAGAAGGTTGCGCGCCATGGGCCCGCCCATATTGCCGACGCCGATGAACGCGATGTTCGTCATAGTTTCAGCTCCCTGTCTCCCAACGGCGCGAAATAGGCGTCGATGTCCTTATCGGATACGTCTTCGAGGCGCGCCGGTTGCCATTTGGGCGACTGATCCTTGTCGATGATCGTGGCGCGCACGCCTTCGTAGAAATCCTTGCCCGCCACCACGCGATTGACCAGGCGGTATTCCATGCGCATGCAATCGTCGAAATCGAGTTTTTTGCCTTCGCGGATTTGGCGGAACGCGATCTTGGTCGCCGTCGGCGATTTCGAACGGATGGTCTTGGCGGTTTCGGCGGCCCATTGCGTGCCGTGAGAGTCCAGTGAAGCCAATATGGCCTCCACGGTCGTCCCCGAAAACACCTCATCAATCCAGGCGCGTTGGACATCAAGCGGCGCTCTACCCTCGATGCGACCGTAAGGGGAGAATTCTTCTTCGGGCGGTCGCCCGATCTCCAAACAATCGATAAGCACCGTGCTCCGTCCCGGCGGAACAACATGCGTCGCAACGCCGGCATAAAGACAATCGGCTGCTTTCAGGCGCGTGCCGGTCAGAGCGAGATACATGCCGATCTCGCCCGGCGTCCTCGGAAGAAAATAGCTACCGCCCACGTCGGGAAAAAGCCCGATGCCGGTCTCCGGCATCGCGAAGGTGATGGTCTCTTCGGCGACGCGATAGCGGCCATGCACCGACACGCCGACCCCACCGCCCATGACGATTCCATGAATCATCGCGATATAAGGCTTCGGATAGTGCTTGATGGTCGCGTTGAGAATGTATTCGTCGCGATAGAAATCGAGCACATAAGGCGTGCCCGCTTTTCCGGACTCGTAAAGCGCGCGGATATCGCCACCGGCGCAAAAGGCGCGGTCGCCGGCGCCACGGACAACGACGCTGTCGATGGAGGGATCGTCTGCCCACATATCGAGCTGCGCCTTCATCCTGAGGCACATGTCGTGCGTCAGCGCATTGAGCGCCTTCGGGCGATTGAGCGTGATGAGCCCAACGGAGCCGCGCCGTTCGAACAGGACTTCCGCTTCGCTCATTGCCGCGACATCTCCCGCGCAATGATCACCCGCATGATCTCGTTGGTGCCTTCGAGGATCTGGTGCACGCGCAGATCGCGCACGTGTCGCTCGGCTGGGAAGTCCTTCAGATAGCCGTAGCCGCCATGGAGCTGCAGCGCATCATTGGCGATCTTGAAGCCGGTGTCGGTCGCGAAACGCTTTGCCATGGCACACAGCATCGTCGCGCGCGGAAGCTTCTTGTCGAGCGCATCGGCGGCTCTGCGGATCATCAGCCGCGAGGCTTCGAGTTCCGTCGCCATGTCGGCGAGCTTGAATTGCGACGCCTGGAAATCCGCAATCGCCCGGCCGAACTGCTTGCGGTCGCGCGCATAGGCCTCGGCCTCTCCGAGCGCTGCGCGCGCCGTCCCCACGGAACACGCGCCGATGTTGATGCGTCCGCCGTCGAGACCCATCATGGCGATGCGGAACCCCTCGCCTTCGGCGCCGATGCGATTGGCGACGGGCACACGGCAATCTTCGAAGATCACCTGCGCCGTGGGCTGGCTGTTCCAGCCCATCTTCCGTTCTTTCTTGCCGAAGGAGAGCCCTTTTGTGCCTTTCTCGACGACGAGACAGGAAACGCCTTTCGGCCCCTCCTCGCCCGTCCTGACCATGCACACGTAGACGTCGGAAACGCCCGCACCCGAGATGAAAGCCTTCGAGCCGTTGAGGACGTAGTGATCGCCGTCTTTCACGGCACGCGTCTTGAGGTTCGCGGCATCGGAGCCCGCGCCGGGCTCGGTGAGGCAATAGCTCGCGATCTTCTCCATGGTCGTCAGTTTCGGCAGGAAGCGTTTGCGCTCCTCCTCGCCGCCGAAGCGGTCGATCATCCAGGACGCCATGTTGTGGATCGAAATGAAGGCGGCGGTCGACGTGCAGCCCGCAGACAGTTCTTCGAAGATGATCGCCGCGTCAAGACGGGACATGTCCGAACCGCCGACGTCTCCTTTTACATAAATGCTCGCGAAGCCGAGTGCCGCCGCCTCGCGCAGGACGTCCACAGGGAAGTGCTCGTTCGCGTCCCACTCCGCGGCATGCGGCGCCAGACGTTCGGCGGCGAAGCGGCGTGCGGCCTCCTCGACGGCTCGTTGATCTTCCGTAAGCTCGAAATCCATCTGGGCGGCCCTGTGCTTGCTCCGTCAGAGCCGAATGGTTAGACCGATGCGAGCGAAAGAGGAATGCCCTATGCGAGCCATGTCCGCTTTTCCCGCGCTCCGGATGCGCCGGCTGCGCCGCGCCGACTGGACGAGGCGGCTTGTCGCGGAATCCACGCTCTCCCCCTCGGACTTCATCTGGCCGCTGTTCGTGGTCGACGGGCAAAAGAAACGCGAGCCGGTGGCATCGATGCCGGGCGTCGACCGGCTGTCGGTCGACCTGATCGCGGCGGCGGCCGAGGAAGCGGCGAGGCTCAACATTCCGGTTGTCGCGCTCTTCCCGTACACCGATCCCGCGCTCAAGACGCCCGACGGGCGCGAGGCGACCAATCCCACCAATCTCGTGTGCAGCGCCGTGCGCGAGATCAAGCGCGCCGTCCCAGAGCTCGGTGTCCTGTGCGACGTGGCGCTCGATCCCTACACGAGCCACGGCCATGACGGCGTGCTGGTCGACGGTTATGTCGCCAATGACGAGACGGTGGACATCCTCACGCGCCAGGCGCTCGTCCAGGCGGAAGCCGGCTGCGATATCATCGCGCCATCCGACATGATGGACGGACGCGTCGGCGCCATCCGCACGGCGCTCGAAGCGAGCGGCTTCAAGAACACGCTCATCATGGCGTATGCGGCGAAATACGCGTCGGTGTTCTACGGTCCCTTTCGCGATGCGCTGGGCTCCGCCAAGGCGCTTACCGGCGACAAGCGCACCTATCAGATGGATCCCGCCAACAGCGACGAAGCCATCCGCGAAGTGGCGCTCGATCTCGCCGAAGGCGCCGACATGGTGATGGTGAAGCCGGGCATGCCCTATCTCGACCTCCTGCGCCGCGTGAAGGACACGTTCCAGGTACCGACGTTCGCTTATCAGGTCTCGGGCGAGTATTCGATGCTGATGGCCGCCATCGAACGCGGCTGGCTCGACCGCGACCGTGCGATCCTGGAAAGCCTTATCGGCTTCAAGCGCGCCGGCGCTGCAGGCGTGCTCACCTATTTTGCGCGCGACGCCGCAAAGCTGCTGAAGTCAGGCTGACCTTCCGTTGCGCCACGGACACAAGAATATGTGATCATATTGCGCGGCGCTCACGCGGAGTTGTGTTTGCGCTGCACCGGGATTGCCCGCAGACTCGCAGCGCCGAACAAACCAGGGTCTCAACATGCGCCGTGTACTTTTCGCCGCCGTCGCCGGGTCGTCTTTTTTTGCAGCCGCGCTCGCTTTCGCGGACGATGCAAAGTCCGTCCCGCCGACGCCCGTTGTGGCGACGGACAACGCCGACAAGCTCATCTGCAAGCCGGTCACCCATGAAGGCCAATTGGTCGGCCGGTCGTGCCGGACGCAGAAGGAATGGGACCGGACGCGGTTCCACGAGCAGCAACTGCTGCGCGAGATTCAGCAACAGGGCCTCTTCAACACGCAGTGATTTTGACTCTCCATGGTCGGTATGCGGTCATGGTGAGAGCGGACCTATTTCTGCGGCAGGCTGAAAAGGCTGCGCAGGAGGATTTCCGCGCGCGACGGCAACACGTCGAGGCCCGAGCGCCGCTGGCCGAGGTCGATGACGTCTTCCAGCACCAGCATGGCGAGGCCGTGTACGGCCGCCCACACCGCCAGCCCCAATGCCGTGTCGCCCAGCGCGGTGCCGATCTCGTTGCCGATGCTGTCCGCCGCGCTTCCGAGCTGCGGAAATGAATCGCGATTGGGCAATTGCGCGCCAAACATCAGCCGCGCGAGCGCGGGCCTGCGCGCCACGAAACGCATATAGGCGCCGCCGATATCCGACACGCGATCGGCGACGAGCCCCGGTCCCGTTCCGGCGGCGACGATTTCTTCCCGAAGCTCTGTGAAGCCCTCCATCGCAAGCTCGACGAGAAGCGCCTCGTGGTTGGGGAAATGGCGGTACGGCGCGGCATGGCTGACGCCCGCCTTCCTTGCCACGGCGCGCAAAGTGAGCGCGCCAAGCCCCTCCTCTTCCAGAATATTCCGCGCCGCCTGGCGCAAGGCGTTGCGCAGGTCGCCGTGGTGATAGCTGCGTATGCGAACATTCTCGTTCACGGCTTTCCTCTCAGCTTTTCCATGCGTGCGAAGAGGCTCGACGTATCCCAGCGCCGCCCACCCATCGCTTCGACTTCTGCGTAGAACTGATCGACGAGCGCCGTCACCGGCAGCGACAGCCCGGCCTGCCGCGCCTCGTCGAGACAAATCGCGAGATCCTTGCGCATCCATTCGACGGCAAAGCCGTGATCGAATTGGTCCGCGAGCATCGTCTTGTAGCGGTTCTCCATCTGCCAGGATTGCGCCGCACCCTTCGAGATCACTTCGACAACCAGCGCGGGATCGAGTCCGGCCCCGCGCGCGAAGCTCAGGCCTTCGGAGAGTCCCTGCACGACGCCCGCGATGCAGATCTGATTGACCATCTTGGTGAGCTGTCCGGCGCCCGCGTCGCCCATCCTGCGGCATTGTTTGGCGTAAGCCGCCATCACCGGCTCGGCCTTGGCATAGCCGGCCTCGCGACCGCCGCACATGATCGTCAATTGACCGTTCTTTGCGCCCTGTTCGCCGCCGGAAACCGGCGCGTCCACAAAACCCAGCCCCATCGCAACCGCCGCGTCGGCAAGTGCGCGCGCGAGGCCGGCGGACGCCGTCGTATGATCGACGAACACGGCGCCCTTGTTCATCGCCTGAAAGGCCCCGTCGGGCCCGCGCGTCACGGCTTCGACGTCGGCATCGCGCCCAACGCAGGCGAAAACGAATTCCGCGTCGCGTGCGGCATCCGCCGGTGACGGACAGGCGCGGTTGCCGTATTCCTTGACCCATTGCCCGGCGCGCGCGGACGTGCGGTTGAAAACCGACACGGCGTGGCCGGCACGGGCGAGATGACCGGCCATGGGATAGCCCATAACGCCCAGCCCGATGAATGCTACGCGTGCCATTGCAACAAACTCCTCAAGAAAACCGCGGGCATGCCTACTCCATCACCTCGATGTCCTGCGGCTTGGGCAGCGCCGCAGGCCGCCGCATCAGGAAGATCACGACCAAAGCCGGAAGACTTATGAAAAACATGAAGAGGAAATCCTGCGAATACGCGATCACCTCCGCGTTCCGGTTGATGACCTGATCCAAAGCGGCGACTCCGAATGGAATTTGCGGATTCCACATCATGTTGGGCGCATTCTGCGACAGCATTCGGTTGAACGGCGTCGCGTGTTCGGCCAATTGCGCGTGCACGGTCTGGATGGCGTCCGCAAGGAAGGTCGAAGTAACGGAGACGCCGATGGCGCTGCCGAGATTGCGCATCAGGTTGATGACGGCCGATCCGTCGGTGCGGAAGACGGGCGACAGCGTCGCGAAAGCTACGAGGTTCATCGGCACGAACACCATGCCCATGCCGATGCCTTGAATGAACGTCGTGACCACGAGATGCCAGGTCGCGATCTCCGGCATCCACTGCGACATCTCCCACATCGACCACAACAGAATGCAGGTGCCTGCCCCCATGATCAGGCGCGGATCCATGCGCATGGCCAGGCGCCCGACGATCGCCATCGTGAGCATGGTGCCGACGCCGCGCGGCGCCATCAGCCAACCGGTTTCGCGCACGGAATATCCGCCGAGCGATTGCAGATAGGGCGGCAGCAAGGCCGAGCTCGCCAGCATCACGAGACCGACCTGAAACATCAGAAACAGCGACGAAACGAAGCTGACGTCCTTGAATATCTCGCGCGGAATGAACGTGCTTTTCGCGAGCACGATGTGAACGACAAACAGATAGATCCCGAGGCCGGCGAGCACGGCTTCGATGACGATCTCCGAAGACCCGAACCAGTCCTGCGATGTGCCGCGGTCGAGCATCAGTTGCAGCGCGCCGATGCCGACGGCGAGCACGGCGAATCCCGTCCAGTCGAATTTCAGCGTCGAGTCGCGATGCGTGTCGCGAAAAAACAATGCGATGCCGGTCACGGCGGCGACTCCGAACGGCAGGTTCACGAAGAACACCCAGCGCCAGTCGTAGACGTCGGTCAGATAGCCGCCGAGCGTCGGGCCCAGGATCGGTCCAACCATCACGCCCATGCCCCAGATTGCCATGACTGAGCCGCGCTTCTCGATCGGGTATAGATCGAGCATGATCGATTGCGACAGCGGCGACAGCGCTGCGCCGAAGGCGCCCTGCAGCAGGCGAAAGATCACCATCTGATCGAGCGTCTGCGCAAAGCCGCACATCATCGACGTCACGGTAAAACCAGTGAGGCTCACGATGGCGAAGTTCTTCCGGCCGAAACGCGAGGCGATCCAGCCGACGGGCGCCGTCATGATGGCAGCCGCCACGATGTACGACGTCAGCACCCACGTGATCTGGTCCTGCGACGCCGCCAGCGAGCCCTTCATGTAAGGCAGCGCCACGTTGGCAATCGTGGAGTCGAGCGCCTGCATCAACGTGCCCGCCATCGAGCAGAGCATGATGATACGCAGCTCGAACTTGGTCTCGTAGGCTTCGTGGGAAAGTCCCAGGGCCCGGCTCATGGCTGTAGCCCCGGTTGTGCTGGAGGCTCCATTGGCGTCAACGCCCGCCGAAGAGCAGCCGATACCAGCGGCGATGTCCCGTATCGATCGTGACGTAGGTGCTCATGCCGGCACGCAACGGCGGATCGCCGGCCTTCGTCTTGAGCTTGATGCGCACGGTGACGCGCTGCGTGATCTTCACCCAGTTGCCGCTGGCATTTTCCGACGGCAGCACGGAAAACGCCGATCCCGTCGCGGGGCTGATCGAGTCCACCCAGCCCTGCCAAGTGCGGTCGGGATAGGTGTCGACGGTCACTTCGACCGGATCGCCGCGGCGCACATGCGTGAGATCGGTCTCCTTCATGTTCGCTTCAACCCAGGTGTTGTTGTCCGCCACCAGGCCGACCGCGCTCGTCGTCGAGAATGACGATAGTGCGGAGATCACCAGCGTGCCCGGCTGCAGCGAATCCACTTCCGTGACCGTGCCATCGAACGGCGCGCGCACGACCGAGTGGTCGAGCTGGCGTTGCTGCTCGTCGACGGCGGCCTGCGCGGCCTTGTATTGCGGCAGGGACTCGATCGGCAGCATAAGGCTGCCGCCCAATTTTGCGAGCTGAACATCCGCGGTCTCCTTGAGCGAGCCCAGCGTGTTCAGCGCGTTCTGGTAGGTGAAGCGCGCCTGGTCGGCGGTCATCTGCGAAATGCTGTTGGATTTCAGCAGCGCGTCGTAACGCTGGCTCGTCAGTTGATCGAGCCTGACCGTCGCTGCCTGGGCCGCGATGTCGCGCAGCATGCGCTGATAATCGTCGCGCATGGAAACAATCGTGAGCCTGGTGTTGTTGAGGTTCGCCTTCGCATTATCGAGCGCGATCTGAAACTGCAGCGGATCGATGCGGAACAACACCTGCCCCGCCTTTACGTGCTGGCCTTCCTTCACGTTGACGGACACTACGAGACCCGAAACGTCGGTCGACACCATCAGCTGGCCGGCATGCACGTAAGAATCGTCCGTTCCGACGTAGCGTCCGCCGATGAGATAAAGGACAAGCGAAACCGCGGCGACGAGCGCAATGCCGCCGATCATCAGAAAGCGGCGCAGGAATCCGATATCCGTGCGCAGCCTGTCCCACGTCTCATGGAACGGGCGCGAGCCGCGGGGAAGTGTGCCCGCATAGGCGGAGGCTGTATCGGTTTGCATCGCTGACATGGTTCTAGTCCCCCGCCGCGAGCCGCGGCACGTCCGCCGGCTCCGCTGTGAGATTGTTCTTGATAAGCAGAAGTGCGTCGGCGAGTTGATCGCGTACGGCGCCTTCCATGCCGCTCAGAATTACTTCGGTAAGCTCCTCGCGGTAACGTGCAATTTCGTCGAGGATGGGTTGCGCTGCGGGCAACAGATGCAGCCGGCGGATGCGTCTGTCGGCCGGGTCGGCCCGGCGTTCCACCAGTCCGCGCATTTCCAGGCGATCGATCAGGCGGCCAACCGTGATGGGCTCGACTTCGCAGATGGCCGCCATCTCGTTTTGCGAGAGCCCCGGCTGGCGCGACAGCCGCGCCAGGATCACCCACTGGGCGCGCGTCATACCGTAGGCGCGCGCGCGCTGATCGAAGCGGGTGCGCGTGAGGCGGGCCACGTCGTTCAAGAGTATCAGGGGATCGCGTTCAAGTGATCGTATAGGCGATTGCATCGCAGCATCCTGTAAGCGGGGATAACATAAGCAGCGTTATATTAAGCCGCAAGATGTTAAGCACCGATGTAGATACTGCCAAGATCCGTACTTATTACCTGTTTTTCAGCCGCTTACGAGAAACCGGACGTCGCCGTGTGGCAGGCGCATGGGAGTCGAGCCTTTTTTCGAGGGTATCCAGTTCCCTCTGAACGGCAGCTGCCGAAGCCCGCTCGAGCTGGCGGTAACTGGCTATGATGAGGCGCCCCAGTTCGGTCAGCGCGCTGCCACCGCCCCGCGCGCCACCCCTCTGCGTTGCAATGACCGGTTGCCCAAACATCGCCTCAACGGACTTCAGAAGCAGCCAAGCTTGCCGGAAGCTCATCCCGGCGGCCTCGGCCGCATTGCGAATCGACCCCGTCTTTTCGATCTCCTCCAGTAACCTTACTTTTCCGGGGCCGAGTGACGCGCCTGTCTCAAAATCCACGCGAATTGTTAGTCTGGCCATGACCTTAGCGTGATCCAATTGAATTGGGGCGTCCAGCGGCCGATTGTTTTTTCGTGCGTCGGCGATGTCACTTTGGTAAATTAGCGGTGCCTCAAAGCCACAACCGCCGCGCGTCACGCGTCTGACACAAATAGTTTTCTTAACTGACACGGCTGGGGGTTACGACCGCTCTGCCTCGATACGAGCATCGAGGGGCTGAGGTCGCAGGCTTTGCGGCTGTTCAACGCTCGCGAGCGGGGAAGAACAAAATGAATTTCAAAGCTTTACTGCTGGGCACAGCAGCGTGCGCGGTGCTGGCCGGACCGGTCTTCGCGCAAGACGCCGGCACGCCGGCGGATGCGCCCAAGAAGCACCACCATCACGAGGCCGCGACGACCGGTAGCGATCGCCTTGATCGCCTCGAAAAGCTGGTCGAGCACCAGGCCCAGGAAATCCAGGACCTGAAGGCTCAAATGGGCACCAACCAGGGCTCGGGTCAGGTCTCGGCCGCGCAGTTCGAAGCGCTCCAGAACCAGGTCTACGAGACGCAGGCCGTCGTCAAGGCGGCGACCACGCCTCACGACAAGAAGCTGCACTTCAAGGGGATCACGTTCACGTTCGGCGGCTTCCTGGCGATGGAAAGCGTGTGGCGCTCCAACAACCTCGAGTCGGACATCGGCTCGCCGGGATATTCATCGATCCCGTTCCCGGGGCCCGGCGGAACGCCCGGCAACAGCGTGGATATCTATCATACGCGTGAATTCCGTTTCACGGCCCGTCAGAGCCGCGTTTCGGGCATGGCCGAGGGCGACGTCAGCCCGGACATCCATCTCACCGGTTATGGCGAGTTCGACTTCTTGGGTGCGGCCGCCAGCGCCAACTCGAAGGAGTCCAATTCTTATACGCCGCGTGTCCGCAACCTCTACGGCACCGTGGACTGGAGCGACATCGGCCTGAAACTCCTCTTCGGCCAAAGCTGGTCGCTGATGACGCTCGACGCCAAGGGAATTTCCGAACGCAGCGAACTTGCTCCGCCCACGATCGAAGCACAGTACGTCGCCGGTTTCGTGTGGACGCGCCAACCGCAGCTCCGCCTGGTCAAGCAATTTGGTGATGATCTGTGGCTCGGCGTTTCGCTTGAAAATCCGCAGACGACGATCAGCGGCAATGCTCCGAGCGGCCTTTCGATCACGACGACGAACGGCAGCAGCTTCTCGACGGCGGGCTCCAACTCGACGGCTGACGCCGAATTCAATCCCGGCATCACCTTGTCGCTGAACCAAGTCCCCGATGTGATCGGTAAAGTCGCATGGGAACCATCATTCTTCGGCGGCGCCGTCCACCTCGAAGGCGTCGGCATCGAACGCCAGTTCTACGATCGCGTCGGGACCACCGGCGCCCAGAACAGCTTCGGCAACCATAGCACCAGCGGCGGCGGCGGCGGTGTGTCGGGCTTGATCAAAGTCGTCCCCGGCCTCTTCGACGTGCAGTTCGACACGTTGTTCGGCTCTGGCATAGGGCGTTACGGCAGCGGTCAGCTTCCCGATACGACCTACAACGCGAACGGCACGCTGCATCCGATGAACGAAAACATGGAGATGGTCGGCGTCACGCTGCACGCGACAAATGCGCTCGACATCTATGTATTCGGCGGCCGCGAGCACGAAGATTCGGCCTACTTCGGAACGGCCGGCGCGGGCTACGGCAACCCCTACAACAACGTCGCCGGTTGCTCGAGCTACAACGTGACGTATGCCTGTAAGGCGAACGTCCAGAGCGTCGAACAGATCAACGTCGGCCTGTGGGACAAGCTCTACAGCGGCGATTTCGGCAGCTTCCGGTTTGGCGTGCAGTACTCCTACACGTACAACAAGGCCTTTGCTGGCGCTTACGCTGCGAGCACCGGCTCGACCGGTACGGTGGCAGGTGCAGGCGGCGAACCGCACACCAGCGACAACATGATCTTCACCAGCTTCCGTTATTATCCGTTCTGATAGACGGAGCACCTTCTGCAGGAACAGGCCCGGGACATTGTCCCGGGCCTTTTTCTTTGCGGCCTCAGGCGGTGCTGAGCGGCAGCTCGATCCGAAACGTGCTTCCCGCGCCGGGTGTGCTGTCGACGACGATCGTGCCGCCATGGGCATTGCAGATCGATTTGGCAATAGCGAGGCCTAAGCCGGATCCGGTTTCGCCGCGATCGGTCGACACGCGATAAAAGCGGTCGAATATCTTTTCGCGGTGTTCGGGCGCGACGCCGATGCCGTTGTCCGTCACCGTCAGCTGTGCGCGATTGGCGAGGCTCTTCACCTCGACCGTAATGCGCCCGCCCTCCGGCGTATATTTGATGGCATTATCGACGAGATTGACCAGCACCTGTTTGAGACGATTGCGGTCTCCCGCGACAGGCGCCGGACCGCCCTGAAGCGGTGCCAGCGTGATGTGCTTCTCGTCCGCCAGGAGACGCATCTGATCCATGGTTTCGCCAGCAAGCGCGCCGAGATCGAATTCTGCGTGCGCGTGCTTGCCCCAGAGACTGTCCATCCGCGACAGCATGGCGAGTTTCTCCACCATGTCGCTCAGCCGGTTCGCCTCGTCGAGAATATTGCCGAGCGCCGCATGCAGCTCGGGCGAATGTCTCTGCGCCGCGAGGAATTCAAGCTCGCCACGAATGATGGCAAGCGGCGTGCGTATCTCGTGCGCCGCATCGGCTGAAAACCGGTTGGCGTGTTGGTAGGCGGCATCGAGGCGATCGAGCATGCGGTTGAGCGCCAGCCCCAGCGTTTCCAGGCGGTCGCCGGTTTCGGCCAACGGAAGCCGATTGCCGGGGTCGTTGAAGCTGATGGCCTCCGCCGCATCGATCATCCGCTCGATCGGATGCAACGAGCGGCGCATCAGGACATAGCCGCCGAACGCAGCGAGGATAAGAAGAACCGGCAGACCAAAAACCAGAGACTGCGTCAGACTTTTCTGGACGCCTTGCGCGAAGACGTCGGACTGACCGGATTCGACGAGGATGCGCCGGCCCTGCGGCGTGACATAGAAATGGCGGTTGAGAAACAACGATCCCAGGCGCAACTGCGCCGCGTCGCCCTTGCCCCTCGAGCCTTGCAGGGCGCGCGCATCGACGCCCGCCGGAATGGCCGATTGATAAAGGATGCGGCCGCCCTCGGAGATGCGGATGAACCGGTCCAGCGCCTCCGGCGCGAAACGCTGCTCGATCACCCGCGCGAGCCCGGTGCGATCGTCGAGCCTCTCGATTGCCGTGACCCAGATCTCGCCGGAGCGCGCCGCCGTCTCACGGATGATGGTTTCGCGCGTATAGTGCTCGAAGGTGAGAACCGTGAACCAGGCGAAGCCCGCGCCCAGCACGAGCAGGAGCACGCAATAGAGAGTGACAAGCCAGAATGTCGGCGAACGGCTGATCACTCGGCCTCACCGGCATCGAGCGAATAACCGAGGCCGCGCACCGTGCGGATGAGCTTCGGCTCATAGCCTTCGTCGATCTTGCGGCGCAGATGGCCGATATAGACATCGACGATATTGGTCAGGCCCTCGAAAGATTGATCCCACACGCGTTCGACGATCATGGAGCGCGACAGCGCACGCCCCGCGTGCAGCGACAGATATTCGAGCAGCGAATATTCCTTGGGACTGAGATCGATGCGCTTGCCACCGCGTTTCACCTGCCGGGTGAGTCGGTTGATTTCCAGATTCGCGAATCTCAAAATCGCTTCCTGGATAGCCGGCGCGCGTCTCAACAATGCATGCACGCGCATGCTCAACTCGGCGAGCGAGAACGGTTTGGTCAGATAGTCGTCGGCGCCGGCCGAGAATCCTTCGGCCTTGCTGTCGATGTCGCTGCGCGCCGTCAGAATTAGCACCGGCATCGCGTGGCGCTCACTGCGTATCCGGCGCAGAAGCGCCGTTCCGGGAGAATCCGGAAGCTGGAGATCGAGGATCACGAGGTCGTAGTGAAACGACTTGACATGTTCTAGCGCCGCCTCGGCCGAGCCCACGCCATCGGCGAGCAGACCCTCGCCCTTCAGGCAGCGCAGCAGGATATCAAGCAGCTTGGCCTCGTCTTCGACGACAAGAACACGCATCGGGTTCGCCTTAAGGCGTTGGAACAGTTAGCG
Organism: Rhizomicrobium sp.; assembly: GCA_035504555.1. Lineage (GTDB taxonomy): Bacteria > Pseudomonadota > Alphaproteobacteria > Micropepsales > Micropepsaceae > Rhizomicrobium. Next base: position 15,410 of record DATJRP010000065.1, on the reverse strand, counting down.
AACCGACAATAATGTCCCCGGCCCGAGCGGTCACGGAAAAATGGGGCGGCATTAACTCGCAAAAATCTGAATGGATTTTCATAATGGCCCGAAGATTTTTTCAGAACTAATCCGCTTTAGAGAGCCTGCTGCAACGCACTGACCGGCCCGGACCGCGAAACCTTCGCCCAGGGTTCCCTTTGCAGCAATTCAGGTCTGGGCGATTGCGGAGTCTTGCTGCGCTCTCTTATTAAGAAGGCGCGTCCGGAGAGCTTTTGCATGACTGCCATCGTGCGTTTGGCGTTGCGCATGCCCTACACGCCTGTCGTTCTGGCGATTCTGATCACGCTGTTCGGGGCTCTGGCCGCCGTCCGCACGCCGACCGATATCTTCCCGAACATCAAGATCCCCGTCATCGCGGTCTTGTGGACCTATGCCGGCCTGTCGCCGGACGACATGGCCGGACGCATTATCTATTATTACGAGCGCCAGCTTTCCTCGAACGTCAACGATATCGCGCACATCGAAAGCGAATCACTGACGGGCGTCGGCGTCGTGAAGATCTATTTCAGCCCGGGCGTCGATATCCGGACGGCAACGGCGCAGGTGACGTCGCTGTCGCAGACCGTGCTGAAGCAGCTGCCGCCCGGCATCACGCCGCCCCTGATCCTGAATTACAACGCGTCTACCGTCCCCATCATTCAGCTCGCGCTTTCGAGCCCGCAGCTTCCCGAATCGAAGCTTTTTGACCTCGGCCAGAATTTCATCCGTCCTGCGCTCGCGACCGTCCCCGGCACGGCGGTGCCCTCGCCTTACGGCGGCAAGGTCCGCCAGGTTCAGATCGACATCGATCCGGCCAATCTCGAGGCCAAGGGGCTCTCGGCGCAAGATGTCGAAAACGCCGTGGCGGCGCAAAACCAGATCATTCCGGCCGGCACGACGAAGATCGGGCCGTTCGAATACAACATCAGGCTGAACGACAGCCCGGAACAGCTGGAGGAGCTGAACGATCTTCCGATCAAATCGGTCAACGGCACAACGATCTACATTCGCGACGTGGGCCATGTGCGCGACGGCTATCCGCCGCAGATCAATATCGTGCGGACCAATGGGCACCGCGGCGTTCTTATGACGGTCCTCAAGGCAGGCTCTGCCTCCACGCTCGACATCATCGACGGCGTGAAGGCGCTTCTGCCGCGCTTGAAAGAAACGCTGCCGCCTTCGTTGCGCCTCGACCCCATTGCCGATCAGTCGATCTTCGTCAAAGCCGCCGTATCCGGCGTGATCAAGGAAGGCATCATCGCCGCTGCGCTGACGAGCCTGATGATTCTGCTTTTCCTAGGCAGCTGGCGCTCGACCGTCATCATCGCAACGTCTATCCCGCTTGCGATTCTTTCGTCGGTCGCGCTCCTCTCCGCGATGGGCCAGACGCTCAACATCATGACGCTCGGCGGCCTCGCGCTCGCGGTCGGCATCCTGGTCGACGACGCCACGGTGACGATTGAGAACATCAACTATCACCTCGAACGCGGGAAAACGATCCAGGCGGCAATTCTTGACGGCGCCGAACAGATCGTGACACCCGCCTTCGTCTCGCTGCTCTGCATCTGCATCGCCTTCGTGCCGATGTTCTCGCTGCCGGGTGTGTCAGGCTTTCTGTTCGCGCCGATGGCCGAAGCCGTCGTCTTCGCACTGATCTCGTCCTTCGTCCTGTCACGCACCCTCGTGCCGGTGATGGCGAACTACCTACTGGCCGAGCACGGCACGAAGCATAATATCGAGGTGATGCGGAGCCACGATTCCGAAACCGGAACCCGGCCGCCGCGCAATCCGCTTGTGCTCTTCCAGCATGCTTTCGAGCGGCGGTTCGAAAACATACGGCGTGTCTATCGGGACGTGCTGGCGCTGGCGCTAGTGAACCAGCGGATATTCGTCATCGGCTTCATGGCGGCCGTGATCGGTTCGTTCGTTCTTGTGCCCTTCCTGGGCGAAATCTTTTTTCCGGCAGTCGACTCAGGCGTCATCAGCATGCATGTCCGCGCACCGATCGGGACGCGCGTTGAAGATACCGCCGCCGAATTCGATCATATCGAGCAACGCATCCGTGCGGTTATTCCGCCCGATCAGCTTGACTCCATCGTCGACAACATCGGCCTGTATGTCAGCGGCATTAACACCGCCTATTCCAATACCGGCGGCATCGGTCCCGAAGACGGCGACGTCCTGATCACCCTCAAGGGAAGCCACGATCCGACCGCAGGCTACGTGAAGCAATTGCGCGAAGTGCTGCCGCATGCTTTCCCCGGCACAAGCTTCGCCTTCCTGCCCGCCGACATCACCAGCCAGATCCTCAACTTCGGCGCGCCCGCTCCGATCGACGTGATGATCGCGGGACCGAACCGGACGGAGAATGAAGCCTATGCGAAGTCGCTGTTGACCAAGATATCCAAGGTCTCGGGCGCCGCCGACGTCCGGCTCCAGCAATCGTCGAGCTATCCCGAGTTCGCCATCAATGTCGACCGCACGATCGCCGATCAGGTCGGCATCACCGAACGCGACGTGACGAACAGTCTGGTCGTCAACCTTGCGGGCAGCATCCAGGTGGCGCCAGCCTATTGGCTCAACCCACGCACCGGTGTCTCTTATCCGATCGTGGCGCAGACGCCCCAATACGATCTCGATTCGCTGTCGCGCATGAAGGACATCCCGATCACGAGTTCGAACACCGGGAAGGTCCTGCCATTGGGCGGTCTGAGTACATTCCACAGGGAAACAAGCGACGCGGTCGTGTCGCACTATGCGATTCAGCCATCGTACGACATTTATGCGACAACACAGGGGCGCGATCTCGGCGCCGTTGCCGCCGACATCCAGAAGGTCGTAGATGGCGCCGCTGCACAGCGTCCCAGAGGCACGCGCGTCACCATCCGCGGCCAGGTCGAGACGATGAACACGGCATTTTCCGGCCTCTTCTTCGGCCTCGCCGAGTCGATTGTGCTGATCTATCTTCTGATCGTCGTGAACTTCCAGTCTTGGACCGATCCGTTTGTGATCATCACGGCGCTTCCCGCCGCCGTCGCCGGTATCGTCTGGACGCTCTTCGTCACGGGAACACCGCTCAGCGTGCCTGCGCTCACGGGCGCCATCATGTGCATGGGCGTGGCAACGGCGAACAGCGTGCTGGTCGTCAGTTTCGCGCGGGAACAACTGGCGGCACTGGGCGATCCGGCGAAAGCCGCGTTGGAGGCCGGCTATACGCGTTTCCGCCCGGTACTGATGACGGCGCTTGCCATGATCATCGGCATGGCACCAATGGCGCTGGGTCTGGGAGAAGGCGGTGAACAGAATGCGCCATTGGGGCGCGCCGTGATCGGCGGTCTGATCGTGGCGACGTGCGCGACGCTGCTGTTTGTTCCCGTCGTCTTCGCCCTGGTGCATGGTTCGAAAGCGGATTCCCCGGTTGGCGACGCGGCCGGCCCGCTGAGAGGAGAGGCATATGCGCATTAACACCGACGGTGCCGATCCTCAGCTGCTCAGACGGCTGAAGGTCGCCGGCATTGTCGCGGGCGGACTTGCAATCGTGGTGGTCGTCGCGGGCCTGTTGAGCCGTTACCTGGTGAGCCGTGCCGTCGCGCACTGGACGGTCGAGCAGACGATACCCACGGTCAGCATCATCAAGCCGGTTGCGTCGGCCGGCTCGAACACACTCTTGTTGCCCGGCACGCTTCAGGCTTTCTACAGCGCTCCGATCTACGCGCGCGTGCCCGGCTATCTGCACATCTGGTACAAGGACATCGGTGCGCATGTGAAGAAGGGCGAAGTGCTCGGAATCATCGACACACCCGATCTCGACCAACAGATCGAACAGGCCAAAGGCGATCTCTCCAACGCGCTTGCGGCACAGGGCATTTCGCAGATCACGGCCAAGCGCTGGACAAGCCTCCTCGCACTCGATGCGGTGTCGAGACAGGAAGAGGAAGAAAAAACCAGCGACCTGCAGGCCAAGACGGCGCTCGTGACGGCTGCGAAGGCCAATCTCGACCGCCTGAACGCGCTTAAGGGTTTCGCCAAGATCACGGCGCCGTTCGACGGCGTGGTCACAAGTCGCTCCGTGGACGTCGGCGCACTGATCAATGCCGGCGCCTCGACCTCATCGCCGCTCTTCACCGTCGCCGACATTCATCAGATCCGCATCTATGTCAGCGTCCCGCAGAACTATTCGGCGGAGATCCACCCGGGGCTGACGGCATCGTTGAACCTGCCCGAATATCCGGGAAAAACCTTCGAAGCGACGCTCGATACGACGGCCAATGCGATCAGCGAGCAATCGAACGCGCTGCTCGTGGAATTCCTGGCCGACAATCCCGACGGGGTCCTCAAACCCGGCGGTTTCGCGCAAGTCTCGATTCATCTGGGCGCACCGCCCAACATCGTGTCGCTGCCCGCGAGCGCCCTGATGTTCAATCAGGACGGTCTGCAGGTGGCGACAGTTTCGGCGGGCAACCGCGTGCTCATGAAGCACGTCAAGGTCGCGAGCGATTTGGGCACCACCGTCGAGATCAACGCCGGGCTCGCCCGCACCGATCGCGTCGTCGACAACCCGCCGGATTCATTGGCAAACGGCGAGCTCGTCCATCCCCAGCAATCCGGCACGGCGGCGGCAACCAATCAATGAGATCAGGGGGGCATGTACGCGCGATACTGAGCGCGACCGCAGCGATGCTGGTCTACGGCTGCGACCTGGCGCCGGATTATAAAGTGCCGCCGACACCGGCTGTTCCCGCCATATACAAGGAGGCAGGTCCATGGACGCAGGCCACGCCCGAGGACACGCTGCCGAAAGGCGCCTGGTGGACGATCTACGGCGACAAGACGCTCGACGCCCTCGAAGCGCGACTTGAGACCGATAATCCCGATCTGGCCGCCGCGCTGGCGCGTTATGACGCCGCGCGCGCCTTCGTGGCCGAAGCGCAATCGGCCTATTTTCCGCTGGTCGGCGGAGGCGCCGATTTCACGAAGAACAAGCAGTCCGCGAACCGGCCGCTGCGCAGTGCGAACCAGCCGAACTATTATGGCGCCGATACGGTCGGTCTCTCCGTCAACTACGAGCTCGACGTCTGGGGCGCCATCCGCAACCAGGTCGAAGCCGGCGAAGCGACGGCGCAGGCGCAGGCCGCGCAATCGGAGTTCGTGCGGCTGAGCCTCCAGACGGATCTCGCCAACGCCTATTTCGATTTGCGCGAAGCCGATGCGCAGACCAACCTTCTCAACCAGACCGTCGCAGCTTACGGCCGCGCGCTCACGATGACCGAAGAGCGGCATACGGGCGGCGTCGCTTCCGGTCTCGACGTCGGCCGGGCGCAGACGCAACTTTCTGATGCGCGCGCGCAGCTGTCGCAAGCCGAAGGACAGCGCGCACTCTACGAACACGCCATCGCAAGTCTCGTCGGCGAACCGGCGACGACATTCTCCATCAAGCCGGAAACGATGACGTTCAAAGTGCCCAACGTGCCGATGGGCGTTCCGTCCACGCTGCTGCAACGCCGTCCTGATATTGCCGCGGCTGAACGCAACGTCGCTGCCGCCAACGCGCAGATCGGCGTGGCGCGGGCTGCCTTCTATCCGCAACTCACACTGCAGGCCTCGGGCGGATTCCAGAACACCGGTCAGGCCAGCCTCTTGACGGCGCCGAACCTGTTCTGGTCGGTAGGCCCGAGCCTTGCGATGACCATCTTCGATGCCGGTGCCCATCAGGCCGAACTCGACATCGCCAAGGCCGAACACAATCAGGCCGCAGACGAATATCGCGCGCAGGTCCTGCAGGCGTTCCGGGACGTGGAAGACAATCTGGCGCTGCTCAATCATCTGGCGCGCGCGGCCAAAGACGAAGCCGACGCGGTTCAAGCCGCCAATCGGACGGAAACGCTTTCCCTCGATCGCTATCAGTTGGGCGCGGTCAATTATCTCGACGTCGTCACGGCGCAGACGGCGGCGCTCAGCGCACAGCTCACCGATCTCGACATCGCGACCCAGCGCCTGCAGTCCTCGGTCCGCCTGATCAAGGCGTTGGGCGGCGGATGGTCGGTGAAAGACCTTCCTGCCGGCGACGTGCCCTACGACGTTGCCACGGCGGACAAAGACCCTACGCAAAGTAGCAAATAGCGCTCTGCGGGCACCTGTTGCCCGCCTCCCACAGACAGCCGGCTTCGCCCGTGCGGTAGCAGCCAAGCCTTGTCACAACTGCCCGACGTGATATTTGTTGGGATATCACGGTTAACTCCGGGGGCTCGATGCGCACGTACTTGCTTGGAACGGCTGCGGCTCTGGCTGTGTTCGGGTCGGCGACGGCGTGGGCCGACGACGGCGCGGCCGCTCCGCCGATTGTGAACTTGCAGGTTGCCGATGCGACCCCTGCAGGTGGCGCGGACAGCGATACACCGCTGATCGCGGCGCAGGACATGGGCGGCAGCGACGCCGGCGGCGGCGTTGTCGGCTATTTCGACAACTGGTTTCCGCGCGTCGAAGAAGCGCAAGCCAGCCAGCCGCACTGGATGACGCCGCTGGTCACCGTCACGCCGCGTCTGGAAGAAGAATACCGCTATGACCAGTACTGGGAGCAGCGCGGCAACGGTTCGGCGCTCGACATCTCCGACAGCGGCAAGGGCCTTGAGCTCATCCCGACCGAGACCAATGAAGTCCTGATAAATCCGCCGGCCTGGCAGAATAAGGAAAAGGTTGCGCATCCCATATCCGGCTGGCTCGACGATCAGTTCCTCGTGGTCAAGCAGCGCCTGTTGAGCGCCAACGAGGAGAGCGGCAACTACATCGTCACGACCTTCCTCGGCATCACCGCGCCATCGGGCAATACGAATTTCACGAATAAAGCATGGATCGTCACGCCGACATTGGCCGGTGGCATGGGCTGGGGCGATTTCGATATCCAGGCGACGACGGGTGTTGCGTTTCCATTCCGGAACCAATCCACGCTCGGCACATCAATCGCGACGAATGTCGCGTTCCAGTATCACCTGTATGAATATTTGTGGCCGGAGTTCGAGGTCAATCACACCTATTGGGCGGACGGCAACGAACGAGGCGGCAAGAACCAGGTCCTGCTCACGCCGGGCATCATCTTCGGGCGATTTGTGATCGCTGGCCGCGTCAAATTCATCGTCGGCGGCGGCTATCAGTTCGCCGTGTCCCCCAAATATGCCGACACGTCGGAACAGACGCCGGCTTACAATCGCTCTTGGATTCTAACGACGCGCGTGACGTTCTAGCCGGCGTTCAGTCGTCCGCCAGCGCGCCGTAGCGTCCGCGGAAGAAGACGAGCGGTGCGCCAGCATCGCGGCGCGCAAAACGCAGCACGCGTCCCAGGATGATTCCGTGATCGCCGCCTTCGTAGACTGCTTCGCCTGCGCATTCGAAAAACGCGAGCGCGTCGGCCAGCGCCGGTGCGCCCAGCTCCGTCGCCAGCAGCGGAATATCGTCGAGGCTGTGCGCGCCGGGCCTGGCGAGGCGCGCGGAAACTTCCACATGGGCGGTTCCCAGCACGCTGATCGTGAAGCCCTTGGCTTTCGCGAACACGGCATACCGGTCCGACTTCTTGTCGAGGCACCACAGGACCATGGGGGGCTCGAGGGATACAGACGTAAACGAATTAACCGTAATACCCATGGGGGCGCCAGCGGGCGACAGCGCCGTGATCACGGCCACGCCGGTCGGAAAGCTGCCGAGCGCCTGGCGAAACGCGCGCGTGTCAAAACTCATACCCCTGGGTCTCCTCCACCGTAAACGCTCGCTTAAGGGCGCCCGGCGCATGCTGTTCCCCAGAAACTAGGCGACGCGCACGACCGGGAAAAGCCCGGCGTACAGCACACCGCCAGGCGGGCTGGGGTCTTACAATGGCGAATGACGGCGCCATCATCATCAAGCGCATCAAAAAAGGCGGCCATGGCGGTCATCACGGCGGCGCGTGGAAGGTTGCCTACGCCGACTTCGTGACGGCGATGATGGCCTTCTTCCTTTTGATGTGGCTGATCAACACCACGACCCCCGAACAGAAACGCGGCATCGCCGATTATTTTGCGGCGCAGAGCATTTCGCAGACCTCCAGCGGCGCCGGCGGCGTGCTGGGCGGCACGGTGCTCGGCCAGGCGGCGGCCCGCGGCGGCGGTGCTGCCAGCTTCACCGCCAACAGCCCGCCCACCCCGCCCGCGACACCCACCCGCGCCAAGGACGAAGGCACGCATGCGGCGAGTTCCGCTTCCGCCTCCGGCCAGACGTCGGACTCGCAGCAGCCGAGCGACGATCACCTGTCGCGCACGGCGCCCTCCAGCAAGGACGAGCAATTCGCCAGCGCCGCGGAATCGATCCGCCAGGCGATGCAGGAGATGCCCGATATCGCGGCCCTTTCCCGGCAGGTGGTCATGGACCAGACGCCGGACGGCCTCAGGATCCAACTGGTCGATCAGGACGGCAAGCCGATGTTCGCGCCGGGCTCCGCCGAACCGCTGCCCTATACCAAGAAGCTCCTGCAGGTCATCGCCGGCATTATCGATCGCCTGCCCAACCGCATCTCCATCAGCGGCCACACCGACGCCCAGCCGGGTGACAGTGCAAACAATGTCACAAACTGGCAGCTCTCCGCCGCACGCGCGGAAGCGGCACGCGCCATCATCACGGCCGCGGGAGTCAGCAATGACAGAATTTACGAAGTTGCGGGGCGGGCCGGATCGGAACCTCTGCTCCCCGAAGATCCGGGCGCATCGGCTAACCGCCGGTTGAGCATCCTTCTCATGAAAGAAGCGCCCCCGATTCCGTCGGACCATAAACTTTAGTCCAGGATTTTGCGTTAGCCCCTATGGCGCCTGAGCCTCTCTTGGTCATAATTCTGGGAGGGTCGAGGGCATCGGGGGGTGGCTAGAATTTGACCGATCAACGAACGTCACGTCTGCCGCAGTTCTTCCTGACCCCCGGGGGGCCTTGCCCCTATCTGCCGGGCAAGACGGAGCGGAAGGTCTTTGCACGGCTCTCCGGCTCGCTGGCGCAGCCGCTCAATGAGGCGCTCACCCATTCCGGATTCCGCCGCAGCCAGATGATCGCCTACCGTCCGGCTTGCGAAGGCTGCTCGGCCTGCGTCTCCGTGCGCATCGCCGTCGATCTGTTCGAGCCGTCGCGAAGCCAGCGCCGCGTCGAAAAGCGCAACGCGACGCTTGCGCGCACGGAGGTCCCCGCGGAAGCCACACGCGAACAATTCGCGCTGCTGCGCACCTATCTCGACTCGCGCCACGCCGGCGGCGGCATGTCGGACATGGGTCTCTTCGACTATGTCGCGATGGTGGAGGAAACGCCGGTCGAGACGCACATCGTGGAATATCGCGAACGCGGCGACGGCCAGCTGATGGCGTGTGCCCTGTCGGATGTTCTGCGTGACGGGCTGTCGATGGTCTACAGCTTCTTCCATCCCGGCGAAGATGCGCGGAGTCTCGGCACCCACATGATTCTCGATCACGTCGCTGCCGCGAAAGCGCGTGGATTGCCTTACGTCTATCTTGGCTACTGGATCAACGGCAGCGACAAGATGGACTACAAATCGCGCTTCCGTCCGCTGGAAGCCCTGGGCCCGAACGGCTGGGCGCGGCTCGAGAGCTAGTGCCGCTTCGTACACATCCGTGCCAATTCCCTGGTATCAGGGAGATTATCCGGGGATTCAAAAAGCGCGTCCGCATCGCGCGTGCATTTAAGCCTGACGCCGTAGGCGCTTCCGGCGATTCCGCACAAGCGGATATGGACAGGATCAGCGAATTAGCAGCGTAACACGCGTCGGCGCAAAGCACGCGCGCCTCCAGCCGACTGCCAAGCAGACGCGAGCCGGCCAACGCGCCGTCTCGCGGCGAATTCACATTGTCAAAGAGCGGGCCGCGAGTCTGCACGCGCGCTTCGTCCCTGTGAAGAGCAACATTTCGGCGACGCATGGGATCGTTTGCTCAACGAAGCGGCAACGAACGGTTCAACTCCCTTCGCCGCCGAACCGCTTCGTCCACTCCGCCACCTGTTCGTCGGTGATCTTGGCGAAGAGAACGTCCGGCACCGGAATCTCCTGCCCCGGTTCGAACTGGTCGAGCAGCTCCAGCATCGTGCCTTCCGGCCACGGCAGCGGGTCGGGAACGACGCCGAAGGAGTCGTGAATCTTCTTGGCCGACACCGGGATGATCGGCCACGCCAGATGCGCGAAGACGTGCGCGAGGTTGAGCCCCATGCGCACGCCCACCGCCGCGCGGTCGCGATCGGTCTTGATCGCCGTCCACGGCGCCGCGCGCGTCAGATACTCGTTTCCGGCTACCCAGATGGCGCGCAGTTCGCCGACGGCTTTGCGGAATTCCATCGCTTCCAGAAAGTCGCGATACGTCTTGATGCGCGTCTCGAGCTCGGCCATCAGCGCGGCTTCTTCCGGGCCATAGGCGCCACCCGCCGGCACTTTGCCGTCGAAGCGCGCCGCGCAGAATTTCGTCACGCGGTTGACGAAGTTGCCGAGCACGTCGGCGAGGTCCTTGTTCACAACGCCCGCGAAATGCTCGAAGGTGAAGTTCGAATCCGCGCTCTCTGGCGCATTCGCCATCAGATAATAGCGCCAGTAATCCGCCGGCAGAATTTCCAGCGCCGTATCCATGAACACGCCGCGCTTCTGCGAGGTGGAGAATTTCCCACCTTCGTAATTGATCCAGTTGAAACCCTTGATTCGGTCAACGAGCTTCCACGGTTCACCCGAACCCAGGATCGTCACCGGGAAGCCGACCGTGTGGAAGGGAATGTTGTCCTTCCCCATGAACTCGTAATAGGTGACGTCCTTGGCGTCGTACCACCAGCTCTTCCAGACGTCGCCCTTGCCCGTGGCGTCGGCCCACTCCTTTGTGGCGCCGATATACTCGATCGGCGCGTCGAACCAGACGTAGAACACCTTGCCCTTGAGCTTGCCGTCGCCGATGTCGTCCGGCACGGGCACGCCCCATTCGAGATCGCGCGTGATGCCGCGGTCGTGCAGACCCTCGTCCAGCCATTTGTTGGCGATGGAGGTGACGAGCGCCGACCAGTCGTTTTTGTGGCCCGCGATCCAGGTGCGAAGCTGGTCCACGAACAGCGACTGCTTGAGGAAGAGATGTGCGCTGTCGCGGATCTCGATGTCGCTCGAACCCGAAAGCGCGGAGCGCGGATGGATGAGATCGGCCGGATCGAGGACGCGCGTGCAATTCTCGCACTGGTCGCCGCGCGCGCGCTCATAGCCGCAATGCGGGCACGTGCCGATGACATAGCGGTCCGGCAGGAAGCGCTTGTCGGCGTTGGAATAGACCTGTTTCGTCAGCCGCACTTCGAGATGGCCGTTCTTCCAGAGCGTCCGCGCGAAGGCCTGCGTCAGCTCGTGATTGGGCCGGTTGGACGAGCGGCCGAAATAATCCCATGACAGGCCGAAACGCTCGCCCACATCCTTCTGGATCGCGTGCTGCTCGGCGCAATAGGTGCGCACGTCCTGGCCGGCTTCCAGCGCCGCGAGTTCCGCAGGCGTGCCGTGCTCATCGGTGGCGCAGATATAGAGCGTCTCGCGCCCGAGCATGCGGTTGAAGCGTGCGAAGACGTCGGCCGGCAGCATCGAACCCACGAGGTTCCCCAGATGCTTGACGCCGTTGATGTAGGGCAGCGCGCTGGTGATCAATATCCGTGTCACAATCCGTCCTATGTCTTGCCAGAGCCGTTCCCGCCCCGGAGATTAGCCCCCGAGCGCGAATCCGTCCAAATTCCGTGAGAACCCGCCATGGCAGAGAAACTATTTGCGCGCAATCCGTTCGCCTTCAATATCCGGGGCAACCTGATCGCCGGGGTTCTGGCGCTGGCGCCGCTCATTGCGGTCTGGCTCGTGTTCAAGTTCCTGCTCGAGGTTCTGTTCGAAGCGGGCGAGCCGCTGGCGAAGCCGCTTGCCGACCAGATCGAGGCCTGGAACCCGAGGCTTGCGCCGCTGCTCGCCAATCCCACCGCGCACTGGCTCACCGCCGTGCTGGTCGCGCTGGCCGTGATCTATGCCATCGGATTCGTGACGTCCCGCGTCATCGGCAAAAGGCTGATCCACTATGTCGAGCAGGTGATCTTGCGCATCCCGCTGGTGGAGACGATCTATTCCGCCGTCAAGAAGCTCGTGGGCGTGATCCAGCATGCGCCGCAGGGCACGGCGCGCGTCGTGCTCGTCGAATTTCCCCATCCCGGCACGCGTGCCATCGCGCTGGTGATGCGCGTCTTCAAGGACATGAAGACCGGCGATGACCTCGCCGCCGTGCTCGTGCCGTCCGCGCCCAATCCCACGACGGGATTTCTGCTGGTGGTGCCGGCGAAAGAGCTCACGCCCACCGACCTCAGCATGGATCAGGCGATGACCATCATCGTCTCCGGCGGCGCCACCGCGCCGGATCACATCTCGTTCAAGCCTGGCTAATCCGGCTTTCCCGTCAGCGAACGGTAGGCGAAGGCGGACGGCGAATACATCAGCCCGCAGAAGACGGGCGCCAGCAGCAGACCGATCGCACCGCCGAAGGGCATAAGCCGCACGACATCCTTCATCAGCGTCGCCAGAACCGCCGCGTTCAGGAGTTGCCGGTTGTGCGCAATTTCGGGGTGATGTCTGATCTCGAAGATCAGGCCGACGATGACCGGAACGTAAACGATCATGAACAGGATCAGCTCGAGGAGCACGAGCGGCGCCACCGTGCCGATGGCGACCACGACGATGCGCCAGAAATTGCCCCTGCTGAGCTCCCAGCTGCGCCAGAGGCCGAAGCGCTTCTCGACGACGGTGACGGGAACGAGCAGATAGACGAGCCGCGCCTGCACGTAGATCAACGCGCCGATGAACGCGAGGACAACGGCCACGATCCCGCCGGCGAACCACGGCCGCAACGCCGCAAAATTAATCTGGCTGAACGCGCCGCCCGCTATGAGCGCACCGACGATGGCCGCAGCGATCCCCATGACGATGAAAGCGGCGAGCACCGCACCGTAGATGAGCGCGAGGTAGACGAGAAAAGCGCCGACCACGCGCAGCTCGTCCTTGCCCAAAAAGAAATACGCGAAATGCGGCCCGCGCGGCAGATCGAGCGCCGCCTTGGTGACGCCCACGCGAATCCAGATCGCGCCGAAGATATTCATGAGGTTGAGAAGCTGCACATGGGCGTTCATCCCGTACCATTCGGGCGGCACGGCCTGATCGTGCGGATGCCGCACGGCGTATTGGATGAAGTCTGGCAGGCTGCGGACATAGGGCGCGAAAATGAAATACTCGCTGGCCAGGATCAGCACGATGGGAAGCCAGACGACGCCGAAGATCGCGGGATAGCGCTCGAAAGTGAATTCGAAGGCGTCGCCCACGGCGCGCCCGATGGAAATCCTGCTCATGGCCCCACCCCCCGGCTTCGATCCCGTCCGATCTTCGCCCGCGATTGAAGCAGGACTGTGACAGAGGCGTCGCAAAGTGGAAATGACCCGGTTATGCGCCCTCCATACCCGGTTGCGCGGGGGCGCCCGGCAGCGTATTTCCGGAGGCGAAAGCCGGCTTAGCTCAGTTGGTAGAGCACCTGATTTGTAATCAGGGGGTCGCGGGTTCGATCCCTGCAGCCGGCACCATGCCGGGGAGGCTGTTATGGATCTCGGTTGGATGAGCGATCCCGTCGCCGCCGCCGAACGTGGTGAGAACCCGACCGTGCTCCTCCACATGCCAAGCGGCTTTGCCGTCATCGGACTCAGCCAGTTTCTTCCCGGCTATTGCCTGCTCCTGGCGAGCCCCAAAGTCGACCGTCTCGAGACGCTCGATCGAAAGGCGCGCGCCACGTTTCTGAACGATATGGGTCTCCTCGGCGAAGCCGTTGCGGAAGCCTGCTCCCCACGTCGCATGAACTATTCGATCTACGGTAACACCGACGCCTATCTCCATGCGCATGTTGTGCCGCGCTACGATTGGGAGCCGCCGGAGCGGATCAAGCGACCCATTTGGGAATATCCGGCGGAGATGTGGACCGAGCCTTCGCATCTCTACAACGAAAGCAAGCATGGCGACCTCAGGGCGCGCATCGCCGATGCATTGACGCGCATTGCGAAAACATAGGCGGCAAGGAGCGATCGCATTGGCCTTCGGCAGAAATACCAAGGGCCTTCGCGGCATTCTCGCGGCCGCAGCGCTTTGCATTTCGGTGGTCGCTACATCCGCGCACACGCTCTATCTCTTCGGTGATATCGGAAAATTTCCCGTGCTCGTCATGATCGACCGCGACGGCAGCAGGCTTTCGGGCTGGTATTTCTACATGCGCCAGGCACAGGAAATCCGCCTCGACGGCACGATCGATGCCAAAGGCCAATTCGTGCTCGACGAATACGACACGCACACGGGATGGAGGACCGCGCATTTCGCGGGAACGGCGACGAAGACGGATTGGTCGGGCACGTGGCAAGGGGGCGGCGTATTGCTTCCCTTCGCACTTCACCAAAGCGCGGGCGAGTCTCTCGACGGGCGTTATCGCTGCTCGAGCAAGAAGACGGATAAGCAGTTTGGCTACACCTATACCGGCACCATCGACCTCGGTATCGCACAAGGCAAAGTCACGCGCCTGGCGCTGGATAACGAAGCCAAATCGAAATATGACGCGCAATCGTGTTCCATCGATCTGAAATCGTTGCACAAGAAGCCGTCGGACGCCGGCATCCTCCTGCGCAGCGGCACCGGCAACGGCGATATCAACGAGCACTGCTCCATCCGCTTCGTCGGCAATGGCTCTTATATCTACGTCCGGATCGGCGATGCCAACGAGACGAACGACGACTGCAAAGGCGACGACGAGGAAATGTTCTGCAGTGCGCGCGGCTCGTGGACCGACCTCGTCGTCGAACGCAAGACGCGAGTGTGCCGGGCAGTCGAATAGATTCTTGCCGGGACCGCCGCCATCCCGGCGGCATGCTGCAGTCCGAAAAACCGTTGCCGGCAGGGTGCGGGCGGTTCCGGCAAGCTTGACGGCTGGCGAAGCGCCCCGATTAGGCCACAAAGCGCGGGAAACCTCCTGCCGCACTTTGAGCAGGGGCCTTGATGCTCGCTCCGTTCGTCTTCCTCGGACCGTCGCATCTGACCGCCATCGCCCTCACCTTCGCCGCGCCGGCGGGCCTTTCGGTCCTGTCGCGGCGGCGGCAGAATCTCGACGAAGCGATTAGGCTGGGGCTGGCTGGCGTCATCGCGCTCAACTGGGCGCTGTGGATGTATCTTCTTTAGGGGCTGACGTAGATAAGGGTTAGAGGTTAGCCCATTTTTTGAGTTGTTCGAACTGCTGTTTAGGCGATCCGTAGTTGAAGCGGAACTCGCATTCCTTGAGGAAGAGATAGAAGGTCTTGCGCGGGATGCCGTTGTA
>DATJRP010000064.1:0-27108 GCA_035504555.1 Rhizomicrobium sp. | reverse complement strand
CATGCGGCCCGACATCCTCGTCGTGCGCCACCAGGATTCGGGGGCGGCGGAGCTTCTGGCGCGCAAGCTCGATTGCTCGGTGGTGAACGCCGGCGACGGCAGCCACGAACATCCGACCCAGGCGCTGCTCGATGCGCTCACCATCCGCCGCCGCCGCGGCAAGCTCGAAGGGCTCGTCGTCGCCATCTGCGGCGACATCCTGCACAGCCGCGTGGCGCGCTCGAATATCGCGCTGCTCGCCAAGATGGGCGCGCGGGTCCGGCTCGTGGCACCGAAGACGCTCCTGCCCGCCGAAGCCGCGCGCTGGGGCGTCGAGATCTTCACCGACATGAAAGAGGGCCTCGCCGGCGTCGATATCGTGATGATGCTGCGGCTCCAGCTCGAGCGGATGGCCGGCGCCTTCGTGCCGTCGACGCGCGAATATTTCCGCTTCTACGGCCTCGACCGCGAAAAGCTCGCGCATGCCAAGCCCGGCGCGCTCGTGATGCATCCGGGGCCGATGAACCGCGGCGTCGAGATCGACTCCGCCATCGCCGACGACATCGAAGTGAGCGTCATCCAGGAACAGGTGGAGATGGGCGTGGCCATCCGCATGGCGGTGCTCGATGCGCTGGCGCGCGGGCTGCCGCAAGAAGGACGCAACGCGCCATGACGCGCACCGCCTTCCTCAACGCACGCCTCCTCGATCCGGCGACCGGTCTCGATGCGCCGGGCGGATTGCTGGTCGACGGCGAGACCATCGCCGATTTCGGTCCGCGGCTTTTCTACGATGCGAAGCCGTCCGACGCGCGGATCGTCGATTGCGAAGGCCTGGCGCTGGCGCCCGGCCTGATCGACATGCGCGTGTTCACCGGCGAGCCGGGCAGCGAATATCGCGAGACGCTGGCGTCGGCGAGCCATGCCGCGGCGGCGGGCGGCGTGACGACCATGATCGTCATGCCCAACACCGATCCCGTCATCGACGAGCCGTCGCTGGTCGATTTCATCAAGCGCCGCGCGGCGGCGACGGCCTGCGTGCGCGTGGCTCCCATGGCGGCGCTGACGCGGGGCCTCGCCGGCCAGGTCATGACGGAGATGGGCCTGCTCATGGAAGCCGGCGCGGTCGCCTTCACCGACGGCGACCGCACCATCGCCAATGCGCGCATCATGCGCCGCGCGCTCGCCTATGCCTCGACCTTCGGCGCCCTCGTCGTCGGCCACGCGGAAGATCCCGATCTCTCCGAAGGTGCGGCGATGAACGAAGGCGAATTCGCCACGCGGCTCGGCCTTCCCGCGGCGCCTCCGGCGGCGGAGGCGATCATCGTCGAACGCGACGTGCGCCTCGTGGAACTGACCGGCGCACGCTTCCACTTCGGACAGGTCTCGACCCGCGCCTCGCTGGACGTGATCGCGGATGCGAAGGCGCGCGGACTGCCGATCACCTGCGGCGTCTCGGCCCATCATCTGGCGCTGAACGAGCTCGACATCGCCTCCTACCGCACCTTCCACAAGGTGAAGCCGCCGCTCCGCTCCGAAGCCGATCGCGCGGCCATGGTGGACGGCGTGGCCTCCGGCGTCATCGACGTGATCGTGTCGAGCCACGATCCGCAGGCCGCCGACACCAAACGCCAGACCTTTGCGCAGGCCGCCTTCGGCGCCGTGGGACTGGAGACGCTCCTGCCCGTCGCCCTCGGCCTCCATCACGCCGGCCACGCGGATCTGCTGCCGGTGCTGGCGACGATGACGACCGCGCCCGCGCGCATCCTGGGCCTCGACGGCGGACGGCTCGCGAAAGGCGGAGCCGCCGATATCGTCATTTTCGATCCCGACGAGCCGTTTGTGCTGGAAGCCGATACACTTCATTCCCGTGCGCACAACACGCCCTTCGACGGCCGGCGCTTCCAGGGCCGCGTGCATCTGACGTATGTTGGCGGCGAAACGGTCTTCGACCGCACAGCAAATATGGATGCCTGATGTTCGACGCCATCAATTCCATCGACTGGTCGGCGGAAGCGCCGATCTTCGCGGCGGCGCTCGTCTTCGGCTATCTGCTCGGCAGCATTCCCTTCGGGCTTCTGTTTGCGCGGGCAGCGGGCGCCGGCGACGTCCGCAAGATCGGCTCCGGCAATATCGGGGCGACGAACGTGCTGCGCACGGGCAAGCGCTGGGCCGCGGCGGCCACGCTTCTCTGCGACGGCGGCAAAGGTGCGGTTGCCGTGCTGGTCACGCAATATGCGCAAGGCAACGACGTGGCGCTGTTCGCGGCGCTCGGCGCGTTCCTCGGACATATCTTTCCGCTATGGCTCGATTTCCGCGGCGGCAAAGGCATGGCGACGTTCCTCGGCATCACGCTCGCGCTCGACTGGCGCGTGGGGCTTTGCGCGCTGGCGACATGGCTCGTCGTTGCGATCGCGATGCGGATTTCCTCGCTCTCGGCGCTGGTCGCGGCGGCCCTCGTGCCCATCTACATGGCGCTGTTCGGCCACGGGCTTTATGCCGTGCTCGAAGTCGTCCTGGCGATCCTCGTCTTCCTCATGCATCGCGAAAACATCCGCCGTCTCCTGAGCGGCACCGAGCCCCGGATCGGCGCGAAGGCCGCGTCCTCGCCTTCGGGATGAGCGCCGGAGCGCTTGACGGCGCGGAACGCCGCGCGTGGCTGCGTCTGGCACGCACGCAGCATGTGGGGCCCGCGACGTTCGCCGAATTGATCCGGCGTTTCGGTTCTGCGGCGACTGCACTTGCCGAAGTCCCGCGCCTCGCCCGCCGCGGCGGCGCGGACAATTTCGCCGTTCCGCGCGAGGCCGACATCGATCGCGAGATCGAACGGCTGACGAAATTCGGCGGACGGTTCGTCTATTCCTGCGACGCCGATTTTCCGTCCGGCCTTGCCGCGCTGGACGCGCCGCCGCCGGTTATTTCCGTCGCCGGCCGCAGCGAACTTCTCGCGCGCGACATGATCGCGATGGTGGGCGCGCGCAACGCGTCGGCACTGGGCCGCAAATTCGCCGGCCAGCTTGCGGGCGAGCTGGGACGCGCGGGCCTCGTCATAGCCTCCGGCATGGCGCGCGGGATCGATACGGCGGCGCATGAAGGCGCGCTCGCGACGGGCACCTGCGCCGTCGTCGCCGGCGGCATCGACGTCGTCTATCCGCCGGAGAACGCGAGCCTCTACGCGCGCATCAGACATGACGGCGTGATCGTCGCCGAAATGCCGTTCGGCCAGACGCCGCAGGCGCGTCACTTCCCGCGCCGCAACCGCATCATCTCCGGCCTCGCGCGCGGCGTCGTGGTGGTGGAAGCGGCGGAAGGATCGGGTTCGCTCATCACCGCCAATTTCGCGCTCGAACAGGGCCGCGAAGTCTTCGCCATGCCCGGTTCGCCGCTCGATCCGCGCGCGAAGGGCACCAACCGCCTCATCCGCGACGGCGCCGTGCTGACCGAGACGGCCGACGACGTTGTCGGCGTCATCGCCGCGCAGCGAACCGGCTTCCGCGATCCCGGCGGCACGACGCATGGAGGACTGTTCGACGAGGAAGAGGTCGACGGCATCCGGGCGCGTCTCGAAGAACTCCTGGGGCCGGCACCGGTTGAAATCGACGAACTGATTCGCCAGATCGGCGCCGATGCAGCGCTGGTTCTGGCCGCGCTCCTGGAGCTGGAACTGGCCGGACGGCTCGAACGTCACCCGGGCGGGAAAGTCTCCGGAGCCTGACACGCTGGTCACGATCTGACCGCGCCGGACTCGCGCACAAGTTGAAAATCATGAAATTGGCGCCGATAGACCACCCTTGTGGTTGAATTATTTACCATACATGGCGTTGACATTGTCGCGTCGGCTCGACCAGTGTCCGGCCCGCCCCGGAACAGGCGCCTGATTCGCCTTGTTTCCATGCGGAGATTTTAGAAAGCAGCCCCGTCGCGCATGAACGTCCTCGTCGTCGAGTCACCGGCCAAGGCCAAGACCATCAATAAGTATCTGGGCTCCGGCTATAAGGTGCTGGCGAGCTTCGGCCACATCCGCGACCTGCCCCCCAAGGACGGCTCGGTGAAGCCGGACGAAGACTTCTCCATGATCTGGGAGGTCGACGCCCGGGCCCAGAAGCGCATCAAGGACATCGTCGACGCCGTCAAAGGCGCGGACAAGCTGATCCTGGCCACCGACCCCGACCGCGAAGGCGAGGCCATTTCCTGGCACGTGCTGGAAGTCCTGAAGCAGAAGCGGGCGCTCTCCGGCACCAAGGTCGAGCGGGTCGTCTTCAACGCCATCACCCGCGGCGCCGTGCTCGACGCCATCGCCCATCCGCGCGAGATCCACGAAGAGCTGGTCGACGCCTATCTGGCGCGCCGCGCGCTCGACTATCTCGTGGGCTTCACGCTCTCGCCCGTGCTGTGGCGCAAGCTGCCCGGCTCGCGTTCGGCGGGCCGCGTGCAATCGGTGGCGCTGCGCCTCATCTGCGAGCGCGAAGACGAGATCGAAGCGTTCAAGCCGCAGGAGTACTGGACCGTCGACGCCGACATCCGCGCGCCGACCGGAACGTTCCCGGCCCATCTCACCCATCTCGACGGCAAGAAGCTCGACAAGCTCGATCTCAAGAGCGAAGCCGACGCCAGGCACGCCGTCGATGCCATCAACGCGCGCCGCTTCAAGGTCGGCCAGGTCGAGACGAAGCCGGTCAAACGCCATCCGGCGCCCGCTTTCATCACCTCCACGCTGCAGCAGGAAGCCTCGCGCAAGCTGGGCTTCGCGGCCAAGCGCACCATGCAGATCGCGCAGCATCTCTACGAAGGCGTCGAAGTGGGCGGCGAAACGGTCGGCCTCATCACCTATATGCGCACGGACGGCGTGCAGATGGCGGGCGAAGGGATCGCGGAAGCGCGCAGCACCATCGGAAAACGCTATGGCGCGCGCTACGTGCCGACGAGCCCGCGCATGTATTCGAGCAAGGCCAAGAACGCGCAGGAAGCGCATGAAGCGATCCGGCCGACCAGCTTCGAGCGCCTGCCCGACCAGATGGCGCGCTATCTCGATCAGGATCAGGCGCGGCTCTACGAGCTCATCTGGAAGCGCGCGCTGGCGAGCCAGATGGAAAGCGCGGAGCTCGAGCGCACGACCGTCGATGCGGTCTCCGACGATGCCAAAGTCACGCTCCGCGCCACCGGCACGGTGACGCTGTTCGATGGCTTCCTCACGCTCTATCAGGAAGGCAAGGACGACGAGAACGACGAAGACGGCGCCAAGCTTCCCAAGGTGAAGGACGGCGATCCGCTCACCGTCGAGAAGGTCACGCCGGAACAGCATTTCACCGAGCCGCCGCCGCGCTATTCCGAAGCGAGTCTCGTGCGCAAGCTCGAAGAACTCGGCATCGGCCGGCCCTCGACCTATGCCTCGATCCTGTCGACCCTGCGCGACCGCGGCTATGTGCGGATGGACCGCAACCGGTTCATCCCCGAAGACAAGGGCCGCCTCGTCACGACCTTCCTGATCAACTTCTTCAACCGCTATGTGCAGTACGACTTCACGGCGGACCTTGAGGAGAAGCTCGACGACGTCTCCGACGGCAAGCTCGGCTGGAAGGCGCTGCTGCGCGATTTCTGGAAGGACTTCTCGGCCGCCATCGCGGAGACAAAAGACCTCAAGACCTCGCAAGTCATCACCGTGCTGGACGAGATCCTCGGCCCGCACATCTTTCCGCCGGCCGCGAACGGCGACGACCCGCGCAAATGCCCCAATTGCGGGAATGGCCGCCTCGGCCTGAAGCTCGGACGTTTCGGTTCGTTTGTCGGCTGCTCGAATTATCCCGAGTGCCGCTACACGCGTCAGATCGGACAATCGGCCGAAGAGGCCGGCAATGCGCAGCCGCAGGTCCTGGGCAGCGATCCCGAAACGGGCGAACCCATTTCGCTGCGCACGGGACGCTTCGGTCCTTATGTGCAGCGGGGCGACGGCGAGAAGCCGCAACGCTCGGGCATTCCCAAAGGCGTCGACCGTTCGGCCGTCGATTTCGAATATGCGCTGAAGCTGCTCTCGCTGCCGCGCGAAGTGGGCAAGCATCCGGAAACGGGCAATCCGATCACGGCGAATTTCGGCCGCTATGGGCCCTATGTGGCCCATGACGGGCAATACGCCTCGCTCGATACGGCGGACGAAGTCTTCACCGTCGGCATCAACCGCGCGGTCACCGTGCTCGCGGAGAAGAAAGCCAAATCGCGCAGCCCGCGCGGGCCGGAAGCGCTCAAGGAATTGGGCGTGCATCCGGAAAGCGGCGCGGCCGTGAAGCTGATGCGCGGACGCTATGGGCCTTACGTCACCGACGGCTCGACCAACGCCACAATCCCGCGCGACAGCGATCCGTTGTCGGTCACGCTCGACCAGGCCGTGCAGCTGATCGCGGAACGCGTGGCCAAGGGCGGCGGCAAGAAGCCGAAGAAGGCAGCGAAGAAAGCCGCCGCGCCGGCGAAGGACGCTGCGCCGAAGAAGGCGCCGGCCAAGAAGGCTGCAAAGAAGCCTGCCAAGAAGGCTGCGAAAGCGCCTGCGAAGGCCGCGGAAGACGCGTAAGGCCTTGGCGCGCAAACGGCCGGACGACACGCCAAAACCGCTCGATAAGGAGCGCGTCCTCGAGGCGCTCGCGAAGGAGCCGCAGGGGACGAAGCGCGATATCGCGCGCGCGCTCGGCGTCAAAGGCAATGACCGCATTGCGCTCAAACGCATCCTGAAAGAGCTCGAACGCGACGGCACCATCACGCGCACGGGCAAGCGCGCCTTTTCCAAACCCGGACAATTGCCCGAAGTCGCCGTGCTGGAAATCACGGGACAGGATGCCGACGGCGAGTTTCTGGCGCGGCCGACGCGTTGGGATGGCGAGGGCGAACCGCCCACCATCTACGTGATCCTGGGGCGCGACGCGGAAGCGGCAGGCCTGCCGGGACGCGGCGACCGCATCCTCGCGCGATTGTCGGAAACCAGGAACGGCTACGAAGCGCGCATCATCAAGAAGCTCGGCGCGAGCGCGCATCGCGTCCTGGGCGTTTATCACGTGGCCGCGCGCGAAGGCCGCATCGCGCCCATCGATCGCAAGACGCGCACCGAATTCATGGTGGACGCGCGCGATGCCGGCAGCGCTGCGAACAACGAGCTCGTGTTGGCCGAACCGCTGGCGGGACGCGCATCGGGCCTGCCGCGGGCGCGGATCGTCGAACGCCTGGGCAGCATGAATGCACCAAAGGCGATCAGCCTCATCGCCATCCATGCGCACGGCATCCCGACCGACTTCCCCAAAGCCGTGCTGGACGAAGCCGAACGGGCGACGGCCGCGTCGCCGCGTGGTCGCACCGATCTGCGCAAATTCCCGCTCGTCACCATCGATCCCGAAGACGCCCGCGATCACGACGATGCCGTGTGGGCGGGTCCGGACGACGATCCGGGCAACAAGGGCGGTCATATCGTCATCGTGGCGATCGCCGACGTCGCCTATTACGTCACGCCCAATTCCGAACTCGACCACGAAGCCTGGAAGCGCGGCAACTCCGCCTATTTCCCCGACCGCGTCGTGCCCATGCTGCCCGAGCGGCTGTCCGCCGATCTCTGCTCGCTGGTCGACAACGAAGACCGCCCCTGCCTCGCCGCGCGCATGATCTTCGACAGACACGGCCACAAGAAGCGCCATGAATTCCTGCGCGCCACCATGCGGTCGGCCGCTACGATCACCTATCAGGAAGCGCAGCGCGCCTTCGATGGGACGCCGGATGCGGCGCATCGTGAGATTCATAAAGCGGCGCTGGCGCCGTTGTGGAATGCCTATCAATCTCTGGTCATCGCCCGCGACAAGCGCGATCCGCTCAATCTCGACCTGCCGGAACGCCGCGTGATCATCGGCGAGGACGGCAAGGTGAAGTCCATCGCCTTCCGCGACCGGCTCGAATCCATGCGCGTCATCGAAGAGTTGATGATCCAGGCGAACGTCGCCGCCGCCGAAAGTCTCGAGAAGGCGCGGCTTCCGCTCATCTACCGCGTTCACGAACATCCCTCGAAGGAGAAGCTCTTCGCCTTCTCGGACTATCTGCGCACCATCGGCATGAGCTTCGCGAAAGGACAGGTCGTCAAACCCGGCGTGTTCAACCGCATCCTGGCACAGGCCAAGAACGGCCCGAACGCCGAGGTCATGAACGACGTCGTCTTGCGCACGCAGGCGCAGGCCGTCTATGCGCCGGACAACGTCGGCCATTTCGGCCTCAACCTCCAGCGCTACGCGCATTTCACGTCGCCCATCCGGCGCTATGCGGACCTCATCGTGCACCGGGCGCTGATCCGCGCGCTGAAGCTCGGTTCCGACGGGCTGACGGACGGCGAAATGCAAAAACTCGGCGAAACGGCGGAGCACATTTCGATGTGCGAGCGGCGCGCCATGGCGGCGGAGCGCGATTCCACGGAACGCTACGTCGCCGCCTACATGAAGGAGCGCGAGGGCGCGGTGTTTCAGGCGCGCATCACGGGCGTCACGCGGTTCGGGTTGTTCGTACGCTTGAAAGACACGGGCGCCGAAGGCCTGCTTCCGGCGCGCGCGTTGGGCCACGAATATTTCCACCACGACGAAAAACGCCACGCCCTCGTCGGCGACCGCTCCGGCACGAAATACAGCCTCGGCGAGATCCTGACAGTGCGCCTCGTGGAAGCCGCACCTCTAACGGGCGGCCTGCGCTTCGAACTCACGGAACACGATGAGCCGTCCCGCGGACCCAGGCCGGCGGCGAAATTCCGTTCAAAGCCCACGACTCGAAGACGGCGGTAGCTTCGGCACTTTTAGCGCAGAGGACGCAGGGGTTGCGCGGCGTACGCAGTGGCAGCGCGTTCGTCTCGGGCATATGCGCTTTATTCCTTGCTGACGTTTGCTGCACGCGAAGCGCGCGATTTAAACGTCGCCGGAGCGACTTCGTCATCACCATACATGTAGGTATCCCTGCGCCCTCCGCGCAACATCTTCGTCCCCTGTGCTAAAAAATCCCTATGGCGCGCGCCGACATTTACAAACTAGCATCCGAATCATGACCCAACAGCTGTTCGATGCCGACGAGAAGATCGTGCCGGGGCCCGCGCTCAGGCCGAAGGATGCGGCAACGCTCATCATCGTGCGGCGCGACAGGGACGGCATCCGCGTGCTGATGGGACAGCGTCACGCGAAGATGGCGTTCCAGCCGAACAAATTCGTCTTCCCGGGCGGGCGCATCGATCCTTGCGACATGCGCATCGCGGCCGGCGGCGCCCTTCGCCCCGAAGTGGCGCGCAGAGTGGAAGCGGGGATCTCGCCCGCGCGCGCACGCGGGCTTGCGCTCGCTGCCATCCGCGAGACGTTCGAAGAGACGGGCGTGCTGATCGGCGAAAAAACCGCAGACGTTCCGCGCACGCGCGCACCGGCCTGGCGGCGTTACTTCGCGCATGGTGTCGTGCCCCGTCTGGACAGGTTCGATCTGGTCGCCCGCGCCATCACACCGCCCGGTCGCACGCGCCGCTTCGACGCCCGCTTCTTCATGGTGGATGCCGGCGCCATCGCCCAGGAAGTCGACGCCACGCATCAGGAGGAATTGCTGAAGCCCTCCTGGCTCACGCTTGCCGAAGCGCGTGCGCTCGATCTCATGAGCATCACGCGGCGGGCGCTGGAAGAGGCCGAAGCGCGCGCCGTCGACGGGGGCGACAGGCCGGTGCCGTTCTTCCGCTTTACGCGCGGCAAAGCGAACATGAGCTATTTGTGAGCGCAGCGGACGCGGCCCGCGCGCGCAATTCGAGCCTCGTCGCCATTCTCGCGACGTGCGCGGCGTCGGGCATCGGCACCGGGCTTACGCTGCCGCTTCTGGGTCTCATCCTCGAACGCCGCGGCTATCCCGGCACCGTCAACGGCCTCAATCTTGCGACCGCCGGCCTTGCCGCGGTTCTCGTCACGCCGCACGTGCCGCGCTGGATCCAGAAGTATGGAGCTTCGCAATATCTGGCGTTCATGCTCGCGGTTGTCGCCGCGGCATTCGTCGCGATCTACGAGGCGCCCAGTCTCTGGTTCTGGTTTCCCATCCGCTTCATCTTGAGCGCCGCGCTCAACAGCCTCTTCGTCGTCTCCGAATTCTGGATCAATCAGCTGGCCGACGAGCGCAATCGCGGCCGCATGGTGGCGCTCTATACGACCTGTTTTTCGGCAGGCTTCGCGGTGGGCCCCGTGCTCCTCGGCATCATCGGCACGCGCGGCATTGCCCCTTTCCTCGCGGGCTCCGGCATGATGCTCGTGGCGCTCGTGCCGATCCTGATCGTCCGCCGCGCCGCACCCCGCGTCGAGCAGCCTTCCCGCCAGCCCATGCTCGGACTCATACGCGCCGCACCGGCGGCACTTCTGGCCGCGTTCGTCTTCGGGTCCATCGATGCCGGCATGGCCGGCCTCCTGCCCGTCTATGGCGTGCGCTCAGGCTACAGCGAAGCCGCGGCCGCGATGTTCGTCACGGCGATTTCCGTGGGCGGTCTGCTCTTCCAGTATCCGCTCGGTTATCTCGCCGACCATATGAGCCGTCGCAAACTGCTCCTGATCTGCGCCGTTAGCGGCGTGCTCGGCGCGACGCTGACGCCCTTCGCCGTCCACTGGCCCGCCGCGATGTATGTGCTGCTCGCGCTGTGGGGCGGCATCGCGATGGGCATCTACACGATCGGCCTCACCCTGGTGGGCGAGCGCTTCAAGGGCCGCGAGCTCGTCGGCGCCAACGCCGCCAATGTCATTCTTTATTCGATAGGCCTACTGATAGGTCCGGCTGCGGAAGGCATCGCACTGGACGCCTGGAACCCGCACGGTCTTCTCGTCGCATTGGGCGGCATCTGCGCGGCCTATGTGCTCTTCCTGACATTTGGGCGCAGGGCGAAGCTGTGACAGCCTGACGTTGCATCGTTATATTCGCGCCGCTGGGGCGCTCGCTGAGGACCTTGGCATGTGCCGATTGATCACCCTCGTTGTCCTGATGGTTGCGCTTGCCGCCGGCGCCGACGCCGCCGGCCTGCACGGCACCGTCTGCACCCACAATGCCAGCGCGCGCGAGGCCGAAATCTGCCTGCAACATGCCTTGAGCGACGCGCAGGCCGAACTCAAAAGGAAGTATGAGGCCGTCGCGGCCCTGTTCGGCACGAAGGACCGGAAAGAAGAGCTCGCCCGCTCGCAGAAGACCTGGGGTCTTTATGTGGCCCAGACGTGCGACGGGCTGATCAAGCCCGAAACGGTGGAGAGCCGCCTCGCGCGTGCGGACGTCCTCTCGTGCAGGACCGAGCTGACGATCGAGCGCACCAACGATCTCGATCGCATGTTCTACGTTGCCCTTCACGATTAGGAGGGCGCGGAAGCGGGCCGCGCCGGCCGGGGTTAAAATCGGGTCGGCATCCCTCACCTTGACTTTGGGGCGTCCGTGGGTAGGTTGGCGCCCCTTTTTGCAGGTCCAGGAGCAGTCCCATGGCGAAGCCCACCACGTCCAAGATCCGGCTGAACAGCTCGGGCGATACGGGCTTTTTCTATGTCACGAAGAAGAACACCCGGACCATGACCGAGAAGTTCACGATCAAGAAGTACGACCCGGTCCTCCGCAAGCACGTGGAGTTCAAGGAAGGCAAGATTAAGTAGTCTTGCACGGAAGAGGCGGTCCCCTCGACCGCCCGTTTCATCAGCTCTGATTGGTCTCTTCGCGGCCGTTCATGCGGCTATGGAAGCGCACGATCACATCGCGCTGGCCGGCCTTCGGCACCGTGAAGCGTATCTGCTTCGGCGCCGCATCGGGCACAGCCACTGTGGCGTCGTAGCGGCCGGGCTGAAGATCCATCACGACCCAGGGGCCCGAGCAGTGCACGTTCACGTCTTCGCCGCGGCCGCGCACCGTCACGTCCTGATCGCCCAGCCATTGGCCGTAGCCGCCCACGGTCTCGAGTTTCAAAGGATAGCTGCTCCAGCGGCCTTCGTTCTCTTCGCGATCGCCGATACCGGTGCAGGCCGCGCGGACGCCGTCGACTTGCGTGGGTTGGTCGACGGGAAGCGGTTGCGGCGTTTGCGCCTGCGCCGTTCCCATGCACAGCACGAAAGCGGATGCAGGCAAGAGTGCTGCAAGTATGCGTTGTTTCAAGAGCGACATGTCGATCTCCTTCACCTGCGGCCCCGCTTGCGCGAAATGCCCGGCGGGAGCCGCTTGCTACTGAAGAACCCGCGCAAGTTTAGCTGTGTTGCGTGAACACGCGTTCATGCGGTCACTACGCCGTGAAGACAATGATGCGGACCTTACGTGCCGCAACATCCCGTCGCGATCGGACGCGAAAAGCCGTCCTCGCGCATCTCTTCGACATCCGCGACGAAAGGCAGAATCCGATCCATGAGAAGCGGGATCACGCCCTGCGGGATGTCGTGCCCCCAGCCTTCGATCTCGTGATATTTCGCGCCCGGAATGCACTGAGCCGTGTGCCGGCCGCCCGCCGGAGGAATGAGCGTGTCGACCGAGCCGTGCAGCACCAGCGTCGGCACGGCGAGCTTCTTCAGGCGCTCCGTGCGCGGCGGCGCCGCAACGATCGCCGCCATCTGCCGTATCGTCCCTTCGGGATAGTAGGAGCGATCGTAGTTTGCGCCGATCTGCGCCGACAGTCGCGCCACGTCGAACGGAAATGCCGTCGATGCGTAGGTGCTCCGCCCCTTGAGCGTGTGGGCGATGATGGACGCCTTGTCGGTTGCGGGCGGTTTCGCCGTCAGCGCTGCCTGCGCTTCCGGCGTGGCGCGCGGCAAGGAAGGATCGCCCGTGGTCGAAAAGATCGAGATCAGCGAACGCGTTTTGGCGGGATGATTGAGCGCCACAAGTTGCGCCAGCATGCCGCCCATCGAGCCGCCCAGGATGTGCGCGCTTTTGATACCGAGTTCGTCGAGCAGCGCAGCCGCATCCGCCGCCATGTCGTCAAGCGTGTACGGAATGTCCGGCTTCTTGCCGGCCGCGACCGCCGCCGCGACCTCGCGCGCCTCCGGATGGATGCCGTCCCATTTCTGCGAGAGCCCGACGTCGCGGTTGTCGAAACGGATGACGCGCATGCCTGCGTCCGCCAAGCCTTGCGGAAACTCGTCGGGCCAGCCCGTCATCTGTGCACCGAAGCCCATGATGAGCAGGATCGGCACGCCGTCTTTCGGCCCGCGCTCGTCATATTCGAGGCGGATGCCGTTCGCTTTGATCTGGGCCATGACTTCTTCCTCCGGATATCGGGTCGGGAGGAGCTTAGAGAGACCCGCCTCAGGAAATCCAGCCCGAGGACGCCCCCCAGACCAGAAGTCCGCCAAAGGCCGCGCGATAGATGACCAGCGGCCACGTTGTCGAATGGCGCAGGAACCGCATCAAACCCCAAACCGCCACGAAGGCGGAGAGCGATGACACGACCAGGCCGAACGCCAGGACCGACCAGCCGTGGCTCGTCAATCCTGCCTTATGCAGCTCGAAGATTTCCTTGGCGCCGGCAAGGAAAATGAACGGGATACCAAGCAGGAACGAAACCCGCGCGGCGTCTTCCCGGTTGAAGCCGAGAAACATCGCGCCCGAGAATGCGGCGCCGGAACGGGACACGCCCGGGATCAGCGCGAAGGCCTGCGCGAGGCCCACGATGATGGAATCCCACAGCGTCAGACCTTCGGCGCCGCGTTTGTGGCTGGCGATCAACTCGGCCAGCCCCATGATCAGCGCCACGACGATGGAAGCCGCCCCCACGAGAAGCGGCGTGCGCAAAGGGGAGTCGCAGGCATTGAGGACCTTCGACAGCGCAAGGCCCGCAAGTCCGCCTGGAATGGTTGCCACGATGATGTAGATGCCGAGCCGGAAGTCGCGGTCCTTCCAATTGCGATGAACGAGGCCCGAGACCGTCGCGCGCGACACGCCGGCAATGTCCGACCAGAAATAGGTGACGACCGCGGCCAAAGCCGCCCATTGCATCGTGGCCGAGAAAGCGGCGCCCGGATCGGGCCAGCCGAGGAACGCGGGCACGGCGCGCATATGGGCGCTGGATGAGACGGGGACCAGCTCCGTGATGCCCTGGACAACACCCAGGACCGCCACTTTCGCATAGCCCAAACTCACGAATGTCGTATCGACCGCCGCCGTACAATGAT
Source organism: Rhizomicrobium sp. (assembly GCA_035504555.1). Taxonomy (GTDB): domain Bacteria; phylum Pseudomonadota; class Alphaproteobacteria; order Micropepsales; family Micropepsaceae; genus Rhizomicrobium. Next base: position 12,997 of record DATJRP010000064.1, on the reverse strand, counting down.
GCGCAGCCATCTGCCCTCGCCGCCCGTTGTTCGCCTCATCCGTACAAGAGGTTTGCGCAGAACGATAGAGGCGAAAGGCGCTTGGATTCCCCCGCGTTCGCGGTCAAGCTCCCGCCCTCGCTCCGCGCGCTCCGGACACATGCACCGCGACCTCGAACGTCTTTCCAACGAAGAATTCGACATCCATGTCATCGGGGGCGGCGCCACGGGCGCGTGCATCGCCCGCGACGCGGCGCTCCGGGGGCTTTCCGTCGCGCTGACCGAGAAGAACGATTTCGCCCACGCGACCAGCGCCCACAATTCGAAGCTCGTCCACGGGGGCTTGCGCTATTTGCGGAACTTCGAATTGGGACTGGTGCGGGAGTCGTTGAGGGAACGGCGCATCTGGCAACGCATCGCGCCCCATCTCGTGCGCCCCCTGCCCTTTCTCGTGCCCATCACGGGCGGGGGCCGCGCGACGCTGGCGGCGGGCCTCACGCTCTACGATCTTCTCTCCTTCGATCGCGGCTGGCTCGACGATCCCGAGCAGCGCCTGCCCGGCCATCGCTGGTTCGGCCGCGAGGCGGCGCTCGCGCATGAGCCATCGCTGGAGGCGCCGGGCTTCTCGGGCGCCTTTCTCTACTACGATGCGCAGATGTATGCGCCCGAGCGGCTGGCGCTCGAATGTCTCATCGATGCGGCGGATCACGGCGCGGCAATCGCCAACCACCTCGAAGCGACCAACCTCACGCGGCGCAACGGCCGGATCGACGGCGCGAGCCTCAAATGCACTTTGACCGACGTGCGGTTCGACGTGCGCGCCAAGCTGACGATCGTCGCGACCGGACCGTGGGCCGATCTTTTTCTCAACCGCGCGCTCGGCAACCAGTCGCACAAGCTCATACGGTCGAAGGGCATCCATCTGGTCGTGCCCGCGGTCACGCGCGAAGACGCTTTGACCGTCGCCACGCCGCGCGGTCACTTCTTCGTCCTGCCGTGGCGCGGCTATTCCCTGCTCGGCACGACCGACACGGCTTTCAACGGTTCGCCGGACTCGGTCGGAGTTAGCGAAGCCGACATCGCGGGCTTCCTGTCATTGGTGAACGCGCACCTGCCCGCGGCGCATCTCAAGCGGGAGGATGTCCGCTATTTCTATGCCGGCCTGCGGCCGCTGGTGGACGACGGCTCGCGCGACACGTACGGCGCAAGCCGGCGCGCGGAGCTGATCGATCATCAGAAATCCAACAATGTCGGCGGGCTGCTCTCGGCCACCGGCGGCAAATGGACCACGTCGCGCGATCTGGCGGCCAAAGTCGTCGACAAGGCATTGGAAAAATTGGGTGTGCCGAAGCGGGACGCGGCTACGGCGATCACGCCGTTGCCCGGCGGGCGCATCGGTCATCTGGCCGATTTCCGCCAAACCTATGCGCCGGAACGCGACCATCTTGCGCGGCTCTACGGGGCACGGCTTGATCGCGTCATGACGCTGGCAAAGGACGCACCCGAGCTCGCCATGCCGCTTTCGCCGTCAGGCGATATTGCGGCGCAGGTGCTCTTCGCGATCCGCGAAGAAATGGCGCTGACGCTGGAAGACGTCGTCATGCGCCGCACGGGCATCGGGCAATTGGGTGTGCCGGGCGGCAACGTGCTCGCCGTCGTGGCCTCGATCATGGCGGTCGCGCTCGGCTGGAGCGAAACGCGCAAACAGGCCGAGCTCGCCTCCCTCGCGCCTTACTTTCAGACGACGGGAGACGGCGCATGACCGGCTTCGCAGTCGTCAATCCGCGCTCGGCCGGCGGACGCACGCGGCGCGAATGGCCCCTCATCGAGGCCGCACTGCGCTCGGCCTATCCCGAACTCGAGATCGCCATGACGCGAAAACGCGGCGATGCGACGGAGCTCGTGCGCGAAGCCCTGCGCGAGGGCCATTCCGAAATCATCGCCATCGGCGGCGACGGCACCATCAACGAAGCGATCAACGGCTTCTTCGACGCGGACGCCGCGATCGCGCCGGACGCCGTGTTCGGCTTCGTCACCAGCGGTACGGGCGGCGACTTCCGCAAATCCTTCGATTGCGATCCGGGCTACGTCGCGGCCATCGCACAGCTGCGCAAGGCGCCGGTCAGGCCCATCGACGTGGGCCGCATCTCCTGCGTCAGCCTTACCGGCGAAAGCGTCGTTCGCTACTTCGTGAACATCGGCTCGTTCGGTCTTTCGGGCGTAATCGTCGATTGGGTGAACCGCGCGCGCGTGGCGAAGCTCTTCGGCGGCAGCTTTGCCTTCGCGTTCCATAGCGCCCGCGCCATGCTCTTCTATCGCGAGCGCATGGTGCGCATCCGCGTCGACGGCGATTTCGACGAGATCGCGAGCATTGCGACGGTCGCCGTCGCCAACGGACGCTATTTCGGCGGCGGCATGCATGTGGCGCCGCGCGCCCTGCCGGACGACGGCGTTTTCGACGTGATCATCATGGGCGGCGGACGGCGCGCCGTTTCCGATCTCAAGCTTCTCTATACGGGCGAACACATCGACACGCCCGGCGTGCGCGCGCTGCGCGGCCGCAAGATCATGGCGGCGCCGGTTGCGGAAACCGGCGGCCACGCCGTGTTGATCGAAGTGGACGGCGAAAGCGCCGGGCGCCTGCCCGCGACTTTCGAAATTCTCCCCCGCGCTCTTAACTTACGCTGCTGAATTCCCTGCTAGGCTTTGGCCCATGACCATCGAACGCAATACGATCCGGTGGAACGGCTGGGGTTGGGCCGCGCACAAGGATGCACTCGCCGCGCGCGACGAGGTGTGGGACTGGCTGGCCGGCGAACTCGGCATGCCGAGCCTGCTTGCGACGCCCGCGCGCCCGCTGGAAGAGATCACGCTCGCGCCGTCGCGCCTGTCAGCCGCGGAACGCACGCTGCTTGTGGCAATGGTTGGCGCCGACCGCGTGCGCGACGACACCTATGAACGCGTTTTCCATGCGCTCGGCCGCTCCTATCACGATCTCTTGAGGCTCCGCGCCGGCGATCTTGCGATCGCGCCCGATGCGGTCGTCTATCCGCGCGGCGCGGAGGAAATCCTCGCCATTCTCGCGCTCGCGAGCGAAGCGGGCATCGCGATCGTACCCTATGGCGGCGGCTCCAGCGTCGTCGGCGGCGTCAGCGCCCAGCGCGGGCCGTTCAAGGCCGTCATCACACTCGACCTTTCCGGCATGGATCGCGTCGGCGACATCGATCCCGTCTCCGGCACCGCCACGGCGGAGGCCGGCATCTACGGGACCGCGCTCGAGAAAGCGCTGCACGCGAAGGGCCTGACGCTCGGGCATTATCCGCAATCCTATGAATTCTCGACGTTGGGCGGCTGGATCGCACATCGCGGCGCGGGCCAGAACTCGATCCGTTACGGCAAGGCGGAGGATTGGCTTGTCTCGGCGAAGCTCGCGACGCCGCGCGGCATGTATGAAACGGAGCCGTTTCCCGCGTCCGCTGCGGGCCCGCGTTTGACCGATCTCATCGCCGGCTCTGAAGGTCAGTTCGGCATCATCACCGAAGCGACCGTCCGCGTGCGGCCCTTGCCGGCAGAAAGCGATTATCGCGGCTATCTCTTCCGCGATTTCGCGAGCGGCGCGGCCGCGATCCGTCATGCGATGCAGGAAGAAATTCCGGCCGCGATGCTGCGGCTATCCGATGCGGAAGAGACGCGTTTCTATCGCGCTTTCGGTACCATCGGCAAAAAGCCTGGACTCAAAGGCCGTATCGAGCAAGCTTACCTCGATTATCTGAAGTTCGATGCGAAGGCCTGCGCGCTGATCGCGGGCTTCGAAGGCGAGGCACACGAAGTCGCTGACGGACACAGCCGCTTCGCTGCGATCGCAAAACGGCTGGGTGCGATCTCCATCGGCAAGGGACCCGGCGCGCGCTGGTTCGAGGGCCGCTTCCATGGACCGTATCTCCGCGATCCCATGATGGATCGCGGTGTCGGCGTCGACACGCTCGAGACGGCTGCGAACTGGTCGAAGATCGACGCGCTGACGTCCGCCGTGCGCACGGCGCTGGAAAACGCCATCCGCGAGACGGCGCCGACGAACGGCGGCAAAGGCATCGTGATGTGCCACATCAGCCACGCCTATCCGGACGGCGCCAGTCTCTACTTCACCTACATCTTCCCGCGCGCGCTCGACGGCGAGATCGCACAGTGGCAGACGATCAAGAAGGCGGCGTCGGAGGCGATTGTCAGCCATGGCGGCACGATCAGCCATCACCACGGCGTGGGCGAAGATCATCTGCCCTGGATGACGAACGAGAAAGGCACGTTGGGGCTCGAAGCGTTGCGCGCGCTCAAGCGTGTCTTCGATCCCAAAGGCATTCTCAATCCGGGAAAACTCATCCCGCCTTGAGCGCCTTCTTCAGCGCCTGCGCCGCGGCCTTCAGCGCCACGGCCGCCTGCGGCAGTACGCTCTGGAAATAGATGAAATCGTGCACGAGGCCCGGATAGTCGACGATTTCGCAAGGAACGCCGGCGGCTTTCAGCTTACGGCCGTATTCGAGACCTTCATCGTGCAGCGGATCGAATTCGGCAACCGTCAGATAGGCGGGCGGCAGACCTTCAAAGGACGAGGCGTAAAGCGGCGAAATACCGGGCTCCTTCCGGTCCGCGCCCGCAGGCACGTAACTCCTGTAGAACCATTCGAGACCGGCGCGTTCGAGCACAAAGCCTTCGGCGTAGTTCTTCAGCGAAGCGGTTTCCGCGCCGATTTGCGTCACGGGGAAGAAGAGCAGCTGGAACGCGATCGAAGGACCACCCTTCTCTTTCGCCATCTGCGTCAGGACAGCCGTCATCGCCCCGCCTGCGGAATCGCCGCCCACCGCGAGGCGGTTCGCGTCGACACCCAGTTCCGACGCATTGGCCTCGACGAATTTGAGCGCCGCATAGGCATCTTCGATGGCCCCCGGATATTTGTGTTCCGGCGCGAGGCGATAATCGACGGCGATGACGCGCACGCCGGCCTCGTTGGCGATCATGCGACAGAGCCCGTCATGCGTCTCGATGCTGCCGATGACGAAGCCGCCGCCATGAAAGAACAGGAGCGCGGGCAATGCCTCGGCCGCGGGCGCCACCGGCGTGTAAATGCGCAGCGGTATGTCGCCGTCCGGCCCCGGGCAAGTCAGGTTCTGGACTTTGCCGATGGGCACGTCCTTCGGTCCCGTCATCTCCATGATGGCGGCGAACATCATGCGCGCGGCCGGCGCCGGCAACTCGTACATCTTCGGACCGGGCTGCAAAGCGAGCTGGTCGATAAAGGCTTTGACGATGGGATCGAGCGGCATGGGTCTGTCGCGTCCTGGCGGGTCGACGCACATTTGGGCAGGCTCGCGCGTTCCGCGCAAGGTCACTGGCTGTCATGGCCCGCGAATGCGGGGCCACCCAGTTGAAGCAAACCGTGCGTGCGAAGGAAGAACGCAGTGTGACTTTGAACGCGGTACCGGATGTCACCTGGGTGGCCCGCATTCGCGAGCCATGACACTCAGGGAGCAATGCTCCGGTTCAGTGGAAAACGATCGGCAGCTCGGGATCGAGGCGCTGGTTCATGATGTCCTCGATGAAGACCGACAGCGCATGCCAGAACTCCGCGCGGTCGTCGGCGCCGATGGAGGCGAATTCCGCGGATGCGCGGCGCGCATAGACAAGGGCCGCGTCGCCGTGCTCCGACGCCAACTCCCAAGCCAAATGACAAATATCGCCCGCCCGCATGGGCACCTCCGTCCGGAAGTGCCCAATTTAATGGGCCCAAAGTAAGCGTCGCGTTAACAAGCCTGTCTCGGAAAGGGACACCAGCCGGCCCGAGCGGGCCGCATGCTCAAGACCCGATCTCGATCACGTCCGACGGTGGCGGGTTTTCGTAGAGCAACTCGACAAGTCGCTTGCGGCGATCGAGCGTGGCGCGCTGGTTGACGTAGCCCTTGTCTGTGATCTCGTGCCCGTCGATGGAAGGCGGCTCGAGCATCAGCATGACACGCTTGATGCGGGTCGAGGATCCACCGTAGGTCGCGTTGTGCGCTGCGATCTTGGCGTGGAGAAACTCCCGCACCTTCGGGCTGTGGATGATTTCCTCCGGCGAAGAACGAACCGTATCGGCGCAGAGTTCCTTGGCCACCGCGAGATTGGGCCAGGCCAGAAGCGCGACATAGGGCATGTTGTGGCCGCAGACGACGCAGTCCTGGATCAGGGGCGAAGCCGCGCCGATCGCCTGCGCGCGCAGCGTGCCGACCGAAACCCACGTGCCGCTGTCGAGCTTGAAGTCTTCGGTCACGCGGCCGTCGAAGACGAGACCTTTCTCGGGATCGTTCTCGTCCACGAATTTCGCGGCGTCGCCGAGGCTGTAGAAGCCTTCCTCGTCGAAGGCAGCCTTCGTGAGATCGGGACGCTTCAGATAGCCCGGCGTTACCGTCGGCCCTTTGACGCGCACTTCGAGCTTGGTGCCGTTCGGCACGAGCTTGAGCGTGATGCCGGGCAGCGGCAGGCCGATAAGGCCCACCTTCTCCGTCAGCCAGTGCACGACGGTCACACCCTGCGTCTCCGTCGCGCCATACATCGTCGTCAGCGGAATGCGCATGCCGGTCGCGGCGATGGCGAGTTTCTGGATTCGCTCATAGATGTCCTGGCTGAGCGTGGCGCCGCCATAGCCTACGTAACGCATCTTGGAGAAGAACCGGTCGCGCAGCATGTCGTCGCGTTCCATGGCGTCGGCGAGCCAGCCGAAGGCGATCGGCGCGGAGCCGAAAACAAGCGGCGCGACCTCGCGCAGATTGCGGATCGTTTCCTCGAACATGCCCGGCAAAGGCTTGCCGGCATCGAGATAGACGGTGCCGCCGGCATTCAGATTGCCGTTGAAGCCGATATTGCCGGCGGAGATGTGGTTCCACGGCATCCATTCGAGGCTTTGCGGAATCTCATTCGGGTCGTCTTCGTCGGTTCTCAGCGCCTGCGTGGCCGCGATGACGGCGCACATCATGCCGTGCGTCTGCAGCACGCCCTTGGGCATGCCTGTCGAACCGGACGTGAAGAGATATTTCGCGACCGTGCCGTGATCGATCTTCTCCATCGCCGCGGCGACCTGTGGCCCGACATTGACGCGCGTCAGGTCCTCGAAGGACGTCGTCGGACGGTCCGGAATGGGCATGACAGTCACGACTTCCACACCGTCGAGCGGCAGCGCCGCCAGCGCGCGCGCATAGAGCGGGCCCTGCTCGGCGAAGATCATCTTCGGCTTCGCCGTCTCGAACACATGGCGGAGCTTCGAATGGTCGCCCGACATCAGCGAGTAGGCGACCGAGACCGGCGCCACCGGCACACGCGCCTTCATCGCGCCCAGCATCATCACGCCGTGGATGATGGAATTGCCCGAGATCACCATCAGCGGCGTGTCGGGACCGAGGCCGCGGTCGAGCAAGGCCTGTGCGACGGCCGACGCCTTCGCATTGGCTTCGCCGTAAGTGATGAACCGCCAGTCGCCCAGCTTGCCGCCCGGTCCGGGGGTGCGCTCGGCGATGAAATTCCGCTCGGGATGCGCCGATGCTTTCTGCTCCAGCAGATGCGCGATCGAGCGGTGCATCTGGCCCAGCGGATAACGGGAGGAGACGTAGACCGTCCCGTCGGGCTTCCGGGTCACATCGATCGAGGGCGGCTTCTGCGGCAGCGCTTTGAACGGCGGTAAGTCATTGTTTTTCAAGGAAATATTCATAGCGTTTCATCCCTTGCGAAAGAAACTACACATCTCTCGCGTTGTTCTATACATTTCCCACCGAGACGCGGGAGATTCTCCCCGCACGGCCCGAAGGTACGCCCAATGCGCAACAATAGCGTCCTTCTCATCATCGGCGGCGGCATCGCGGCCTACAAGTCCCTGGACCTGATCCGCAGGCTGGCGGACCGCGGAATCGGCACACGGGCGATCCTGACACGGGCCGGGGCGGAGTTTGTGACGCCGCTGTCGGTGTCGGCGCTGTCCGGCGAGAAGGTCTTCCAGGACATCTTCAGCCTCACCGACGAATCCGAGATGGGGCACATCGAGCTGTCGCGCTCGACCGATCTCGTTGTCGTGGCGCCGGCGACAGCAGACCTCATGGCGAAAGTCGCGAACGGCATCGCCAACGATCTCGCCTCCACGGCGCTCCTCGCCACCGACAAGCGCGTGCTGATGGCGCCGGCGATGAACGTGCGGATGTGGAACCATCCGGCGACGCAAAGAAATCTGCAGGCGCTCCGAAACGAAGGCGTGCTCTTCGTCGGTCCCAATGACGGCGAGATGGCCTGCGGCGAATACGGGCCGGGCCGCATGGCCGAACCGCTGGAGATCGTGGCCGCGGTCGAAGCCGCGCTCGCGACACCCGCGACCGGACCGCTCTCCGGCGTCAAGGCGCTCGTCACTGCGGGCCCCACGCAGGAGCCGCTCGACCCCGTGCGCTTCCTCAGCAACCACTCCTCCGGCAAGCAGGGCTATGCGATCGTCAAGGCGCTGACGGAAGCGGGCGCAGCCACGACGCTCGTCTCCGGTCCCGTCGAGATCACGCCGCCGCGCCACGCGAAGCTCGTGAAAGTGACAACCGCGCGCGAAATGCTCGCCGCCTGCGAGGCCGAGCTTCCTGTCGATGTCGCGATCTTCACCGCCGCCGTCGCCGACTGGCGTCCCGAAATCCAGGCCAACCAGAAGATCAAGAAAGCGGACGAGAATTCCGCGCCGTCCGTGAAGCTCACCGCCAATCCCGACATCCTCGCCACCATCGCACGCGCGAAGAAGCGTCCCGGCCTCGTCATCGGCTTCGCGGCGGAAACGGAGAACGTCGTCGGCTATGCGCAGGACAAGCGCGCCCGCAAAGGCTGCGACTGGATCGTCGCCAACGACGTCTCGCCCTCGACGGGCGTCATGGGCGGCGACAAGAACCGCGTGCATCTCGTCACGGATAAAGGCGTCGAGAACTGGCCGCTGCTGGACAAGGTCGACGTCGGCCGCAGGCTGGCGGGCCGCATCGCCGATGCGCTCAAGGGTGCCGCGTGAAGATCGCCATCCGGAAATTGCCCCACGCGCTCGATCTTCCGCTTCCCACCTATGCGACGGAAGGCTCGGCCGGATTCGATCTTTTAGCCGCCAACGACGAAGCCGTAACGCTGGCGCCCGGCGGACGCACGGCCGTTCCTTGCGGTGTCGCGATTGCACTGCCACAGGGTTTCGAAGCGCAGGTGCGCCCGCGCTCGGGGCTTGCGCTGCATCACGGCGTCACCGTGCTCAATGCGCCCGGCACGATCGACAGCGACTATCGCGGCGAAGTGAAAGCCATCCTCGTCAATCTCGGCGATGCGGCGTTCGAAATCTCGCGCGGCATGAAGATCGCGCAACTCGTCATCGCCCGTTTCGAACAGGTCGAACTCGAGGAAGTCTCCGAATTGCCCGCCAGCGAGCGCGGCGCGGGCGGCTTCGGATCGACCGGGCTCAGATCGATAAAGCAACCCTCATGACCATGCTCAAGCTCTCCCGCAAAACCCTTCTGGCCCTCGAGGCCGTCATCGATATCGCCTTCAACGCGCGGCCCGAACCCGTGCAGGCGAAAGAAATCACCGCGCGGCAAGGCGTGCCGCAACGTTATCTCGAACAGGTGATGCAGCAGCTCGTGCGCGCCGGCGTACTCAAAGGCGTGCGCGGGCCGCGCGGCGGCTATCGGCTGGCCCGTGAGCGCCGGCGCATTTCCGTGGGCGACATCGTGCGCGTGGCGGAAAGCATCGACGACGAGGAGAACGGCAGCGCCGAACCGCATTCCGCCCTCGGCGCACGCATCGTGACGCCGCTCATCCATTCCCTGCAGGACGAAGTGATGGCGCGTCTCGATGCCATCTCCATCGAAGACCTCTGTCAGCAGGCGCGTGCCGTCGGCGTCGATTGCGGCGGACAGACGAACGCCGATTTCATCATTTAAGCGTTTCAACGAGACGGCGCCCGCCCCGGCGCCCAACGAAGGAGCATCCCATGGCCAAGCGCGAAACCCAGGGTCGCGGCAAGATTTACGATTCCATCACGGACACGATCGGCGATACGCCGCTGGTGCGTCTCGCGCGCCTGCCGAAGGAGGCGGACGTGAAGGCCGACATCCTGCTGAAGCTGGAGTTCTTCAACCCGATCTCGAGCGTCAAGGACCGCATCGGCGTGTCCATGATCGATTCCCTTGAAGCGCAAGGCAAGATCACGCCCGGCAAGTCGGTGCTGGTCGAGCCCACCAGCGGCAACACGGGCATTGCGCTCGCTTTCGTCGCCGCCGCGCGCGGCTATCGCCTCATCCTCGTCATGCCGGAATCCATGTCGATCGAGCGCCGCAAGATGCTGGCGCTGCTCGGCGCGGAACTCGTGCTCACCGAAGCCGCGAAAGGCATGAAAGGCGCCATCGCCAAGGCGCAGGAGATCATCGACGAAACCCCCGGCGCAATCATGCCGCAGCAATTCGAGAATCCTGCCAATCCGGAAATCCACCGCAACACCACCGCGAACGAGATCTGGAACGACACCAAGGGCGGCGTCGACGTCGTCATCTCCGGCGTCGGCACGGGCGGCACGATCACCGGCGTGGGCCAGGTGCTGAAGGCGAAGAAGCCGAGCGTGAAGATGATCGCGCTGGAGCCGGAAGACTCGCCAGTGCTGTCCGGCGGCCAGCCCGGCCCGCACAAGATCCAGGGCATCGGCGCGGGCTTCGTGCCGTCCATTCTCGACCGCAAGGTGATCGACGAGATCATCACCGTGTCGAACGAAACGGCGTTCGAGACGGCGCGGAAAGTGGCGCGGCTGGAAGGCATTCCCGTCGGCATCTCCTCCGGGGCTGCGATCGCTGCGGCACTCGAAGTCGGCGCGCGTCCGGACATGGCCGGCAAGATGATCGTGGCGATCATCCCCTCGTTTGCCGAACGCTATCTCTCGACGGCGCTGTTCGAGGGGCTTTAACGGCAACGGTTTTTGGTCCGTACACGCAGCGATCGCACTGCCGCCTTGCCTGCTATCAGGGCCGGAAACAGGGCGCGCAAAAATGCAGGCCCCGCGGCGCATGCATCCGGACCCCATTCCATAAGGCTTTTCGGCGACTCCGCAGCCCGCGGGCGTGGACAAGAACAGGGCTACGCTGGGACTATTTCATCCGTGTACGTTCTTTCCGGCGGGAGCGGGCGCCACCAAAGAAATTGAACCACAGAGGCACAGAGATCGCGAGTGCGTCTCGGACGGCGCGACTCGCTGTCGAATTTTGCCCGCGCGCGTTCGCGCGCAAGGAAACCCGCCGAAATTGACGCACGATTTCGAGGAGAGGCTCGTTATCTCTGTGCCTCGCTGCCTCTGTGGTGAATCTTCTTGCGATCGAGCAGCCGCGCGCCGTCGAAGGAGTTTCGGCCAGGTCCGGTCTTCACACTGTCAAAGAGCGTGCAGAGTCTGCGCGCGCGATTGCCCGCTGTGAAGAGCGACATTTGGGGGACGGTGACGATTTGCGGCGACGAACGGGGGACGCGCGTTGCCATTCCGTTGCTCTGCACGCTTCGATATGATCTCCCGCACCTTCCGCCACACGGAGCACCCATGCCCGCTTACGACCTCGTCATCCGCAACGGAGAAGTCATCGACGGCACGGGCGCGCCGCGGCGCAAGGCGGACGTGGCCGTCAAGGGCGCGCGCATCGCCGCCATCGGCGCACCGGGCACGCTCCGTTCGGACAACGAATTCGACGCGTCGGGCAGGATCGTGGCGCCGGGCTTCATCGACGTGCACACGCATGACGACACGGCGCTGATCGAAAATCCCGCCATGACGATGAAGGCGAGCCAGGGTGTGACGACCGTCGTCTGCGGCAATTGCGGCGCCTCGCCCGCGCCCTTCACGCAATATGTGCCGACGGAACTCATCGGGCTCATCGTCAAGAAGCGCGAGCATATGACGCCGACCTTCGCGGCCTTCGCGAAGCTCGTCGAGGACGCGCGACCAGCGGTCAACAGCGCGTTCCTGATCGGCCATTCGACGCTGCGCATGTCGGCCATGGGCCTCGACCTCAAGCGCGCCGCGACATCCGCGGAAGTCGCCACGATGCGCGATCTTCTCGACGCGAGCCTCGAAGACGGCGCCATCGGCCTGTCGACCGGGCTCTTCTATCCGCCGGCCATTGCCGCCACCACCGACGAAGTGGCCGAAGTCGCCGTCCCGCTGGCGCGCCACGGCGGCATCTACACCACGCATATGCGCGACGAAGCCGATCACGTTCTGGATTCGCTCGACGAGACCTTCGAGATCGGACGCCGCGCGGGCGCGCCCGTCGTCATCTCGCATCACAAATGCTCCGGCCGCCAGAATTTCGGCCGCATGCGCGAGACGCTGCCGAAGATCGATGAAGCGAAGAAGCATCAGGACGTCGTCTTCGACGTCTATCCTTACGTCGCGGGCTCGACGATGTTGCGCAAGGAGATGCTGGCGCGCGCGGAGAAAGTGATCGTCACCTGGTCGAACAGCGTGCCGGAAGCCAGCGGCCGCGATCTGAAGGACGTGGCGCGCGAATGGAACGTGTCGCCGGAAGATGCGTGCGACCGCCTAAGCCCCGCGGGCGCCATCTATTTCATGATGGACGAAAAAGACGTGCAGGCGGCGCTCAGTCATCCGTCGGCGATGATCGGCTCCGACGGCCTGCCGTTCGATACATATCCGCACCCGCGCCTCTGGGGCACGTTCCCGCGCGTGCTGGGTCACTATGTGCGCGAGATGAAACTGTTTCCGCTGGAAGACGCGGTGCGCCGCATGACGTCGCTGCCGGCGAAGACGTTCGGGCTCACGGCGCGCGGGTTGGTTAAAGAGGGCTATTACGCGGACATCTGCGTGTTCGATGCGGAGACGGTGATCGACACGGCCGATTTCGCGACGCCGATCTCGCCGGCGAAAGGCATCGCGCTTGTCCTCGTGAATGGGAAGCCGGCGTATGGCTGCGCGAGCGTGGCGCGGAGTGGCAAGGTGCTCTTGCGG
>DATJRP010000063.1:0-77528 GCA_035504555.1 Rhizomicrobium sp. | reverse complement strand
CAGCAGATCCGCCGCCGATCGCGCCGTCACTCCCAGGACAAAACATTCCAGAAGCCGCAACTGCTGCTTTTTGCCCAATTTGCAGCGCTTAATCCCCATTCAGCCACCGTAGATCCCTCCCTTATCTACGTCAGCCCCTTTAATTGTTTCGCCGTCTATGGTCGCGGGTTCATAATCGGATTGATCGGGGTCCGAGATATTCTCGACGACCGGCACACGCATGATCATATAATTTTTCGCACGCGGAACCGGGGCCGAAAGGCTCGCGTCGACGGGCAGGTACTCGATGTCCTGCGGGCGCAGCGCCATTGCATCTCTCAAGTCCTGCGAAACAAGCATAAAGACCTGCTGCCTTTCTCCCGGCGCGTAGGCCGGCCAGAGAAAGCAGTCGAGGGAAAAGGTTTCGAGAGTGATCTGGAGTCGAGCCGTGGGAAAATTGCTCGGGGCGAGTTCATGCGCCGCAAGCCGGGTACGAGCCAACTCGTCGGCGTTCGTAAACCTGCAGTGCTCGCCCAGTGGGGGGAGTTCTGAATGGGCAATAGCTGGCCTTTTTCGAATAAGACGCGCGCCTGTGTTTGTTGATCGGCCGGAAGCGCGAAGGACTTAATTCGTCGGCAGATATTGGCTGCACACTGGCGCGTCCCGCTGCCTCGGTCGCCCGTACTTCAGCCTCGATACCGCTCGTGCTGCTGTCGGCAGGTTGAACGCGATGGCGTGCATTCGGCGCGGCGCTCTCGCCAACTTCGTTTCCGTCCGTTGTCCATCGGCCGCGCTCGTCGCGTGGCTCGTCGCGATCGAATCCGGCTTTCGCAAGCACGCCGTCTACGTCGGCGATGGAAATCGGACTACCTGGTTCGGGCAGACGCATCAGCACCGCTGTCACCATGGCGCGCGCGAGGTCGCCTTTGTTGAGTGCGAGCGCGACAAGCTTCACGCTGCGGACGCGGCTTTCCCAATTCGCGTCATAGCCGTAAGCGCGGCCAAGAATTTTCTGCAGTTCGTCAGCCGGACGCGCTTCGAAATTGCCCTCGGCATCTCGTTGCAGCAGGGCCTCCCGTCCCAGAAACAGTCCGTCGGCGTCGCAGCGCAGGCCGCGGCCGTTGGGAGTCTGATCGAGCTTGAACAGCAGCTGTTGCCCCATCCCAATTTCCGGCTATCTTCGAGCGTCGATTAGAACATATCAGGAACTTATAAGTTTGTCAACCAATTTGGTTATTATATACCGAATTGGTCTAATGGATTCCGCAAGGCCTTGAATTTGCTTTAGGAAATTTGCGTCGTCCGGCCGCGGACGTATTTTCCGGCGACAATTCGGAAATGGATTTCGTTGTTCATTTCAGGCGTTGACCGCGCGAGATTCCCAGCCATTGTCCCGATCTCATGAGCCAATCCGAGTTTGACGTCGCGTGCCTGACGGTCAGGTTGGGCGCGATTGCCGGGAATTATCGCACGCTGAAAAGCCTCGCCTCCGGCGCGGCCGTGGCGGGCGTGGTCAAGGCCGACGGCTATGGACTCGGCGCGGTCCAATCCACCAGGGCGCTCCTGGCGGAAGGTTGCGACACCTTCTTCGTGGCCCGGCTCGAAGAGGGCATCCTGCTTCGGCCGGTCGCGCCCAAGGCCCGCATCTTCGTGCTGGATGGCCCGCGCGCGGCATCGGCGCCTGCCTTTGTCGCACACAATCTCACGCCGGTGCTCAATTCGCTGGAACAGATCGATATCTGGGTCCAGGCCGCGCGCGGGCGCGACGCCTCCGTTCATCTGGACACCGGCTTGAGCCGGCTGGGACTCCCGCCGGCCGAGCTTTCCGTGCTGGCGGCGGAGGCGGGTCAGCGGATTACAGGCTTCAACCTCGTTCTTGTGATGAGCCATCTGGCCTGCGCGGAAAATCCGGCCTCGCCGATGAACCGGGAGCAGCTCGCCCGCTTCCGCGCTGCACTCGCGCAACTGCCGCCGGCGCCTGCCAGCCTCGCGTCCTCGGGTGGTATCCTGCTGGGACACGATTTCGCCTTCGATCTCGTGCGTCCGGGCATCGCGCTGTTCGGCGGCAATCCGCAAACGGGCGTGCCCAATCCATTCGCTGTTGCGGCCCAACTGACAGGCCGCGTCCTACAGGTCCGCCGCGTTGACAAGGGGGAGTGCGTTGGCTACGGAGCGACTTTCCGGGTTGAACGGCCGACAACGCTTGTCACCGTCGCACTGGGATATGCGGACGGTCTGATGCGGGCGCTCGGCAATCGAGGGGCAGGGGCGATCGCGGGGCACAGAGCTCCCATCGTCGGGCGTATGTCGATGGATCTCGTGACGCTCGATGTGACCGATGTCCCGCCGCGTTCCATTGCGCCGGGCATGGAGGTCGAGTTCCTGGGCGACACGATGCGCCTGGAAGACATGGCCGCCGCCGCGAACACCGCCAGCTATGAAATCCTGACCTCGCTCGGCCGGCGCGTGCGCCGTGTCTACAAGGACGCGCCATGAATGTTTTCGCTCCCATCGGCCGCGTGTTTCTGGCCTTCCTCGCCGAGACCGGCCGGCTCGCGCTCTTCACCTTCAGCGCCATCACCCATTGCGTGCGCGCACCGATCTACTGGCGAATGCTGGGCCTGCAAATGGCGCGCATCGGCTATTTCTCGCTGCCGGTCGTGGGCCTGACGGCGTTCTTCACCGGCGGCGCGCTGGCGCTTCAGATCTACGTCGGCAGCAACCGTTTCGGCGTCGAGTCCGTCGTGCCCAATATCGTCGTGCTCGGCATCACGCGCGAACTGGGTCCCGTCATCGCCGGCCTGATGGTTGCGGGCCGCGTCGCCGCCGCGATTGCCGCAGAGCTCGGCACGATGCGCGTGACGGAGCAGATCGACGCGCTGACCACGCTCTCGACCAATCCGATGAAATATCTCGTCGTGCCGCGGCTCGTGGCATCGGTGGTGACCCTGCCGCTCCTCGTGCTGGTGGCCGACGCGATCGGCGTGTTCGGCGGTTATGCCGTCTCGACGGAAAGCCTGGGCTTCAACGGCGCCACCTACATCAAGAACACGGTCGATTTCGTGACCCATGGCGACGTCATGTCCGGCGTCATCAAGGCCGCGGTGTTCGGCTTCGTGATCGCGCTGATGGGCTGCTACAACGGCTTTCATTCCAAAGGCGGCGCGCAGGGCGTGGGTGCGGCGACGACGAACGCGGTGGTGTCGTCCTCGATCCTCATTCTTGCCGCGAACTATTTCCTCACCTCCGTGCTGTTCCAGAGGTAAGGCGCGATGGCGAGCGGCAAGACACCCAAGATCGAAATGCGCGGCGTGAAGAAGCGCTTCGGGCCGAAGGTCGTGCTCGACGGCATCGATCTCACCATCGATGCGGGCAGTTCGCTCGTCATCATCGGCGGCTCGGGCTCCGGCAAGTCCGTCACCATCAAATGCATCCTCGGCATTCTCAATCCGGACGAAGGCAAGATCTTCGTCGACGGCGTCGACGTCACCCATGCGCGCGGCCGCGCGCGCGACACGATGCTGCGGAAATTCGGGATGCTGTTCCAGGGCGCGGCGCTGTTCGACAGCTTGCCGGTCTGGGAGAACGTCGCGTTCGGGCTGATCCAGGGCCGCGGCGTGGGCCGCAAAAAGGCGCGCGACATCGCCATGGAGAAGCTCGCGAAAGTGGGTTTGGGCCCGGATGTCGGCGCCTTGTCGCCGGCGGAGCTTTCAGGCGGCATGCAGAAACGCGTGGGCCTTGCGCGCGCCATCGCGGCCGACCCCGACATCATCTTCTTCGACGAGCCCACGACGGGCCTTGATCCCATCATGGCCGACGTGATCAACGATCTGATCGTCTCGACGGTGAAGGATCTGGGCGTCACCACGCTGTCGATCACGCACGACATGGCCAGCGCGCGGAAAATCTCCTCGCGCATCGCGATGCTCTATGCCGGCAAGATCATCTGGGACGGCCCGACGTCGGAGATCGACCAAAGCGGCAATCCGTATGTCGATCAGTTCATCCACGGCCGCGCGACAGGTCCGATCAAGATGGAAGTGCGGCGCTGACGAGAGGATATCGTGGTGGAGCTGATCGCGGCTCAGGAAGCGCCTATCGCGATGCGCGGGCCATACAAGAAAGCAGCTTAAAATGCCGCGGGACGTTAAGAGATTTGCGTGGCTGTGGCTCACATCAGGGCTGCTGTCTTTCCCGGAACTTCTTTTGCTTCCGCCTGTCAGCCCCGCCGCGACGCGAATGGGCATAACGTGGCCCATCGAGATTGCAGTTGGCGCAGTCATGATAGTGATCTTCTTCATGATACTGTTGCCATTCTTTTGGTTGGCTATATGGCGGCGCAAAAATTGGGCTAGATGGGTGCTCCTCGTTCTATTTGTGCTGTCAGTCGCCGTGTCAATTCCGCTTACGCTCGTGGACAAGCACGTATTCCAGCCAGAGCGTTTGCCATTGACTTTTGTGACGCTCGTTCTAGCGGCTGTCGAAGCAGTAGCCTTCTATTTCTTGTTCACTGGCGCCTCTTCCCGCTGGTTCAAACTAGAAAATTCAAAATGAGCCACTACCGAGTAGCCGGCGCGCTTGACATTTCTGCTACAATCGAATCATGGCTCGAACTCAAGCGTCCTTTGTCTGCCAATCCTGCGGCACGACCCATTCCAAATGGTCGGGCAAATGCGAGGCCTGCGGCGGCTGGAATACGATCGTCGAAGAAGGTCCGCGACTGCCCGCGGGCGCCGGCGCGCGCAAGCCCACGCGCGGGCGTCCGTTCGCGCTTGAAGACCTGAAGACCGAAGACGAAGCGCCGCCGCGGCGCGTCACCGGCGTTGCCGAGTTCGATCGCGTGACGGGTGGCGGGCTCGTGCCCGGCTCGGCGCTGCTCGTGGGCGGCGATCCGGGCGTCGGCAAATCGACGCTGATCCTGCAGGCGCTCGCCTCCTACGCGAACAAAGGCGGCCACGCCGTCTACATCTCCGGCGAAGAGGCGATGGCGCAGGTGCGTCTGCGCGCGGCGCGCATGGGCTTAGGCGAAGCGCCGGTGGCGCTGGGCTCTGCGACCTGCGTCGAGGATATTCTCGCCACGCTCGACGGCGGCAAACCGCCCGGCATCATCGCCATCGATTCCATCCAGACCATCTGGACATCGCAGCTCGAAGCCGCACCCGGCACCATCGCGCAAGTGCGCACGGCGTCGTTCGATCTCGTGCGCTACGCCAAGGCGAGCGGCGCGGCGTTGCTGCTCGTCGGTCATGTCACCAAAGATGGACAGATCGCCGGGCCAAAGGCGGTCGAGCATCTCGTCGACGCGGTTCTCTATTTCGAAGGCGAGCGCGGCCATCATTTTCGCGTCATGCGTGCGGTGAAGAACCGCTTCGGTCCCACCGACGAGATCGGCGTGTTCGAGATGACCGGACGTGGCCTCGCGGAGGTCTCCAACCCGTCGGCGCTGTTTCTCGGCGACCGCAACAGCATCTCGCCCGGCGCCGCGGTCTTCGCCGGGCTGGAGGGCACGCGGCCGCTACTGGTGGAAGTCCAGGCGCTGGTCGCCGCCACCGGCTACGGCACCCCCAGGCGCGCCGTGGTCGGCTGGGACAGCGGCCGGCTCGCCATGATCCTGGCCGTGCTGGATGCCCGCGCCGGCCTTGGTGTCAGCGCCCACGATGTCTATCTGAACGTCGCGGGCGGCCTCAAAGTGGGCGAGCCGGCGGCGGATCTGGCGGCGGCCGCAGCCCTTTTGTCCTCGTTTACCGGCCGGTCCTTGCCGAGAGACACGGTGTTTTTCGGCGAGGTCAGCCTCTCGGGCGATGTGCGCCCGGCGCCGCAGGCGGAATTGCGCCTCAAAGAGGCCGTGAAGCTGGGTTTCACTCGGGCCATCGTGCCGGCCGGAACCAATATCCGGATCGAAGGCCTGGCGCTCGAAGCGATCAAGGATGTCGGCGAGCTCGCCGGTCTCGTGGGCGAGAACATTTCGCCCCAAAATGGTAAAATGCGTTCATGAATCTCGACTTCACGTTCGTGGATCTGCTGGTGGTCGTGGCGGTCATCCTCTCGACCGTCTATGCCGCCATCCGCGGCTTCGTGAACGAGACACTTTCGATCTTCGCATGGGCCGCGGCAGCGTTTGCCACGCTTTATTTTGCGCCCACCATCGCACCATACTTGCGCGCGCACATGTCGACGCCGCTGGTCGGGAACCTGGTTGCCTATGCGGGCATTTTCCTCGCCGTGCTGGTGCCGCTGTCGTTCATCAGTTACCGCTTTTCGGAAAACGTGAAGAATTCGCCGGTCGGCGCGGCGGATCGCGCGCTCGGCGTGATCTTCGGCGTCGTGCGCGGGCTGGCGCTTGTCGGCATCGCCTACATCGTCTTCTCCATGTTCGTGCCGATGCGCGATCAGCCACATTGGGTTCGGGGCGCGCGGCTTTACCCTGTGATCCGCGGTTCCAGCGACATGCTCCTCACGCTTGTCCCGAATCAGAACCTGGGACCGGAGTTCGAGCCCCGCCCGCGCGGCGAAAGGCCCCTCCCGCCGCCCAGAGATGCCCGGAAAACCGGGCCCGGCAAGCATGGACACAAAACCTATGGCGCGGACGAGCGTCGCGCGCTAGACAACCTCATCGAAACGACGGGCAACGGTGGCGGCAAACAATGACCGATAAGCTGGCCGAGACACCCTTCGACGACGACGCCCTGCACGAAGAATGCGGCGTGTTCGGAATATTCGGACATCCCGACGCAGGCGCGTTGACCGTCCTTGGTCTTCATGCGCTTCAGCATCGCGGACAGGAATCCGTCGGCATCGTCTCGTATGACGGCGTGCAGTTCATTGCCGAGCGCCACGCAGGTCTCGTGGGCGACGCATTCGGCAAGAATGGCCAGCACGCGCACAAGCTGAAAGGCACGCAGGCGCTCGGCCATGTGCGCTATTCGACGACGGGTGGATCCTTCGCGCGCAACATCCAGCCCATGTATGCCGATCTCGCAGGCGGCGCGATTGCGCTCGCGCACAACGGCAATCTCACCAACGCGCACAAATTGCGCGAGGAACTCGTCCGCGACGGCGCCATCTTCCAGTCGACGTCGGACACGGAAGCCATCATTCATCTCGTGGCGCGCAGCGCGTCGCGGCAGGTCGTCGATCGTCTGGTCGATGCGCTGAAGCAGGTCGAAGGCGCCTATTCGCTGGTGGCGCTGACGGCGAAGAAGCTGATCGGCGTGCGCGATCCCTGGGGCGTGCGGCCGCTGGTGCTGGGCGATCTCGACGGCGCCCCGATCCTGGCCTCGGAGACCTGCGCCCTCGACATCATCGGCGCGGATTACGTCCGCGACATCGAGGCGGGCGAGCTTGTCGTCTGCACCAAGGACGGCATCGAATCCTATCGCCCGTTCGCGCTGCAGCCCAAGCGCTTCTGCATTTTCGAGTACGTCTATTTCGCGCGGCCAGATTCCATGGTCGAGGGCGTCAACGTCTACGAAGCGAGGAAGCGCATCGGCGCGGAGCTGGCACACGAAGCGCCCGTCGACGCCGACATGGTGATCCCCGTCCCGGATTCGGGCGTGCCGGCGGCGCTCGGTTACGCCTCGGCGTCCGGGCTTCCCTTCGAGCTCGGCATCATCCGCAATCACTATGTGGGCCGCACCTTCATCGAGCCGTCCGACCCCATCCGCCATCTGGGCGTGCGCCTCAAGCACAATCCCAACCGCGAGAAGCTGCGCGGCAAGCGCGTCATCCTCGTCGACGACTCCATCGTGCGCGGCACGACCTCGAAGAAGATCGTCGAGATGGTGCGCGACGCGGGTGCGAAGGAAGTCCATTTCCGCATCGCCAGCCCGCCCACCACGCATTCCTGCTTCTACGGCGTCGACACGCCCAACAAGGAAGAGCTGCTTGCGCACCGCATGACCGTCGAAGAAATGCGCGACTATATCTGCGCCGACAGCCTCGCCTTCATTTCGATCGACGGGCTCTATCGCGCCACGGGCGAGATCAAGCGCAATGCGAAACAGCCGCAATATTGCGATGCCTGCTTCTCCGGCGACTACCCGATCCATCTGACCGACTTCGATGGCGGACGGTCCGACCGCCAGCTTTCGCTCCTCGCCGAGGTCGCTTAACCCGCTTGTCATGGCCCGCAAATGCGGGCCACCGGGTGACGCTCGCTGGCTAGCTTCGAACCATGATTTCTCTCATCCTTGGAAATATCGACTTGTTTCAGCTGGGTGGCCCCCGCATTTGCGGGGCATGACACTTGGGTTTAGTGGATAGGTATGAGCACGGCTTCCTCAAACAACTTCTCCAATCGCATTGCGCTCGTGACGGGAGCGTCGCGCGGCATCGGGCGCGCTGCGGCGGTGGCGCTCGCGGCCGCAGGCGCGCATGTGATCCTGGTCGCGCGCACCGTGGGTGCGCTGGAAGAAGTCGACGACGAGATTCAGAAAGCGGGTGGCTCGGCCACGCTCGTGCCGCTCGACCTGAAGGATTTCCCGGCGCTGGACCGTCTGGGCGCCTCGATCTTCGAACGCTGGGGCAGGCTCGATGCGTTCCTCGGCAATGCGGGCGTGCTGGGCACGCTGACGCCGCTCACGCATCTGGAGCCCAAGCAATTCCAGGAGCTCCTCGACATCAACATTACCGCCAACTGGCGGCTGATTCGTTCGCTCGATCCGCTATTGCGTATGTCCGACGCCGGCCGGGCGCTGTTCGTATCATCGGGTGCCGCGCGCAAGCACACGCCCTACTGGGGCGGCTATGCCATGAGCAAGGCAGCACTGGAATCGCTCGCGCTCACCTATGCGGCCGAATGCGAAGGCACCAAGGTGAAGGTCAATCTCCTCAACCCGGGACCGTTGCGCACGCGCATGCGCGCCAAAGCCTTCCCCGGCGAAGAGCCGGAGTCTTTGGATCCGCCGGAAGCCGTCGCGCCGCTGATCCTGGGGCTCCTCTCGCCAGATTGCATGAAGAATGGGGAGCTGGTGGGCTTCAAATAGCCTGATGCGTTTCAGTCCGATGGAACTTCATTTTTCGCGTTCCAATCGTTCGGACAGGTTGGCGAGTGCTGCCTCGATGCTTTCCAATTTTCTTGCCAAGTACTGAGCAGATGGCGTCTCGAGATCGTCGTCCACAAATTGGAAATACTCCTCGGCGCCGGTCCACCTAGCGCCCTGCTTGTTGAGCTTAGGCTCTGTGCCAGCGATGAGAATTCCTTCAATCTGGTCCAAGAGTGCCATTCCCGACTCTCTGAAGATTTTGGTGACTTTGTCGTGGTCTGAAAGCTTGTTCGAGGCCGTCACACCTCGAAAACCAAACCAGCAAATGGTCCCATCGATTCCAAAGACGATCAGTCTCGTGATCGTTCAAACGGCTAAAAAGTCGCTTCGTCCCACTCCCGGTTTGACCGATGTAAACAACATTTAAGTTGTCGTCGTGTAGGACATAAATCCCAATCTGCTCGCGAAAGTCGGTTGGCTCGTCGCGTACGTTGATGTATCCCTTCAAATGTCCTCTTTGTCCGCGACCCTGTTTCCCCCAGTTCACCTGTTGCCGTTCCCAATAGCGGCCGTAGTTTTTGATGATCATATTTGTTGAATCCCCTCCGAACAAAACGCAGTCTAGTCCATTAGTTCCCGTTTTCCAGGCCTCAAGCCGCCGCGCCGATTGAACTCCCGAAGCACCCGATGTTGAATGGGGCTGCGAAGAGGGCAGCACATGCAGGCAAGTATCGGGAAGGTCGTAGTTGCAGCGGCGGCAGCGATACTTGTCTGCGCTTCGTCCGCCTCCGCCCATGTGCGCCATCCGCGGGTGCGGCTGACACCCGATCCCAGTCTCGATGCGGCGCTCGTCGTCGACGCGCCGACCGGCGAAGTGCTTTATGCGCGCAACGAAGACGCCATCCGCCATCCGGCATCGCTCACGAAGATGATGACGCTCTATGTCGTCTTCGACAGATTGCGCGCCCACAAGATCGCACTCGATACGACCATTGCTGCATCCCCCTACGCAGCCTCGCAGCCGCGTGCGCACCTGAAGATCCATCCGGGCGAAACCATGACGGTGGAAGCGGCCATCAAGGCGTTGGTCGTCTGCTCGGCCAACGACGTGGCCGTCGCACTCGCCGAAGGTGTGGCCGGCGGCGAGCCGCAATTCGTGGAGATGATGAACGCGAAAGCGCGCGCGCTCGGCATGAACCACACCTACTACACGAACGCGTCGGGATTGCCCGACCCGAGCCAGGTGACGACGGCCGACGACCTTGCCGTGCTGGCGCGGCATCTGATGTACGACTTCCCCGAATACTTTCCCTATTTCCGCACGCCGTCGATGACCTGGAACGGCCGCGACTACAATACCCATGACGCGCTCATCGGCAATTACAAAGGCGTGGACGGGATCAAGACCGGCTATATCGACACGTCCGGCTACAATCTCGTGACGAGCATCGAACTCGGCCGCACGCGGCTTGTGGCCATTGTCATGGGCGGCCCAAGCCCGCAGCGGCGCGACCGGGAGATGGTGGATCTTCTCGATTCGATTTTCGACGCGCAGCGCGCGGGCGGTGATTGATCGTTGCTGGCGCATCCGCTTCGGATGACGGATAGTCGGACCCGTCACGCGAGGATTTCCACACTTTGTCCATCACGCTTCGTCCTGCCGAACCGAAAGACGCCGAATTCCTGGGCTGGGCCTGCGTCGCGGCCGCGCGCAGCCAGCTCAAGCGCGGCTGGTTCGAGATCGTGCTCCGGCGCGACGACGAGGCTTATCTGATCAGTTTCGCGAAATATCTCGTGCTCGCCAAGGCGGTGTCGTGGTGGCACTGGTCGCTGTTTTGCGTCGCCGAAGTCGACGGTGTGCTCGCCTCGGCCATGTGCGGCTTCGGCGACGAGTCGGTCTATCACGCATCCAGCGATGCCATGGCGGAAGCCGCGGACAAGATGAACATCCCGAAAGCGGAACAGGCGCAGTTCTGGCAGCGCGGCCGCTTCATCGTGTCTCCGTCCACCAGCGAACGGGGCGCCTGGACCATCGAGAACGTCGGCACGAAGCCCGAATTCCGCGGCACAGGTGTCACTCACGCGCTGCTCGAGAAAGAGCTCGACGTGGCGCGCGCCGCCGGTTTCAAGCGCGCGCAGATCAGCTTCTTCATGGGCAACACGCCCGCCGAACGTGCCTACACCAAGGCAGGCTTCGTCTTCGCTGAAGAAAAGCGCGCACCGGATTTCGAAGCCGCCATGGGCATTCCGGGCATCAAGCGGTTCGCACGCGACATCTGATCTTCGAAATATCCGTCATGGCCCTGGTCGCGCGAACAGCGCGATCCGGCCACCCAATGTTCTCTTCCAGCGAAAGCAAAAATCGGGTCACCCGGAAACGCTATCGCGCGCCGGGTGATGACGAATTAGGGGGCCAGCGCGCACGTGACGCAGATGGAGCGCAGTTATGCCGCCGGCACGGGTTGCACTTTCCACGGGCGGATGCCAGATCAGACCGATGACCGAAGCGCGTGCCACGTTTGCTCCCACCTCGCGCTGGCGGCACTGGGAGCTCATCGTCATCCTAGCGATGCTGACGGCCTTCGGGTCGGTTTCGATCGACATGTATCTGCCGGCGATGTCGGCCATTGCGCGCGATCTGAACGTGCCGCAGCACGTCATCGCCAACACCATGGCGTCGTTCTTCCTGGGCTTCGCGCTCGGGCAGGCCGCCTTTGGTCCCATCGCCGACCGCTTCGGCCGCAAGCCGCCGCTTTATGCCGGCATCTTTCTCTACATCGCCGCCTGTGCGATCTGCGCCACGACGTACAGCGCGAATGTCCTCATCGCGGCGCGCCTGATTCAGGCGCTCGCGGCGTGCGCGGGTGGCGTCGTCTCGCGCGCGGCCGTGCGCGATCTCTTCTCGGCGGCGGAGATGCCGAGAATCTTCGCCGCGATCATGCTGGTGTTCGGCGTGGCGCCGATGGTGGCGCCGTTCATCGGGGGTTATCTGCTGATCTGGTTCGGCTGGCGCGCCATCTTCTGGACGCAGGCTGCCTTCGGCGCGCTCGCCTTCGTGGCTGTGTTCTTCCGCCTCGAAGAAAGCCACGGCGGGGCGCATCGCCCGCTCCATCCCTTCGCGATCGTCCGCGACTACATCCTTCTGCTGAAGGATCGCCGCTTCATCGGTTATGTGCTGCCGGCGGCGCTTTCGAACGGCGGCATGTTCGCCTACCTCACCGGCAGCTCGCACGTGTTCATCGATCTTTTCCACGTGCCGCCGCAGGATTTCGGCTGGTTCTTCGGCTTCAACGCCCTGGGTCTTATCGGCGCGGCGCAATTTCCCGCACGGCTGATCGGACGCATGGACGGCTCAAAGCTCCTGTTCGGGGCGCAGTTCGTGCAGATGCTCGTGGGGCTGGCGCTGGTGGGCGTGGCGCTCGGCGGCGGCGGATTATGGACGACGGCGCCGCTGCTGTTCCTGTTCGTGGCGCTGAACGGCGCGATCATGCCCACGGCCACCGCGCTCGCGATGCGTCACTTTGCGCTGAATGCTGGCATGGCGTCGGCGTTGATGGGCACGCTGCCGTTCGCCATGGGCGTCATCGCCGCCGGCATCCTGGGCAAGCTGCCCGCTGCGACGCCCTTGCCGATGGCAAGCGTCATGGCCGGCTGTGCCGTCACGGCGGTGCTTTCAAGGCTGGTTCTGTCGCCGCCTGTCCCGGTCGAAGCCTAGACGGGCGGAATCACGGCTTCGCCGCGAAGCCACGCGTCTGCGCGCGCGACGTTCACCGCCCACACTTCTCCCGGCCTGTCGCCGGGCCGGTAGAACAGCTCGCTCGTGGGAGCGTTCGTTCCGGCGCGCGAGACGTCGCCGGCACAGTAACGCCGGAAAACGCGTTCGATATCGTCCTCGAATTTGGGCGTGTCTTCGCGGCCGGATTTTGCGGCGCGCATGCGCATCGCACGCATCACGCTCCACCGGCGCAGGCCCACCGGATGTTCGCGAAGCACGGCGATCAGATCGGCAAGGCAGGACTGATGATCGTTGTGGCGTCGCGAGGCTTCCTGCCTGCGCACGCCCGAAAGTCCTAAGGACGTATCACTCGAAAACATTTCGTCTAGAGCCTCTCAAGCGCGCTATTGAAACCGGTATACCACTGCTTTCTTTCGAGCTCGGCGCTGTACGGATTGAGCGCCGCGATTTTCCCCCCGTCGCCGGGATCGCCGCTGACAAGATACGCTTGCGCTGCTTTCCAGCCTTCGGCCCGGATGCGGCTCATGCGAAAGCCTGCGTCGCCCATCATATTCTCTTGGGCGTTCATTTGCATGATTTTTTGCATAGTTTAATGACCTAGAACCTTTTTCTGCGGACCAGCCGCGCCGCCCGGGCGCGGTTCAGTTGGCCTTTTGGCGACGTCGGCGCGGGCGGTACGCCCGGATCCTCCTGCTGGCCGTCACGCATCAGCGGGCCGTGCGCAGGCGGCGCAGAAACGGCCGGCTTCAGCGCATCGGCGGGCACGGATTCCGGCTTCGCCTGGGAAGTATTCGTCATTTTTGGGGGTTGCCTTTCAAGGCATAGGGCAATGATTTGCCGTTCAAACACAGATGGTGATTATGAGCGGATTTACAACCCATGCTCTTGAATAATGCGGCGATAGGACCATTTGGTTGTGTTTCATCTCTCCGCATACGGATTTTTGCTCGTGCGCAACGAGAAACGAATCGGCACGCCTTTGAGATCGAAGGCTTCGCGCAGTTCGTTCTGCAGGTAGCGCAAATAGGATTCCGGCAACCCATCCAGCTGGTTACCGAAGACCGCGAAGGTCGGCGGGCGGCTTTTCGCCTGCGTCATGTAGCGGATGCGAACGCGGCGGCCGTGGATGGCGGGCGGCGGATGGCGCGACAGCGCGCTTTCGAGAAAGCGGTTGATTTGCGCCGTCGGCACACGCCGGTTCCAGGCGCGATCGGCCGCAAGCACAGCGGGCAAGAGACGTTCGAGGCCTTCGCCGGTGATGGCGGAGGTTGCGATGAGCGGCGCGCCGGCGATCTGCGGCAGAAGGCGATCCGCCAGCTCGCGCAGGCGGCTGATGGCGCCGGCTTTGTGCTCGACCTGGTCCCATTTGTTGACGGCGAAGACGATGGCGCGGCCTTCGCGCGCGATGAGATCGGCGATGGTCAGGTCCTGCTTCTCGAACGGCGCGGTCGCGTCGATGACGACGACGACGCATTCGGCGAACTGTATGGCGGTGAGCGTCGAGCCGATCGCCAGTTGTTCGAGCGTGTGACCCGCCGCGCGCGCCTTTTTGCGCAGGCCCGCCGTATCGTGCACGACGATGGTGCGGCCGTCCGTTTCCCAGGTGGCCGCGATGGTGTCGCGCGTCAGCCCCGCTTCGGGCCCGGTCAGCGACCGTTCCGTCCCCAGAAGGCGATTGAAGAGCGAAGATTTTCCGACGTTGGGACGGCCGACGATGGCGAGCTTGAGCGGACGGCCTGCGCGATATTCCTCGTCGTCGGTTTCTTCATCCTGTTCCCGAAATTCGTCGTCGTCGTTTGCTGTTGCGATCGCGTCGGGCGGCGCAAGCGGCGTCAGGGCTTCGAGAAGATCAGCCATCCCCAGCGCATGCTCGGCCGAAAGCGGAATCGCTTCGCCGAAGCCGAGCGCGAAGGCTTCGGAAAGATCGATGCGGCCTTCGCATTTGTTGGCCGCGAGGATCACGGGTTTGCCGGTCTTGCGCAGCGCGGCCGCGATGATCTCGTCGCCGGCCGTCACGCCTTCGCGTCCGTCGATGACGAAGAGCGAGACGTCGGCCTCGGCGATCGCGGCTTCGGTCTGTTCGGTCATGCGCGCGGCGAGGCTGCCGGGCTCGCTCTTTTCGAAGCCGGCCGTATCGATGAGGCGGAACGACAGCGGACCCAGTTGCGCCTCGGCCACCTGCCGGTCGCGCGTCACGCCCGGCGTGTCGTGCACGATGGCGAGCCGCTTCCCCGCGAGGCGGTTGAAAAGCGTCGACTTCCCCACATTGGGGCGCCCCACAATGGCAACGGTGAATGGCATTTGCATCTCCGTGCTTCGTGGCACGCCCTTGGCAAAGCTCAGAGCGCGCACCTCAGCATGACGGGATTCGCACGCTGCATCTGCTCTAGCATGAAAGCGTCACGCTGAGGTGCTCTCCGATGCGAAGTGCCGGAGAGCCTCGAAGGAATACGCTACCTGAGCGCTATGAGCTCGGCGCTGTTGGTCAGAAGATAGAGCGTTCCGTTGGCGACGACCGGCGCGATGTAGGTTCCGTCCGGAATCTGCACGCGGCCGAGCAACTGTCCCGTATAGGGCGAGATCGAAATCGCATAGCCGTCGGACGACACGAGGATCAGCCGGTTGGAGACGAGCACCGGGCCGGACCAGAAGATCGGATCTTCCTTGTCCTTCATGTCCTGCCAGCGCTGCAGCTGGTGCACCCATTTCACGCGGCCGTCCTTGCGTTCGAGGCAGAGCAGTGCGCCGTCCGTCGTCGTGACGTACAGGAAATCGCCCGCTACCCACGGCGTCTGGATGCCGCCGATGTCGCGCGTCCACACGCGGTCGCCGGTGTCGAGATTGATCGCCGCCATGATGCCCGAATGGCTGATGGCGAAGACCATGTTGCGGTCGATGACGGGTCGGCCCGCAATGTCGTCGAGTTCGGAGAGAGCGGTGACGTTGCCGGAACGCGTCAGCATGTCGTTCCATGCGGGGCGGCCGTTCTCGACGCGGATCGCGAAAAGCTCGCCCGACGAATAGGGTGCGATCACATAGTCGCCGGAGACGGCCGGGCTCGTGCTTTCGAGAACGCCCGCCGATTCCGCGATGCCCTGATGGTCCCAGAGCTTGCGGCCGTCAATCTGCGCCAGGGCATAGAAGTGATTGTCCTGCGTGCAGATGAACACGCGGCCGCCGTTGGCGGTCGGCGCGTCGATGATCGGCACGTCGAGACCCGTCTTCCACAAATCCTTGCCGCTCGCCGCATCGAGCGCATAGATCACGCCGAAACCGGTGGCGACGAACACTCTGCCGCTGTCATAGGCGACGCCGCCGCCCATGCCTTTCGTCGGATCAATGTCGTCGTTCGAACCGAACAGGCCCATCGTCCAGTCGAAACCGGCATCCGGATTTTTGGGCGCGAGATCCTTGTCCCACAGCGGCTTTCCGCTGCCGGCCTGGAAGACGTAAAGATGCGACGCCGAGTCGAGCACGAAGACGCGTCCGTCGGCCACGACCGGCGGCGCCGTGAGCCGCGAATCGTCGTCCGAGCCCTTGCCCGTGTCCTGTTCCCAGAGTTCTTTCAGACCGCCCGCGGCCTGGAGGTGATACATGGCATTCGCGGGGTATCCGCCCGGCTGCGGCCATTCCGCATTCCGGTACGGCGGCGGCAGCTGCACCGCGACGTCTTTGAGCGTGGGATCCGGCTTCAGCGATTCATCGAGCGACATCACCGAGATGCGTTCACCCTTGAGCTTCGACTTCTTGGTCGACGAAAACCAGTCGTCCGCGAAATCGAACATGCCGCAACCTGAAAGCGCGAAAAGCAGCGTCAGGCACAACGCGACGAGAACTGTGTTTTTCATCATTGCGGCTTGGCACCTTGGGCGGGAGCGGTTTTCGGCGCGGCGCCGCTTCCCGCGCCGGCCGGCGGCGCGGTCGGCTGCGGTACGGTTCCGAAATTCTGGTCGCCGCCGGCGGCGAGATAGCTCGCCATCACTTCGCTGCGGCGGCGCACGGCTGTCGGTGCGGCTTTGTCTTTGGAGATCGCCTGGAATTCCGAACGGGCCTTGGCGGTGGCGCCGTTGCGATAGTCGTCATAGGCGATGATCTCCCGCGCCATCGGATGCCAGGGGCTCGTCTGATCGAGCAGGGGCTTCAGGAGTGTGTCGATGTCGCTGCGCGGGGCCATGTCGACGGTCGCCCACGCGGCGCGGATTCGGGCCACGGGGGCGAGCAACGGATCGCCTTTCGCCGCCACCTGTTTGTACGTCTCGACAGCCTGCGCGGTGTTGCCGGACGCATAGAGCGCGTTGGCCTTCTGCAGGAGCGCCAGCTGCGCGTAACCGCCCGGCGCGGTCTGGGCCAGCTTGTCGAAAGTGAGCGCCGCCGAACCGGCTGCGCCGCCGTCCAGCATCTGCGAGGCGATCGCATAGGTCGCCGACGCCTTGGCCTGTTCCTGCTGCACGTGGATGCGCCAGAGCTGGATGCCGGCCGCGGCGATGATGAGAAGCGCGGCCCCCGCGATCACGTAGTCCCCGTACTTTTTCCAGAGCTGCGCATAGCGCTCGCGGCGGACTTCCTCCTCGACTTCCCGAAAGATGTCGGTCACGCGGGTATTCCTTTATTTCGGGCGATGCCAGCCAACACCTTGGCGCCGCGCGATGATTAGCCGGGCAGGGGCAGGCTGGCAACTGAAGCCGAGTTTAAAGCCTGGACATGATGAAGGCGCGGCCGGCGGGCCGCGCCTTCGGGAACGCGTCTGGCAGGCCCGATCAGGCGGACTCTTCGGTCTCTTCCTGGGCGGCGGGGCCGGCGCCTTCCTCGAACAAGGCTTCGGCGTCGACGACGGCCTCTTCGGCCTCGGTGCGCTCGGCCAGGACGTCCTCGCCCCGGGCCTGGCGCTCGGCTTCGTCCTCCGTGCGGGCGACGTTGACCGTCACGGTTACGCGCACTTCCGGGTGCAGCACCACGGAAACGGGGAAGAGGCCGATGGTCTTGATCGCCTTGTCGAGGGGGACCTGCGTGCGGTCGACGTTGAAGCCGCCCGCCGTGATGATCTCCGCGATGTCGCGGGGCGAGACCGAGCCGTAGAGCTGGCCGCGATCGCCCGCCTGGCGCAGCAGCACGAAGGACTTGCCGTCGAGCTTCTTGGCGATCTTCTCGGCTTCCGACTTCCGTTCCAGATTGCGCGTTTCGAGCTGCGCACGCTGCGTTTCGAAGAAGGCGCGGTTCTTTTCTGTGGCGCGGAGAGCCTTCTTCTTCGGCAGAAGGTAATTGCGGGCGAAGCCGTCCTTCACCTTCACCTCGTCGCCGATCTGGCCGAGCTTCTCGACGCGTTCGAGCAGGATCACTTGCATGGCGGCCTCACTTCACGACGTAGGGAAGAAGCGCCATGAAACGCGCGCGCTTGATGGCTTTCGCGAGAAGGCGCTGCTTGCCGGCGGAAACCGCCGTGATGCGGGACGGCACGATCTTGCCGCGCTCGGACACGAAGCGCTGCAAGAGCTTCACGTCCTTGTAGTCGATCTTGGGCGCGTTGGCGCCGGAGAACGGGCAGGTCTTCTTGCGGCGGAAAAAGGGACGGCGCTGGGCGCCACCGGCCTGGCTCATTGTTCGGTCTCCTGCACGACGGCGCCTTCGCCCTCGGGCTTCTTGTCGTCACGTTCGCGGCGCTTGTTCGAACTCGACTGCTCGAACTGGTCCACCTTCACGGTGATGAAGCGCAGGACGTCTTCGTTGATCTTGAGCTGGCGCTCGAGTTCCTGAACGGCCTTGCCGGGCGCGTTGATGTTCAGGAGCACGTAGTGGCCCTTGCGGTTTTTCTTGATGCGATAGGCGAGCGAGCGCAGGCCCCAATATTCCTGCTTCTCGACCTTGCCCTGTTCGCCTTCGACGATGGTCTTGAGGTGGGTCGCCAGCGCGTCCACCTGCTGCGCGCTGATGTCCTGGCGCGCGATCAGGAGATGCTCGTAGAGAGCCATGTCCGTCCCTTTGTTGGGCTGCGGACCGAATGAGCCAGGGAGCCCGCTTCGGGTTCGGATCGCCGGGACGCCGGACCATTCCGGCTTCCCCGGATCACGTCCGGGGCCCCAAGCGACCGCAGCCACTGAGGGGCGGGCGTATAGCGGACGGGCGCGGAAAGGGCAAGGCGGGGACAAACCGGCGACGCCCGAAATCCCAGCGATCACGGACTTTAACAGGGCTCGCGAAAATTATGGCCGCCCCTGCGATGTGAGAAAGCCTTATGCAGTGCGGGTTTCCCGCCTCGTGGGCCTGCGGACCATGGCGAAAAACAGGGGAGACCAGGGTTTTCGTCCGCCTCGTCAATTCTGCGCGCTGACGCTGACGTAATACCCGTCCGGGTCGCGAAGCGAGAATTCCATCGTCCCCGTATTGGGGTTCACATGCGCCTCTTCGTCCAGCCGGCTCGCGAGCCTGCGCGCGCGGGACAAAGCGACATCGAAATTGTCGACGCGGAAGAACAGCAGCAGGCCATTGCCGGGCCGGGCCGCGTGCGGGTTCGTCAATGGCGGATGATCCTCGACACCCCACGCATGGAGACACAAAAGCACCATGCCGTCGGCGTCGACGACTTGGCCGAAATCCTCATGCACAGGTGCCGTCTCGGGCAGGCCGAGCAGCGATTGATACCAGCGAAGGCTTCGGGCCACGTCTGCGACGCCGATGATCGTCCACAAGCGCTTCATGCCGGGCTCCCAGATTGCAAAGCGCGGAATCCGTCCGTCACGCCGCAGCCCGATTGCGCTTCGGCCACAGGGCCGCCCCCAGCACCACAAGCGGGACAAGAGGCACAAGGAACGACAGATGGTACCAGATCGGGAATTTGTTCCAGAGGTAATAGTGGCTCGGCAGGAAGATCGCGAGCGTCACCAGCCCCACGATCCACGGCGCCCAGCGGCTTGAAGGCGCAATGGCGCCCACCACCATTCCGGCGAGAAGCGAGGTCGCTGCGGCCATTGCGAGCCGGGCGATCTTCATCGCCAGCGTGAACTGCAGCAGCGGTTCGGCCTGAACATAGCCCGGCATCCAGAGCTTCAGGCCCCTGTCGAACAACGATACGACCACCGCCCAGGCCACCAGCCCGGCAATCACCGCTCCCACCGTGCGCCACATCCGACCGCATCCCTTGTTTAGTCGATTCAGATTAGTCTAATTATACTATGAAGGCAAGGGCACTGATTCTGGGCGTGCTGCACCGGGGGGATTTCCACCCTTACGAAATCCGGCGCCGGATCGAGAACGCGATGGTGGAGTGCTACATCGATGTGGATGTCGGCACCCTCTATTACGCGATCAACCAGCTCGAAAAGGATGGGCTGATCGTTGCGCGCAGCCACGAGCGCGTGACGCGCGGCGGCATGCGCACCATCTACGCGATCACCGAGGAAGGCCGCACCGCGTTTCGCGAGCTTCTGCACCGGCAGTTCGACGAAGAAGGGCCGGTGGCGCAGACGCTGTACGGCGCGCTGCTCTTCCTTCATCTGGCCGATCTTTCACGGGTGGAAGAGTCCTTGCGCCGGCGGATCGCCAGGCTGGACGAGCTCATCGCCAAGCTCGGGCCCATCCGCAAACAATTGTCGCCGGTGATTTCGACGGGCG
The DNA here is from genome assembly GCA_035504555.1 of Rhizomicrobium sp. Taxonomy (GTDB): domain Bacteria; phylum Pseudomonadota; class Alphaproteobacteria; order Micropepsales; family Micropepsaceae; genus Rhizomicrobium. Next base: position 57,224 of record DATJRP010000063.1, on the reverse strand, counting down.
GCGACTATCTGCTCAGGCATATCGACAGACAGCGACGTCTCGATCGCATCTGGGTCAAGGAGCTTCTCGCCGATGTCGCGGCGCGCAAGGTGCGTGACGTGCCCGATCCGAGCGCGCTCGGCAGAACGTCGCATGACGATGCGCGCTCGGAAGCGCGCAACCCCGTCGCTTCGGCCACGCCGGCAAAGAAGAAGAAAAAGAAGACCGCAAAAAAGGCTGGGGCGGAATCCTGACCGGACGGCACCGCCACAACAGAGGCCGCCGCGAATTGGCCGCGGTCGCAATATCGGGATGTAGAGAAACCCTATCACCGTTTGATCAAAAAGTCTGCAGCTACAAACAGGCTATCTTTGGTGAACGAACGGCAGACACGGTCATTTTTGGGAGTGCGGCTAGAAGTGATGCGCAATCCCTGCCTGTTTCAGGATTGCGTTCGCGGTGTGGCGTGAAAGGATTTTCCCGTCGACCGGAAAATTTCGCTTCGTGATCGGGCTGAACCAGATTTCGTGATCGCCTTTGCCGCTAGCCATGCGCCTTCAAGATGCGCTTTACATCGGGCGTGAAAGACTTCGGCACTTATTCCGCCGCGATGGCGCTCTCGCTGCGCTCGGCGACGACCCGATAGGACGCCTTGCCGGACTTCGGCATCTGCCCGTTGCGACGCATCAGTTCGGAGACAAGCGTGCGGAGTTTCCGGAGCAACGCTTCGAAGGTTTTTGACTCTGTCACGAGCCCGCGAATGTCATCGCTCGTGGCGACCCAGACACCGGCCTCGGCATCCCACAGAGCGTTTACGATGCGTTCGCGTGCCATAGGTGATTAATCCCAGCGGTCCGTGGTCCGCGCAAGCGTCCTGTTGACGGGCGGGCTCCCACATACGCTCTAGAAGGGGCTCTCCGCGCGGTCCGTCCGATAGAGCTTCACATGGGTTTCCCGGCGCTCGATTTTCGGCGGGTTGGCGATCTTCCGCCAGGCGTCGAGGGCGGCCTGATCCCGCCACTGCTCGAAGATGTTGATCCGCTCCGGGTCGATGGCGTCGGCGCTGATGGCGAGGTCGATGCAGCCGTCGTGGCCGCGCGCCCGCGCCACCATGTCCGCATGCGCGGCGACCGCCCGATCGCGCTTGTCGGCCTCGGTCAGCGTGTATCCGGCGATGATGATCATCGGTCGCAGAAATGCGGACTAGCCGCCGTTGCAATGGATCGTGTACTGGACCGAATTGCTGCGCGTGCCGTCGGCGGCCAGGATGTAGGCGCGCATCGTCACGTAGTATTGGCTGGTGCTGCAACGGAAACCGCCCGAAATGACGGCCCCCCGCTTCTGGTCTTCCGCGGGGACATTGATCAGCTGGGCGGGGGCGACATGCATGTTGTTCGCATTCGTGTCCACCAGATCGCGATGCAACAGAACCGCGTTGCCGTTGGGCGCGATGAAATGGAAATCCGGCACGATCATTTGGGGCGTCATGTTGAGAATCTGCGGCGTCAAGTGAGCGCTGATCGATTGCAAGAGCGGACCGCCCGGCGCGGAGGCCACGGGATTGGTTGGCTGCTCGACCGTCAGGCTCGGCGCCACGGCGGGTGTGGGAGTAACCGGAGTCTCCGCGGCGGCCAACGGACAACAGGAAAGCAAAACACCGGCAAAAGCATAAAGGGCCGCTATCCGCATGAAGTCCTCCCCGCTGAATTGACCAAACCTGACGGTAGCAAAATTCTATGTCACTCCCGCGAAAGTGGCGAGTACATACCCTCGTCTTCGGAATGCCGGGGCGCGGGAGATAAACGAAGGGCGCCGCGCTGGGCGGCGCCCTATGTTGTTTGGCCCTGCTTTCGCTTGAGGCCGACCGGCCCGGCGGGCGGGCCCGTCTTTTCGCCAAGGCTCCCCCTTGGAGAGCTGGCCGACGAAATCCTCCTCCTGTCGATGCTTTCGGTCAACGAGATTCGGGACGCATCGGCTTGACTTGCCCCCGCCCCCTTGATTTGTCTCCGCCCCAATTTCGAACCAGGACGCCGATGGCGCGCGCTTTCATTTTTCCGGGGCAGGGCAGTCAGGCTGTCGGCATGGGCAAGGCGCTTGCCGAGGCCTTTTCCAGCGCCCGCGAGGTTTTCGAAGAGGTCGATGAGGCGCTGCAGCAGAAGCTGTCCCGGCTGATGTGGGAAGGCCCCGAAGGCGACCTGGTGCTCACGGAAAATGCGCAAGCCGCGATCATGGCGGCGAGCTATGCCGTCGTTCGCGTCCTCCAGAAGGAAGGCGGGCTCGATTTCGCGCGCCATGCGCGCCTCGCGGCGGGCCATTCGCTGGGCGAGTACACGGCACTGGCCGCCGTCGGCGCCTTCACGCTCGCCGATGCGGTGCGTCTGCTGAAGACCCGCGGCCGCGCCATGCAGGATGCCGTTCCCGTGGGCGAAGGCGCCATGAGCGCACTTCTGGGCATCGACATCGAAGGCGCGGAGGCGGCTGCCCGGGAAGCGGCCGCCCAAGGCGGCATTTGCGTTGTCGCCAACGACAATGCGCCCGGACAGGTGGTGATCTCGGGAACCGCCGCAACCGTTGCCCGCGCGGGCGAGATCGCGAAGACGAAAGGCGCCAAGCGCGCCATGCCGCTCGCTGTCAGCGCGCCGTTCCATTGTCCGCTGATGAAGCCCGCCGCCGACAAGATGCGCGAGGCGCTGGCGCAGGTGACCATCCGTCCGCCGGCCATTCCCATCGTGGCGAACGTCACGGCCCAGGAAGTGAGCGAGCCGGAAACCATTCGCCGTCTGCTCGTGGAGCAGGTGACCGGTCGCGTGCGCTGGCGGGAAAGCGTGGCATCATTCCGGAACCTCGATGTCGACACGACCGTCGAAGCGGGCGGCAGCAAAGTGCTGACCGGCATGGTCAAGCGCATCGACAAGGATCTCGTGACCGTCGCGCTCGACGCCCCTGCCGACATCGAAGCCTTCGCGAAGTCGCTATGATGGCTGTGAAGCAACGCGCGCGCTCGCTCCCACCTCCCCCTTGCGGGGAGGTCGAAATCGCGTCAGCGATTTCGGGTGGGGGGCCCCCACCCGACGTGCTCGCTGCGCTGCGCGCGTCGACCTCCCCGCAAGGGGGAGGTGAGAATGAGGACGTGTCTCGCCATGTTTGATTTGACCGGCAAAGTGGCACTCGTGACCGGCGCCTCAGGCGGCATCGGCGGCGCCATCGCCAAATCGCTGCACGCGCAGGGCGCAACGGTCGTTCTCTCCGGCACGCGCGCCGAAGCGCTCGAGACGTTGAAGACCGAGATCGGCAGCCGCGCCCATGTCGCGACCTGCAATCTCGCCGATACCGCGTCCGTCGAAGCATTGCCGAAGACGGCGGAACAGCTGGCCGGCCCGATCGACATCCTCATCAACAATGCCGGCGTCACGCGCGACAATCTCTTCATGCGCATGAAGGACGACGAGTGGGATCAGGTGATCGCCGTCGATCTGACCGCGGCCTTCCGTTTGTCGCGCGCCGTCTTGCGCGGCATGATGAAGAAGCGCTGGGGGCGGATCATTTCCATCACCTCCGTCGTCGGCACGATGGGCAATCCCGGCCAGGGCAACTACGCCGCCGCGAAAGCGGGTCTCGTCGGCATGAGCAAATCGCTCGCCTATGAAGTCGCGAGCCGCAACATCACCGTCAATTGCGTGGCGCCGGGGTTCATCGCGACGGCCATGACCGACGCCCTGACCGACGACCAGAAGAACCAGATTTCCGGACGCATTCCCGCCGGCCGCATGGGCGAAAGTCACGAAATCGCCGCTGCGGTCGTCTACCTGGCCAGCAATGAGGCCTCTTACGTCACCGGCCAGACCCTTCATGTCAATGGCGGGATGGCGATGATCTGAATGGAGTTCCAAAGGCTTAACCCCCTTGTGGCGGGCCCGGAGGCTTTATGTTAGGAAGCCTTCCGCTGCGCGGGGAATAAGAACGGCGGACGCCGCGGTCCGCCCCGTGAATCCAGCGCGGCTAAGACACCAACAAGAGGTTTGAGACAGCAATGAGCGATACCGCCGAGCGCGTGAAGAAGATCGTCGTCGAACATTTGAACGTCGACGCGGACAAGGTCACCGAGAGCGCGTCCTTCATCGAAGATCTGGGCGCGGACAGCCTCGACACGGTCGAGCTCGTCATGGCGTTCGAAGAAGAGTTCGGCATCGAAATTCCGGACGACGCGGCGGAATCGATCGTCACGGTCGGCGATGCGGTCAAATACATCGACAAGGCGCAGGCGTAAGGGGCAAAGCCCGTGACCGTCAGTGGACTGCGCAGAGTTGTGGTGACGGGGCTCGGCCTCGTCACACCGCTTGCCTGCGGTGTCGAAGAGACGTGGTCGCGGCTGTTGGCCGGAAAGTCCGGCGCGCGGCCGATCACGAAAATGAAGGTCGACGACCTCGCCACGAAGATCGCCTGCGATGTCCCGCGCGGCGACGGCAGCGACGGCACCTTCAATCCCGACCAGTGGGTCGATCCCAAAGAACAGCGCCGTATGGACGATTTCATCGTCTTCGGGCTCGCGGCCGCGGCGCAGGCGGTGAAGGATTCGGGTTACGAGCCCCAGACGGAGGAAGAGCGCGACCGTATCGGTGTGCTCATCGGCTCGGGCATCGGCGGGCTGCCGGGCATCGAGGAAGCTTCGCTGTTGCTGCATGAAAAAGGCCCGCGCCGGATCAGCCCGTTCTTCATTCCGGGCCGGCTGATCAATCTCGTTTCGGGCTATGTGTCGATCCAGCACGGCTACAAGGGTCCCAATCACGCGGTCGTCACGGCTTGTGCCACGGGCGCCCACGCCATCGGCGACGCGGCGCGGCTGATCGCGCTCGACGATGCGGATCTCATGCTGGCGGGTGGCGCGGAAGCGGCGATTTCGCGCCTCGGCATCGCGGGTTTCAACGCCTGCCGGGCGCTCGCGACTGCGTTCAACGACACGCCGGAAAAAGCATCGCGCCCCTACGACAAGGATCGCGACGGCTTCGTGATGGGCGAAGGCGCCGGCGTCGTGATGCTCGAAGAATACGAGCATGCAAAAGCCCGCGGCGCGAAGATCTACGGCGAAGTCGTAGGCTACGGCCTTTCCGGCGACGCCTATCACATCACCGCACCGTCCGAAGACGGCGACGGCGGCTTCCGCGCGATGCAGATGGCGCTGAAGCGCTCGGGACTTTCCGTATCCGACATCGATTATGTGAACGCGCACGGCACCTCGACCATGGCCGACGGCATCGAGCTCGGCGCAGTCGAGCGTTTCCTCGGCAACGCGGCGGCGAAAGCCTCTATGTCGTCGACGAAATCGGCGATCGGCCATTTGCTGGGCGCGGCCGGCGCGGTCGAAGCGATCTTCTGCCTGCTGGCGATGCGCGATCAGATCGTGCCGCCCACGATCAACCTCGACAATCCCGAATTCGAGCCCAAGATCGATCTCGTGCCGAACGTGGCGCGCAAGCGCGAAGTGAATGCGGTGCTTTCGAACTCGTTCGGCTTCGGCGGCACCAACGCATCGCTGATCCTGACCCGGCCCAATTAACGACGCCGCAGATTCGCCATGGCGCCGGGGCTACACTCAATTTAACTAAAAGGCCGGGGGTGGGATCGTCATGCGTACGTTTTTCTTCCTTGTCTTGCTGGTCGCGTTGGGCTTCGGCGCGTATGAGTGGGACGTCATGAATTATGCGGCGCCGGGACCGGCTCCGCGCGAGACGACCGTCCTCATCAAGCCGGGCGAAGGCGTCGGCGCCATTTCGCAGAAGCTTTTCGGCGCGGGCACCATCATCAACGCGCAGCTCTACGCGCTCGACATCCGTGTGCGTGGGGAGGCCGGCGCGCTGAAGGCCGGCGAATACGCGATCCCTGCGCACGCCTCGCCCGCCGACATCACCGGCATTCTCGTCTCCGGCAAATCCATCCAGCACAAAATCACCGCCGCCGAAGGCCTGACGAGCGATATGATCTACAACATCGTGAAGAACGATGCGGCGCTTGAAGGCGATGCCGGCGCCGTTCCCGCGGAAGGCACGCTGCTGCCGGAAACCTATCTCTTCACGCACGGCACGACGCGCGAAGAAATCCTCGCGCGCATGCAGCGCGACCAGCAGAAATTCGTCGAGGACCATTGGGATGCGCGCGCGCCGAACCTTCCGTTCGCGACGCCCGAACAGGCGGTGATTCTCGCCTCCGTCGTGGAGAAGGAAACCTCGATCCCCGCCGAGCGCCGCCACATCGCGGCCGTCTTCATCAACCGCCTGAAGCTCGGCATGAAGCTCCAGTCGGATCCCACCATCATCTATGGAATCACCGGGGGCTATCCGCTCGGCCGGCGCATCCGCCAGAGCGAGATCGAGCGCGCCACACCCTACAACACCTACGCGATCACGGGCCTGCCCGCGACGCCCATCTGCAATCCCGGCAAGGACGCCATTGCGGCCGTGCTTTCGCCGGCTGTCTCCAGCGATCTTTACTTCGTGGCCGACGGCACAGGCGGCCACGTCTTCTCGGACAACATCGCCCAGCACGAGAAGAACGTCGCCAAATGGCGCAAGATCGAGGAACAGCGTCAGCAGTGAGCCCGTCGCGCCAGGCGGGCCTGCGGCCGATGATGACGGGCACTATGTCTGCGCGATCAGGATAACGGCCCGAAAGGGTGGGAAGCCGAACAGCGGCTCTTGGAAAGACCGTTTTGCAAAGCAGTCTCCTTGCTTGCCGCAGGTCGTGCGTTACCATCGCTCCGACACGGTGCCGGAGGGAGCATATGAAATGGGCTGGTCTTCGAGCAGTAGAGAGAATTGCCTGCGCCGTTCTGATGGCGTCGGTGCAAGCAGCATCGGCGGCAGGATCGCAACCCCCGGCCGTAGACATCGTTCTCGAGCGCAATAGCGCGGGCTGGACGGCGGATTACACCTTTACCAAGTCGGCGCCCGTCTGGTTCTTCCAACATTCAAAAGACAGCCTCGACAACGTTCGCTGGCGGCTGGCGAGCGTCAAGGTCGTCACGCCCGGCGTGACCCTGGCGCGCCTTGGCAATTTCGACGCGTTGTATCGACGCGACAACCGCCCGCTCCGCCACGTTCGCATGGACATCGTTCCGTTCTCGAGGGGGCTTCGAGGCGAGCTTGCGCCGGCCCTGAAGTTCTCCGATGGCGGGCTGGCCTTCTACAGTCATCAGTTCGTCGTGTCGCCACTCGGCTCCATAGCCGCTGTCGAGGCGCTTCCTGTCAATCCCGACTGGAAGAAGATCGAGGACGTTTCAGAGACCTTGACCATCAAAGATCGTGGTCGCCGATTGTTGTTGAGAGGGCGCGTTGTCCGAGACGCCGTCACGCTATCGCTGGCCGATCCGGATACGTATGTGTATTCGGGCGCTGTGCCGCTCCTGGAGACGGAGCACTTTGTGGAGGTGATGGATCCCGGCCTTCCCACATGGGTGCGCAGCCAACTCGACGACTTCCTGCCCCGACTGATGGAGTTCTATACTGACAGGCTCGGTGCCCCGTCTGGAAGCAAGCCCACCGCGATGATCGCATGGGGGGGACCGGAGCGGCCGGGCCTTTCGCTCGGCGGAAGCGTCTATGACGGCCTTGTTGCGATGAACATTTCCGGAAGCAGAATGCTCACGGCCGATCCCAAGATTCTTGCGATATTACGCGAGTTCTTCGGTCACGAGACCTCCCACTTCTGGATAGGACAGACCATCCACGACAGCCGATCCGAGGAAGACTGGATCACGGAAGGAAGCGCCGATTTGCTCGGCATAAGGGCAATCCAGCACCTCGTGCCGGGCTACGACCCGCATCCCAAGCTGCAGGAGGAGATGAACGACTGCTTGAAGTTCAACGGCGCCGGCAAGCCTTTGTCGACCGCCGAGGATCGAGGCGACGACAAGGCGCAATATGCGTGCGGCGCGTTACTCCTCTTGGCTGCGGAGGCGACGTCGAAAAGGAAGGACAGATCGGCCGACGCTCTGTCCTTCGTTCGAAGGCTGATCGATGCCAACCGGTCGGATGGAGAAATCACCGAAGCCAAATGGCTAGCCAGCTTCTCGCAAGTCGCCGGACCGGCCGCGCGTGACCAAGTACAGGGGTTCATCGACCACGGCGTGGCGAACCCTTTGGCGTTCTGGGCCACCTTGTTCACTACAACGGGAGTCGGATTTACCCGCCAACGCGATACCCTGACGCTGCTTGATACCAACAGTGCAACCTGAATTGCGCCCGTCTTCGGGTGCTAAACGGCGACAGCCAGATGGCGGGGCAGCGCCTGTCCGTGGACTTTTAGCGCCAAGGACGCCAAGACATTGCGCCCGTGCTGGCGGCCTTCGCACGAAGCGCAATAAGTTCACAAGAGACGATGAGACAGTGAGCTACGCGGCTCTTCACGGCCTTACCGTCTCTTGTGATAATTTTTTTGCGCTTCGCGCGGTATCGCCTTTGAGACCGGGTCCCTTCGCGTCCTTTGCGCAGCCTTGGCGTCCTTGGCGCTAACAATGCCAGATGCCGGTCGCGGGGGACTCTGCCGCCCCCTGGACGAACGCACACAAGTTGCTTTCGCCCCTCTCGCGCGGAGGGTATTCTCGGGCGAGAATCCGGAGTCCCGCATGAGCCTCGTGAGTATGACCGGCTTTGCCGAAGCGCCCGGCGCCTCCGGCGCGCTGCGCTGGCGTTGGGAAGTGAAAAGCGTCAACGGCCGGGGGCTCGATCTCAGATTGCGCATGCCGCCCGGCTTCGACAGCGTCGAGCCGGCCGCGCGCATGCTGGCGGGTGAGCGCTTCAAGCGCGGCAACATCCAGGCGACGCTGACGGTCGAGCCGCAGGAAAGCGCGCGCGGACTGCGCATCGACCTGGCGGCGTTATCGTCGGCCGTGCGTATCGCGAAGGAAGTTGCCGCCGAGACCGGTCTGGCGCCGGCGCGCATCGACGGGCTTCTGGCGCTCAAAGGCGTCATCGTGCAGGACGAGGCGGTGGCCCTCGATGCAGCCGGACGCGGCGCGCGCGACGCGGCGATTCTCGAAAGCCTCGCCTACGCCTTCGACGCTCTGGCCAAGGCGCGTGGCACCGAAGGCGCCAAGCTCTGTCATGTCCTGCAGGCGCAGGTGCGCGATATCGCCAATCTCACCGAAGAAGCGGGCAAGCTTGCCGCCGCGCAGCCCCCCGCGTTGCGCGAGCGCCTCATGGCACAGCTCAAGGATCTTATGGGCCAGATATCCGTTTCGGAAGATCGTCTGGCGCAGGAAGTGGCGCTGCTCGCCGCAAAAGCCGACGTGCGCGAAGAACTCGACCGTCTGGCCGCGCACGCGCAGGAAGCGCGCGCCCTTCTCAATGACGGCGACGGCGTCGGTCGCAAGCTCGATTTCCTGGCGCAGGAATTCAACCGCGAAGCCAACACGCTCTGCTCCAAATCCTCCGACGTGGTGCTGACGCGCGTGGGGCTGGCGCTCAAGGCCGCCATCGATCAGTTCCGCGAGCAGGCGCAGAACGTCGAATGACGATTACGCGAAGGGGCTTGATGCTGGTGCTGTCCTCGCCGTCCGGCGCCGGCAAGACGACGCTGTCGAAACGGCTGCTCGAAGCCGATTCCAACATCGTGCTCTCCGTGTCGACGACGACGCGGGCCAAGCGGCCGAACGAGAAGGAAGGCGTCGACTATCATTTCGTCACGGCCGAGCAATTCGGCGCCTCGGTGGCTGCCGGGGAATTCCTCGAGCATGCGACCGTCTTCGACCATCAATACGGCACGCCGAAGAAGCCGGTGATGGAGGCGCTGGCCCGCGGAAAAGACGTGCTTTTCGACATCGACTGGCAGGGCACGCAGCAGCTGAAGGAGAAGGTGCGCGAGGACATCGTCTCGATCTTCGTGCTGCCGCCCAGCCATGCCGAACTCGAGCGCCGCTTACGGTCGCGCGCGCAGGACCCGGAAGATATCGTCGCGAAACGCATGGCGAAGGCCGCCGGCGAAATCAGCCACTGGCCGGAATACGACTACGTCATCGTCAACGACGACATCGATCCGGCGCATGCAAAGGTCGTTTCCATCCTGAACGCCGAACGGCTGAAACGCGTGCGGCAGGTGGGTCTGTCGGAATTCGTGCGCGACCTGATAGCGGGAAGCTAGGGCGCCTTATCCGCGTGCTCTGCCTTGAGCGCGATGCGTCTTTTGATCGTCTCATCGCGAAAACAATCCTGGGCTTTGAACGAATTGAGCGAGCCCTGGCGCCGGCTGAATACGGTGCAGGTGGCGTCTGTTTGATCTTTCCAGCGGTCTTCCTCGGCCTGAAGGCGATCGCGGTCGCCCGGCCGGATCGCGAGCAGCGCCTGAAATTCGCGATCAAGAGCCGCCTCTTGATATTCGATTTCCTGCGCGGTGCAGTGCTGGACCGGGCGCATCGCCTTCGCGGTTTGCAGACACGTTTGATAGGCGGCGCTGTAGTACGAAGCGATTTCGGAATCGCCGGCTGCGAGGGCCGGCACGGCCACGGCACCCGCGAATAAAATCGCCAGCGCCAGATATTTGTCCGGGTTCATCGCGTCCCCCTCGTTGCGGTGGAGACTACGACGTCTCAGAGCCGGCCGCACTACGCCGCATCGTGGAAAATGATCCCCAGCGTGTAGCGTTCGCCGCGGGTAAGCCTGCTGACGCCGTGGCGGAGGTTGGCGCGGTAGAAGCCGCGCGTGCCTTTGACGGGGCGATAGCGCGTGGTGATGACGACGGCCTCGCCAAGCCCCAGCCGCAACGCATGGCCGATCGATTGCGCGCGCGGGCGCTGTTCCACCAGCAAGAATTCGCCGCCCTCGTAGTCCTTCGCGGGATCGCTCAAACCGACCACGATCTGAAACGGAAAGACGATCTCGCCGTAGAGATCCTGGTGCAGGCAGTTGTAGCCGCCTTCTTCGTAATGGAGCAGTAGCGGCGTGGGGCGCGTCTGGCCGTGTTTCCTGCACAGCGCGAGGAAGCTTTTGAGCGTCGGCGGAAAGCTGTTCTCGAAGCCAAGCGCGTTCATCCATGCATCGGCGATCGGCGCCAGCGACGCATAGAGCTCTTCGCGCAGTGCGGCGATCTTTTCCGGGAGCGGATAGGAAAAATAGCGATAGGTGCCTTCGCCGAAGCGATAACGCGCCATGTCGATGTGCTTGCGGAAGGCGCTATCGTCGCCATAAAGGTCCCGCAAGGCGCGGCATTCGCCGGCGTCGAGCAGCTTGCCCAGCGGCGCGTAGCCATAGGCCCACAACCCTCCTTGAATGCGGTCGGCGTCGATCATCGGGCGGGCATGACATTTATTGCGGGGGTTATCCACTCGATCCTTGCTTCGGTAACGATTGCGCCATAGGGACGGCGGTAAAAGAGGGACCATGGCAGGCGGTACGGCGATATTGCGGGGACTGGCGCGGGCGTTGCCGGCGTGGCCGCTGCGCGCGCTGGGCCGGCCGGTGGCGCTCCATTTCCACGGCGTCGAGCGGCAGATCGACGATCCGCGCATCCAGATCAATCACCATTCGCGCGACGCCTTCTATCGCATCGCCAAGGCGTTGAAGGCCGATTTCGAGGTCCTGCCGCTGTCCGCGCTGGGCGACGCGCTCGAGAACCCTGCGCGCCACGCGCGCAGCGTCTTCCTCATGTCCGATGACGGCTATCGCAACACGCTCACCGTCGCGGCGGACATCCTGGACTCGCTCGGCCTTCCCTGGACGCTGTTCGTCAGCACCCATCACATCGACACGGGCGAGATCAATCCGTTCACGGCGGCGCGGCTCTTTCTCTATTTCGCACCGGCGGGGCGCTACGACATTCCGCATATCGGCACTGTCGCGCTCGGCGACGCGTCGTCGCGCGGGACATCGGCGCGCCGCGCGGTCCGCAAGCTCCGCCGACTCGACGTCGCGCGCGGCCGCGAGGCCATTGACGCCATGACCGATGCCATGCCGACCGACAAGCTGATCGGCCTGAAAGCGCATTTCGCCTCGGAGCGCTTCCTAAACTGGCCACAGGTGGCGGAGCTTTCCAGACGCGGCGTCGAGATCGGTGCGCATGCGCATTATCACTGGCCCATGCATGCCCATCGCTCGCTGAAGGAGCTGACGGAAGAAGCGCGCGCCTCCAGGGACCGCATCGAAAACCAGATCGGGCCGTGCAACGCCTTCGCCTATCCCTTCGGCAACACGGGCGACGTTTCGCGCGAGGCCTGGCAGGCCGTGCGCGATGCGGGCTTCGCCTACGGCTTTACCACGCTGGCGGGCAGCCTCGACGGCGGCGCCAATCCCTGGCTCCTGCCGCGTTACGCCCTGCAGAGCGAAGAACGCCGTCTGGGTGCGCTGGCGCCCATGCTGCGCGCGGGCAACCCGCGATTGGCTTACTGGCAGCGGCGTCTCTCCTGACACGTCCCGAACCGGGACGGCAATCGTTTCCCGAATCGGCACGCCGGATCCTGCAGGCAGTCTATCGCGCAACGGATGATGCCCTGCGTGCGCGGACCTTTTTGGTAAAGCATCCGGTAATCATTCGCTTTTGATGGTGAATGCGCGCGTGTCGTGCGCCCGATACGGCGAAATTGCGGTGTTTCGCAACGATACGCACGAACCGCCGTCGTTTGGCGCGATGCGTGCAGACGTCTCTCGACGGAATTCTTCGAGAGAGCCTCCCCGTGGCTTCGCTCAACACACTGACAGCTTCGATCTCCGCCGAGCGGAGCACGGTTGCACGCATTCCCGCCCTGCCGCGTCTCGGCGGCCGGCAGGCGCGCGGCAAGAACCTGCGCCGCCGTCTTTCCGACCGTCCCGCGAAGCGCGTGTTCGATCTCACCGTCGCTGCGATGCTGATCGTTCTTCTGGCGCCGGTCATGGCGGCGATCGCGCTTCTCGTCCGCCTGGACTCGCGCGGCCCCGTGTTCTTCCGCCAGACCCGCACGGGTCTTCGCGGCCGTCCCTTCGCGATCATCAAGTTCCGCAGCATGGCGGTGCTCGAGGACGGCGAGAGCATCGTGCAGGCCACGAAGGACGATAGCCGCACCACGCGCCTGGGCCGCATCCTGCGCAAGACGAGCCTCGACGAGCTGCCGCAGCTTTTCAACGTGCTCAGAGGCGAGATGTCGCTTGTGGGACCGCGTCCGCATGCGATCGCGCACGACCGCCATTACGGCGCGCTCATCGACAACTATGCGATCCGCCAGCGTGTCAAGCCCGGCATCACCGGCTGGGCGCAGGTGAATGGCTTCCGCGGCGCCACGCCCACGCTCGCACTCATGCAGGCGCGCATCCGCCACGACGTCTGGTACGCGCAGCGCGCGGGCCTCGCGTTCGATCTGCGCATCCTGCTGGCTACTCCGTTCGCGATCCTCGGACAGAGGAACGCCTACTGATGCAGCAGCTTCTCCGTCCTCTTCCGAGCCGGCAATACCGCGAAGTCATGGTGGGCGGTCTCAAGACCGCGTGCCTTTCGCGCGACGCGCTCATGGCGCTGATGGTCGAGCAATGCCTCGCCAAACGCATGACCCCGGCGTTGCCGCCGAAACTCGTGTTCGCGGTGAACGGCCACACGCTGTCGCTGGCGGCGACCGACGCGAAATTCCGCCAATGCAACGAAGCCGCGGACATCATCCACGCCGACGGTCAGCCGATCGTGTTCGCCTCGAAGGTCCTGACGGAAACACCAATCCCCGAGCGCAGCGCCACGACCGATTTCTTCCACGACGCCGCCATTGCCGCGCGCGCTCACGGCCTGCGCTTCTATCTGCTGGGCGCAACCGAAGACGTGAACGCGCGCTGCGCCGAAGTGATGACCCAGCTTTATCCAGGGCTCGAGATCGTGGGCCGCCGCCACGGTTTTTTCAGTCGGGATGACGAGGCCGCGATCTGCGAGGAGATCAACCGCGCCGACCCGGACGTCGTCTGGGTCGGCATGGGCATTCCGCTGGAGCAGGGTTTCTGCGTGCGCAACAAGCACCGCATCGATGCCGGCTGGATCGTCACGGCGGGCGGCTGCTTCAACTATGTGACGGGCCACTATCGCCGCGCACCGGACTGGATGCAGGCGATCGGCCTGGAATGGCTGCACCGGATCTGGCGCGAGCCCCGCCGTCTTTTCTGGCGTTATGCGATCACCAATCCCCACGCCCTGTATCTCCTTCTCACGCGCACGAGTTCGCTCTCGACGCGTGTGACGCCGGAGAACATGGATGCCGAGGTTGACATCGCGGCGCAGAAACACCCCGCGTAAAGGCCCGTCATGACGATTCAGGCAGCGATCGGCCCGGCCAAGACCGACACGCGCGGCGCGCGTCTGGCCGGCTATCGCCAGCTTGCACTGCGCTACGGCCTTTCGGCGTTCGGCCCCGTCGCCGTGTCGGGCGCGCATTTCGTGGCCTCCATCATCTTTCTGCATGCGTTCTCGCGCACCGACTTCGGCCTCTTTGCATTTCTGCTCGTCGTCGTGCCGTTCTGCCTGAGCCTCAGCGGCTCGCTCCTGGGCATCTCCATCACCAGCCGCGCGATACGCGACGGAAAACCCGGCGCCCGCGATCTCGGAACGCATGTAAAGATCAGTCTTCTGTTTGCAGGCGGCGCTGCGTCGGCCGTGGCAGCGCTTCTCTGCGCCGTGCATGCACCGGCGGTCGTCGCTGCAATTCTCGGCGTCTATGGCGGCGTGATGACCTTGCGCTGGTTCGCGCGCAGCTACGCCTATGCGATGCACAGGCCTTTGCGGGCGGTGACCTCCGACTTCCTCTACGCGGTTTGCATTGTGGGTTCGCTCGTCACGCTTGTGATCCTGCATGAGCTGACGGTGTTGCACGCGGCCATCGTGCTTGCGTCCGCTTCGGTGTTGAGCCTTGCCGCCTTCGGCCGGCGCTATCTCGCGCAGCAGTTCTGGCCGGGCCGCGACGGCGCGCTCGCCGACTACGCACCCATCTGGCGCGACATCACGCGCTGGTCGCTCATGGGCGTCGTATTAACGGAGACGACGGCGAACGCGCATGCTTATCTTGTGACGCTGATTGCAGGGCCGGGCGCCTTCGCGCTTCTGGCCATTGGCGCGCTTCTGATGCGGCCGATTTCGCTCGTCTATGCGGCGCTTCCCGATCTCGAACGCCCCGCCATGGCGCGTGCAATTGCGGCCGGCGACGCGCCCCGCGCTTTGCGAATCGTTAAGCAATTTCGAACGGCCGTGGGTGCAATGTGGGTGGTCACCGTTCTGGCTGCGGGCGCGATCTTGATCTGGTTTCCGCATCTCGTGCTGAAGAAGGGTTATGGCGAGAACCAGGCCCTGATCGTCACGGCTTTGTGTGCCGCGATCATGGCCGTGCGCGCGGTGCGCACACCGGAGTCCGTGTTGCTGCAGGCCGCGCGCGAGTTCAAACCACTGGCGCGCACGAGCCTGTGGTCGAGCGTGGCCTCGCTCATCGCGACGCTCGTGTTGCTGATGGCGCTGGGGCCGATCGCGTCCTTGGGCGGCATTCTTGCCGGCGAAGGGCTCATGACGGCCAACATCGTGGGGCTGTCGCGTCGCTGGAGACGCGCCCATGCCTAGGATCGCCGTCGCCATTCCCACGTTTCGCCGTCCGCGCGGACTGGAACGGCTGCTCGCGGCGCTGGCACAACTCGAAACCTCCGCTCAAGTGGAAATCGTCGTCGCGGACAATGACGCGGCCGGGCACGAAGGCGTCGATCTCTGCGGCAGGCTGGCGCCTGGCTATCGCTGGTCGCTGACGTCGATCGTTGCGAAAGAACGCGGCATCGCCCAGGCGCGCAACGCGCTCGTCGAACATTGTCTCGCTTATTCCGACGCCGACTTCGTCGCCATGCTCGACGACGACGAGTGGCCGAGCGCGCAGTGGCTGGAGGCCTTCCTGCGCGCCCAGCGGGAGACGCAGGCCGACGCGCTGCGCGGCACGATCCTGCGCGAGTTCGAATCCGTGCCTGGACGCTGGGCCGCGCAATTGCAGGGCATCGCGCCGGTGCGTGCGCGCTCGGGCCTCATCGACATGATCGACGGCGCCGGCAACGTAATGATCGCGCGGCGCTGCTTCGAAGGATTGGCGAAGCCCTATTTCGATCCGGCCTTCGCGCTGACGGGCGGTGAGGACCGCGATTTCTTCACGCGTCTGAGGCAGCAGGGCCGGCGCTTCGCCTGGGCCGACGAGGCGGTCTGCACGGAATTCGTGCCGGCCTCGCGCGCCAATCTCGGCTGGGCGCTGAAGCGCGCCTACCGCATCGGCAATTCCGACATGCGCGTGTTCCTGAAATATGCACCCGCGCTTTCGGCGCGCCTGCGCGAAGGCGTGAAGATTATCGGCGCGATCCTTCTCTATCCGTTGCTGCAGCTGGCGCTGGCGCCGATTCCCGCACGCCGCGCCGAGCCCCTGTGCAAGCTCTATCGCGCGTGGGGAAAGATCGCCGCCGTCTTCGGCCGCTACTACAACGAATATGCGGCCGTCCATGGTGGATGAGAGCGCCGCCTTCGACGTATCAGCTCCACGCGCTTCGGCGATGCCGCGGCTGGCGGAGGTCGCCTATTTCGCGTTCCTGCTTCTGATCTTTGTGGGTCTCGAACCGTTCGCCATCCGTGACGCCACGGCGCTGACGGGCGCCGAAGCGGCGACCGGTGCGGGCGATGCGCTTCGCCAGTTCGCGTTTGCGTCGATCTTCGGACTGATCGTCTTCGCGAGCCTGCGCGAGAAGGGCTATCGCGCCTTCGCCGCGGTGCCTCCCGTGCTCGCCTTGTTGCTGGTCTGGTGCCTGATCAGTTCCGTCTGGTCGCCGGAGCCGGGTATTTCGCTCAGGCGCGCCGCGCTGGAAGCGGTGATCGTGCTTTCCGCCATGATGAGCGCCTCGGCGCTCGGCTCTGCGCGCAGCTTTCAGATCTTCGGCTGGGTGCTGGCGGGTGTGCTGATCGTGAACTGGTGTTCGGTCCCGATCGTCCATCAGGCCGTCCATCTGCCCGGTGATCCCGAACCGCAACTGGTGGGCGACTGGCGCGGGCTCTACTTCCACAAGAACATCGCGGGCGCGGTCTCCGCCATCAGCGCCATTGTCTTCTTCTTCGCGGCCTGGGACCGCAAGCGCTGGATCGACATCGCGCTGTGTATCGCGGGCATAGGCTTCGCCATCATGACGCGGTCGAAATCCTCGCTCGCGCTTCTGCCGGCGGCGCTCGCCGCGGGCGCCATCTACCGCATCGCCTGGCGCAGCGCGCTGGACCGCCTGATCGTGGCAGTGCTCGCGGTGATCGTCGTGGGCGCGGCCGTCGCGTTTTTGTTCGTCGATCAGGGCGCAATCGCGCGCCTCCTTTCGGACCCGAACGAATTCACCGGCCGCGCGGAGATCTGGCAGGCGGAGCTCTCCTTCATCCGCGATCATCCGTATCTGGGCGCCGGCTTCGGGTCGTTCGCAGACACGGGGACATTGTCGCCGCTGCACGACTATATCGGCAGCGACTGGGTGAACACCGTCGCGCACGGCCACAACGCCTATCTGCAACTGTTCGTGACCATCGGCGGCGTGGGCTTTTGTCTGGCGCTCGTCGGCCTCGTGATCATTCCGCTGATCGGCTTCTTGCGCGAGAACAGCGGGCGTGTGGCCGAGATGGCAATGCCGTTTGCGATCTTCGTCTTCATCGTGCTCCACAATCTTCTGGAGTCGGATTTCCTCGAAGGCGACGGGCCGGCCTGGGTGGCGTTCCTGCTGGCGCTGGCGACACTCGGCTGGAAGCGCGTGGCGTATGACCCCGAACCGGAGCGGGAGCCATGGCTGAGGTGAGCCCGTTCTTCTCCGTCGTCATTCCCGTTTTCAATCGCGCCCAGGTTCTGCCGGGTGCGATCGATTCTGTGCTGGCGCAGAGCGACCAGGATTTCGAGATCGTCGTCGTGGACGACGGCTCGTCCGACGATCCCGCTTCCGTCGTGGAAGACTTCGCCGATCCGCGCATACGCGTCGTGCGCAAGGAGAACGGCGGCGGCGGCTCCGCGCGCAATCGCGGCATCGACCTGGCGCAGGGCCGTTTCGTCGCGTTCCTCGATTCCGACGATGTCTTTCTGCCGCATCACCTCGGCACCATGCGCCGCATCGTCGAAGGGCAGAGGAATGTCGCGGGCTATGCGCGCATGATCGTGGAGCGCGGCCGCAGGCGCGTGTTTCTCAAGCCGCCGCGCGCCATCGGCCCGGGCGAGCACATGGCGCATTATCTTCTCTGCGACCGCGGCTTCGTTCCCACGATTACGCTCGTGGTGGCGAAAGAGACCGCGCAGCGCATCCGCTACAACGAAAGCCTGCCGTTCGCGCAGGACACCGATTTCGCCATCCGCCTATTCCTCGCCGGCAACCGTTTCGTGATGGCGGAAGAACCGGGCGCGGTGTGGCGCGATCTTCCCGATCCGGGGCGCGCGTCGGCGGGCCGCAAGGGCTGGCGTTTGCGGAACTGGCTGGAAGATCTGAAACCGCGCATTCCGGCGAAGGCTTATCATGGCGGCCGCGGCTGGATTATCGCCAAGGGACTCGCGCCGCAGAACAAGAGCAAGGCATTGCGTCTTTATCTGACCGCGCTCAGGCACCGCTGCTACCGTCCGCGCCTCGCCTTCGTGATTTTCCTGCAGATATTCATGCCGGATCGTCTCTACCGCTCGTTGGCGGACGGCATCGTCGCGCTGTTTCGCGGCCGCGTGTGGTCGCGCGCCGAGAAGATGGCCGGAGAATGAGTCTTGCCAGGCGCAGGTTTCTCGCATCGCTCGGCGCCGCGGCGCTTTGCATGCGTGCAAGCGGCGCAGCACTCCTGCGGGGAATCGGGAGCGATGCACCGTTGTGCCGGCAGGCGGCAGCAAGCGGCCGCATCTACGGCGCAGCGGCAGCGACCTATCAATTGAGCGATGCAGCTTTCGCGGACGCACTGGCGCGCGAGGCCGGCATCCTCGTGCCGGAATACGAAGCCAAGCGCGGCGTCATCGAGCCCGAGCGCGGGCGCTACGATTTCTCCGGCGTCGACCGCCTTCTTTCTTTTGCGCGGGCGCACGGCATGGCGTTCCGCGGCCATCCGCTCGTCTGGCACCATCGCAATCCGGATTGGCTCGACGACGCGCTGTCGTCGCGCGATCCCGCTTTGCTGACGGACTACATCGCCGCCGTCGCGGGCCGTTATCGCGGCCGCATGCAGTCCTGGGACGTCGTCAACGAAGCGATCGATCTCGACAGCGGCAAGCTCCGCGAGACACTTTGGCTGAGGGCATTCGGGCCGTCCTATATCGACATGGCATTTCATGCGGCCCGAGCGGCCGATCCGCACGCGCTGCTCGTCTACAACGATTGGGGTTGCGAGGCAGCCCCGAACGATCGCTTCCGCGCGGCAACGCTCGATTTCCTCGAACGCGCGCTGGCCCGCGGCGTGCCGATCGATGCCTTGGGATTGCAGGGCCACCTCGCCGCGTTCGGTCCGCAGGTCGATCAGGCGAAGCTCCGCATCTTCCTCGCGCGCGTCAAAGCGCTCGGCCTGAAAGTGCTCGTCACGGAGCACGACGTCGACGATCACGGCGGACCCTCCGATTTCGCCACGCGCGACCGCGCCGTGGCCGATGCCAGCCGGCGCTTTCTGGATGTGGTCCTCGACTGCGATGCGACCGTCGCCGTCCTGACCTGGGGGCTGTCCGACCGTTTTCTCCAGCCCGAGGGATGGCGCGACCGGCTTTTCCGGGGCGGCCCCCGTTCGCTGCCGCTCGATGCGGACTTGCAGCGCAAACCCCTGTGGCAGGCCATGGCGAAGGCTTTGAATCGCAATGTTTAGGGAAGGGGTTCTTAACCATTCCTCAGCGGCTGGCGGGCTATTTCTGAGCGGTTCAGGTCCGGCGTCCTCCGGGCCGGCAGAGGATTGCGACGTGTCGTCAGCGTATCGCGAGCCTGCGTCTCCTCACGGCCGCCGCGCGTCCGACCGGCTGCGCGTGCCTGCGAGCATGCAGGCCGACGTCGTCCAGCTCGTGCAGATGGTCCGCAAGCGCTGGCCGCTGTTCCGCAATGTCTGCCTTGCGGTCATAGGCGTAGCCTTCCTCGCCGTCGTGTTCCTGCCGTCGATCTATTCGACATCCGCGGTCGTCATGCTCGAGCCGCGCAAGAACAACGTTACCGAGCAGTCGTCGGTCCTGTCGGAGACGCCGACCGACCCCGCATCAATTCAGAACCAGATCCAGCTTCTGACGTCGCGTGATCTCGCGGCCCGCGTGGTCGAGAAGCTCGATCTCGAAGACGATCCAGAATTCGTGGGCGGATCGTTCTCGCTCAACCCGCTGCATTGGTTCGCGCGCCTGCCTCCGAACAAGCGCAACAGCGCCGCGATCGGCGCGCTGCTCCGCCATCTCTCCGTAAGCGCCGTGGGCCTTTCGACGACAATCACGGTCACGGCGTCCTCGCGCGACCCGGTCAAGGCCGCACTGATCGCCGATACGGTCGTCCAGACCTATCTCGACATGCAGGCGGCGATCCGCCTCGACGTGACGCAGCGCACGACGGACTGGCTGCTCGACCGCATCCGTCAGCTGGGGCAGCAGGTGCAGGTCGCCGAAGCCAACATCCAGCGCTACAAGAACGAGAACAGTCTGACCGACACGGGCAGCGGCGGCTCGCTGATCGATCAGCAGATGGCCGCCATCAGTTCGCAGCTCGTGTCCGCGCGCGAGGATCTCGCCGCCAAGGAAGCGCAGGACGAACGGATCAAGGCGCTCGTCGAGTCCGGTCATGCCGCGGACGTCTCGCAGATCGTCTCGTCGCCGCTCATCATCCAGCTGCGCGAGCAGCAGACGGACCTGATCCGCCAGGAGGCGCAGTTCGCGACGCGCTACGGCCCCCGGCATCCCAAGATGATCGCGGCGGAAAACCAGAAGCGCGACCTCGACGCCAAGATCGCCGAGGAAGTGACGCGCATCGCCGGCACCGTGCAGAACGAAGTGGTGGTCGCCCGCGCGCAGGTCCGCTCGCTGGAAGACAGTCTGCAGCGTGCTGAGGCCGAAGCGGCCGGCCAGAACATGGCGCGCGTGAAGCTCCAGTCGCTGGAGGCCAACGCCGCCTCGACGCGCAGCATGTATGAAGCTTTCGTCTCGCGCCTGCGGGAAACGCAGGGCCAGGACGTGTTCGAGAACGTCGACGCGCGGCAGATTTCGCATGCGCCGGTTCCGGCGTCCCCCAGCTCGCCGCCGCGCACGCTCATCGCCGTCGCAGCCGCACCCGCGGGATTGCTGTTCGGGCTTCTGGCCGTGCTGCTGGCGGAGAAATTCGGCCCGGCCGCCAATCCGGACCTGCGCCACAGGACGCCTGCGCCGCGTCCCGTTCCCGTCCTGGCCGAAATGTCGGCGGCGGCGGTTCAGCATTGCGCACAGATCGCGGTCGACTATCCGATGTCGGCGCCGGCACAGACGCTGCGCGGGGTCGCCTTGCGCGTGGCCGCGCGACGGCCTTGCGTGATCGCCGTGACGTCGCTCGATCCGCGCGACGGCCAGTCGAGTTTCGCGATGGGGCTTGCGCGGGCGACGGCACAGCTCGGACTCCGGACGATTCTTCTGGACGGCAATCTGCGCGCGCCGGCCGTGGCGACGCGCGCCGGTCTGGTGGCGCCGAAGGCCGGCTGGGTCGATGTGTTGCGCGGCACGGCGCGCCTCAGCCAATCCATGCAGAGGGACCCGCGCTCGCCGATGCTGTTCATGGCGGGTTCGGCGGGCGGCACCGATCCGCGCGCCATCTGGGCGTCGGCAGCGGCAGGCCGGCTGATGGCGCATCTGCGCCGGGTATGCGACGTCGTTATCGTCGACGCCATCGCGATCGCGCCGGGCGGCGAATTGCCGCTGATCGCCGGGCTTTCTGATGCGCTCGTCGTCGTCACCGCACCGCATCCGGGCCTTCAGGCTGCACTCGATCACCTGAAATCGACCACGACCGCGCCTGCCGGCCTCGTCGTCGCGCGCTGAACTCTCGCTTTTGTGATAGGTGTTGGCCGCCGGGTTGATCCGGCGAGCGCGTCCTCGCGTAACATGCGGCACGGTTCGCGCGAATTAGCCTCCGTCAGAGAGGAGCCACAGATGTTCCGCCCCAATTCCGCCTCATTGCCAAACTTTTCCCGGCGCCTTTTGCTGGCCTCCGCGCCGCTGGCGCTGGCCGCCGCCGCCGTACCGCGTTTCGCGTGGGCCTCGATCCCGATGGTCGTCATCGAGAACTTCGCGGCCACGGGCAAGGACCTCGGCCGCGAGGAAGTCGCCAAGGTCGTGAAGAGCGAAGACGAATGGCGCAAACTGCTTTCGCCCGAGTCGTTCGACGTCACGCGTCATGCCGATACCGAGCAGCCGTACACCGGCGCCACCTGGAACAACCACGCCGACGGACTCTATCGCTGCATCTGCTGCGACACGGCGCTGTTCGACTCCCGCACGAAGTTCGAGTCCGGCACGGGCTGGCCGAGCTTCTGGCAGCCCATCTCGCCCATCAACGTCGTGGAGATCCATGACACCAGCTTCTTCATGGATCGCACGGCGATTTCCTGCAAACGCTGCGATGCGCATCTGGGTCACGTCTTCGACGACGGGCCGAAGCCGACGGGCCTTCGTTATTGCATGAACTCGGCGGCGCTCCGCTTCGTGAAGCGCGCCTGAAGGAGGACATCATGTTTCGTTTTCTGAAAAATGGCGCGGCGGCCGGTCTCGTGGCAGCAGCGCTCATACTCCCGGCCTGCGCCGATGAATCCCCGAAGGAAATCCCCGCCGCCCAACTCGACGCGCCGAAAACGCAAGCCGCAGGCACGGAAACGGCCGTGCTATCCGGCGGCTGCTTCTGGGGCATGCAGGGCGTGTTCGAGCATTTGAAAGGCGTGAGCCAGGTCGTCTCCGGCTATTCCGGCGGCGACGCGAGGTCCGCGCATTATGAAATCGTCAGTACGGGCACGACGGGTCACGCCGAAACCGCCAGGATCACCTTCGATCCGAAGCAGGTTTCTTACGGCGAAATCCTGCGCGTCTATTTCTCCGTAGCGCACGATCCGACGGAGCTCGACCGCCAGGGCCCCGACGACGGCACGCAGTATCGTTCCGACATCTGGTACACGAACGACATGCAGAAGAAGATCGCCGACGCCTATATCCGGCAGCTGACGGCCGCGCGTGTCTTTAGCGCGCCGATCGTCACGCGCGTGGACCCGTACCGGGGCTTCTATCCGGCCGAGGGCTATCACCAGGATTACCTGATCCACAACCCCGACGCGCCCTACATTGTCTACAACGACCTGCCGAAGATCGCGGCCTTCAGGCGGCTTTATGCCGGCCTCTACCGCGATACGCCGGTGATGGTGCGCATGCCGTCGTAAGCGGTCGCGCACGATAAAACTCTGTCATGGCCCACCTAATGTGGGCCACCCAGTTGAAACCGTCGCGTCTTCGCAGAACAATGTGCGCATCGCTCGTCAGAAGCGAGTTGCTGTCGCCCGGGTGGCCGGCATTTGCGGGCCATGACACCGGTGTGAGGGAGCCGCACATGGATATCGATCTGTTGAGTCCCGACCGTTTCGCGGCGGGACATCCTTTCGCGCAATATCGCTGGCTGCGCGAGCACGCGCCCGTGTTCTGGCATGAGGAGCCGGACGGCCCGGGCTTCTGGGCGGTGACGCGGTACAAGGACGTTTACGACGTCGATCGCAATTTCCAGGCGTTCTCGTCCGAGCCCACGATCATGATCCAGGATCCGCTGCAGGATCTCCCGTTCGGCGGCTACAAGATGATGCTGATGATGGACCCGCCGCAGCACACGGCCTATCGCAGGCTCATCCGCAACGAGTTCACGCAAGGCCCCGCGCGCGACATGGTGCCGTGGATGCAGCGGCTGGCGCGCGAGATCGTCGACGCGGTGATCGCGCGCGGCGAATGCGATTTCGTGAGCGAGGTGGCGGGCGAGATGCCGTCTCTCGTGATCGCCGAGTTGCTCGGCCTGCCGCGTGACGACGGCCGCGAACTCTACAAGTTGACCGAGATCATCCACACCTCGCCGGAAGCCCTGCCGCCCGGCGCCGGCGGGGAAGCGGTGATGAAGATGTTCCAGTACGGCCAGGGCGTGATCGCGGCCAAGCGCGCCAAGCCCGGCAATGATCTCGCGACCAAGCTGCTTGAGGCGGAAGTCGACGGCAAGCGGCTCGAGGACATCGAGTTCCTGCTGTTCTTCCTCCTGCTGGTCGACGCTGGCGGCGACACCACGCGCAATCTCCTCTCCTCCGGCCTGATCGCGCTTCTGGAAAACCCGGAGCAGTTCGCGTGGCTGAAAGCCGATCCCGGGCCACGCGTGGCGTCGGCGCGCGAGGAATTGCTGCGCTGGACGAGCCCCGTCATCTATATGCGCCGCACGGCGAAGCACGATATCGAGCTCGGCGGCGAGAAAATCCGCGAAGGCCAGAAGGTCGTGATGTATTTCGGCTCGGCCAATCGCGATCCCGAAAAGTTCGATCGCCCCGACGCGCTCGATCTCGCGCGCAGCCCCAACGAACACATCGCCTTCGGCACCGGCCCGCATGGCTGCCTCGGCCAGCACATCGCCCGCGTCGAGATCGACGCGATCCTGCTCGAAGTGCTCTCGCGCATGGACGCTCTGGCGCTCGCAGGAGAGCCGGAATGGCTGCCGTCGAACTTCATCTCGGGACCGAAGACGATGCGGGTCCGGTTTCGGGCGGCGTAGCTGACAAATCGATCTATGCACCTGTCTGGTGTGGAGACCCGCCTCGCGCCGCCAGCGGACATCGTCTTCGGCATTGCGGAAATGCCGCCGAGCCTAACCAGATTGGCCGCCCGGGGCGCCGATGTCGGCGGATGCTGCCGACATCGGACGCCCCTTCCTAGCGCGCGAAATAGTTCGGCCGGCTGATGTCGGCGATCATGCCGATCTCTTTGGGTTTCCATCCCAGCCACTTCTGAGTCAGCGCGCTGGACGCGGGGCCGTCTATTCCCGCAAACATCGCCGCGATGCCGAAATGCTCCGGCGCTTTCTCCTGAGGGATCGACGCCACCGGCAGTTTCAGATGGCGGCCCAGAACCCCGGCGATCTCGCGCAAGGGCACACCTTCGTCCGCCACCGCATGAAAGCTCCTGCCAGCCGCGCCCTTTTCCAGCGCAAGGCGATAGAGACGCGCCACATCCAGCCGGTGCGCGCCCGACCAGCGGTTGGCGCCGTCGCCGATATAGCCGGAAACGCCTTTCTGCTGCGCGACAGCGAGAAGCAGGTTGACGAGGCCGCATCTGCCGTCGCCGCCATGCACTTGGGGCAGCCGCACAGCCATGGCGCGCACGCCGCGCGTGGCGAAGGCCAGGCCTGCGGATTCCGACTCGCGCGGCAGACCAGGCATGACGGGATCTTCTTCCGTGGCGAGCCGCCCCGGTGCCACGAGCAGCGTTCCCGAGGTGACGATGAAGGGCTTGTTCGTGCCCGCCAGCACATCGCCCATCGCCTCGATGGCGCGCTTGTCGATCTGTCCGTTCTCCGCGAATTTCGCAAAGTCGTGGATGAAGGCGAGATGGATCACGCCGTCGGCATTTGCGGCGCCCGCCTTCAGGCTCTCGAGATCCTCCAGCGAGCCGCGATGAACGGCTGCGCCCAGATCCTTGAGCACGGCGACATTGGCGTCGGAGCGCGCCAGGCCGACCACCTGGTGCCCGTTGGCGATCAATTCCCTGGTCGTGGCCGTGCCGATAAACCCGGCCGCGCCGGTGATGAATACACGCATGGAATTCTCCTTTGTTGTCGAACGGAACGATCAGCCGGCGATCGCTATGCCGCCTTCGATCTTGATGACCTGTCCGGTCATGAAGCCGTTGCGCATGCAGGTGAGATACGCCTCACCCGCTTCGTCGGTATTCCCCGGACGTTGCACGAGTTGTCTCTTCGTCATAGCCGTCATCCGGTCGCGATAGCCTTCGGGGAAATTGCCCCACATTTCCGTTTCGATCAGGCCCGGGCAGACGCAGTTCACGCGCACCGGCGCCAGGTCGACGGCAAGGCCGATCGCCAATCCCTCCACCGCGCGGGCGCTGGCCGTCACGGTCGGCATCCCCTTCATCGGCCTGTGCGCGAGCATTCCGTTGGTGATGGTGTAGGACCCGCCGGGCGGAAGTCTGGTCGCGCCATGCTTGGCCACGGCAATCGCGCCCCAGAATCGCGTGGTCATCCTTTCCGCGGCCTTCGCGAGATCGAGATCGGCAAGTGCGCCGGGCGCGAAGCCTTCCCAATCGCCCGCGGTGAACGCGATGTGATCGAAGGCGCCATTGTCCTTGAAGAACTGCGCGACATTCTTCTCGTCGCGCACATCGATGACGGCAGACGTTGCGCCGATGGGCTTCGCGGCCTCGGCGGTCTTCTTGCCATCGCGCGAGGCGATCAGGACCTTCGCGCCTTCTCTTGCGGCGCCCCGCGCCACGCCAAGCCCGATGCCCGAGCCGCCGCCGATCACCAGCACGCGTTTGTCTTTTAATGTCATCGCAGAACGCCTTTCCAAACGGGATATGCGCTTTCTCTGCCAATGTGCTATGCTGGTAAAGTAGTGATATTATACTGGTATAATCGCTAACAGGATGAGCATGCCCGCCGCAAACGACAATCTGCTTGGGACCTATCTGAAGGATCGCCGCGCGAAGCTGGATCCGGCCGCGTTCGGTTTTTCGTTGGGGCGCAGACGAACGCCGGGCCTTCGGCGCGAAGAAGTGGCGCAACGCGCCAATGTCAGCGCCACCTGGTACACATGGCTGGAGCAGGGACGCGGCGGTGCGCCGTCCGCGGATGTGCTTGATCGCATCTCGCGCGCCATGATGCTGACGGACGCAGAGCGTGAGCATCTGTTTCTGCTCGGTTTGGGCCGCCCGCCGGAAGTCCGCTATCACGCGCCCGACGGCATCACACCCCGCCTGCAACGCCTGCTCGACACGCTGGAATACAGCCCCGCTTTTATCCGCACGGCGACCTGGGACGTGATCGCCTGGAATAGAGCCGCCACGGTGGTGTTGACCGATTACAGCACGCTGGCGGAAGGGCAACGCAACGTGCTGCGCATGATGTTTCGCGACGCCCGCGTGCGTGCCGCGCAAACCAACTGGCAAAGCGTGGCGCGCTATGTGGTGGCGTCGTTCCGCGCCGATGTGGCGCGCGCCGGTGCAGCGCGCAACGTGCAATCGCTGGTCGATGAGCTTTGCGCGACCAGCCCCGAATTCGCGGCGATGTGGCGCGACAACGACGTGCAGGTGCATGGCGACGGCAAAAAAATCCTGCACCATCCCACTGTCGGGCCGCTCTCGATGGAATTTTCCGCGTTCGCCGTCGACGGCCGGCCCGATCTCAGCATGGTGGTCTACAATCCCGCGACGCCCGACGATGCGGACAAAATCAGGGCATTGCTCAAATCCCAGTCCTAATCTAGTGACGGAGCGAGCTTAGCGCGCGCTCCAGGCGCGATCAGGAGACTCCAAATGTGCGAAGAAGGCGCTTGCATCGAGGCCTCGCCCCGTCGCCGCGCGCACAATGTCTTCCGCGGGGCCACGCTTGCCGACTTCGTAAACGTGGATTCTCAGCCAGTCGCGCAACGGGTTCAGGCGACCTTCTCGTGCGTCGGCGGCAAAGTCGTGCTCCCCGCAATAAGTCTGAAAGAGCTGCGCTGCATATAGGCTGCCGATCGTATAGGTCGGGAAATAGCCGAAAAGACCTACCGCCCAATGCACGTCCTGGAGCGCGCCCTCGAGATCAGTTTTGGGCTCCATCCCAAGAAGTGCTTTGCTGCGTTCGCGCCAAGCCGACGAAATGCCGCTGGCCGACAGGTCGCCGGACACGAGCGCCGTTTCCAATTCGTAGCGGAGCATGATGTGCAAATGATAACTCATTTCGTCGGCGCCGATCCGGCTGCATCCCGGCCGCACGACATTGATGCTTCGCCAAAATACATCTGAATCGAGGTCATCGAAGGTGCCGGGAAATATCTCCCGCAGCTGCGGCATCAGATATGAAATGAAGGGTCGGCTCCGGCCCACGTGGTTTTCCCACAACCGCGCTTGGCCTTCATGCATGCCGGCGCTGGCGCCATCGGCCAACAATGTGTCGCGATCTCTTGCGCCGAATCCTTGATCGTAAAGAGCGTGTCCGCCTTCGTGCATCGTGGCCAGAAATGCTCTTGAGACATCGCTTTCTTCGACACGGCATGTCAGCCGCACGTCGTCGTCACCCGCCAGCATGGTGAAGGGATGTGTCGATGAATCGAAGCGGCCCCTGTCAAAATCGAAACCGATACACTTTAGTACCCGTGTGCACAGTTGCCACTGCCCCGCGGCGGGAAAGCGGGCCGGTGGATTTTCTTGCCCCATCTTGCTGCCGGCGTTTGCCGCGCTGTGCACGAGCGGCACCAGACGCTGACACAGCGACCTCAAAAGAGGATCGAGACGCGGCCTGGTCATTCCGGGTTCGTATTGATCCATGAGCGCGTCGTACAAATCGCCGCCGGCGGCGAGGCATTCGGCGCGGGCGCGCACCAGCGCGAGAAGCTGCGAGAACGGCAGCGCGAATACGGCGAATTCGTTCTTTTCGCGCGCTTCCTCCCACGCCGCCAAAGCCTGCGACTTGGCATTCGCGAAGCTCCGGACCAGCGCTTCGGGAATAGCTCTGGCGATTTTGCGTTCCCGCCGCAGGAGATCCAGCTCCCACCCAAGATCAGCGTCTCCGCCATACCGCAGCGCCACCTCTTCAATGAGATCACCGAGGCGATCCGCCGTGAGAAGGCTATGGCGCAGGCCCTCGAGTGCCGACATTTGTTCTCCGCGCTGCATCCGTCCCTTGAGCGGCAGTTTTGTCTCTTCGTCCCATTCCAGGAGCGCAATGGCTTGATCGAGATGGCGAAGTTCCGCGATCTGCTTGCGCAAGGCTGTACGCGTATCCTGCGTCGCGGCGAGCGGGCGACGCGGAATGCGTAAATCTTTGGGACGCCGGCCGATGAGAAGCGCCGCTATTCCGCCATGTTGCGCTACATTGACGACCTGCTTTTGCGAAACGCGGCAGAGCACGCCCAATCCATGATCCGTGGCGGCGAAGCCCATCACGGCATAAAACGGCTCGTCATAGACCTTGAGATCAGGCCCCACGACGGGAAATTCCGCCACGGGTAACGGCGTCGCCGCTTGCACGACCCAGGATTTTTCCGGGTCGTCGCCATGTGCGACGGCCTCCTGGATAATCGCCTCCCAGTCGCTGTCCTGCATCGTTGCGCCTACGCTGACGCCTTCGCCGCCATAGCCGCGGTTTGGCTTCAACACCAGCTGTTCGCGATGCGAGCGAATGTATTCGAGGAGATCAGCCATCCTGTTGTCCGACAGCGTGGTGCGGCGGTCGTAGACAAGACGCGTCCACAGAACATGCCGCCGGAAAAGTCGGCAGTCGTCGGACGAGAAATATCGCTCGGCCCAGGTCAAATCGGTCAAAAGCTCGAACGCGCTCTTATGATCGAAATCGCCGGACAGTGAGGACACCACCCGGTTCTCGCGAAAAAGCCGGCGCATTCCTTCCAAAGGCCGGCCCACATCCGCTTCAAGCGCTATCAGATCTCGCAATTCGTAGTCGCGATAAGCAACGTCAATGCGGGTATCCTCGAAGTAGACTTCCTCGTCTCGCACGGACAATTCGCGAGGATCGGCATGCGCAATAGTTAGGTGCTCACGCTGCTCGAAATAGCGACTGAGCGACGATTGCTCGTCCGGACCTTCATGCACGAACCTAGGCTCGAGAAACCCCATCTGGCAGGACTCCCGACCGATCATGCGGGCATGGTCTATCAGTACCTGAACAAAGAGGTCACGTTGGTCCTGGGGAAGTTCGATAGCGAGGTCGGGATCGTGAGCCAACAGCGTCGGCACGACGTCGCGCATGACGAGCTGCTCGGCGATCGGAGCGAAATGTATGCCACCCACGCCAGAAAGATTGGCTTCCATGAGTTTGAACGTGGCTTGCCAGGCAGGGCTGAGAAAATCGCAGACGGCGTCGAGCCGTCCATAGACTGTATTGGTGCGGGCGTGCGCCGGCGTCCAGATGTCCCGCACCCAGGATTCCTCATCGGGCCGGACAGCCACCAATTTACGCACATCGGCGCTTTCCAGATACAAGGATGGAAGCCGCTTCAGCGCGTCCGTTACACGCCGACATACCGTATTCACATAGGTGAGTTGATCACGGTGGGCGAGCAAGGGTCGCAACATGATGCGTATGGGCTCACGCTCGCCGGCTCGTTCGTAAACGACATCATTCGACAATGCGTCGTCGCGCAAGGTATCGGATATCCGGATCAGTGTCTCATCGCTGACATGATGGCTCGCATTCCTAAGCCGGCTGTCGCCTGCGGCGCTTGCGAGGCCAAGCGATTCGGCGGGACTGAGAATCGCGTGCATGCGCCGAGTGGCTCCGTTGCGCGAGGAACCGCGATATTGCAGTCACATCGGCGATCCGTCCATCACCAAGACCCGCAATCATCATCGGATAGAGCCGTCCTAAGCAGCGCAAATCTGCGCCCGCCTCCGTCCTGTCTGGATGGAACGACGGCCATGCCCTAGTCTGACCTGGCGCCGGTGCGCGAAAACCTCGGGTCAGATCGTTGAAGTACAGCCAAAAGGCCGACCCGCCTCATGAGGAAAATTCCCGATGCCTGCCAACACCGCCGCCTGGCTGGTCGCAACGCGTACCAAACTCGCGGTCAAGCCTGCGCCCTATACGGCGCCGAAAGAGGGCGAGATCGTCGTGCGCAATCATGCCGTCGCGATCAATCCGGTGGACTGGGGGATCCAGATTCTCGGCACGATGATATTTCGCTGGATCAAATTTCCGGTGATCCTGGGCGAAGACCTTGCCGGCGAAGTGGCGGAGGTGGGACCCGGCGTCACACGCTTCAAGGTCGGAGACCGCGTTCTGGCGCAAGCCCTGGGGCTCAATCCGGAGCGCAACAGAACGTCGGAATGCGCCTTCCAGATTTACACGGTCGTTCCCGCGCACATGGCGTCGCCCATCCCGGATGCCATGTCCTACGAGAACGCGGCCGTCATCCCGCTTGGGCTCTCCACGGCGGCCTGCGGTCTCTTCCGGAAGGATTTTTTGGCGCTTCAGCATCCGTCGGCCGGCGCCAGACCGACCGGCAAGACCCTGCTCATCTTGGGCGGGGCAACGAGCGTCGGCTGCAATGGCATTCAGCTGGCCGTCGCCGCCGGCTATGAGGTCTTCACCACCGCCTCGCCGCGCAATTTCGAGTATCTGAAGTCGCTCGGCGCCGCCCAGGTCTTCGACTACCACAGCAAAACCGTCGTGAAGGACATCGTCGCGGCGCTGAAAGGCAAGACCATCGCCGGCGCGCTCGCGATCGCCACGGGATCGACCGCGCCGTGCGTCGACATCGTAGGCCGCTGCCGGGGCGAGAAGTTCGTCGCCGTCGCCGGCGCGCCGGTCTCATTGGGGGAGGTGGCCAAGGGATCGAGCCTGGCCCTGACGATCCTGCGGCTGATGCCCAGGATGGTGCTGTCGAGCCTCTTCACATCGGTCAAAGCCCGCACGCGCGGCGTCGGCACCAAATTCATCTTCGGCGGCTCGTTGGTGGACAATGAAGTCGGGCCGGCCATCTATGTCGATTTCCTGCCGCGGGCCCTGGCGGACGGTCGCTATGTCGCCGCGCCGCCGGCCGAGGTCGTAGGCAAAGGCCTCGAGGCTATCGAGACCGGATTCGAGGTTCAGAAGAAGGGCGTATCGGCCACCAAGGTCGTCGTCTCGCTCTGACCCGCGCCCTGAACACGACGCGGCGAAGCTGCGCCTTGCCGAAACTTTCATGCAGCAATTCTTGACACGGATTTGCGGGCGCGAATGAATTGTCCCGGGTTTGGCGGGCGTGCCGATTTTGTCGCAAATCTTCGTAGCTCTGGACGAGATTTCACGCGCGGGGCCCGCGTTTGCTGCCGCAGTAATCGAGGGCCGAATGACATGAAGGCGCGGCCTGTTCTCATGACGGCATTCATCGCGGCGGCCATCGCCGCCGGCGGTCCGGCTTTGTCGGCGGGAGCTGCCAAGAAGACCACGACAATCAGGGTCAGTGCCTGCATCGACGGCCGCGACGCATTGGTCATCCAGGGCGGAAATCTGGTGTGGCGCAACATCAGTGCAGACCCGGTGGGAGTGCGCCGGGACGAATGTCCTACGAATGCCACGACCATCAGCGCGTTTGCGGCTCACGACGCGCCCGCGGCGCCGATCTCCTGGATACCGACTTACGATGGCGACGGTGCCGATTCCGATTCCGGCGCGGTGTCGAGCCTGTCGCCGACCTTCGACCCCGGCCTTCCCAGCCGCGATGTGACCCTGAACGTTTCCGCGACCGGTCACGGCTACGTGGTCGTGCGGCAGCGCCCGACCGTCGACAACGCATATCAGCTCGTCGTCGAAATCGACAATGCCGATCCCCGGCCGTCGATGTTCACGGTGACGATCGCGGCGACCGAGAAATAGGCGGCACGCCGCTTTCCGCATCCAAACGTCGGCGAAAGCGTGTACGAAGCGGCGGCTCCACAGATTGATCAAACTGTGCTAGGATTTCGTCAGCTTGGCGATGTGCGTCTGCTGTCGCCTCATTCTTCCCCGCGTCATCGCGCAGCCGAAAACACAGGAGACGGATATGGACGGGCTTCAACTGCAGTCGCTTGCAACGAGCGAAGGCGAGATCCAGCTTTCGCTGGTACGGGTGCCGGTGAAAGAACCGGGCCCCGACGAAGTCCTTGTCCGGGTCGACGCGACGCCGATCAATCCGTCCGACATCGGTCTGCTGTTCGGTGCTGCAGACATGCGAAACGCCAAATTCTCGGGCACCGGTTCGAACGCAAAGGTCGTTGCGCCAATCCCCGAAGCCTATCGCCGCGCCATGGCGCCGCGTGTCGGCCAGTCGCTGCCTGTCGGCAACGAAGGCGCCGGCGAAGTCATCAAGGCCGGCGCCAATGCGCAAAACCTGCTGGGCCGAACCGTCGCGATATTGGGCGGCGCGATGTACGCGCAGTATCGGACGATGAAAGCCGCGGACTGTCTGCAATTGCCGGCGGGCACCACGGCGGCGCAAGGCGCCTCCTGCTTCGTCAATCCGCTCACCGCGCTCGGCATGACGGAGACGATGCGCCGCGAAGGTCACACCGCGCTCGTACACACCGCGGCCGCGTCCAACCTCGGCCAGATGCTGAACAAGATATGCCTGAAGGACGGCATCCCGCTTGTGAACATCGTCCGCAGCGCGGAGCAGACGAAAATTCTGCGCGACATCGGCGCGGTGCACGTCGTCGATTCGTCCGCGCCTTCCTTTATGAACGATCTGATTTCCGCGCTCGAAGACACGGGTGCTACGATCGCGTTCGACGCCATCGGCGGCGGCAAGCTTGCGGGACAGATCCTTACGGCCATGGAAGTGGCGGCCGTGCGCAAGATGAAGGAATTCAGCCGTTACGGTTCGACGACCTACAAGCAGGTCTATATCTATGGCGGACTCGACACCGGCCCCACGGAACTTCAGCGTGCCTTCGGCATGTCGTGGGGTCTGGGCGGGTGGCTGCTCACGCCGTTCCTGATGAAGATCGGTCCGGTCGAAACCGGGAAGCTGCGCCAGCGCGTCGCCAACGAGATCAAGACGACCTTCGCGAGCCACTACACAAAAGCGATCTCGCTCGCCGAAGCCCTCAGCGCCGAGGCCATTGCGGCCTACAACAAGAAGTCGACCGGCGAGAAGTACCTGATCAACCCGAACAAGGACGTTTGAGTGCCGCTTCGGGCCGGCGCCTGACGCCGCTTTGCGCATCGTCAGCGGTGCTGAAAGGCCGTCCGGCACACCGAGACCACCGTATCACGAAGCCAGCGATGTGCCGGATCGGCGTCCACCCGGGGATGCCACATCGCCGAAATCACGATCTCGGGCGTGCGGACCGGAAGCTCGAAGCTCTGAAGTCCTGCTGTCGCGGCCTGATCGTTCGCGAGGCTATTGCCGAGGCACGAGCGCGGCACCAGCGCGACCAAATCCGAGTGGCGGGCGATCCGCATCGCATCGGGAAATCCCGGCACGACGACGGATATCGTTCGTTGAAGTCCGAGTTCTTCCAGGGCGTCGTCGACAGGTCCGGTGAATTCCCCTTTCCGCGACGCAACGACATGATCGCAAGCGGCATATCGTTCGGGCGTAATATCCGCGCCGGAAAGAAGCGGATGCCCGATCCGTGCCACGCCAACGTATCTGTCCCGAAACAAAGACTGCGTGCGAACCTCCGGCGCGAAAGGACCCAGCACGCCGATCTCCAGATCGATCTGCCCCTCGCGAAGCGGGCGCGCATCCTTCTCGGGCTTGGGCGCGAAACGCAGACGGACGCGCGGCGCAGCTTCGGCGATGGCTGCCACCAGGGACGCGGAAAGGGCGGCGACAAACCCTTCGTTGGCGCGAATGGTGAAGGTCCGTTCGAGCGACGCGATGTCGAGCGCGCTGACGCGCGGGTGGAGGACCGTCAGCACGTCCCGGCTGAGCGCGTGGACGCGCTCGCGCAGCTCGGCAGCGTAGGGTGTCGGCACGAGCCCGCGCCCGGCTCGCACGAGCAGCGGATCGCCTGTTGCGGACCGGAGCCGCGCAAGGGTCCGGCTCACGGCGGAAGAACTGAGGCCCAAGCGTCGCGCCGCCCCGGTCACGCTGCCTTCGGCAAGCAGCGCGTCCAGCGCAACCAGCAGGTTCAGGTCCACGTCATCCATGGCCGAACCCTATTCCATTCGTGCCTCGTGACATAGCGTCTGACGCAACTATATTGTGCGTCCTGTGCGTCTGTTGCACGCAATTGCGGGCTGCTATCAGCAGCGCATGAGCACTCTATGGTCCCCTCTGTTTCGCGCGGGTGCAGCGCGAAGGAAGCGTCCCGTGACGGACAAGCACCTGCTCCTTGTCGGCGCGTCGCGCGGCCTTGGCCTCGCCATGGCCGCCGAGTTCCTGAAGAAGGGATGGAACGTCGTCGGTACGGTACGCGGCAGTGCCAGAACCAGGCTGCACGACCTGGCGGACGAACATGAGGGCCGCGCCGAAATCGAGTCCCTCGACATAACCGAACCGGATCAGATCGCAGCACTGCACGCGCGTCTCTCCGCGCGTCGCTTCGACATTCTGTTCGTGAACGCGGGCACCGCCAACGCCAATGACGCGCCCATCGCAGATGTATCGACGGAAGAGTACGCACGCGTGATGGTCACCAATGCGCTGAGCCCGATGCGTGTGATCGAAAGCTTGCAGAACCTCGTATCGCCAAATGGCGTGATCGGCATCATGTCGTCGGGACAGGGCAGCATCGGCAACAACACCAACGGACGCCACGACGTCTATCGCGGCACCAAAGCTGCCCTGAACATGCACATGCGAAGCTACGCCGCCCGCCATGCGGGATGTCCCCGCGCGTTGGTGTTGATGGCGCCGGGCTGGATCCGCACCGATCTGGGCGGCCCGAACGCGCCGGTCAGCATGGAGGAGGCGATCCCGAAGGTCGTGAAGGTGCTTCTCGCGCAGCAGGGCAAGCCCGGTCTGCAATATCTCGACCGTGAAGGGCACACCGTTCCGTGGTGAATGCGGCCCGCCGCGAATGGCGCCGTGCCCGGACAACCACCGCTGCATTTCCTCAGGGATCACATTGTTTTTGCACCGGCCGAACTTATCTTTCGGCACGCTGCCTCATCTGGTCTCGTGCAATTCGTCATGCCGGAACTGACCTCACTCATAGCCCTGTCGGACCGGCGGAACCTCGCCTATCTCGAAGTCGGGGACGCGGCCGGTTTCCCGGTGTTTCATTTTCACGGACATGGATCCTCACGTCTCGAAGCGCTGGCATTGGCGGACGCGGCCGAGAAGGCGCGTGTGCGCCTGATCGCGTTCGATCGTCCCGGCATAGGTCTTTCCGATCCGAAAGCCGGAGACAGGTTGCTGGACTGGCCCTTGGATATCGCGGAGGCTGCCGATCAACTGGGCATCCGGAGTTTCGCGGTGCAGGGCATGTCGGCCGGTGGGCCTTACGCGCTGGCCTGTGCGCATCTGCTGCCCGACCGCGTCACAGCCTGCTCGCTGGTAAGCACGGTACCGCCGCCCGGCGTTGCTCTGCTTTCCGGCCCGGCCATGCGTCGCTTCGCCTGGTGGGTGGCGCGCACTTTCCCGAAATATCTCCGCCGCCGCTTGCAGGAAATCCGCCCCGATCACATGAGCGAAGCCATGGTGCGTGCGCGCATGGTGCGTATCGGTCAGTGGCTGGGCGGCGAAGATCTCCGGCTGATGCAGGATCCCGCAAAGCTCGACCTTCTTGCCCGCACCATGCTGGAGAGCGGGCGTCAGGATGGACGAGGTAACCGGAGCGAGATCGAACGCCTCGCGCGCCCGTGGGGGTTCGACATTCGCAAGATCAAAGTGCCCGTTTTCGTCTTCCACGGCGACGAAGATCACATCATGCATATCCGTCCCGCGCAGAAGCTGGCGCGTACGCTCAAGGGATGCGTCGCAACGTTTTACGCAGGCGAGGGACATTTCTCCGTGCTGGTGAACAAGGCCGACCAGCTGATGGAAACGTTGGGTGGAGCTCGACGGATCCCTGGTGAACTGGAAACGTATTGATAATTTGAGGTTCGCACCTTCGCGATCGCCTGCCGCGTTTCGACCCATAGCCGGCTGTTCATCGCACCGTCTCTTTTTCTTTTGGCGCTGAAACGCGGCGCGTCTTGGTCTCGGCCTTGGGCTTTGGCAGGAGCCGGAAGCGCGTCTGGCACCATGCGAAGTCAACGCCCACATCCAGCAGGGCATCGGAACGCCCGCATGGGCACGCAAATTCCATGACCGCGACGACACGGTAGATTTCGCCGGCTACGAGCGGCACCGGCCTTCCCGTGGCATGGTTCGGGGCGACATTGACGCACAGAACGAGATCGCCGGGGCCGACAGCGTCGCTCATAGCTTCCATCCATCACACAGGGGGAAGATTGGACCCTGATCTGCTAGGGGGCAAGGACCGACAATAGGTTCGGCTCATCGATCCGCCTCGCGCCAGTAGCGGACGCCCAGTTCCGCGCAGCATCCCTTCAGGCTGTGACGATATTCAGCCAATCACAAACGAAGTGCTCGAGGCGATCAGCCCTTCCCGCGTGGTTTAGTCCGGGCCATCACGGAACTGGCGGTGATAGAGGTCGGCATATAGTCCGTTTCTAGCCAGCAGATCGGCGTGCGTGCCGCGCTCGACAATCTCGCCCTGCTGGACCACCAGAATCTGGTCGGCCTTCAGGATCGTCGACAGGCGGTGGGCGATGACGATGGACGTCCGCCCTGCCAGCGCAACGTCAAACGCCTTTTGGATCGCCGCTTCCGACTCCGAGTCCAAATGCGCGGTCGCCTCATCCAGTATTGCGATGTCCGGCGCCTTCAGAAGCAGACGCGCAATCGACAGGCGCTGCTTTTCTCCGCCTGAGAAACGATAGCCGCGCTCCCCCACCATGGTTTCGAGGCCATCCGGGAGACTTGAGACCAGCGGCCATATCTGTGCGGCCCTGAGAGCAGCCTCCAGATCCGGCGCGCTCGCGTCGGGTTTGGCAAAAAGCAGGTTGGCGCGAATGGTGTCATGAAACAGATGCGTATCCTGCGCTACGATTCCGACGCGCGCGTGCAGCGATGCCAGCGTGGCGTCGCGCACGTCCATTCCGTTGATCGTCACTGCGCCGTCTCGCACATCGTAAAGCCGCGGCACAAGTTGCGTGATGGTCGTCTTGCCCGCACCGGACGGTCCCACCAGCGCCGTCAGCGTGCCGGGTGAGATCGCAAAGTTCAGATCGCGCAGCACGGTGGGTTCCGGTCGCTTCACTGCCGGTGCTGCGACGGTCTCCAGCGAAGCCAGCGACACCTCGTCCGCCGTCGGATAGCGGAACGAGACATGCGAAAACGCGATTCCAGCAGGACCGGAAGGCACGGGTCTGGCACCTGGCTTTTCCCGGATCATCGGTTCGAGATCGAGAACCTCGAACACGCGTTCGAACGACACCAGCGCCGTCATTACGGTGACTTGCACGTTGGACAGGCCCGTGAGCGGCCCGTAAAGCCGGGCCAGGTACGAGACCAGCGCGACCAGCGTGCCGAGGTCGATCGCGTGGCGGATCGTCAGCACACCGCCCCAGCCATAGGCGACCGCGGCCGCCAGCGAGGCAAGGAGCGTCATTGCCGCCACGAAATACTGCAGCACCTGTTTGCGCTCGACGTCGTTGTCGGCGACGAGCACGGCGCGCTTGCGGAACTGCGCAGTTTCCTCTTCGGGCCGTCCGTAAAGCTTGGACAATTGCGCGCCCGCGACGTTGAAGCGCTCATACATCGTGGCGTTCATGCGGGCGCCGAGGCTCATCCCTTCGCGCGAGAGCGCCTGGAGCCTGCGGCCCATTGTGCGCGCGGGCAGGACGAACAGGGGCGCCAGCGCCAGCGAGAGCAACGTGATCTGCCACGACAGCACCGTCATCGCGGCCAGTACGAGCGCCACGGCGATGATGTTGCCGATCACCGAGGACAACACGTCCGTGAACGCGCTCTGCGCGCCGGCCACGTCGCGGTCCAGCCGGGTAACCAGCGCGCCCGTCTGGACCCGGATGAAAAAGGCGAGCGGCATGCGCTGGATATGGTCGAATAGCGCGGTGCGCATCGACAGCACGATCCGGTTCCCGATCGCGGCGGCGAGATAGGACATCACCAGCCCCAGTCCCGCATCGGCCAGGAGGATGACTGCCGCGAGCACCGCCAGTTCGATCACCAGCGCTTCGTTGCCTTTCAAGATGCCGTTATTGACGAGGCCGCGGTACAACAGCGGCGGGATCACGCCCGCAACCGCGTCCACGCACACCACGGCCAGGAAAACGGCGAGCATTCCGGCGAACGGTCGCGCAAAGCGCATGATGCGCACGGCAGTGCCCGGCTTTATCTTGTGCGTGAGGACGGACGCATCCTTGAACAGCGCCCCTACGCCTGCCATTCCGCCCATGTCGTACCTTTTCGCTTGTCGCCTGCGCGCCGGAAACTAATTTTCGTCCTGGAAAACGGATTCGACCGACTGACCGAAAAGCCGCGCAATGCGCATTCCCAGCGGCAGTGACGGGTCGGCTTTGCCGTTCTCAATGGCGTTGACGCTCTGGCGGGCGATGTTCAGACGTTCGGCCAGCTCTGCCTGGCTCCAGCCTTTTTCGGCGCGCAGAACGCGCAGGCGGTTTTTCACGACCGAGAACCCCGGGAGGGTTTATCCAGCAGTCTCAATACCAGCACAGACAGAACCTGAAACATCACGGGCACCATAACGCCAAGACTGAAATAGAAGCGCGGCATGGCGGGGTGACGGAAAATGAACTGCACCCCGGCATCCAGCCAAAGTTCATGCGTTTGCAGGGAGACCACCACCGGCAGCATCGCGGCGAAGCCAATCAGGCTGCCCCAGAGCCATCGCTTTTGAGATGCCTGACGCTGCACCTCATCCATATAGCCGTAGGATCGCATGCCGAGGCCAACGACAATCAACCCGAGGGCCACCCGAAACAGGCCCACGGAAACAGGATCGGTGTGATTGCGGGTAAGCCACATCACCACCGCCAACCCGGCGAACGCCACGGCCAAAGCACTGCCCAGCGTCGCCCAGCGTTTTTTGGCAGAATAAGCCATGTCATGTCTCCATGCCTAAATGACAAGAGGACATTACATAGAGCGAGAGTCGGCAATGTCAAGTGCACTTGACAGCCCGTCTCCCGAACTGCCGCAAGAGCGCCGAGGCGTTGGTTTTTCCTGCAAGACCGACGACGGGCCCGATCGCATTGCAATATGCGCGGCGAATGCCCATGTTGGTCGAGCGACGGCGTTCCGTCAGAAGAAGCGCACTGTTGGACTCCCTGCTCGCTCTGTGCGCGCCTGGCCGAGACAGCCTGACTTTCGATTCTGAGTGATTCGTTTGCGCCGGCCAGGCCACCGCCTGGGCGTTTTGATGCACCAGGAGCAATCATGACGATCGGTACAGTGAAATTTTTCAACGCGAGCAAGGGCTTTGGTTTTATCGCGCCGGATGGCGGCGGCAAGGACGTGTTCGTCCATGCGACGGCCGTCGAAGCTGCGAGCATGGGAAATCTGGCAGAAGGCCAGCGCATCTCGTTCGAGATCCAGCCCGATGCCAAGGGATCGAAAGCGGTCAATCTCAAAGCCGCATAACGATATGACGGGCAGCGGCGGAGAGCGAAGCTCTCTTCCGCGACCTGCACAACCATCGCCGATGACCAGCGAATTGCAGACTCTCGCATGCGATGCGACGCCGGGCGCCGGCGGGTTGATTCAGAATCTCACGCGCTACAGCCGGCCGAGCTGGTTGCGCGCTTCGCTTGAGCTCGTCATGACGGTCGGGTTGCTGATCGCGAGCTGGTTCGTGATGTGGGTTTCGCTCGGCGTCGGCTATTGGCTGACTCTGCTGATTGCGATTCCCGTCGCCGGCTTCCTCGTTCGCCTGTTCTTGATTCAGCACGATTGCGGTCACGGCGCATTTTTCCCGAACCGGTTCGCGAACGACTGGACCGGCCGCATTCTCGGCATTCTGACCTTTACGCCCTATGACTATTGGAAGCGCAACCACGCCCTTCATCATGCGACGTCGGGCAACCTCGACCGGCGCGGGACCGGAGACATACTCACGCTCACCGTCGAGGAGTATCTGGCGCGCTCGTCCTGGGGGCGTTTTCGCTATCGCGCCTACCGCAATCCGATGGTGATGTTCGGCGTTGGACCCGCCTTTTTGTTCTTTCTCCAGCACCGTCTGCCTTTCGGCCAAATGCGCGGAGGCCTTCGGCCGTGGATCAGCGCGATCGGAACAAATGTCGGGATCGCTTTTCTGGCCTGCCTGATGATGTGGTTTGTCGGCGGCGCGGCGCTACTCGCAGTGCATCTGCCGGTTATGCTGCTTGCGGCGTCCATAGGCGTTTGGCTGTTCTATGTGCAGCACCAGTTCGAGCAGGTCGTCTGGACCCGCGGCCCGGATTGGAGGCTTCACGCCGCGGCGCTTTCGGGAAGCTCGCATTACGATTTGCCTGCCGTGTTACGGTGGTTCACGGCGAACATAGGCGTTCATCACGTCCATCATCTGTGCAGCCGCATTCCGTTTTACCGGCTGCCCGGGGTCCTGCGCGACCACCCTCGGCTGCAAACTTGCGGACGGGTGACGCTCGCGCAAAGCCTCGGAAGCGTGCGATTGGCGCTGTGGGACGAAGCGAAGCAGAGGCTCGTTTCGTTCCGCGAAATATAAAACGTACACGGATGGAAAATTCCCTGCTGCCCCCTGTTTCCGTCCTCGGCTGCCGCCCGCGGCATCGTTTGAGTCAATGAAACCGGGGCTTTTCCGCTGTCTTCGCGCAGGCGGATTTTCAAAACCCCTGATAAAGTCGCTGTTACCAGGGATTCGTCCGAATACGCCGCGGCGCGCGATTGCAGCCGCTTCGTTCACTTCGCCAGCTGGAACCGTTCGAAGCGGCCAAGCGCGTCTTCGATCGCCGTCTTGTGCGCACGATTGGCGCGCGGGCCGAGCCAGGTCCATTTCTGCACAAGGAGCTTGCCTTTCTCGCGATCCGTCTTGAGGTCGATGGCGGCGACAATCTGGTCGCCGACGAGGACGGGCAGGGCGAAGTAGCCGAATTTGCGCTTGTGCTTGGGCACATAGGCTTCGAAGACGTGGTCGTAGCCGAAGAAGAATTTGAGGCGCTTGCGCTGGATGATCAGCGGATCGAACGGCGAGAGGATGTGCACCAGCGCAGCATCCGGCGGCGAAAGCGGTTCGAGCGTTTCCGGCAAAACCCAATGTTCGGCCTTGCCGGCGTCTTCGACGGCCACGCGCACCAGTTCCTTCCGCCGCACACGGCCCTCGATGAGGCTGCGCATGGCAGGCTTGCGCGGCGCGTCCATGTAGCAGACGGAGTCGAGACTCACGATGCCCTGCGCGCGCAGGGCGCGGTCGAGGAGATAGGCGAGCGTCTCGCGTTCCGGCGCGGGACGCGGCGGCGTCTGCCAGCCGAAATGCCGCTTCGACAATTCGTAGGTCTTGAGGATGCCGTTGCGTTCGCTGATGGTGAGGTGGCCCTGATAGAAGGCGAGCCTGAGCGCCCGCGCCGACGGCTTCTTGCTCGCCCAGGCGTGGTCCTTCTCGACCAGCACATCGTCGTCGATGTCGCGCAGCGTCAGCGCACCCTGCTTTCGAATCCGGGACAGCACCTTGCGCAGCTCTCCCGGCTGCACAGCCGTCTCGCGCCGCCTGTGATAGTGCATGAGACGCACCGAATGGCGGATGTCGCGCGTCGGCATATAGGCGAGCGCATGCGCCCAGTATTCGAACACCGTCTTGTCGACTGTCTGCAACTGGCGCAGATGTGCGCGCGCGTAGCCGGGAATGCGCGTGAAAAGGATGTGATGGTGGCAGCGCTCGATCACGTTGATCGTGTCGATCTGTACGTAGCCAAGATGTTCGATGGCGCGCTGCGTCGCTTCCGCGCATCCGCCGAAAGGCGACACTTCGTCGAGTCGTTGCGCGCGGATCCACAGGCGCTTCGCCTGCGTTTTCGAAATGCGAAAAGGATTTCCGGGCATCGGGTGCATGAACGATTAATCAGAATGGGGCCGCGTTTGCGCGCTCACATTAATATGATCGCGACGCCGGGAATGCCACATTTTCGCCCGGCTTCGTTCACTTGGAAACCGCCGCGTCGTGCGTACGTTTTCACTGGAGGCCACCAACAGGGAGGCGCTCGAAACGAGCGATATACGTATGAGTGATGTTGCGATGCACGATCTGCGCGGCGCGAGCGCGCCGAAAAAAGTGAGATTTGGTGCCACCGGCAAGATCATCGGCGCGGTCATCGTGCTCGCGCTGGTCGGCGCGGTGGGAACGTACGCCTA
The DNA here is from genome assembly GCA_035504555.1 of Rhizomicrobium sp. GTDB lineage: Bacteria > Pseudomonadota > Alphaproteobacteria > Micropepsales > Micropepsaceae > Rhizomicrobium. The sequence goes on along the minus strand of DATJRP010000063.1, from coordinate 14,282 downwards.
CAAGACGATGCCGCCGCCGCATCCCAAACAGGCCGTGTCATCGAACGAATTGCCCGTCATGCCGTCGACCGGACGGTAATATTGCCCGACGCGCCCGAAGCGGAATAGCTCCGCTTCGGGCGAGGTGCATCTTCAGTACACTTCGAACAGTCCCGCAGCGCCCATGCCGCCGCCGATGCACATCGACACGACGACGTGCTTGGCCTTGCGGCGCTTGCCTTCCAGGAGCGCGTGACCCGTGAGGCGCGCGCCCGTCATGCCGAAGGGATGGCCGATGGCGATGGAGCCGCCGTTGACGTTGTACTTCTCCGGATCGATGTGCAGCGTGTCGCGGCAATAGAGGCACTGGCTGGCGAAGGCTTCGTTCAATTCCCAGAGATCGATGTCGTCGACGGTGAGATCGTGGCGCTTCAGAAGCCGCGGCACGGCGAAAACGGGACCGATGCCCATTTCGTCCGGCTCGCAGCCCGCGATCGCCCAGCCTTTGAACGCACCCATCGGCTGCAGGCCGCGGCGTTCGGCTTCCTTCGCTTCCATCAGCACGACGGCGGCGGCGCCGTCCGACAGCTGGCTCGCATTGCCGGCGGTGATGAATTTGCCGGGGCCTTTCACGGGCTCGAGCTTGGAAAGGCCTTCGAGCGTCGTGTCGGGGCGATTGCACTCGTCGCGATCCACCGTGTAGTCGACGAAGCTTTCCGCCTTCGTCTCCTTGTCGACCTTCTTCATGGTCGTTTTGACGGGAACGATTTCGTCCTTGAACTTGCCGGCCTGCTGCGCCGCCGCCATGCGCCGCTGCGATTCCAGCGAATATTCGTCCTGGTATTCGCGCGAGATCTTGTAGCGCGCGGCGACGACATCGGCCGTGTCGATCATGGGCATCCAGAAATCGGGATACATCTCGGTCAGCTTAGGCTCTTTTCCGCCGCCGCCGCCGCCCTGATAGGTGATGGAATCGACGCCGCAGCCGACCACGACGCTGGCGCCGTCTTCGGTGATGTAGCGCGCCGCATTGGCGATGGCGTTGAGGCCCGACGAGCAGGCGCGGTTGACGGTCGAACCCGCGGTCGTCACCGGCAGGTTGGCGAGCAGGGCGGCGGCACGCGCGACATTGCCGGAGGCCGCGACGCAGCCCGCGACGACATCCTCGACGTCCGCCGGCGCCACTTTCGCGCGTTTCACGGCATGCTCGATGGCATGGCCGAGCATGGTCATGTTGGACGTGTTGTTGAACCCGCCACGGGCGGCTTTGGCGAGGCCTGTACGGGCATAAGAAACGACGACTGCTTCACGCATAGTGGTTCTCCCTATTTCAAATCTGCGAATTTTTTGCCTTCGGCAACGAGACGTTCGAGCAGCGCGCCAGGCTTGAACACATCACCCATTTGCGCCTGCCACTCTTTCATCTTTGCCAACACCTTATCGAGGCCGATGAGGTCGCCGTAGAACATCGGGCCGCCGCGATAGACCGGCCAGCCATAGCCGTTGATCCAAACGATATCGATGTCGGAGGCGCGGATGGCTTTCTTCTCTTCGAGAATCTTCGCGCCTTCGTTGATCATCGGATAGATGCAGCGCTCGAGGATCTCCTCGTCGGAGATCGTCCGCGCGTTGATGCCGCGCTTGGCGCGGAACTCGGCGAGGATCTTCTCGGTGACGGGCGACGGTTTCGCGTTGCGGTTCTCGTCGTAATCGTAATAGCCCGCACCGGTCTTCTGGCCGCGGCGGTCCATCTCGCAGAGCACGTCGCGGATGGTTTCGCCTTTCGACTTCTCCTTGTTCCAGCCGATGTCGAGGCCGGCCAGATCGCTCATGGCGAACGGCCCCATCGGGAAGCCGAATTCGTAGAGTACCTTGTCGACAGCCCACGGCGTCGCGCCCTCCAGCACCAGCTTCTGCGCCTCGCGTTGGCGCTGTCCCAGGATGCGGTTGCCGACGAAGCCGGGCGTGACGCCAACAAGTGCGGCGATCTTGCCGATCTTCTTGGCGATCTGCATCGAGGTGGCGATGACGGGTTTCGACGTCTTGTCCGCGCGCACGACTTCCAGGAGCCGCATGACGTTGGCGGGCGAGAAGAAGTGCAGGCCGATGACGACCTCCGGCCGCTTCGTGGCGGTTGCGATCTCGTCGATGTTGAGCGCCGACGAGTTGGTCGCAAGGATGGCGCCTTGTTTGACGATCCGGTCGAGCTTGCCAAACACGTCTTTCTTCACCTCCATGTTCTCGAACACGGCTTCGATGACGAGATCGCTGTCGGCGAGATCTTCGAGGTTCAGCGAACCCTTGATCAGTGCCATGCGCTTCTCGACGTCGTCCATGGTGAGACGGCCGCGTTTGGCGGTGTTCTCGTAGTTCCGGCGAATGACCGCGAGGCCGCGATCGAGCGCATCCTGCTTCGTCTCCACGATGGTCACCGGCAGGCCGACATTGGCGAAGTTCATCGCGATGCCGCCGCCCATAGTGCCCGCTCCCACTACGCCCACCTTGTTCACGGGAATGGTCGGCGTGTCGTCCGGAACATCAGGAACTTTCCAGACCTGCCGCTCCGCGAAGAACACATAACGCTGCGCCGCCGATTGCGAGCCGGTGACGAGTTCAAGAAACAGCTTGCGTTCCGTCTTCAGGCCCTGGTCGAATGGCTCGTTCACGGCCGCTTCGATGCAGCGGATATTGTATTCTGGCGCCAGGAAGCCGCGGAATTTCCGCGCGTTTTCTTTCCGGAAAGCGGCGAAGATCTCGGGATGTCCGCGCGCGGCTTCTACTTTCGCGTTGTTCTCGCGCACTTTCTTGAGCGGACGCTTCTCGGCGAGAACTTTGCGCGCGAAGGCGAGCGCGCCGGCGCGCAGCTGGCCTTCCGGCACGAGTTCGTCGACCAGACCCATCTCGAGACACGCCTTGCCCGGCACGTGCTGGCCCGACGTCACCATCTCCAGCGCTTTCTCAGGCCCCACAATGCGCGGCAGGCGTTGCGTGCCGCCGGCGCCCGGGAGAAGTCCGAGATTGACTTCTGGCAGGCCGCAACGTGCCGAAGGCACGGCGACGCGATAGTGACAAGTGAGCGCCACTTCGAGGCCGCCGCCGAGCGCGGTGCCGTGGATCGCCGCGATCACCGGCTTGGGCGAGTTTTCGATTCCAATCTGAACATCAAAAAGACTCGCGCCTTTCGGCGCCTTGCCGAACTCGCTGATGTCGGCGCCGGCGATGAACGTCTTGCCCTCGCAGATGAGCACAATCGCCTTTGTCTTCTCGTCGGCGATTGCTTTCTTGAATCCCTCCGCCAATCCGTCGCGCACAGGCGCGGAGAGCGCGTTCACCGGCGGCGAATTGAGCGTGAGGATGGCGATCTCGCCCTCATTGGCGAGGTCCGTCACTTCGTTGATGGCAGACATTGTGTTTCGTCCCTGTATGGCTAGGCGGTGAAAAATGCACGGCGCGCGCCAAGAGTCCAAGGGCGATGATGCGTGTACAGCAGTCAGCCGCGGCCCAGTGCGAGGTCGGAGACGTAGGGATTGGTCTTCCGTTCCCAGCCGAAGGTCGACATCTGGCCATGGCCCGGCACGAAACGGATGTCGTCGCCCAAGGGCCAGAGCCGCTCGGTGATGGAGGCGACAAGCTGGGCGTGATTGCCGCGCGGAAAGTCGGTCCGGCCCACCGAGCCTGCGAAGAGGACATCGCCTACCAGCGCCAGCTTCACGCCGGCATGAAAGAACACAACATGGCCTGGGGTATGCCCCGGGCAGTGCCGCACGCCCAGTTCGACCTCGCCGAACGAGACCGTATCGCCGTCCTTGAGCCATCGGTTGGGCTCACAGGCCTCGCTGCCCAAAAAGCCGTAGCGGCTGCCTTGCTCGGCCAGGCCCTCGAGAAGAAAGCGGTCGTCCTCATGGGGGCCTTCGACGGGCACGCCATAGGCCCGTGCCAACCCGGCGGCGCCCCCGGCATGGTCCAGATGGCCGTGGGTCAGGAGCACCTTCTCCAGTGTAACATTTTGTTGTGCAATGGCTTTTTCGATCAGCCCCAGATCGCCGCCCGGGTCGACGACGGCCGCTCTGCGTGTGCGGGTGCACCAGAGAAGCGAGCAGTTTTGCCGGAACGGCGTCACCGGCACGACGAAGGCCTCGAGCGGCAGATCGGTCATGGCTTCCGCCATAAAGGTGACCGGGCCACGCCGCAAAGGATTTCGCGCGCAGGCTGCTGCTGCTCATTGCGCAACCACAAGGGATTGGGACACCCGAGGGCCATTTTTGTTCGCCAAAGTTCAGGCGGACTGTGACGAACCAGCCACAGGTTGGAGGGACGATTTCGTTGATCCGTCAAGCACGTCTGATAGAATTTTTGCCGTGGGAGCCCAGCAAAGACTTGCTGCGCTGGTCACCGTGCTTTGGGGAAATGATGCGCATCCTGTCGTGGTTGGCAGCTTCGCTGTTGCTTGCCGCCTCTCTCGGGGCGGCAGAGGCACAGTCTGTGGGCAGCCGCGCGATGCTCAATCTGGATCCGGACGGCGGCTATCAGCCGGCTCCGAGCATCGATCTTGGCGGCGATGTCGGTCTCCTGAGCCGATTTGGTGGGGCCGCGGATGGCGGTCTCCTGTCGCCGGGCGCCTTCAACTCACCCTACGTCGCGCTGAATGACAGCGATACTTATTCGAATTCGGCGGTCGCGCTCGGAGATGATGTTCATATGCGCTTCGGCGCCGATCTGATCGGTGAGCAGCATTCCGGCTACCAGCTTCCGGATTTTTCCTATCTTTCGGAGCAGCAAAGGCCGTTGGCTCAATCGAGCTTCGCCGGCGTCGACTGGGATTTTGCGAACTGGGGCGGCCTGGGCGTGGCCGCGACGCATATCTCGGAATCGAACGGTTTGTTCGGCGGCGCCAACGCCGGCGCGTTGTCCGTCGGAAAGTCCACCAATACGTCCGCCCTCGGCATGTCCGCACATCTGGGATTTGGCGACGGCTGGGTGACGACGTTCTCCTACAGCGAAGGCATCACGCAATTGAGCCTCAAGTCGGACAGCTTGATCAGCACGACCGACACGCTTCACAGCAGGGCTTACGGATTCGCGGTGGCCAAGCACGGCCTCTTTGACGATGACGACTCCCTCGGCCTCGCCGTGACGCGACCGCTCCAGGTTTACGGCAGCGCGAACAGTGCCGTGGCGGACGCCATCGATCCCGATCTCAAATTCGGACATGACTATGTGCCGCTCACGAGCACCACGCCGGAGACGGATCTCGAACTCGGCTATGTCACGACGTTCATGGACGGCGCCCTCGCGCTTCAGGCGAATGCCGGCTACCAGATGAACGTCGCCGGCCTCGGCGGATCGAACGCCGTGTCGGTCATCTCGCGCGCCAAGATCAACTTCTGATCTTCTGAAAATCAGGGCTGCGGCCGGAGCTTTCGCTTCGGCCGCTCGCTTTTGCCGGCGCCACGTTGCGGTGGCCCCTCGGCTTCGCTAAAACCCCCGCCTTCCTGAGATATCGCGAGGCAGATATGGCCGGACCGCAATATGTGTATGTGATGAAGGACCTGGCCAAGACCTACCCAGGCGGCCGGCAGGTCTTGAAGGGCATCTGGCTGAGCTTTCTTCCCGGCGCCAAGATCGGCATCGTCGGCGTCAACGGCTCGGGCAAGTCGACCCTGCTGCGCATCATGTCCGGTGCCGACAAGGAGTTCACGGGCGAAGCCTGGGCGGCGGACGGCGTGCGCGTGGGCTATCTGCCGCAGGAACCGCAACTTGATCCGGCCTTCGACGTGCTCGGCAATGTGATGGCCGGCGTGGCGCCCAAGAAAGCGCTGCTCGACCGCTACAACGAGATCGCCGCCAATTACACCGACGAAACCGCCGACGAAATGGCGAAGCTGCAGGATGAGATCGAGGCGCAGGGCCTCTGGGATCTCGATTCCCAGGTCGAGATGGCGATGGATGCGTTGCGCTGTCCCGAGCCCGATGCCGATGTAGCGAAACTTTCCGGCGGCGAAAAGCGCCGCGTGGCGCTCTGCAAGCTTCTCCTCGAAGCACCCGATATCCTGCTGCTCGACGAACCGACCAACCATCTGGACGCCGAATCCGTTGCCTGGCTCGAACATACGCTACGCGAGTTCAAGGGTACCGTCGTGCTCGTCACCCACGACCGCTACTTCCTCGACAACGTCACGGGCTGGATTCTCGAACTCGATCGCGGACGCGGCATTCCGCACGAAGGGAATTACACGAGCTTCCTCGAGGTGCAGGACAAGCGTCTGCAGCAGGAAGGCGCCACGGAAGAAGCGCATGAGCGCACGCTGGCCCGCGAACGCGAATGGATTCAAACGAGTCCGCGCGCGCGCCAGGCAAAGTCGAAGGCGCGTATCGCAGCCTATGAAGAGATGCTTGCCAAGTCACAGGAACAGCGTTCCGGAACGGCGCAGATCGTCATCCCGTCCGGTCCACGGCTCGGAAACATCGTGGTGGAAGCGGAAGGCGTCGCCAAAGCCTATGGCGACCGGCTGCTGTTCGAAAATCTCGATTTCAAGCTGCCGCCCGGCGGCATCGTCGGCGTCATCGGACCGAACGGCGCCGGCAAGACGACCTTGTTCCGTCTTCTGACCGGGCAGGAGAAGCCGGACAGCGGGACCATGCGCATCGGCGACTCCGTCGTGATGGGTTACGTCGATCAGTCGCGCGACGCGCTCGACGGCAAGAAGACCGTCTGGGAAGAAATCTCGGGCGGTGCGGAAGTGCTCGAGCTCGGCAAGCGCAGCATGCAGTCCAGAGCCTATGTCGGCGCGTTCAATTTCAAGGGCGGCGACCAGCAGAAGAAGGTGGGCCAGCTGTCAGGCGGCGAACGCAACCGCGTGCATCTCGCCAAAATGCTGAAATCAGGCGCCAACCTGCTGCTGCTCGACGAACCAACCAACGATCTCGACGTCGATACGCTGCGCGCGCTCGAAGCCGCACTCGAAGATTTCGCCGGTTGCGCCATGATCATCAGCCACGATCGCTGGTTCCTCGATCGCATCGCGACGCATATGCTGGCCTTCGAAGGCGACAGCCACGTCGAATGGTTCGAGGGCAATTACCAGGATTACGAAGCGGACCGGAAAAGGCGCCTCGGCATCGATGCCGAAACGCCGCACCGCATCAAGTACAAGCGCTTCGCGCGCGCCTAGTGCTGTTGCTGCTGCTGGCCGCCGCCCGCGCGCACCTGGGCTGCCAACTGCTGCAGATGCTGCGTCAGGGACGGGAGGTTGTTGTTGTTCTGTTGCAGGAAGGACGAGAACTGCTCGCGTTCTTCCTGGCCGAGCCACACGCCTGCGATGCTGACGTCGACCACCACATAGTGGCCGTTGTCCTGGATCACGCGGAAGTCGACTTCGATCGGCTGCTCACCGTTCGATTTGCCGTTGGGGTCGACGAGAATCGTTTGCACGACATCGTCGCCGGGGCCGACTTCCGTTGAGCCGGTCACGCGAAGGAACTGGCCGGCGTATTGGTTAAGGCGGGATTCATAAACAGCAACGGCATAGTCGCGGAACGCGTTGATGAACGCGTCGACATCGGCCGGCGCCGCCGTACGGCGCGCGGCGCCCAGCGTGAAGAGCGCGATGCGGCGGATGTCCGTCAACGAGGTGAGGAAGTCGCGGAACTCTGCGCGGCGCTGCGTATCCGAGATGCTGTGGTTGTTCAGAATGGTCAGGCCCTTTTGCACGTTCTGCGAGACGAACGCCTCGGCTGGCGTCGCCGCCGCCGCCGGCTCGGCCACCGCGAGGGCGGCGATGGTGACAACCAGGGCGGCAACGATCCCGCGCAGGCGGATGAATGGCTGAATGTCCAATCGGTTCATGAATATCGTCTCCTCGGCGGAATAGCGCCCTTCACGGAAATAGGCTCGCTTCGATCTGTGGCAAGTTCGTGGCCGTACGGACCGCCGATTTTCACATGGGCGGGAGGTCTTTGACGTTCGTCTTGCCGTGCTGGATGTGGGCCTTGCGATACTGTCTGTAAAGGCTCCGCGTCGATGCGTAGAGGTCGACAGAGCCTTCCTCCAATTCGTCCAGCGTGTCGATGTTGCGCGCGCGCGTATCGAGGATCTCCGCGCCGCCGCGACCGATCGCCCAATAGGTGTAGTCGCGGATGCCCACGTAGTTAAGCGGGTCCATAAATGTATCGGCCGCATAACCTGTGAGATCGCGAGGGTTGGTCGGACCTAGCAGCGGTACCACCAGATACGGATCGTCCCCTACACCCCACACGCCCAACGTCTGTCCGAAGTCCGACGAATGGTAAGGAAGGCCGGCCGGCGTCGCCACGTCGATGAGGCCGCCCAGGCCCAGCGTCGCGTTCAGGCCGAAGCGCCCGGCCGTCTGGCCCGCCAAGTCCACTTCGCCCTGGAGGAGGTCGTTGGCGAAAGTGACGGGCGCGTCGAGATTGGTCAGAAAGTTGTGGACGCCGTTCCGCGCAGGCTCCGGTATGACGGCGACATAGGCTTGCGCGGTCGGCTTGAGGACCGCGTGATCGAACGTTTCGTTCATGGCGAAGACCTGCCGGTTCCAGCCTTCGAGCGGGTCACCGGGGTCTGTCTGCGCCTGAGAGCTGGTGTTTGTGGCAGTGGCACAACCGCCCACGACAAGGCCGAGCGCCATCGTGAGCGCTGCCCAGGATTTCCGCATGGCTATCTCGCAATTGCCGGGAATCGACTCGCCGGCCCCTTCTACTGAACTACGCTTAGCATATACGGATGAATTCGATGAAACACTGTGGGGCAGTGCGAAGAAAATCGCCGAAAACCCAAAAAATCGCTGCGATTGCACAACTCTTCGCATAATGATATAAAGATATCTTTATACGTTCTCATGAGGAAGGGAATGGAACAGCTCCTGGCCATGCTGAAAGCCGCTGGCGATGCTACCCGCCTGCGGCTGCTGTTGCTGTTGCGGGAAGCCGAGCTGACCGTCAGTGAACTCACGCAGATTCTCGGCCAAAGCCAGCCGCGCGTCTCGCGCCATTTGCGGCTTCTCTGCGAGGCAGGCCTCCTGCAGCGCTTCAAGGAGGGAAGCTGGGTGTTCTATCGCGCCGTCGATCGCGGTCCGCGCGCGCAGCTGGGCGCCACGCTGGCTGCGCTGGCGAGTGCCGAGCCCGATCTTCTCGAAGCCGATCGGCGGCGTCTTTCTTCCATCCGCGAGCAACGCGCGGCCACCGCAGCCGCGTTCTTCAAAGCCAATGCCTCAGAGTGGGAGCGCATCCGTTCGCTGCATGCACCCGAACAGGAAGTGGAAGAGGCCATCGTCGGTCTCTTCGCCGGAACGGTTGTCGAGTCGCTGCTCGATGTCGGCACGGGAACGGGACGCATGCTCGAGCTGCTCGCGCCCTTGATCCGCCGCGGCGTCGGCATCGACGTCAGCCCCGAAATGCTCGCCATCGCGCGCGACCGTCTTGCGCACACCCAGCATTGCCAGGTGCGTCTCGGCGATCTCTATCGCCCGCCATTCGCGGACGGTTCGGGCGAGCAGGGGTTCGATGCTGTGCTATTCCACCAGGTGCTGCATTACCTCGACGATCCGCAGACCGCGATCGTCGAAGCCGCGCGGATTCTGCGTCCGCACGGGCGCGTCATTGCCGTCGACTTCGCACCGCACGAACTCGAATTCTGCCGCAACGAACTCAATCATCGCCGCCTCGGCTTTTCCGACGAGGAAGTGAAGGGCTGGTTCCGCGCCGCCGGCCTCGCTCCGTCTGCAACGCACGCCATCGCGCCCGGCGCGGACTCGGATTCGGCGAAGCTGACCGTGAAGATCTGGGCCGCGACGTCGCAGAAGGCGCCCGCGCGCGCCCGGGCCGAGGCGCTGACATGAATCTGCGCCATCTGGGCCAGAGCGGAAGGCCGCTCGCCGTATCGTTCGAATTCTTCCCGCCCAAGACACCTGAGATGCAGGACCAGCTCTGGCGCGCGGTCAGGCGTCTGGAGCCGTTGAAGCCCTCCTTCGTGTCGGTGACCTATGGCGCCGGCGGTTCGACGCGCGACCGCACACACGCAACCGTGAAACGTCTTGTCGAAGAAACCACGCTTGTGCCCGCGGCCCATCTGACCTGCGTCGGCGCCTCGCGCGCGGAAGTCGACGAGGTCGTGCATCGCTACTGGGACGCGGGCATCCGCCATATCGTGGCGCTGCGCGGCGACATGCCGGAACTGGGCGCGCCCTATGCGCCGCATCGGTCCGGTTATCAATCCACACCGGAGCTGATCGCCGGCATCCGGCAAATCGCACCATTCGAGATCAGCGTGTCGTGCTATCCGGAGCGCCATCCCGAAACGCCGTCAATCGACGACGATATTGTGCTGCTGGAGAAGAAGGTCGCCGCCGGCGCCACGCGCGCCATCGGCCAGTTCTGTTTCTCGACGGACGCTATCGCCGAATTCCGCGACCGCGTCGCCGCACGCGGCCTCGACATCCCGATCGTGCCGGGCCTGATGCCGACGACGAATTTCAAGGGCGTCTCGCGCATGGCGGGACGCAGCGGCGCGTCAATTCCCGCCTGGCTGACGCGGCTTTACGACGGCCTTGACGACGATCTCGACAGCCGCAAGGCGATCGCCGCCGCGCTTCTCGCCGACCAGGTTCAGGCGCTGCGCGGCCACGGCTTTGATCATTTCCACTTCTATACATTGAACCAGGCCGATCTTACTTATGCGGCGTGCAGGTTGCTGGGCCTGCCGCAGGCCGACGGAAAGGGCGTTTGATGGGTTTCGACCGCAATGCGCGCATCGCCTGGCTGAAGGAAACGGCGCGCCAACGCATCCTCATTCTCGACGGATCCTGGGGCGTGATGATCCAAGGTTATCCGCTGGACGAGGCAGCGTTCCGCGGCAGCCGTTTCGGCAACCACGGTCAGGACCTCAAAGGCAACAACGATCTTCTGACGCTGACGCAACCCGACATCATCCGCGAGATCGGGCGCGCCTATGTCGAAGCCGGCGCCGACATCATCGAGACCAACACGTTCAACTCCACATCGATCAGCCAGGCCGATTACGGCCTCGAACATCTCGTCGAGGAGTTGAACGAGGAAGGCGCGCGGCTGGCGCGCGCGATCTGCGACGAGGCGGAAACGACAGACCGTCCGCGGCTGGTCGCCGGCGTTCTCGGGCCCACGAACCGTACGGCGTCGCTGTCGCCCGACGTGAACGATCCGGGATTCCGCAACATCGCCTTCGACGAACTGCGCGAGACCTATCGCGTGGCGACGCGCGGCCTCATCAAGGGCGGTGCCGATCTCATCATGATCGAGACGGTGTTCGACACGCTGAACGCGAAGGCGGCGATCTATGCCGTCGAAGAAGCGTTCGACGAAGCGGACGTGCATCTGCCGATCTGGATCTCCGGTACCATCACCGATCTCTCGGGCCGCATGCTGACGGGCCAGACGGCCGAAGCGCTCTGGCACTCGGTGCGGCACGCGAAGCCGTTCGCAATCGGCCTCAACTGCGCGCTGGGCGCCAAAGAGTTGCGGCCTTACGTGGACGAGCTCGCGCAAGTCGCCGACACGCTCGTGAGCGCCCATCCCAATGCCGGCCTGCCCAACGAATTCGGCGGCTATGACGACGGGCCGGAATCGATGGCCGAGACGATCGGCGAGTTCGCACGCTCGGGTCTCGTCAACATCATAGGCGGCTGCTGCGGCACCACGCCGGAGCACATCAAGGCGTTTGCGGAAGCGACAAAGGGCGTGCCGCCGCGCGCCATACCCGAGAAGCCGCGCTATCTGCGTCTGTCCGGCCTCGAGCCGTTCACGCTTACGCCGGAGACGAATTTCGTCAACATCGGCGAGCGCACCAACATCACGGGCTCCGCCAAGTTCAGGAAGCTCATCGCCGCCAACGACTACGAAGCCGCCCTGGACGTGGCGCGGACGCAGGTCGAGAACGGCGCGCAGATCATCGACATCAACATGGACGAAGGCCTCATCGACTCCGAAGCGGCGATGCGGCGCTTCCTTTGCCTGATCGCGGCCGAGCCCGATATCGCACGCGTGCCGGTGATGATCGATTCCTCCAAATGGAGTGTGATTGAATCCGGCCTCAAATCGGTGCAGGGCAAGAGCATCGTCAATTCCATCAGCCTCAAGGAGGGCGAAGACGCCTTCGTCGCGCATGCGAAGAAGGTCCTCCGCTATGGCGCCGCCGTGGTCGTGATGGCGTTCGACGAGACGGGACAGGCCGACACGGCCGAGCGCAAATTCGCCATCTGCAAGCGCGCCTACGACATCCTCGTCAACAAGGTCGGCTTCCCCCCGGAAGACATCATCTTCGACCCTAACATCTTCGCGGTGGCGACGGGCATCGAGGAACACAACAATTACGCGCTCGATTTCATCGCGGGCGCCAAGCGGATCCGCGAGGAGCTGCCCTACGTCCATATCTCGGGAGGCGTGTCGAACATCTCCTTCTCGTTCCGCGGCAACGAGACCGTGCGCGAAGCAATGCATTCGGCGTTTCTCTATCGTGCCATCAAGGCCGGCATGGACATGGGCATCGTCAACGCGGGCCAGCTCGCGGTCTACGAGGACATCCCGGCCGAGCTGCGCGACGGCGTGGAGGACGTGCTCCTCAATCGCCGGCCCGATGCCACGGAACGCCTCCTCGAAATCGCGCAACGCTACAAGAACGACGGCGCCGGCGCGGCGGAAGAAGTGACGCTCGCCTGGCGCGCGGCTTCGGTCGAGGAACGCATCAAATATGCGCTGGTGCACGGCATCGCCGATTTCGTCGTCGAGGACGTCGAGGAAGCCCGCCTTGTCGCGACGCGCCCGCTGGACGTGATCGAAGGCCCGCTGATGTCGGGCATGAACGTCGTCGGCGATCTCTTTGGCGCGGGCAAGATGTTCCTGCCGCAGGTCGTCAAATCCGCGCGCGTGATGAAGAAGGCCGTGGGGCATCTCATCCCGTACATGGAAGAGGAGCAGATGAAAACCGGCGGCCGCGAGCCGGCGGGACGCATCATCATGGCGACTGTCAAAGGCGACGTGCACGACATCGGCAAGAACATCGTGGGCGTCGTGCTTCAGTGCAATGGCTATGAGGTGATCGATCTCGGCGTGATGACGCCGACGCAGAAGATCCTCGACGCAGCGCGCGAAGCCAAGGCCAACATCATTGGACTTTCAGGCCTCATTACACCGTCGCTCGACGAGATGTGCCATGTGGCGGCGGAGATGGAGCGGCAGGGCTTCGAGATTCCGCTCCTGATCGGCGGCGCCACGACGAGCCGCGTGCACACGGCCGTCAAGATCAATCCCAATTACACGCGCGGCCAGACGGTCTATGTGGCGGACGCATCGCGCGCCGTGGGCGTCGCATCGAGCCTTTTGAGCAAGACGACGCGCGCGGACTATACGGCCGGCATCCGCCGCGAATATGAGGAGATCGCGACGCGTCATGCCGCTCAGCGTGCGCCTGCAAGGCGGCTCAGCCTGACGGCTGCGCGCGCCAACAAGCTGAAACTCGATTGGGCGAACTATACGTCGCCCGCGCCGAGGTTCCTCGGTGTGCGCACGTTCGAGAACTACGATCTCAAGGAACTCGTGCCCTATATCGACTGGACGCCGTTCTTCCAGACCTGGGAACTGACCGGTCCTTATCCGCTGATCCTCGAGGATCCAACGGTGGGCGAGGCGGCGCGCAGTCTCTTCGCCGACGCGCAGGCGATGCTGGCGAAAATTGTCGACGAGAAATGGCTGACGGCCAAGGCCGCGTTCGGCTTCTGGCCGGCCGCTTCAGAGGGCGACGACATCGTGCTCTTCGGCGACGACACCCGCGCGAAGCCGATCGCGACGCTGCACACGATCCGCCAGCAGATGATGCGCGAACAGGGCCGGCCCAATCTCGCGCTGGCCGATTTCGTGGCGCCCCGCGACAGCGGCCGCGCGGACTATCTGGGTGGGTTCGCGGTGACGGCTGGTCACGGCGAAGAGGTCCACATCCAGCGCTTCGAGGCAGACAAGGACGACTACAGCGCTATACTTCTGCGTGCATTGGCCGATCGTTTCGCGGAAGCGTTGGCGGAGCGCCTTCATGCCCGCGTGCGCCGCGAGTTCTGGGGCTACGCGCCGGACGAAGACCTCACCAATGAGCAGCTGATCGCCGAAGGCTATCGCGGCATCCGCCCCGCGCCGGGCTATCCGGCCCAGCCGGACCATACGGAAAAGGGGGCCCTGTTCCCGCTCCTTGAGGCCGAGAGCCGTGCCGGCGTCCGGCTGACGGAAAGCTTCGCCATGTGGCCCGGCTCGTCCGTGTCGGGGCTTTA
>DATJRP010000062.1:0-5622 GCA_035504555.1 Rhizomicrobium sp. | reverse complement strand
CGCGCGGGGCTCTGGCCGCCGTGCTGCGCGGCGAAGGCCGCTGCACCATCATTGAAGAACGGGCCTAGAAAGAGCCCCTGGGAGCAAAGCCATGGCTGCCTTCGACAAAGAGGACGCAAATCGCCGGATGAACGGGGCCGTCGCCACGCTCAAATCCGAATTCTCGGGCCTCAGGACCGGCCGCGCCAGCGCCGCCCTCCTCGAACCCGTGACGGTCGAGGCCTACGGCAACGCGGTGCCGATCAACCAGGTGGGCACGGTGAGCGTGCCGGAACCCCGGCTCCTGACGGTCCAGGTCTGGGACAAGGGCCTCGTAAAAACCGTCGATAAAGCCATTCGCGACGCGGGCTTGGGCCTCAATCCTCAGGTCGATGGTCAATTGTTGCGCATTCCGGTGCCGGAGTTGAACGAAGAACGGCGCAAGGAACTTGCCAAGCTGGCCTCGAAATATGCCGAACAGGCCCGGATCGCCGTCCGAAACGTCCGCCGCGACGGCATGGAAGTCCTCAAAAAGCTCGAGAAGGACCATAAGATCGGCCAAGACGAGCATCACAAATTTGCCGAAGAGATGCAGAAGCTTACCGATGCGCATATCAAGGACATCGACCAGTTGCTGCATGCCAAAGAACAGGAAATCATGCAGGTCTGATGGTCAGGCGCGTGAGGTGTAGATAGATGGCCGGTCCCAGCCCAGAGCAGGCGAAACTTCCTCGCCACGTTGCCATCATCATGGATGGCAATGGACGCTGGGCGCGCAAACGCCATCTGCCGCGGGCGGCGGGTCACGTGCAGGGCGTTTCGGCCGTGCGCGCCATCGTCCGCGCCGCCAGCGACGTCGGCCTCGCCCATCTGACGCTCTATGCGTTTTCGTCGGAGAACTGGAAGCGTCCTCCCACGGAAGTCAGCCATCTGATGGGACTGTTCCGCGCCTATTTCCGCGACGACATGGCCGACCTCGTCGCGCGCAACGTGCATATGCGCGTGATCGGCAATCGCTGCCGCGCCGACGACGACATCCTCGGCATGATCGAAGACGGCGAGCGGCGCACCGCGAGCAACACCGGTCTCAATCTCGTCTTCGCGTTCGATTACGGCGGTCAGGAAGAGATCGCCGGCGCCGCGCGTGCGCTGGCCGAAGCCGCCGCCAAAGGCGAACTCGATCCTGCACAGATCACCCCGGACTATTTCGCGAAGAAGCTGCAAACGGACGGCATGCCGGATCCCGATCTCATCATCCGCACGAGCGGCGAGCATCGCCTGAGCAACTTCCTGCTCTGGCAATCGGCTTATGCCGAGCTCGCCTTCGTCGACACGCTGTGGCCGGATTTCACGCGCGCGCAATTCCTCGCGCTGCTCGATGCCTATGCCGGACGCGAGCGCCGCTTCGGCGCCGTGTCCTCGGAAGCGGTGGCATGAGCGCCGCCCATCACGCACCGAGGCTCGGCGCGAGCATCGCATCGAAGCCGCGCGCCAAATCCAAGCGCACCAAGAACGAACTTCTCGTGCGCATCCTGATCGGCCTGTTGCTGGCCGCCGTCGGGATCGGCGTGACGATCGCCGGCGGATATCTGTTCGCGGGCTTTGTGGCGCTGGCAGCGGTTGCTGCGGCGCGCGAATGGCACCGCATGGTGGGCACGGATCGCTACGGCCGCGAATGGATCGCGACCAGCGTTGCGCTGGTTGCCGCGATCGCCAGCGTGATGCTGTCGACCAGCGCGACCTGGCCGTTGCTGTTTCTGGCGGCCGGCGCCATTTGCGCGGCGGCCTTCGGCGCCTTGCGCCGCACGCCGATCGTCTGGAGCAGCCTTGGCGCGCTTTATATCGGTGTTCCGGCTTGTGCACTCGTCGCGCTGCGCGCACATGTGGCGCATGCGGAATGGATCGTGCTGGGCGTGCTGCTGATTGTCTGGACCGCGGACACCGGCGCGCTCGCAGCCGGACGCATCTTCGGCGGACCGAAGCTCATTCCGTCGCTGTCGCCCAGCAAAACGTGGAGCGGCTTGATCGGCGGTCTCGCGATGCCGTCTGTGTTCGCGGCCTGCTACGTGACGGCGTTCGGCGGCAATCCGTTGCGCGCGTTCATGATCGGTCTTCTGCTCGCCGCAGCCGGACACACGGGCGATCTTTTCGAGTCGTGGGTGAAGCGCCGCGTCGGCCGCAAGGACAGCGGTGAGTCCATTCCGGGCCATGGCGGCGTGCTCGATCGTCTCGATTCCACCTTGTTCGTTGCACCGCTGGCCGCGATCCTCGTGTTCGGCTTCGGCGTTTCGCAACTCTTCGGAGTACCCGCGTGAATTTCGCAAGCTCCCGCCAATTGGCCGCTCTGGATCTCGCCGGGTTGACGGCGCGGCGTCTCACGGTTCTGGGCAGCACGGGTTCCATCGGCCTCTCGACGCTCGACATCGTTCGCCATGCGCGCGCGGCGCACGGGCCTGAGGCGATGCCGATCGAGGCGCTGACGGCGCGCGACAGGGTCGATGTGCTGGCCGAGCAGGCACGCGAATTCCGTCCGCGCATTGCCGTCATCGGCAACGAAAAGCTTTTGCCGCAGTTGAAAGCGGCGCTCGCCGGAACCGGTATCGAAGCGGCCGGCGGCACCGCTGCGGTCACCGAAGCCGCCGCGCGTCCGTCTGACGTCGTGATGGTCGGCATCATCGGCGCGGCCGCGTTGGCGCCGACGCTAGCCGCCGTGAAACGCGGCGCCACGATCGCGCTCGCCAACAAGGAATGCATCGTCGCCGCGGGCGACATCTTCCGCGATGCGCTTTCCAAATCGCGCGCCGTCGTCATTCCGGTCGACTCCGAGCACAACGCCGCGTTCCAGGTGCTCGACTTCGCACAGTCGCACGCGGTCGATCGCGTAACGCTCACCGCATCCGGCGGTCCGTTCCGTTCGTGGTCGCGCGAGCGCATGGAGAAAGCGACGCCTGAAGAGGCCGTCGCACATCCCAACTGGTCGATGGGTGCGAAGATCTCCGTCGACAGTGCGACGCTGATGAACAAAGGCCTCGAATTGATCGAGGCGCATTTTCTTTTTGCCATGCCGGCGGAACAGCTGGGCGTGATCGTGCATCCGCAGTCGATCATCCATTGCCTGGTCTATTACGCGGACGGTTCCACGCTCGCGCATTTGTCGGCGCCGGATATGCGTACGCCGATATCCTACGCACTCTCCTGGCCGCAGCGCACGCAGTCGCCGTCCAAACGTCTCGATCTTGCGACAATCGGACAGTTAACGTTTGAAGAGCCCGATATTCAGCGCTTTCCCTGTCTGGGCGTCGCGCAGGATTGCTTGCGTGCGGGCGGTCTCGCCCCTACCATCATGAATGCTGCGAATGAGGTGGCTGTGGAGGCGTTCCTCGCTCGCAGAATTGGCTTTCTGGATATCGCACGCGTCATCGCGGACACGCTCGCCGACCGGCGCGCCAGCACGTCGAACGCATGGGATATCGAAGGCATTCTGGCCGTCGATCGCCTGGCACGCGACATCGCCGGCGAAACCTGTCGCCGCATGGCGGCTTAGTAAACAGGGCATGGTGCGGGCGTGAACGTTTTCTCACCTGTTTATCATCTGCTTGCCTGGCCGGTGGAGTACATCCTTCCGTTCATCGTCGTCATTGCGCCTGTCGTCTTCTTCCACGAGCTTGGGCATTTCGCGATCGCGCGTCTTTTCGGCGTGCGCGTCGAAACGTTCTCGATTGGTTTTGGCCCTGCCATCACAAGCTGGACGGATCGCAAAGGCACGAGCTGGAAGATCTCCTGGTTTCCGCTGGGCGGTTACGTGAAGTTTTTCGGCGATCTCGACGCGGCCAGCACGCCCGATCGCGACGCCGCCGAAAGTATGACGGCAGAGGAACGCGCCGTCGCGTTCCCGTTCAAGCCGCTTTACCAGCGCGCCTTGATCGTCGCCGCCGGACCGATTGCGAACTTCGTTCTCGCGATCGCAATACTCGCGACTTTCCTGCTCGTATTCGGCGACACCAGCATTCCCGCGAGGATCGCCAAAGTTCTCCCGGGTATGCCGGCGCAGGCTGCCGGCTTTCGCGCCGGCGATCTCGTCGTCGACATCGACGGCCGGTCGATCGCGTCCTTCAGCGATATGACGACTTACGTCGGCATGCGGCCGGGTGAGCCGCTTGTGGTGACGGTCCTGCGCGGTGGCGCCAGGGTGCCGCTGCATGTCACGCCGCGGCTGATGACTATCAAGGATCCGTTCGGGGAGATCGAAAAAGTCGGGCAATTGGGTGTCGAGCTGGGCGGGCGGGTGCAGGTCGTCAAATATGGGCCCTTGGGCGCGATCCAGGAGGCCGGTCACATGACTTGGCAGATCGTGCAGGCAAGCCTCGACCTGCGGACGCGGCTATTCACCAGCTCGTCTGCGGTCAGCCAGCTGCACGGGCCTCTCGGGATTGCCAAGCTTTCCGCGCAGGTGGCTCAGATCAACCTCCTGTCGCTCATCAAACTCGCCGCCTTCATCTCCGTAAGCATCGGCCTCATAAACCTTTTTCCTATTCCTCTCCTCGACGGGGGCCACCTTCTGTACTATGGATTCGAAGCGGTGTTGGGTCGTCCTTTGGGCGCACGCGCCCAAGACGTAGGGTTTCGCCTGGGGCTGGCTGTCATGCTGGGGTTAATGCTTCTCGCCACCTGGAATGACCTTGTCCGATTGAAGCTATTTTGAATCGAACTTGCGTCCGCGGTCATTGCTATGTCCGCAGGCGGGAACCATGAGACGGCTGGATGAACCTGCTCGCCTATCTTTCCGCACAGCCCCGGCGCGTCGCGCTGGCTGTTTTGCTGTCGTCGGTCGCGCCGGTCACCGGTTACGCGCAGGCGCTTAATCCGCAGCCGCACACCAACACGCCCGAAGCGCCGGCGCCGGTCGGCCCGCCCGTGCAGCACATCGTCGTCACGGGCACACAGCGCATCGAGACCGCGACGGTCCTTTCCTATGTGACGATCCATGTCGGCGACGCGTACGACGAGCAGACCGTCGACAAATCGCTCAAGACATTGTTCGCCACCGGTCTCTTCGCCGACGTGAAGTTCAACTGGGACGGCTCGACGCTGACCATCAACGTCGTCGAAAACCCGATCATCAACCAGGTCGTGTTCGAAGGTAACGACAAGGTCTCGGAAAAGGATCTGACCAAAGAAGTGCAGATGAAGCCGCGCACGGTCTTCACGCGCTCCAAGGTGCAGGCAGACGTCCAGCGCATCATCGAGCTCTATCGCCGCAACGGCAAATTCGCCGCCACCGTCGACCCGCAGATCATCCAGCGTCCGCAGAACCGCGTCGACCTGATCTTCTCGATCAACGAAGGCCCGACCACGGGCGTTGCCCGCATCACCTTCATCGGCAACAAGATCTTCGACGACGATACGCTGCGCGGCCAGATCGCCACCGAGGAATCCAAATGGTGGAAATTCCTCGCGTCGAACGACAATTACGATCCCGACCGTCTGACCTTCGACCGCGAACAGCTGCGGCGCTTCTATCTGAAGCAGGGCTATGCCGATTTCCGCGTCGTCTCGGCCGTCGCCGAACTGACGCCCGACCGCGAGAATTTCTACATCACTTTCACGGTCGATGAAGGCCAGCTCTACCATTTCGGGCACGTC
>DATJRP010000061.1:0-15486 GCA_035504555.1 Rhizomicrobium sp. | reverse complement strand
ACGTTCGCGCAACGCGGCATCGGCGACGTGCTCGTGTCGTGGGAGAACGAAGCACATCTGGCAATCCAGGAAGCGGGGCCGGGCAAATTCGACATCGTCTATCCGTCGGTGTCGATGCTTGCCGAACCACCCGTCGCTTGGCTCGATCAGAACATAGACCGTCATGGCACCCGCAAAGTGGCCGAGGCGTATCTGAAATTCCTCTACACGCCGGAGGCACAGGAAATCGAAGCGAAGAACTTCTATCGTCCGCGCGAAGTGAAGATCCTGGCGGCGCACGCGGCCGATTTCCCGAAACTGAAGCTCTACACCGTCGACTATGCCTTCGGCGGGTGGACCAAAGCGCAGGCGACGCATTTCGCGGACGGGGGCGTCTTCGACCAGATCTACAAACCGGCGCGATGACACCCCTATCCGTCGCAACGCGTACCGCCGTCCGGAAGCCGAGCGCACTGCCCGGCTTCCTCCCCACGTTTGCCTTCACGATCTTTTATCTCTCCGCCATCGTGCTCATCCCGCTGGCGGCGCTCGCGATCCGTCCATGGTCGCTCGGGCTTGACGGATTCATCAAAGCGGTGACGACACCGCGGGTGCTGGCGGCGCTGGAGTTGTCGTTCGGCGCCGCCGCGATCGCCGCGATCATCAATACGGTCTTCGGTTTGATCGTGGCGTGGGTGTTGGTGCGCTACCGCTTTCCGTTCAAGCGGCTCATCGATGCGCTGGTCGATCTGCCCTTCGCGTTGCCCACCGCCGTCGCCGGCATTGCGCTCGCCACGCTCTATTCGCAGAAGGGCTGGGTCGGCGCGCCGCTTTCGGAACTGGGCTTGAAGATCGCCTATACGCCGCTTGGCGTCGTCGTGGCGCTGACGTTCATCGGCCTGCCCTTCGTCGTGCGCACGCTGCAGCCGGTGCTCTCCGATCTCGGACTGGAAGCCGAAGAAGCGGCGGCCACGCTGGGTGCCACACGCTTCCAGACATTCCGCCGCGTCGTGCTGCCCGCACTTGTGCCTGCGCTTCTGACGGGTGCGGCGCTGGCCTTCGCGCGCGCCGTCGGCGAATACGGCTCGGTGATCTTCATCGCCGGCAATCTGCCGATGGTCTCCGAGATCGCGCCGCTCCTGATCGTCATCAAGCTCGAGCAATTCGACTATGCGGGCGCCGCCGCCGTCGGCCTCGTCATGCTGTCGGCCTCGTTCCTCATCCTGCTGATGCTTAATGCACTGCAGGCTTTCGTGCTGGCGAGGCGCTGATGTTCCAGCCGCGCAACGCCATCGAGGATCCGCGCATTGTCCGCGTCGGCGCCGTCGCCATCGCGGCTCTTTTTGTCGCGCTCAATCTCGTGCTGCCGCTGGTCGTCGTCTTCAGCGAAGCGCTGTCGAGCGGTGTGCATGCGGCGCTCGCGGCCCTCAAGAATCCCGATGCGTGGTCGGCCATCAGGCTGACGCTGATCGTGGCGGCGATCGCCGTGCCTTCGAACATGATCTTCGGCCTCGCCGCATCCTGGGCCATCACGAAGTTCGACTTCTGGGGCAAAAGCTTTCTCCTCACGCTGATCGACATTCCTTTCTCCGTCTCGCCCGTCGTCTCGGGCCTTATCTACGTCCTGATGTTCGGCATGCAGGGCTGGCTCGGGCCGTGGCTGCGCGCGCACGACATCCGGATCATCTTCGCGCTGCCGGGCATCGTGCTCGCCACCATGTTCGTGACGTTCCCGTTCGTGGCGCGCGAACTCATTCCGCTGATGAGCGACCAGGGCCGCGACGAGGAAGAAGCGGCCGTCTCGCTCGGCGCCTCGGGCCTCGCCATCTTCTGGCGCGTGACGCTGCCCAACATCAGATGGGGCCTGCTCTACGGCGTGCTCCTCTGCAACGCGCGCGCCATGGGCGAGTTCGGCGCCGTCTCCGTCGTCAGCGGCCACATCCGCGGCCTCACCAACACCATGCCGCTGCATGTGGAAGTGCTTTACAACGATTTCCAATATGTCGGCGCCTTCGCGGTCGCCTCGCTTTTGGCGCTGCTCGCGCTGATCACTTTGCTCGTCAAATCGTTTCTGGAATGGCGTTACGCGGACGAGATCGCCGCCACGCATCGCCATTGAAGGGTAGCCCATGTCGCTCGTTGTCGAGTCCATCGCCAAGAAATTCGATCGCTTCGCCGCGCTCAACGGCGTGAGTTTCACGGTCCCGAAAGGCGCGTTCCTGGCGCTCTTGGGCCCGTCCGGCTCCGGCAAGACGACGCTCCTGCGCATCCTGGGCGGCCTCGAATTCGCCGATATGGGCCGCGTGCAATTCGAAAGCGAAGAGTGGCTGGCGCTGCCGGCGCGCGAACGCCGTGCGGGTTTCGTGTTCCAGCATTACGCGCTCTTCCGCCACATGACGGTGGCGAAGAACATCGCCTTCGGCCTCGAGGTGCGCGCGCGCGCCAGGCGGCCGCCGCGCGCGGAGATCGCGCGACGTGTCGACGAGCTTCTTTCGCTCGTGCAGCTGGACGGTCTCGGCAAACGCTACCCAAGCCAGCTCTCCGGCGGCCAGCGCCAGCGCGTGGCGCTGGCGCGCGCGCTCGCGATCGAACCCCGCATGCTGTTGCTGGACGAGCCGTTCGGCGCGCTGGACGCGAAAGTCCGCAAGGACCTGCGCGTGTGGCTGCGCAAGCTGCACGACGCGATGGGCATCACCACCGTCTTCGTCACCCACGACCAGGAAGAAGCGCTTCAGGTCGCCGATCTCGTGGCGGTGATGAACCAGGGCCGCATCGAGCAGATCGCCACGCCCGAACAGCTGCGCGCAGCACCCGCGACGCCTTTCGTGGCGGAATTCCTGGCCGAGTCCCTGCCGCGCCCCATGGCCCCCGCGGCCAACGTCGTCAATTTGCGCTGACGCCCACAGGCAGGCTCTTTTCCCGCGGCGCGGATGGCCCGATAGTGAGCGCATGACGCAGACCTCCGACCCGTTCGATATCCCGGTCATCCCGCTTCCCGTCATCGCGGTCACGCAGGCGCGCCATGCGCGCATCGTGCGCGAAGGCTTCTGGAAAAAGATGCTGCGCACGGCCGGGCGCGTCCCGTTTGCGGAGGATCTGGTGGCAGCCTATTTCTGCGTCATCGATCCCAGGACGCCGTCGCGCGTGCGCGGTGTGCTTCTGGTCGCCCTCGCCTGGTTCGTGTTGCCGGCGTCGGTGATGCCGGAATTCCTGATCGTGGCGGGCCTGACCGACGACGCGGCGGTTCTCGCCATCGTCGCATCCATGGTGCGCAAGCACATCAAGGAGCAGCACTACGTCCGCGCGCGCGCGGCGCTGGGCATCGCCGAACCCGTGGCGGACGAGGAAATCTGGGGTTGACTATTGCGTTCAACGCGATCGTCGCGCCAGCCATCGGCGATAGAAAGATTTACCACAGAGGCACAGAGACACGGAGCGCGGCTCTCGGCGACAACGCATGCTCTGGTGGGGAAAGGTATTCTTGCGCGCGAAGCGCGCAGGCAAACTTCAAAGGTGTGCCACACTGTCCAGGAAGCACTCGGTGTCTCTGTGCCTCTGTGGTGAATCTTTTTCAGCGGACCGTCAGGAACGGATTGGCCGGCTGATCGCCCTGTGCCTTGTCCTGCTGCCCGTTGACGAACTCGATCGCGATGCCCGTTTCATGATGGCGCGCCACGCGGCCCGCCGTTTGTCCGATCAGCACGATTTCGCCGAGCGGCGGACGCGCATCCGTCTTCAGCGACACGCCGCTCAATGACAGATCGAGCACTTCGCAGCCCAACACTTCGCCGTTCGAACGCGTGAAACGCGCCAGGCCCTTCGTCGGCTCGCGATCGTGGCGGCGCACCGTCGTTTCATCGACGACGCCGCGGTTCATATAGAGCGTCAATTGCTCGGCGAGCTTGTCGCGCTTCATGGCCGAACAGTGGAACTGCACGCCGAAGCTTCCCGGCGTGGACGCCGCTTCATCGGCATCCGCGTCCGTGTCGGACGGACGGATGACGCTGCCTTCGAGACGGCCGAAGCCGTCGATGTAGAGGACGATCTGTGTGTCCGTCGCGGGCACGGTCTCGCTGACGAGCAGGGCGCCGCCGGGCGAAAGATCGACGACCTTGCACTGGGCCTCGCGACTGTCGCTCGGGACGAAGAAGCGTCCGGCGATTTCGACGCGCGCGCGCATGAAATGGCGGCGCTCGGCTTTCGCCCGCTCCACCACGCTGTTCCGGTCCTTGGTCATGGCGAGCGCCAGTGACATGGCCTGGCCCCTAAGAATGCCTTCCTGCACGTTGTACGGCCGGGTTGGTCAACGCGAGGTTTACGCGTCCGCGCCATTTTCGATGTTTTCCACGTTTATCCCTGCCGCTTCCAAGGGCTAGTGGCTTGAGCTATAGAGCCGAGCATCCGAAAACCGCCGAGGGGGCGTGTCGACCCCTTAAGTGGATCGCCCCTTTCCAGGAGTTCCGCATGGGCCGCGCCGTCGCGTCGTCTTTCAGACCCCGTTTCGCAGCCCTTCTCGGTCTCTGTGCCGCTTTTTCCCTGTCGGGATGTATCGGAAATTCGGTCTTCGACGATCTGAACGCGGCGCAGCCGGTCGGCTCACCCTTCCAGGAAGCCCTTTTCAAAGATTACGCGTTCCTGGCGCGCTCGTTCGGCACGGACTCCGAGCCGTCGGGCCAAGCCTTCGACGCCGAAGGCGCGGTTTCCATCACCGGCGCCGACAACACGGTGTCCGGCCTCGCCGACGCCTATGCCCTGAAGGCGCTCGCCGTCGCGAAGGGCGATGAAGACGTGCTTCCCGAGCCCGCGCCCGACACCGACGTCGACGCCGAAAGCGTCCGCCTGGAACTGCTGCGCGACCTGGCCGACGGCCGTGACAAGGCGCCGGAGGATGCTGCCCGCGCCCAGGCCGATTTCGACTGTTGGGTGATGAACCGCCGCGTCGACAGCCTGGCTGCCGCGTCGCGAGCCTGCCGGCGCAGCCTGACGGCCTCGCTGGCCAAGCTCGAGCACGGCTCCAATCCGGTGCAGGCGCCCGCGCCGGCCCCAGCGCCCGCGCCTGTGGCACAGCCGGTCACGTTCACCGTGACCTTCGCCTCCCGCTCGGCCAGGCTTTCGCCCGACCAGCTTTCGGTCATCGGCGATGCCATCAATGCGGCGCGGCAGGGCCGCCAGTCGCATATCAGTGTCGTCGGCCATTCGGACACCGGCGAAGCCGGCCAGCTGTCGCTCAAGCGCGCGGATGCCGTCGAAAAGGCGCTGATCGCGCAAGGTGCGCGCGCAGATGCCATCAGTGTCTCGGGCGCCGGCAAGGACGAAGAGCCGCGCAACCGCGTCGTGGTGATTTCGCTTCTTCCCTGATCGCTTGGGCCTGATCCCCCGCCCTTAAGCATCCGGACCGTTTGCGGTCCCCGCCTTTGGCAGGACGGGTTCCCGCGCGCTATGCTTGGTTCCAACGCTATCCAGGGACAGGGCAATGAAGGCCTTTGACTACATCATCGTGGGCGCGGGCAGTGCCGGCTGCGTGCTGGCGAACCGCCTCTCGGCCGATCCGTCCGTCGAGGTTCTCCTCATCGAAGCGGGCGGGCGCGACAAGTCGCTCATGATCCACATGCCGGCAGGCATTCCGGCACTTCTCGGAAAGCCCAATCCGCACAACTGGTATTTCAACACCGAAGGCCAACAGCACCTGAACAATCGCCGCCTTTACTGGCCGCGCGGCAAAGGCTGGGGCGGCTCCTCGTCCATCAACGGCATGATCTACATCCGCGGCCATGCACGCGATTACGATCACTGGCGGCAGATGGGATGCGACGGCTGGTCATTCGCCGACGTGCTGCCCTATTTCAAGAAAGCCGAGACAAACGAGAACGGCGGCGATGCTTTCCACGGCGGCAACGGACCGCTGCACGTGTCGAACGGAAAATCATCGAACCCGCTGTTCCGCGCCTTCATCCAGGCGGGTGCCGAAGCGGGCCATCCGCTGACCAACGATTTCAACGGCAAAGCGCAGGAAGGTTTCGGTCCCTATCAACTCACCATCCGCAACGGACGGCGCTGGAGCGCGGCGGCGGCCTATCTCCATCCTGCGCTCGATCGTCCCAACCTCACGATCGAATCCAACGCGCAAGTGACGCGCATTCTGTTTGAAGGCACGCGCGCGGTCGGCGTCGAATACGCGCAGAAAAAAGAACGATGCCAGGCGCGCGCCATCCGCGAAGTGATCCTTTCGGGCGGAGCGGTGAACACGCCGCAAGTGCTGCTGCTGTCCGGCATCGGCGATTCCGAGATCCTGAAACGTTTCGATCTTCCCGTCGTCGCGGAGCTGAAAGGCGTGGGCCGCAATCTGCAGGATCATCTCGACTGCTCGATCCAGTACGAGTGCAGCCAGCCGATCACGCTTTACAGCCAGGCCAATCCGCTGCGCGCCGCGCGCACGGGCCTCGAATACGTGCTGCTCGGCAAAGGTCTCGCGACCGGACAGGGCCTGGAATCGGGCGCCTTTCTCAAGAGCCGTCCCGATCTCGATACGCCCGACCTTCAGTTCCATTTCATCGCGGCGCTCATGTACGACCACACACGCAAGAGGGCGGACCGTCACGGCTTCATGGCGCATGTCTGCCAGTTGCGTCCGGAAAGCCGCGGCTACATCTCGCTGCGTTCCGCCGACCCGCTGGACGCGCCGATCATCCAGCCCAACTATCTCGAAGCCGAAGAAGACCGCCGTGCGTTGCGCGAAGGCGTGAAACTCGCGCGCGAGGTCTTCGCCCAGGAAGCCTTCGATCCCTACCGCGGTCCGGAACTCATGCCCGGCGCGCACGTCCAGCGCGACGACCAGATCGACACCTTCGTGCGCAAGATGGCCGAGACCATCTATCACCCGGTCGGCAGCGCCAGGATGGGCAAGGACAAAGACTCCGTCGTCGACACGCAGCTGCGGGTTTACGGCGTAGACGGGCTGCGCGTGGTCGATGCGTCAATTATGCCGGCGCTCGTCTCGGGCAACACCAACGCGCCCACCATTATGATCGCGGAAAAAGCGTCGGATTTGATTCTCGGCAAGGCAGTGTTGCCGTCGGAAACCGTCCGCGTGGCGGAGGACGAGATCAACCGCGCCGCGGCCTGAGGCCCGGGAACTGTTCACAACTCATTGCGGAGGGTGTTTCAGATTTGAACTTCCCTTGCACCGCAACCATCTAAGGTTCACGATTTTCATCCTTGCAGCGCCAGAACGGAAACGTCTCGGGGGACGTTGTAGACTTGAAGGGAAAGGATACAACGATGCCGACCTTGCGCGCGTGCCTCTTCGTTGCCGTCGCGACAGCCACTCTCGCCGCGCGGGCCGAGGCCCAGGACGGCGCCGGGGGCGGCCGCTATGCCCTTCACGAAATCAATTTCGACATGTGGTGCCAGGAAGAGCGGCATCTGCCGCCGGAGCGGTGCGACAAACGCCTGCCGCAGGACGACGCAGACTATCAGGCCTACGTGGCAACGATCGAGAACTACGAGGTCCAGTATCTGCAGCAGCAGCGTAAGGACGTGCTCCTCGATCGCACGATCGTCCACGACGATCCGATCGACCATCCGATCCAGCCGTCGGCGCCGCAGGTCAATCAGGTCGACCCGCCGCCGGACGCACCGCCGCCGCGCTAAATTCGTACTCCCCAAACGTCATCACCCGGCGTGCAGCTGCGCGTCCGGGTAACCCAATTGCGGCTGTGGCAAAAATGGGTCGCCCGGAGATGGGAGCATTTTAATCTAGGAAATATCGCTTTGTTGCGCCGCTACTTCACCAACGCCATGGGTGATTGCGACACGATGTCGAGTCGCTTGATCAGCGACAGCATGGCGTCGTCCATGTCGAAATTCGTGGGCATCGTCTTCTGCTGCGACACGACGAGGCGCAGATGCGGCGCCTTCGGATGGCTGCGCAGCGAACGGACCATCGGCGGTGCGGGCGGCGGCGGCGGCGGCACGAAAGTCGACAACGGTTCGTCCTCGCGCACGAATTCGGATGCAACCAGACGCTGGAACGCGATCGGACGGCCGGCCAGCGGCGAGGGATCGCTCAGCACCTGCATCATGCCGACAAAACGCGTGGGCTCTTCAATGCCGAAGGTAATGGGCGCCAGGATCATTTCCATTTCGATCAGCGCGCCTTCCGGCGTCGTGCCGTAGGACGAAATCGCAACCGGCTGCTTCATCGCCAGGGACTGACGCAGCAACAGCGTCATCGAGGCGCGGCTGCCCGCTTCCCAATGCGCAAGAAAGCCCGTGCCTTTCAATTCGAAACCGTAGCGGTCGCACAGCGACGTGCCCGCGAGACGGTAATGGGGATGCGACGCATCGGTGGCGTCGAGAATGAACACGAACGACAGCATGCGCTTGATGGCGCGCGGATCGATGTCGCATTGATCGGGAACGTCGCGGCCGCGGCGCAATCTGCTCCAATATCCCACGAGGAGATGGCTGTTCCGATGTTTCATTGTCTTACCCCGCTCCCACGCGTTCCATTTTGCGCCACTTCGAGACGGCCGGCGCCATTGCGAACCCTTAAGAGCAGAAGGCGTGCCAGTGCCGGCGGTTATCCCCAAGGTCCTTTGCGGCGGACCGAACCGAAGAGCGGAAATTCCGCGGATTTGAAGAACGGCGTCAAAATGGCGCCCACCGCGAAACCGCCGACATGCGCCCACCAAGCGACGCCGGGCTGATCGGCTTTCGTGGCCGCCGCCATGAGAAGCTGCAGGATGAACCAGAAGCCCACCACCCAGACGGCCGTGATGCGAAACGGCAGGAAGATGAACCCGAGCGGCACGATGACGGTGATCCGCGCGCGCGGGAAGAGCAGCACATAGGCCGCAAGCACGCCCGAGATCGCTCCGGAGGCGCCCACGAGCGGCACCTGCGCGGACGGATCCATCAGGGCGAGCGTCATCGCCGCCGCCACGCCCGATATGAGATAGAACAGGAAGTACCGCGCATGCCCCATCGCGTCCTCCACGTTGTTCCCGAAAATCCAGAGGTAAAGCATGTTGCCCGCGATATGCAGGACGCTCCCGTGGAGGAACATGGAGGTGAAAATTGTGAGGCTCGCGGGCACCTGGCCCACCCCTGCCGGCGCGTAGCCCGTAAAGAACGAGGCGGGCGTAAAGCCGAAGACCAGGAGCGCCGCATCCATCTCGTCTCCGAGCGAGAGCTCCCAGAGAAACGCCGCCACACAGGCAAGGATGATTCCCCAGGTGATGACAGGTCTGAGCCGCGCGGGATTGTCGTCCGAGATCGGGATCATGCCTGAACCGCTTAAGACCCGTTAACCACCCGGACTGTTTCGAATTGGGTCGATTCGCGCGCCGTGGAAGCCTCCAATCATGGCACGTTTCCTGAACATACGCCTCGCGGTGACTAAGGCCCTGGCCCTTGAGAGGTCGGCCCGATGAGGAACAGCGCGATGTCGATGAAGCCCGTAACGACCCTTGCAGCGGCGGTCCTTGCCTCGCTTCTGGCCGTCATGCCGTTCGATCTCGCAAGCGCCGGCGGCTCCGGCGGTTCGAGCGTCCCCATGTCAGGCCCAAACTGCAAAACGGGCTCCACGCTCGTCATCAACAAGCCGGTCAGCATCTACAAGCCCGTCACCATCAACAAGCCGGTGACGATCAACAACAACATCAGCATCTACAAGCCCGTGACCATCCAGAAGGACATCAACATCTACAACCCGGTCACCATCAACAAGAACATCGATATCCAGAACAACGTGACCATCAACAAGAGCATCAACATCAGCAAGAACATCACGATCAACAACGGCGGGAGCGCTTCGGCGACCGCTACCGCGAGCGCGGTTGCGTCGTCCGCGTCGCAGTCGTCGGCTTATGCGCGCGCCAACATGTTCCAGCAGCAGAGCAGCGGCACGACCTATTACGGCAGCTATTACGAGGAAAATAACTACTATCGCGGCGTCGGCGGCGACATGGGCAGCGTCCAGACGGCGCAGGCCTGCGAGATGCAGGAAGCCACCGTCATGAAAGCCATTCACGCGATGTGCGTGGCGCCGGACGGCCGCGAATTCCCCGCCTCGCACATGACAGGCGAAACGTTCATCGACAATTCCTATGAAGGCGAGATCGCGCGCTGCATCCCGGGTGCGCATCTGAAGATCACGATCGGCGACGTCGTGCCCTCCGATCAGGGCATGGCGGGCACCTACGAACACGGCGCCACGCTTGTCTGCGGCGATCACGAAGCCGTGCGCCACTACAAGAACGGCATGCTGAAATGCGAGGCCGCCCTGCTGGTGAAGGACTGCACGGAGCGCACGAACCTCCGCAAATACGGCACGGGCGACATGTTCTTCTCGTACCGGACCCAGGTCTGCGCCACACCGGCCCGCCAGGCGTCGCGGAGCGCCATCGAAGTGACCGGCATGACGCTCGAAGGCGGCGTGGGCGACGGCCGCTAAGCACCGGAGCCGTTAGTCCTTCGACGCGGTTCAAATGGCCCCAACGACGCGGCCTCGCGTAAACACAATCGTAAGCACAAAACCCGTAAGGTTTCTGGCCTCTCCCCGGACAAAAGACGATGTTTCGGGACAAGCTCATTGCGACCAGTATCTGGGCCAGCGCGATCATCGCCGCGGCGATGGTTGCCGACTATCTCATCACCATCGTCATCCTGCAGGACCGCGCCGGCTACACGCCGTTTGTGACGCTCGCGATCGCGACCATCGTGGCGGTGCCCGTGGTCTATGTCATGATCAGCGGCCGCATAAACCTGCGCGAGGCACGCGACGCGCTGGCCATTGCGCGCGATGCAGCCGAAGGGGCCGAGAAGGCCACGCTCGAAGCGCTCCGCGCCGTCGAGGTGGCGCACCGCAAAGCCGAGGACGAGCGTACTTCGGCGCTGGAAGCAAGCCGCGCCAAAAGCGAGTTCCTCGCCAATATGAGCCACGAGCTCCGCACGCCGCTGAACGCCATCCTGGGCTTTTCCGAAATGCTCGCTTCGAACGCCTTCGCGTCCAAGCGCGAAGAATATGCCCGCGTCATCCATTCGTCGGGCAAGCATCTTCTGGGACTCGTCAACGATCTGCTCGATCTCTCGCGTATCGAAGCCAACAAGCTCGTGTTGCGCGACGAAACGATCGACGTCGAAGATATTCTGCGGACCTGCATCGAAGTCATCCGCCCGCGGGCCGCCGAAGACGCACTCAGGCTCGAATGCTTCGTGACGCCGGACTTGCCGGAAGCGATCGCCGACCGCCGCGCGCTGATGCAGATCCTCCTCAATCTTCTCTCCAACGCCGTCAAATTCACGCAACCGGGCAAGCTGGTGGAAGCCTTCGCGCGGATCGAGGCGGACGGCGGGTTGCTGCTCGGCGTGCGCGACGAAGGCATGGGCATAGCCGAAGACGAACAGGCCCGCATGTTCGAGCGTTTCGGCCAGGGCCGCCACGACATCTCCTGCACCGCGAAAGGCGCGGGTCTCGGGCTTCCCATCGTCAAAGGCCTCGCAGAGGCGCATGGCGGACGCGTGGCGATGCAAAGCAGGCTCGGCGAAGGCACCTGCGTCACCGTCTGGCTGCCGCCGCAGCGCCTGAAAGCGCGCCGCAGGATCAGCGCGGCTTAAATATTTCTCCCCGAATGAAATTCGGGGGAGGGGGACCGCGATTTCAGGACGCGCCCGCTGGCGGGCTTCGCTGCACGACCGGCCACCGTAAGTCCCCTCGTCGCGCGGCCAAAGGAGAGAGCAAAACAAGGCCAACTTCAACGGCGAACACGGGGCGCTCTATTTCTCCGGGAGTCTGAAGCGGCCCGCCGGCGATATTTGGCAATGATTGGCGAAGCCATCGGCACACTTGGGCGACCGCCGCGTGCGTATTCTCTCGACACGAAAACCTCTTACTCACCATGGCCGGACTTGTCCCGGCCATGGCGAATTTGAGAGCAGCTAGCCGCAACTTGACCCTCCGGCCTTGATCAGTATATTGCCCGCCTTCCTGCGGGGTTTTCCCGCGCGGGAAATCGTCAAATTACCTAAGGATTTCAATATGTTCGCGGTCATCCGCACCGGCGGCAAGCAATATCGGGTGGTGACGGACGACGTCCTCACTATCGAGAAACTCGAGGGCGACGTCGGCTCCACGCTGACCCTCTCGGAAGTCCTGCTCGTCGGCGGCGACACCCCAAAGACGGGTGCGCCTCTTGTGAAAGGCGCCTCGGTCGAGGCCGAGATCCTCGAGCAGGGCAAGGGCGAGAAGGTCATCGCCTTCAAGAAGAAGCGCCGCAAAAACACGCATCGCAAACGCGGCCACCGCCAGCTCTTCACCAAGGTGAAGATCACGGCGATCCACGCGAGCTAGGGATTAGAGAACTATGGCGCACAAGAAAGCAGGCGGCTCTTCGCGCAACGGTCGCGACTCTGCGGGACAACGTCTCGGCGTGAAGATCTTCGGCGGCCAGGCCATCGAAGCCGGCAACATCATCGTGCGCCAGCGCGGTACGCAATTCCATCCGGGCGAGAACGTCGGCATGGGCAAGGACCACACGCTGTTCGCGCTCGCCGACGGCCATGTCGCCTTCCGCGAAGGCTTCAAGCGCCGCACCTACGTATCGGTCATTACGGCGAACCTTCCGAAGGACGCGACCTCATAGCGGCTTGAAGACATAGGGCCGCCCGAAATACCGGCGGCCCATGGAGGCGAGGGAGATGGTCCGCCATCTCCCTTTTTTGTTCCCTCGCAAGGAGAGGAACAAACATGTCTTGCTGCAGATTGGAGACCGAACGCCTGTTGTTACGTCCGCAGGGAGCGCACGACATCCCAGCGCTCGTGCCGCTCCTGAACGATTTCGACGTTTCGAAGAACCTTGCCCGCGTGCCTTATCCTTATACGGAGGAAGATGCGCACGCCTTCCTCGCCAAGGGCGCCGAAGACCGCGCGCGCGGCCAGGCTTATCCCTTCGCGCTGGTTCTCAAGACGGGCGGCGCGTTGATCGGGGGTTGCGGCTTGAGGCTGCAGGATGATGGCATCTTCGAACTTGGTTACTGGCTGGGCAGACCCTATTGGGGCAAAGGCTTCGCCAGCGAGGCCGCGCGGCGGGTGGCCGCGTTCGCGTTTCACGAATTGAAGGCGCCGACGCTCAAGGCGGGGTATTTTCACGACAACCCCGCCTCGGGCCATGTGCTGGAGAAGCTGGGCGGCGTGCCGGCCGGCGTGGAGCACCGCGATTGCCTTGCCCGCGGCCACGCCGTTTATTGTCACAAGGTCGTGCTCGACCGGGAAAATTTCGGCCGAAACAGAGAAAAACAACGATGAAGTTCCTCGACATTGCCAAGGTCTATATCGCGTCGGGAAGCGGCGGGAACGGCTGCGTGTCGTTCCGCCGCGAGAAGTTCATCGAGTTCGGCGGACCGAACGGCGGCAATGGCGGCCGGGGCGGCGACGTCTGGGCGGAAGCGGTCGACAACCTCAACACGCTCATTGACTACCGCTACCAGCAGCATCTCAAGGCCCAGAACGGCCAACACGGCATGGGCAAGGAGATGACGGGCTTCAACGGCGACGACGCGACGTTGCGCGTTCCCGTCGGCACGGAGATCTACGAAGAGGACGGCGAGACGCGGATCGCCGATCTGGCCAAGCCCGGTCAGCGCATCAAGCTTCTGCGCGGCGGCAATGGCGGCTTCGGCAACGCGCATTTCAAAAGCTCGACCAATCAGGCGCCGGACTACGCCAACCCTGGACAGCCTGCCGAAGAAAAGACGATCATCCTGAAACTCAAGCTCATCGCCGACGCGGGGCTGATCGGATTGCCCAATGCAGGCAAGTCGACGTTTCTCTCGCGCGTGTCGGCGGCGAAGCCCAAGATCGCGGACTATCCGTTCACCACGCTCATTCCGCAGCTCGGCATGGTGCGCATCGACCAGGTCGATTTCGTGATCGCCGATCTTCCCGGACTGATCGAAGGCGCGCATGAAGGCGCAGGCTTGGGCGATCAATTCCTCGGCCATGCCGAGCGCTGCGGCGTCGTGCTTCATCTTGTCGACGGCACGCAAAGCGAGATCGTGCGCGCCTACAGGACGATCCGCAAAGAGCTCGAGGCCTATGGCCACGGCCTCGGCGAAAAGCCGGAGATCATCGCGCTCAACAAGATCGACGCCATTCCGAAGGCGGCGCTGACCAAGAAGCTCGCTTCGCTGGCGAAGGCGTCGGGCAAAAAGGTGTTTGCAATTTCCGGCGTCAGCGGCGAAGGCGTGCAGGAGGTGTTGCGCGCGCTGGGCGATCAGATCGTCAAAAACCGGAAACATCTGGCGCCCAAACGGGCGACGGAAGACGCCTGGTCGCCATGAGCGATCCGCTTGCCCGCGCCAAACGCATCGTCGTCAAGATCGGGTCGGCGTTGCTGGTCGATCGCGCGAGCGGGCAAATGCGCGAGGCATGGCTGGCGTCGGTCTGCGCCGACATCGCAGCGCTGAAACACGAAGGCAAAGAGATCATCGTCGTATCGTCGGGTGCGATCGCGCTCGGCCGGCGCGCCCTGGGCCTGCGCGATGGCGTTCTGAAACTCGAAGAAAGCCAGGCCGCGGCCGCAGCCGGACAGGTCCGCCTCGCGCAGGCTTACGCCGACGCCTTCGCGCACAAATCGATCCTTGCGGCGCAGGTGCTTTTGACGCTCGGCGATACGGAGGAGCGCGCACGCTATCTGAACGCGCGGGCGACTTTGCGCACGCTGCTGGGCTTCGGCGCCGTGCCCGTCATCAATGAGAACGATACGGTGGCGACGGCGGAAATTCGCTTCGGCGACAATGATCGTCTGGCCGCGCGCGTGGCCTCCATGATGGAAGCCGATTGTCTTGCGTTGCTCTCCGACGTCGACGGTCTCTACACCGCCGATCCGACGCGGAACGTCACAGCGGCGCATATTCCCGTCGTCGACGAGATCACGCCGTCCATAGAAGCGATGGCGGGTCAATCCGTATCCGGCGTGGGGCGCGGCGGCATGGCGTCGAAGCTGATTGCGGCCAAGATCGCAATCCAAGCGGGCGCCGAAACCGTCATCGCCAAAGGCGCTGCCGAACATCCGCTGGACGCCATCCGCAAGGGCGCACGGCTTACGCTCTTCAAGGCGATCGCGAGTCCGCACGCCGCGCGCAAGCGCTGGATCGCGGGCGGGCTCAAGGCGGAAGGCACGTTGACGATCGATTCCGGCGCGGCGGAGGCGCTGGCGCAGGGCAAGAGCCTGTTGCCGGCGGGCGTCAAAAAGATCGAGGGCGAATTCCGCCGCGGCGATGCGGTCGCCGTGCGCGACGCTTCCGGCCGCGAAATCGCACGCGGGCTCATTGCTTATGGCGCCGCGGACGCGCTGCGCATCGCCGGGCGCAAGAGTTCCGAAATTGAAACTATTCTCGGCTATCGTGGCCGCGACGAGATGATCCATCGCGACGATCTGGTTCTCGTCGAGAAGAGCTCGGTGGTATGAGCGATCATGTCGGAGCGCGGGCGCCTCGCCCGCTTCA
>DATJRP010000060.1:0-38255 GCA_035504555.1 Rhizomicrobium sp. | reverse complement strand
CAGCGAAGTCCTGAGCATTGCGTCATCGTCGACCAGTAGAACCCGCTTAAGGCTCGGCATGGCTTCTCCTTCAGGGACCGGATTCGGAGTCTATCCGCTTTCCGGCAGGCGGTGTATGTCAGGATGCATGTCCCCCGCCCGTCTACAAAAATCGCGAAAGGCCGCGTCCGTTCCGGCCCGTCCCAAAAGGACGGCCCTTTCGCCGGCGGACCGGGTGGTCAAGGCCGTCGATGCCTTTCGCCGCGCGGCGCCCGTCGTCATCACCGAGAAAGGCCGCGGCACCCTGGCCCTGGCGGTCGAGACGGCCGGCGACAAAACCCTGCGGGCGCTCAAACCCGCCAAGGCGCGTCCGGTCTACCAGCTTCTGACCCATGCGCGCGCCCGCACCCTGAAGATCCGCCGCTATACGCCGGACGTCGCCGCGATCGTCTGCGTTCCGCCCCTGAGTGCCGCGCGCCTGCGCACCATCGCCGATCCCACCGCCGATCTCGCCGAGCCCATGAAAGGGCCCTTCGACGCGCTCCGGGAAAAGCTGCCCGAGGGCTTCGCGGCTGCCGTCAAGCTGGCGAAGCTCGCAGGACTCCTGCCTTCGGTCGTGGCGACCAGGGCGCCGGCCGGGCTGCGCAACGCCGTGCGCATTTCGGTCGACGACATCCGCGACTACGAACAGGACGCCGTCAATTGGTTGGCCCTCGTCACGCGCGCGCATGTGCCGCTCGAAGGTGCGGAGAAAACAGAGCTCGTGGCCTTCCGCGCCCATGACGGCGGGCCCGAACACTACGCGATCATCATCGAATCGCCGCCGCGCGACCGGCCGGTGCTGACGCGGCTTCATTCGGAATGCTTCACGGGCGATCTTCTGGGCTCGCTCAAATGCGATTGCGGCGCGCAGTTGCGCGGCGCCGTCGACACCATCGCCCGGTCCGGCGGTGGCGTTCTCCTCTATCTCGCGCAGGAAGGCCGGGGCATCGGCCTCATCAACAAATTGCGTGCCTATCGGCTGCAGGATCAGGGTTTCGACACGATCGAAGCGAATGAACGCCTGGGTTTCGAAGCCGACGAACGGCTCTATGGTGTCGCCGCGCGCATGCTGGAATTGCTCGGTTACAAATCCGTGCGGCTTCTGACCAACAACCCGGAGAAAGTCGCAGCGCTGGAAGCCGCCGGCGTGAACGTTGCCGAGCGCGTGCCGCATGCCTTCCCCGACAACGAACACAATCGCGCCTATCTGAAAACCAAAGCCGCCAAGGCGGGGCATTTCCTCTAGACGTCCCGGCAGAACTTGCCCGGAGCGGCAGCCTCGGCGGCTCTAAGGTACCGGAATTGCTGGAGTTTTTCGTGGCACGGGCCGTGCTTCTTGCGAGGCATGTCCACGGCCGTCGCCCTGTCTTCCTCGCCTGTTGCCGCACCGGTTTCGACCGGTTCGACGAAACATTCGGCCGACGACGATTTCACGTTCGACGACCTCCTCAGCATCGTCAATCCGCTGCAGCACATCCCGGTCGTTTCGACCATCTATCGCAGCCTGACCGGCGACACGATCAAACCGTTTGAGCGCATTGTCGGCGACACGCTTTACGGCGGCGTGTGGGGCTGCGTGTCGGCCGTCGCCAATGTCGTCTATCAGGATGTGACGGGAAAAGATTTCGGCCAGACGGTGCTCGATACGGCCCTTGATCTGGTCACCGGCACTGACGACGATGCGCACACGGCCACGGCGTCGAATACCGCGCCGAATTCATCGTCCGCGACGAGTACAGCGGCGGCCGCCACGGCTGCATCCATCAATCCGAGCGCGAGCACAGCGACGGCGCAGCCTGCACCGCTTCCTGCACCGAGCACGATGCCTGCGGCCTCGGCCGCCAGCGGTCCGCCGCGTGTGCTGCAGATGCCGCAAGGTTCGCCGTCGACGAATGACGCGGCGACCACGGCGCTTATGCGGGCCATGAGCAGCAAAGGGATCGATCCGACGCTTAGTCAGCGCGCGCTGTCCGCCTACAAGAAATCGCTGGCTGCGCCGCAGCCGCCGCAACAGCAGCCTCCGGTGCCCGCCGTTCCCACGTCCTGATTATTCGCGCGCGCCGAAAATGGCGCTGCCTACGCGTACATGCGTGGCGCCGAAGCGGATGGCGATCTCGAAATCCTCGCTCATGCCCATGCTCAAGAGCGGCAGGCCTTCCGCTTTTGCGAGCTTGGCGAGCAGCGCGAAATGCGGCGCCGGATTTTCGTTCGCCGGCGGAATGCACATCAGGCCCTGGACGGGAAGCTTCATCTCGTCGCGCGCGAGATGAAGGAATGCCGGCGCCTCCTGTGGCGCTACGCCGGCCTTTTGCGGTTCTTCGCCCGTGTTCACCTGGATGAAAAGCGTGGGCGCGCGGCCGAGCCTGTCGATCTCCGCGCGCAAGGCATGTGCAAGCTTCGGGCGATCCAGCGTTTCGATCGCGTCGAAGAGCTCGATGGCCTCGCGCGTTTTGTTCGATTGCAGCGGCCCGATCAGATGCAGTTCGATATCCGGAAATTGCGCGCGCAAGTCCGGCCATTTGGCATTCGCCTCCTGCACGCGGTTCTCGCCGAAGACGCGCTGGCCGGCCTTGAGCACGGGAAGGATGCGTTCCGGCCCGTGCGTCTTGGTGACGGCCACGAGCGCGGTGGAGGATGCGGGCTGGAGCGCCGCCTTCCGTGCGGCTGCGATGCGCGCGAGAATGTCGGACAGGGCAAGCGACGGATCGTCGGACATGAAGGCAACGCTATCGCGTGCGCAGGGGACGCTGGCAAGGGTGGCCAAGGCGCTCAACGCGGGCAATTTGCCGCCGCTGGTGCTGATGACGGACGACGATCGCCTGCCCGATCCGTGCGCGGCGGCGCGCCTGCTGCCGCGCGGCAGCCTCATCGTTCTGCGGGCGCGCGAAAGACCCAGACGAAAGGAATTGGCGGCTGCGCTCGCACGCGTCGCGCGGTCGCGTGCGCTGTTTCTCCTGATCGCCGGCGATCCCTATCTCGCGCACGCTGCCGACGGCGTCCATTTTCCCGAAGCGCAGATGGGCGCGGTCGCCTATTGGCGTGCGCGGCGCCCCGACTGGTTTCTGACCGCGTCGGCGCACTCGCTCAAAGCCGCCCAGCGGGCCGCCCTGTTTGGCGCCGATGCCGTGTTCCTGTCGCCGGTCTTTCCGACGGAGAGCCATCCCGGCCGCGCAGCGATCACACCCGTCCGCCTGCGTCTGATGGCGCAGGGCCTGCGCATACCTGCCTATGCCCTGGGCGGCATCAACGCCGGGAATGTGCAGCAACTGGTCGGCGCCGGCCTCGCGGGCATCGCCGCCATCGGGGCATTGGCACCCTAGCCCCAGCGGTCAAAGTCCGGGGCCGGCCGCGAAATTAAAGCGCCGTGACGCTTCTTCATTGCCTTCCGGCGCGCTTAACCCCTTAATTATACGGTGGTAAGGCGAAGCGCTCACAATTGCGCCATTTCGCGGGGGCCAGTATAAGCCGCCCGGGGTTGGAAATGCGGCGGGGCGCGCCGATCAATTGAGAAGAGCAGGTTCATGCGAGTTCTGACGGTGGTTCTTTGCGCGGCGCTTCTGGCGGCCTGCGGGTCTTCGGACGATGCCGACGACGCCAATACGGGCACGACCGCGATCGAGAGCACCGGGGGCAAGGTCACGCTGGGCGTGAACTCCTACCTCTGGCACGCCTCGCTCGATACGCTGGCGTTCATGCCGCTGGCGTCGGCCGATCCCTTCGGCGGCGTCATCATCACGGACTGGTATTCGGCGCCCGACGACCAGAACGAGCGCATGAAGGTGACGGTCTACATCCTGGACCGCAGGCTTCGGGCCGACGGCATCAAGATCGCCGTTTTCCGGCAGACGAAGTCGGGCGCGGCCTGGGTGGACGCGGCCGTCAATCCCGACATGTCGACGCGGCTCGAAGACGCGATCCTTACGCGCGCCCGCGAGCTTCGACTCGCGAGCGAAAATTCGGGAAGCTAGGTTCAATTCGCCGTAAGACCTCTTGATTCGCTTTCCGAGGCAGGCGGGAGCGGACGGAGACGATTATGGCGCGCTACAACGCCAAGGAATCCGAGAAGGACTGGCAGGCGGCATGGGACGCGAAGAACGCGTTCGTCACGCCGAACGATTTCTCGCGCAGGAAATCCTACATCCTCGAGATGTTCCCCTATCCGTCGGGGCGCATCCATATGGGCCATGTGCGCAACTACACGATGGGCGACGTGCTGGCGCGTTTCCGCCGGGCACAGGGATTCAACGTGCTGCATCCAATGGGCTGGGACGCGTTCGGCCTGCCGGCGGAAAACGCCGCGCGGGAAAAAGGCGTGAACCCGCGCGAGTGGACCTACGCGAACATTGCGGCGATGCGCGATCAGCTGAAGTCGATGGGGCTCGCCATCGACTGGAGCCGCGAATTCGCGACCTGCGATCCTTCGTACTATCGCCACCAGCAGAAGCTGTTCCTGGATTTCTTCAGGGCCGGTCTCGTCTATCGCGCCGAAGCCGACGTGAACTGGGATCCGGTCGACGGCACGGTGCTCGCCAACGAGCAGGTGATCGAAGGCCGCGGCTGGCGTTCGGGCGCACTCGTCGAGCGGCGCAAGCTGGCGCAATGGTTCTTCAAGATCACGGCCTACAGCGACGATCTTCTGGATGCGCTCGACCACATGGAGCGCTGGCCGGAGAAAGTCCGTTTGATGCAGAAGAACTGGATCGGCCGCTCCGAAGGCATGCGATTCTCGTTCGATCTGTCGAACGGCAAATCGGTGGAAGTGTTCTCCACGCGTCCCGATACGCTGTTCGGCGCGTCCTTCGTCGCGCTCTCGCCCGATCATCCGCTGGCGGAAGCATTGGCGGCGAAAGATGCAAAGCTCATCGCATTCGTCGCCGAATGCCGGCGCGTGGGCACGGCGGAAGAAGCGATCGAGACGGCGGAAAAACTCGGCTACGACACGGGCCTGACGGCGACACATCCGTTCGATCCGAACTGGAAGCTGCCCGTCTACGTCGCCAACTTCGTGCTGATGGCCTATGGCACGGGCGCCATCTTCGGCTGTCCCGCGCATGACCAGCGCGATCTCGATTTCGCGCGCAAATACGGATTGCCGGTGCTGCCGGTGGTCGTGCCGGAAGGAACGGACGCGAAGGATTTCGCCGTCGGCGACAAAGCCTATGTCGGTCCCGGCAGGCTCGCCAATTCGCGCTTCCTCGACGGGATGGATGTGGCGCAGGCAAAAGCCGATGTGGCAAAGAGGCTGGAGGCTGCCGGCAAAGGCACGCGCACGGTGCATTATCGCCTGCGCGACTGGCTCGTTTCGCGCCAGCGTTATTGGGGCTGCCCCATTCCCATGGTTCATTGCCCCAAATGCGGCCTCGTGCCGGTGAAGGAAAGCGACCTGCCGATCAAATTGCCGGATGACGTGCGTTTCGACGTGCCGGGCAATCCGCTCGACCATCATCCGACGTGGAAGAACGTCCCCTGCCCCGCCTGTAACGCGCCGGCGCAGCGCGACACGGACACGCTCGACACCTTCGTCGACTCGTCCTGGTATTTCGCGCGCTTCTGCGACACGAAGGCGGAAGCGCCTGTCTCGCGCGAAGCGGCGGATTACTGGCTCGCCGTCGATCAGTATATCGGCGGCATCGAGCATGCGATTCTGCACCTGCTTTACGCGCGGTTCTTCACGCGCGGCCTGAAGAAACTCGGCTACACCAACGTCGACGAACCGTTCGCTGGTCTCTTCACGCAGGGCATGCTGTGCCTCACGACCTTCAAGGACAAGAACGGGCAGTGGCTCGAGCCCGGCGAGGTCGAAATGCGCGACGGCGGCTTCTTCAAGAAGGGCACGAACGAGATCGTGACGGTTGGTCCGTCCGAGAAGATGTCGAAGTCCAAGAAGAACGTGATTGCGCCGGAAACCATCATCGACATCTACGGCGCCGATACGATCCGCTGGTTCATGCTGTCGGACACGCCGCCCGAGCGCGATATCGAATGGACGGAAGACGGGGTGGAAGGCTGCTGGCGTTTCGTGCAGCGCATTCATCGTCTCGTCACGGAAGCGGGCGCGCTGCCGCCGCCGGGCGCCAAGCCCAATGC
Organism: Rhizomicrobium sp.; assembly: GCA_035504555.1. GTDB lineage: Bacteria > Pseudomonadota > Alphaproteobacteria > Micropepsales > Micropepsaceae > Rhizomicrobium. The sequence goes on along the minus strand of DATJRP010000060.1, from coordinate 32,147 downwards.
GAAATCCGAGGGCGCCGATCTCGGATTGCGTCGCGCCACGCATCGCGCCATCGCGGCGGCGACCGACGATCTGGAAGCGCTGCGCTTTAACCGTGCCGTCGCGCGCATCTATGAGCTCGCTAATGCCATCAGTGGTGCCGAGGCCGGCGTTGCCGGCGCGGTCCGGCGCGAGGCGCTGGAAACATTGGTGCTGCTGGTCGGCCCCATGATGCCGCATCTGGCCGAGACCTGCTGGCAGTTGCTGGGCCACAAGACGATGGTCGTGGAAACGGCATGGCCCGTGGCCGATCCCGAACTGACGGCCTTCGACACCGTGAACTACGCGGTTCAGGTCAACGGAAAATTGCGGGCCGTCAAGCAGTTCCCGAAGGGCGCCGACAAAGAGACCGTAGAAAGCACCGTGCTGGCGCTCGAAGAGGTGAAGCGCGCGCTTGACGGCAAGCCCCCCAAGCGGGTCATTGTGGTGCCCGAGCGGATCGTGAACATCGTGGCATGAGCGTGAAAAAGGCTCGTCTCGGAACGGCATTGACGCTGGCGGCGCTTTTGGGCGCGTGCGGCTTTCATCCGATGTACAGCTCCGATCCCGGAGACAACGGTGGACGCCAGATTTTTGCGTCGATCTATGTCGAATCGATCTCGGGCGAGGATGCCGGCGAGAACATCGGCTACAACTTGCGCAACTTGCTTATCGACGATCTGTCGGCGGCGGGCAGGCCGGCGCAGGCGACTTACCGGCTCAAGGTCACGATCAATCAGTATCTCCAGGGTATCGCCGTCGCAAACGACGCCACCGTGACGCGCTACAATTATACGATGAATGCGAATTACGAATTGAGCGACATACACTCCAACAAGCTCGTCAAATCCGGGATCGAACGGACCTTATCGGCCTATGACGTCGTGAACTCGCCTTACGCCACGCTCGTGGCGCAGCAGGCCGCGCAGAAGCGTGGCGCCGTCGACATCGCCGACCGCATCCGGATCGATCTCGCGGCCTATTTCTCGAAACATCCCAAGCCGCAATGATCGTCAAATCGGCCGACGCGGAGCGCTATGTGGCGCGTCCGCCCGAGGGCATCGCTGCGGTCCTGGTGTTCGGGCCCGATCAGGGGCTCGTGCGCGAGCGCGCGGAGAAGCTTGCCAGGACGGTCGTGCCCGATCTCGCCGATCCATTCCGCGTGACCGAACTCGACGAAACCGCGCTCGCGAGCGATCCCGCGCGTCTGGCCGATGAAGCGGCCGCGCTTTCCATGCTGGGCGGGCGGCGCGTCGTGCGCGTGCGCGGCGCGGGCAACGGACTTGCGAAACTGTTCGAAGCGTTTCTCGAAGATCCCAAAGGCGACGCGCTTGTGGTCGTCGAAGCGGGCGATCTTGCCAAGGGTACGTCCCTTCGCAGCGTCTTCGAAGGAGCGGACAACGCGGCGGCGGTTGTCTGCTACGCCGACAGCGCGCGCGATATCGCCGATGTCGTGCGTGAGACGCTCAAGGCCGACAATTTGACGATTGCGGCGGATGCGCTGGATGAAGCCGTGACTGCGCTGGGCTCGGATCGCGGCGTCACGCGGCGCGAACTCGAAAAGCTTGCCCTTTATGCGCACGGACAAGGTCGTGTGACCATCGAAGACGTGCGCGCCGTGGTGGGCGATGAATCCGAAGCCCGCACGGAAGAAGTCTGCGACGCGGCCGGCGAAGGCGATATGGCGCGGCTCGATCGCGCGCTCGAACGGCTGTGGATCACCGGCATGTCGCCCGTCGCCGTGGTGCGCACGAGCCTCTCGCATTTCCAGCGCTTGGCGCTTGTCAAATCGCAGACCGCGGGCGGCGGCGCGGAGGCAGCGATACGGCGTTTGCGTCCGCCGGTGCATTTCAAGCGCGAAGCGTCGTTCAAGGCGCAGCTGCAACGCTGGAGCGAGCCCGCGCTCAACGAAACGCTCGATCTCCTCCTCGACACGGAAGCCCTGTGCAAGACAACTGCCGTTCCCGCCGAAGCGGCAACCGCGCGCGCCCTCTTCCAGATCGCGGCCCGCGCCCGCATACGGAACTGAACGTCACGGTCGGCGTGGTGTCGATATTTTTAGCGCAATGGACGCGGTGGTTGCGCAGTGGACGCAGGGGACGTGCGTTCGTACCGGAACCGTTGCGCGCTACACGCGCGATATTGAATGCAAAGGCGCGCTTCCTCCGCGTCCACTGCGCAACCGCTGCGTCCTCCGCGCTGAAAATCTTTTTGACGTGCGCTACCCCATCCGTAGTAAGACCTCGACCATGCTGAAGGTCCGCATCATTCCCTGCCTCGACGTGAAGGACGGCCGCGTCGTCAAGGGCGTCAATTTCGTGGGCCTGCGCGACGCGGGCGATCCGGTCGAGCAGGCAATGCTCTACGACGCCGCGGGCGCGGACGAGCTTTGCTTTCTCGACATCACGGCCAGCCATGAGAACCGCGGCATCCTGCTCGACGTCGTGCGGCGCACGGCAGAAGCCTGTTTCATGCCGCTGACGGTGGGCGGCGGCGTGCGCACGCTGGATGACATCCGCGCGCTCCTGCTGGCCGGCGCCGACAAGGTCTCGGTCAACACCGAGGCCGTCCGCCGGCCGGAGTTCATCCGGGAGGCGGCCGAGAAGTTCGGGAGCCAATGCATCGTGGCGGCCATCGACGCCAAGAAGGTTTCGGCCGGCCCTTTCGAGGTCTTCACTCACGGCGGGCGCAACGCCACCGGCCTCGATGCCGTGGCCCACGCCCGGAAGCTGGTCGCCTATGGTGCGGGCGAGATCCTGCTCACCTCCATGGACCGGGACGGAACCCGGGAAGGCTACGACCTTCCCCTCACCCGCGCCGTCGCCGACGCCGTGACGGTTCCCGTCATCGCCAGCGGGGGCGTCGGCAGGCTCGCCGACCTGGTCGCCGGGGTGAAGCAGGGCCACGCCAGCGCCGTCCTGGCCGCTTCCATCTTCCATTTCGGCGAAGCGACCATCGGCGACGCCAAAGCGCGGCTGGCGGCTGCCGGAATTCCGGTAAGGTCCCGGCCTTAATTGATGCTTCGCGGGATTCGGTGGATGATGGCGTTCGGGCCGCGGGGGCATTCGTAGGGGCGGCCGCACGCCTCCACATCTTGGCCGACGACGATGGGTCAGCAGTACGAGTTCAAATTGATGGATGACCCCGAAGTCTTGCTGCGAAGCAAGCGCACCGGCGCGTTGCCGCTTGGTCAGCAGGCCCTGACGACTGTCATCGATGTCGAGCCCGAGCACATCACGCAGCCTCGCATCGGCCACCCGCGGCCGTCGAAAGCCAAGCCCGCATTCCTGCCGCCGAATGCGACCGCAGAGGACGCGTTCCGTCTGACACTCACGCAGTGCAAGTGGCACATCGCCGCCAACATCCCCGCCGTCGTGGACGGCCGCGAGATCGAGGGTATGCATCAATTGCGCGTGGGCTTCCGCCGCCTGCGCGTGGCGCTCTCGTCTTTCGGCGGCGAATTCCGCACGCCGTCGCTGCAGGCATTGCGCGGCCGCGCCAAGAAAATCTCCGCGCGTCTCGCGGCCGCGCGCGACCTCGACGTGTTTCTCGACGAATTGTTCGAGCCAGCGGCCAACGCCAACGGTTCGCAGGATGCCTTCGCCGTGTTGCGTTCGCGTGCGCAAGCCGCAAGGCGCCGGGCCTGGGACGACGCCGTCTCGCATGTGATGAGTCCCGTTTTTTCGGGCTTCATGAATGACCTCAGCACAGCGGTGGACCGGCGCGGCTGGCGCGAAGGCACGTACGGTGCAGCCCATGTCACCAAAGGCGTGATCGCCTTCGAAGCGCCGGCGACACAGCTGGCCGAGCGCATGCTCGATCATCGCCTGGCGCAGGCGAAGAAGCGTGCACGCCATCTCGAAAAGCTGTCCGACGCCAAGCGCCATCAACTGCGCATCGCTCTCAAGAAGCTGCGGTACACCGCGGAGTTCTTCGCACCGCTCTATGAACACGACTCCGTCGCCCGCTTCGTCAAACGCCTGAGCGGCATGCAGGACGTGCTGGGCGCGCTGCAGGACGTGGTCGTGGCGCGCACCACGCTCGAGCGGCTCGTCGAGATCGACGACGGCATGTCGCTCGTGCCGCAAACCTCGCTCTCCTTCGCTGCCGGCATGGTCTACGGCTGGCATCTCGAATGCGCGGCGCATACGTGGGAAAACGCGGTCAAGCGCTGGAAGAAATTCGCCAAGACGGAAACGTTTTGGACTGCCCCGCCCTCGCTCGATTGAGATTGCATGCGCCGTCCCGTTGAAGCCGCGCACGCGGACGAATATCCGCCGAACATCCAGGCCATCCTGAAGCGCCTCGCGCCCGCATCCGCGCATCTGGGCCAGGTGCTGCAGGAAATCGACACCGACGAAGGTTGGGTGCGCATCGGCTACACGCTGAGCGAGGCGCATTTCAACCGCTACGGGGCCATCCACGGCGGCGTGATCGCCTGCGTGATGGATGACGTCGTGGCGACCGCGGCGGGCCTCGTCGCCGCCTGGGGCGAGATCGCGCCGACGCTGGAAATGAAAGTGAGCTATCTCAATCAGGCGACCGCCGGCGCTCACACGGCGGAAGCCCGTGTCGTCAAACGCGGCAAGACCGTTCTCTTTCTTGAAGGCGCGATGTTCAACGACGCCGGCAAGACGATCGCGACGGCAAGCGCCACCATCATGATCACAGCCATGAAACGCTGATGCGCTATCGGTTTCTGCAATATCTGGAGAAGCAGGCACAGCGCGGGCAGGGCAAGGGCTTCGGCGCGAAATCCATCAGGCACGAAGTCCGCGCGGCGCTGCCGTTTCTTTCTGCCGCGAATGCGGTCGTCTTCGATGTCGGCGCCAACAAGGGTCTCTGGACCAAGGAGATGCTGCGCGTCGCGGGGCCGAAGATCGGCGCGCTGTATTGCGTCGAGCCGTCGAAGCACAATTTCGCCGTGCTGGAAGCGATTGGCGACCCGCGCGTGGTGCTGCTGAAGATTGCGCTGTCCGACAAGCAAGGTGAAGAAACGCTCTATTTCGATCGCGAAGGCTCCGGCATTGCCAGCCTCGCCAATCGCCGCCTCGATTTCGCCGGCGTGTCAATGGAAGGTCGCGAGACGGTCGCCGTCACGACGCTCGATGCCGTGCTGGAAGAGCGCAGGATCGACCGCATCGATTTCGCCAAGTTCGATATCGAAGGCTACGAGTACAACGCCTTCCTCGGCGGCGAGAAGGCGTTCGCGCGCGGCGCGATCAGAGCCTGCGCTTTCGAATTCGGCGGCTGCAACATCGACACGCGCACCTATCTGCGCGATTTCTGGTTCTTCCTCACGGAGCGCAATTACCGGATCGCCACGATCAATCCGCTCGGGGCTCCGCATCCCATTCCGCGTTATCACGAAGGCCTGGAGCACTTCACCGCCACGAATTATGTGGCGTGGCGGAAGGACGCCTTCAGCAGATAAAGCGGGCCACGACAATTTTGGAGAAGTATCACGCCTCCAGTTCCGCTATCACCGGCACGTGATCGGACGGCTGCGTCCAGCCGCGGGCGGCTTTGAGAATCTGCTGCGATTTCACCGCACCCTTTAGGCCCTGGCTGACCCAGATGTGATCGAGCCGGCGGCCGCGGTCGGACGCTTTCCAGTCCTGCGCGCGATAGCTCCACCAGGAATAGATCTTCTCCGTCGCCGGCACGAATTCGCGGGTCACGTCGATCCAGTCGAATGCGGCTTTGGCCTCGTTGAGAAGACCGGTTTCGACCGGCGTGTGGCTGACGACGTCGAGCAGCTGCTTGTGACTCCAGACATCATTCTCGAGCGGCGCCACGTTCAGGTCGCCGACGAGGATCGCGCGCGCCTCGCCTTTGTCGGTGCGGTGTTCGAACAGCCGCGCCATCTCGCGCAGAAAGCTCAGCTTATGCGCGAATTTGGGATTGACGACGGGATCGGGAATGTCGGCGCCGGCGGGCACATAGAAATTGTGGAGCTCGATGCCGTTCTCGAAGCGCACCTGGATGTGTCGGCAATCCGGGTTGTCGCAGAGGCTGACGGAGTTCGTCTCCGTGAAGGGCCTTTTCGAGAGCACGGCGACGCCGTGATAGCCCTTCTGGCCGTGGATGGCCTGATGGACATAGCCCAGCTGCCTGAAGGCGTCGGCCGGGAAAAGGTCGTTCACGACCTTGGTCTCCTGAAGACACAGAACGTCCGGCTCCTCCTTCTTCAGGAGCATGACCACCAGCTTCAGACGAAGCCGAATGGAGTTGATATTCCAGGTCGCGAGCTTCATCGGCCGGCATCTCCCCTATGCGCCAATCGCATGACAAGCTGTCATTCTTCAGAAAACACCTTCAAAACAATATGTTAGAGATGGCAGCGGCACTATATGGAAATCATTGAAGACTGAATACTTTTGTATTCGTTCATTGAAACGCCGTTAGAGCCGCCCTATCTTCCTCTCATCGAAGGCCGCAACGGCCAACGGAATTCAGAGGGCGGCAGGGCCGCCCGGACACAAAGGGAGAGGTCGCCATGACACAGTTTCATCACGTTCCGGAGCAGAGCTCGCGTTTCAACCAGATCGTCATCAGTGCCTTCATGGGCACGATGCTCGTCCTCGCGGGCCTTCTGTCCTTCGCACCCTACAGCCTCATCTGAGGCGCCGAGTTTCAGGCGGACCTGGCGGCAAGGCTCCCCCTTGCTGGGTCTGCCTGGAGTGGCCAGCGAGCTCTAGGCGCGACCCCAAGTTCGTCAAACAGCCCCAACTGGCTTCTTTCTATCCCCGCCCAGGCGACCATCGCGGCATTGTCGGTGCAGAGCTTGGGCGGGGGCTTTTTTATCTGAAAGCCTTTTTTCGAACAGAGCGCGGAAAGCGCATCGCGGATCGCTTCATTGGCCGCGACGCCGCCGGCGACGACCAGCGTTCGGGCGTTCTCGAACTCCGCCGTGAATCGCTCCATCGCCGCGCGCGTGCGATCGATCAGAACGTCGACGATCGCCGTCTGGAACGACGCCGCCAGATCGGCGCAATCCGAAGCGCCGAAGTCCTTTGCCGTTGCAACAAGTCGCACGGCTGTCTTCAGTCCCGACAGCGAGAAATCCGATCCGTCGCGGCCCAGCATCGGCCGCGGCAGGGCAAAACGCTTCGCATTCCCGTTGCGCGCCAACGCTTCGATGTTGGGGCCGCCGGGATAGGGCAGGCCCATCAGCTTCGCGGTCTTGTCGAAAGCTTCGCCGACGGCATCGTCGATCGTCGTGCCGTAGAGACGAAACCGGCCCACGCCTTCGACGGCCAGAAGCTGGCAATGGCCGCCCGAGATCAGCAGGAGCAGAAACGGGAAGGCCACGCCGTGCGTGAGCCGCGCGGTCAGCGCGTGTGCTTCCAGATGGTTGACCGCCACCAGTGGTTTCCCGGCCGCCATGGCGAGCGCCTTGGCCGTGGTCAGTCCCACCATCACCCCGCCGATCAAGCCCGGACCGGCGGTCGCAGCCACCGCGTCGATATCGCCGAGCGTGCATCGGGCTTCAGCCAGCGCATCGGCGACAATGGCGTCCAGCGCCTCGATATGCGCGCGCGCCGCGATCTCGGGCACCACGCCGCCAAAGGCGCGATGCTCTTCAAGCTGGCTCAACACCACGTTGGACAGGACTTCGCCGGGCCCGGGCGCGCGTCCCCGCACGACCGCCGCTGCGGTTTCGTCGCAGCTCGTTTCGAGGCCTAGAACGGTGAATGGGCGGGACTGTTCTGCCATGATATTTGTCGCAGCACCCTTTAGCGCGAAGTCTTCGATGCCGCAAAACCCCGTCCCGTTGCGTATCGGCACACGCGGCTCGAAGCTCGCGCTGGCGCAGGCCGGAATGGTGCAGGGGCTCCTGGCGGCCAAAAGCTGCCCCTGCGAGATCGTCCCCATCAAGACCACGGGCGACCGCATCCAGGATCGTCCTCTGGCGGATCTGGGCGGCAAGGGTCTTTTCACCAAAGAGCTGGAGCAGGCGCTGCTGGCCGGCGAGATCGACGTCGCCGTGCATTCCATGAAGGATGTGCCGGTTGCGCTGCCGGACGGACTCGCGATCCACGCGATCCTGTCGCGCGAGGACCCGCGAGACGCGTTCATCTCGAATGTCGCGCGGACGCTCGACGACCTGCCGCAGCGCGCCCGCATCGGCACGAGCTCCGTCCGCCGCCAGGCGCAGATCGCGCGGGCGCGGCCCGACCTGGAGATTCTCCTGCTGCGCGGCAATGTCGACACGCGTCTCGCCAAACTCGATGCCGGAAACTACGACGCCGTCCTGCTCGCTTATGCCGGACTGAAGCGTCTCGGTCTCGCAAGCCGCGCCACGGGCCTTCTGCCGCTGACCGACTGGCTGCCGGCGCTGGCGCAGGGCGCGGTCGGCGTCGAAATCCGCGCGGCGGACAACGCGGCAGCCTCCGCCGTCGCAGCGCTGAACGATCCTTTGAGCGAAACCGCGCTCGCCTGCGAACGCGCCTTTCAGCATGCGCTCGACGGTTCGTGCAAAACGCCCATCGCGGGTCTCGCCGCCTACACCGGCGATCGTCTCGTCTTTCGCGGCGAGGTTCTGGCGCCCGATGGCAGCGACTTCGTGGAAACCGGTTTTGAAATCCGGCTGGACGGCGATGCGGTCAATGCGGCCGCGGAAGCCGGCCGCGAATCCGGTCTCGCGCTCAAGCCACGCGCCGCACGCTGGCTTGTGTTGTAGATGCGCGTTCTCGTCACGCGGCCGCGGGACGATGCCGAAGAGACGGCGGCGAAACTTGCGGCGCGCGGCCATCAGGCGGTGATCGCGCCGCTGCTCGATATCCGGATTCGCGCGGGCGGCGACATCGCGCTTGACGGCGTGCAGGCCGTTCTCGTCACCAGCGCGAACGGCATCCGCGCACTGGCGACGCGCACCAGGCGCCGCGACGTGAAAGTCCTTGCCGTCGGCGCGCAATCCGCGAACACCGCGCGCGAACTGGGCTTCGCCGATGTCGATGATGCCGGCGGCGATGCCCAGGCGCTTGCCGCTTTGGCGATCGCAAATCTCGACGCGAAGCGCGGCGCGCTTTTTCATGCATCGGGTGCGGAGACGCGTGGAAATCTCGCGGAGACGCTCTCGGCGCGCGGGTTCTCCATTCGCAACGAAATGCTCTACGACGCGGTCGCCGCAAACGCGCTTCCACCGGATGCGCAAAACGCGCTCGCGCAGGGCACGCTGGACGCCGCACTCTTCTTTTCGCCGCGCACGGCGCGCATCTTCTCCGACCTGGTCACGAAGGCGAAACTGATCGACGCGTGCCGCGTGCTTCGCGCCTGGTGCATCAGCGAGGCTGCGGCCTCCGAGCTGCGTGCGATCCCGTTCCGCGAGCTGGGTGTCGCTGCGGAGCCCAATCAGGACGCGCTCCTGGGGCTCCTCTGAACGGCGTCGGGTTTCGTCTGACAGCGCATGTGCGCGGGGGCTTGCGTCGCGAGGCGCGCCGCACGAAACTCATTGAAACAGGTGGGGGGCACCATGCGCGTTTTCTTGGGCATTTTTGCCGCCATCGCGGCGATCCTTGTCGGCGCCTATTTCTATCTGAGCGTGCCGGAGATTCCGCGCGCCACGCTGGAGGCCAAATACGCCACGCCGCCGTCGCAGTTCCTTGCGCTGAAGGATGTTCCGCGCGTGCATTATCGCGATCAGGGCCCGAAGACCGCGCCGGTGCTGGTGCTGCTCCACGGCATGAGCGCATCGCTCTTCACCTGGGAGCCCTGGGTCGCGCGCCTCGGCGACACGTATCGCATCGTGACGATCGACATGCCGGCCCATGGTCTCACCGGCGCAACGGGTACCGAGTATTACTCGCAAAAAGGCATGGCGGAGTTCGTCGATGCCGTCACCGACAAGATCGGTCTCAAGAAATTCGCCATCGGCGGCAACTCCATGGGTGGCGGTGTGGCCGCGCGCTTCGCGGAGATGTATCCCGAACGCGTCACCGCGCTCATCCTGATCGACGCCGGTGGCATGCCGGCCAAGGCGGGCGATCATGTTCCGATCGGCTTCCGTCTCCTGCGCACGCCGGTGCTGAACAAGCTCCTGGTGCACATGGCGCCACGTTCGATGTTCGCGGAAGGCCTGCACGACGCCTTCAATCACGAAAATCTCGTGACGCCGCAGATGATCGATCAATATCAGGACTTCGCCCGGATGGAAGGCACGCCTGAAGCGATGCTCGTGCGCGCCCAGATGCCGTTCGGCGACAGCTACATCAAGGACCATGCCGGCGACATCAAGGCGCCGACGCTGATCCTCTGGGGCGCGAAGGACCATCTGATCCCGGTCGCGGCGGCTTACGAGTATCAGAAGGCGATCCCCGGCTCGAAGCTGATCGTCTATCCCGACGGCGGCCACGTCCTGCAGGAAGACGAGGCGGACAAGTCGGCGGCCGACGCGAAGGCCTTCCTGACGAGCGTGCTGCACTGAGCGCTTGACGAAGGGGGGTCACTAGGCCTCACACTTCGCATATGCAGCATGGGGTGGCAGCAGCGCGCGTAGAAGAGACGGAGCCACGGGGAGCGCGGCCCGGCCGCGACGCTCCTTACAAGGACTATGTCCTGGCGAAAGCCTATGACGAGATGTTCGCAGCCGACGGCTCGGTGAGGCCGCACTGTGCGGCGCTGCATAAGAGGCTCTCCGAGCTCGATTCCGACGAGCTGGCGCGCCGCCAGCAGGCCTGCGAGCAGTCCTTCCTGCACCAGGGCATCACTTTCACGGTCTATTCCGACAACCAGGCGACCGAGCGGATCATTCCGACGGACCTTTTGCCGCGCATCGTGACGGCCGAGGAATGGACGCGCGTCGAGGCGGGCCTCAAGCAGCGCATCGCCGCGCTCAATCTTTTCCTGCGCGACATCTATTCGGATTGCCGCGTGCTCAAGGACGGGATCGTACCCCGGAGCATGATCTACGGCTCGAAGCATTATCGCCGCGAGATGCGCGGGCTTCCCGTGCCGCACGGCGCCTATGTGAACGTCTGCGGCACCGATCTCGTGCGTTGCGAGGACGGACGCTTCGTCGTGCTGGAAGACAATCTGCGCGTGCCCTCCGGCGTCTCCTACATGCTGGCCAATCGCGAAGTGGTGCGCCGCGCCTTTCCGGGCGTCTTCCGCTTCGCGCGCGTGCAGCCGATCGAGCACTATCCGCAGGAACTGCTGGCGACGCTGAAATCGCTGGCGCCGTATCAGGAAGACGTCTCGATCGCGGTCTTGACGCCCGGCGTATTCAACTCCGCCTATTTCGAGCACGCGTTCCTGGCGCGGCAGATGGGCGTCGAGCTCGTCGAAGGCCGCGACCTCGTGGTCAATGACAACGTCGTCTATGCCCGCACGACTTCGGGCCTCAAGCGCATCGACGTCATCTATCGCCGCGTCGACGACGATTTCATCGATCCCCTGATCTTCCGCGAGGATTCCGCGCTGGGCGTGCCGGGGCTGTTCAACGCCTATCGCGCCGGCAATGTCGTGATCGCGAATGCGCTCGGCACCGGCGTTGCCGACGACAAGGCCGTCTATGCCTATGTGCCGCGCCTCATCCGCTATTATCTCTCGGAGGAACCGATCATCGACAATGTCCAAACCTTCCTCTGCCGCGAGCCGAAATCGCTCTCCCATGTGCTCGCCAATCTCGACACGCTGGTGGTGAAGGCCGTGGGCGAATCCGGCGGTTACGGCATGCTGGTTGGTCCGCATGCGAGCGCGAGCGAGCGCGAGGCGTTCGCCGAGAAGCTGAAGGCCGATCCGGAGAACTACATCGCGCAGCCGACCATCCAGCTCTCGACGGCGCCCACCTTCGTCGAAAGCGGCATCGAAGCGAGGCATGTCGATTTGCGGCCTTTCATTCTGCACGGAGAAAAAACGACCATCGTGCCGGGCGGGCTCACGCGCGTGGCGCTCAGGCGCGGCAGCCTCGTCGTCAATTCAAGCCAGGGCGGCGGTTCCAAGGACACCTGGGTGTTGAGTTCCTGATGCTGAGCCGGGTCGCCGACAGCCTCTACTGGATGGGCCGCTATATCGAGCGCGCCGAGCACACGAGCCGGCTGCTCGCCGTGCGCCTGGAATCCATGGTGGAGCAATCGAAGGAAGACGCCGACCGCGCCTGGGCGCGCCTCGCCGCGGCGCTTTCCGCCGAAGAATTCACCGCGCAATCGCACGACGCCTTCGCCGTCACCGCAGCGCTGTCCTTCTCGCGCTACAATCCGTCCTCGCTGGTCAGTTCGCTGCGTTTCGCGCGCGACAATGCACGGCAGGTGCGCGAGCAATTGTCGACGGAGGTGTGGGAGCACCTGAACCGTCTCTATCTCAGGCTCCAACCCGTGACCATCGAGCAGATCTGGGTGCACCAGCCGGCGCGGCTGTTCCGCGATGCGCTGGAAGACATCTACACACTGGGTGGCGTCACCTACACCACGCTGCGCCACGGCGAAGGCTGGTATTTCCTCGAGCTCGGCCGCTTCATCGAGCGCGCGCAGCTGGTGAGCCGCCTGCTCGACATCCATTTCGGCGCGCAGATGAATCCCGAGCTCGCCACGCCGCCCAAATATCTCGACTGGCTGGGTCTGCTGAAATACTGCACGGCGTTCGAGCCCTATTGCAAAGAGCATACGGCGGCGATCAAGCCGGAGACCATCGCGGAGTTCCTGCTGTTCGATCCGGAGTTTCCGCATTCGGTGAAATTCGCCGTCGACCGCATGCGCGACGCGCTGGCCCATGTGGCGCCGGGCGCCCCGCCGCAGCGCCGCGCAGCCTGCGAACGTCTGGCGGGCCGTCTCAAGGCGGCCGTGGATTTCGGGCAGATCGACGAACTGATCGGCGGCACGATCGACGCGTTCCTGAGCGAAATCACGCGCCAGTGCGAAGAGATCCACGAGGCCGTCTATGCGGCCTATATCGCCTACGGCGCGGAGACGGTCCTCTGATGTTCTATTCCATCCGCCACGTCACGCGTTTCCGCTACTCGCAGCCCGTGCACGAAAGCGTCATGGAGCTTCGCATGCAGCCGCGTTCGGAAGGCACGCAGTCGCTGAGGAATTTCCAGATCGTCACCAACCCGCGCGCGCAGCTCTATGCCTATACCGACCATCTCGGCAACGCTGTCTATCATTTCAATGTGCTGCGTGCGCATGAGGAACTGCGCATCGACGTGCAGGCGGTGGTGGAAGTGACCCCGCGCCCCGAGCCGCCTTTCGCCGCCGACGCGCTCGAATGGCAACGCTACAACGCGCTCAATCTTTCGGACGATCATTACGATCTGATCGAAGCGTCGAAATTCGCGGTGCCGTCGCGCGCGCTCGCCGAATTCGTCGGCGCGCACGATCTTGCGAAACCGGACGGCGATCCGCTGACCGCATTGCGCCATCTCAACAAGACCATCCATGACACGTTCGATTACGAGCAGGGCGTCACGCAGGTCCATTCGCCCATCGAGCACGCGCTGGAGGCCAAGAGCGGCGTCTGCCAGGACTTCGCGCACATCATGATCGCCATTGCGCGGAGCTGGGGAATTCCCACGCGCTACGTCTCCGGATATCTGCATCACCGCCGCAAGGGCGAGGACCGCTCCGACCAGGACGCGACGCATGCCTGGGTCGAAGCCTACTTGCCGAGCTTAGGCTGGCTGGGCTTCGATCCCACCAACGCCATCGAGGCCGGCGAGCGCCACATCCGCGTGGCCGTCGGCCGCGACTACGCCGACGTTCCGCCCACGCGCGGCACCTTCAAGGGCGATGCGGAGTCCGAGCTTGCGATCTCTGTTTCGGTGGAGCCGACGCAGGCGCCGGTCCGCCACGAAGAATTCCTCCGCGTCACCCGCCCGCTGAAACAATCCGGCCACGGCGACACCGCGGCGGAGCGGCTCTATCATCAGCAGCAGCAACAGCAGCAGTAGGCGCGGGTTGGTTTTGCTTCTTGCCAGTCGGTCGTGGAGTAAGGGAAATAAGAATTCGCGGCGAAACCGGTGCATTCCGCGTGCTCTATGTCGCCGACATTGCCGATGCCGTCTACGTGCTGCATGCCTTTCAGAAGAAGACGCGGCAAACGGCGAAGCGGGATTTCGACGTCGCCGCCGTACGGCTGCGGCAAATTCGGGAGAGATGACGATGAAACGTCAGCGTTTCGAGAATGTGTGGGACGCGCTGGAAAACACGCCGGCCGAAGCGGCGAACATGACGCTGCGCTCGCGCCTTCTGATCGCGATCGAAGAGCGCGTAAAGAGCTGGAACGTGACGCAAGCCGAAGCCGCGCGCTGTCTCGGCATTACGCAACCGCGGCTCAACGATCTTCTTCGCGGCAAGATTGTGAATTTCAGCGTCGACACGCTGATCAATCCGGCCGCACAGGCGGGTCTCAAAGTGCGAGTCGACATCGGTCGGGCAGCATAAGGGAATGTGTCAGGTGGCCCTATACTCCGATCCCATTGCGGCCAGGAAGGATGACCGGCTTTGACCCGCGCCCTGATCTTCGAACCTTCTTACCTCAGGATTAAATCGCGCCTCGATTCCGTCGCCGGCATCGAAACCATCGTCATGACACAAGACCGCAAGTTCCGGATCGGCGGCAGGGAGATCGAAGCCAACGAGGTCCGCCCGGAAATCGCCTGGCTCAACTTCGATCTGTTTCAGAGCCGTGGTGCGATTGGCGGCTATATCGGCGCGATTATCGCTTCGCCGGTGCTCGCGTGGGTCCAGAGCGGTGCGGCCGGCTTCGACAATCCGGTGTTCGCGGAGTTCGTCAAGAAGGGCGCCCGGCTTACCACAAGCACGGCGCAGTCGATCAGCATGGCGGAGTATGTGATCGCGACCGTGCTCGACCATTTGCAGCGCGGCCCCGACCGCAGGACGGCGCAAACCGAACGCCGATGGGACCGCATCGCCTTCCGCGAGATGATGAAGTCGCGCTGGCTGATCATAGGCTTCGGCGCCATCGGCCGGGAGACCGCCAAGCGCACCCGCGCGTTCGGTGCGCACATCACCGGCGTGCGGCGCTCGCAAGGGACGCACGAGCACGCCGACCAGATGATTTCGCCGCAAGACCTCCACGCGCATTTGCCGGCCTCCGATGTCGTCGTGCTTTCGCTGCCGCTGTCGAAGGAGACCGAAGGCATGGTCGACGCGGGCTTTCTCGCCGCGATGAAGGCGGACGCCGTGCTCGTCAATGTCGGCCGCGGCGGTCTCGTCGACGAGGATGCGCTGCTGCAGGCCCTCGATGCCGGCAAGCCGGAGTTCGCGATCCTCGACGTCTTCCGCACCGAACCGCTCCCGGCGGACAGTCCGTTCTGGTCACACCCGCGCGTAGCCCTCACGGCGCACGCCTCGGCGAACGGTTCCGGCCTCGTCGCGCGCGGCGACGACCTCTTCCTCGAGAATCTCCGCCGTTTCGCGGCGAAGGAGCCGCTCCTCAACGAAGCCGACCCGAAGGACGTGCAGGGCGGGTAGCCGCGCCGACCGGATCGTTTCCGACGCGGTCGTCGTTCAGTGCGTCAAGGCTGCGGCACTGGCTGAGCGGGCGGCGTCGGCGGAGGCGGAGGAAGAGGCGGCAACCCCGTACAGGTCTGGTGGATGCAGACCTGGTGGCCATTCACCGTTTCATAGGCCGAGCAGTGGCACTCCAAGGCATGCGCGGTTGTGCCGACAAACGTCAGCGGCGACACCGCCATGGCAATCAATACGGCACGGGTCTTGAAAGTCATCATGATCTTGCACCCCTTTTATCCTCTGGGCGGTCCGTCACCTCCCATATTGCATGAGACGGACACGGTCAGCTTTTTCAGGACGAAGTGGAATTTTTTTGCGCGGCGGCGAAGCACAGACCGCAGTCGACAAGGCCCGTAAGGATCAGTCTTCGCGATATTTCGTCTTCGAGTCACGGTGGCCAGAACGCGAAGTCTGTCCGCGAACGAGGCCGAATTCAGAGGCGGCAAGTTACAGCACGGCGCACCGTTTATTTTGCGCCGCCGCTGCTTCCCGGGCCTTTCAGCATGATGCCGCCGACGCCAGATTGCATGCTCCTCATCAGCTGATTGGTCCGATTGAGCCGCGAAGAGTCGGCGAGCTCCGCGCCGCGCGGAATGGCGACGCCGTACTGGTAGACGGCGGAAATTGCGGTCGCGACCATCGCGTTCGCGGGCGGCGCAGGATCCTGCATCTCTTCACGCAGCGGCAGGCCGGTCGAATCCGAAATCCACATTTTTCCGTGGGCGACGAAGCCGTGGTCGTCGGGAAGGTAGTCGTAGGAATAGACGGATGCCGTCTGATTTGCTTCCTGGACGGTGGAACTCTTGACGCAGGTGGCAAGCCGCATCGATGCCAAGATCGTGTCCGGCGGCGGCACTGCGCGTTCGCGAATGGACAGTGCGACCGAGTTCCACGAATTGAGATGTTTTCCGTAGGCCGTGTTCTCGGCGGCCAGGATGGTGTTCGTCCTGGTGGAGCCGTCGGCGAAGGTCTTGGTTTGCTCGATCAGCACACGCGGCTGCACCCATTGATCGTGCTTCGCGCGGGCAAGGATCATGCAGGCATCATCCGGCGGTGAACCGGTCGCTGCCATGTCGGTCCCGGCCAGAGCCGGACAGACCGAAGTCGCCAAAGCGACAGCCAGTGCCGAAGGAATTCGCCAGCCGTCCATAGGTACCCCCTTGAGCGGAAAATCGCCGCCAGGATATCCGCAATTCCTCATGGACACTACTCCGCTCTCCCGGGGGTTGGAGGCGTGCAAGCCGATCAGTCTTCGCGATATTTCGTCTTCGGATCCATCGCTTCCGTGGCCAGGTCGCGAAGCCGGTCCATGAAGGAGCCCGAGCGCAGGTAGCGCAGGTAGCGCAGATGCGCGGCGAACCGGTCTTCCGCCAGGACCTTCCGGCCGAGATTGTGTTCTTCGTCCTTCATGAGCTGGAGGACGCGCTTGTCCTCGCGCCCAATCCGGCCACGGCGACACCGCCGCGGAGCGGCTCTATCATCAGCAGCAGCAACAGCAGCAACAGTAGCCCGCGATCCCATCTTCAACAGACCGCTGCTTAATTCGCGGCTGCAAGCTATCGCCGACAGAGTCCGAAACCTCATTTCTTCCAAGACTTAGACTTGATCAAAATCCCAAAGATCATCAAATGCGAAACGATTACGAGAGGGGCGTAGAACGTATAGACGTACCAAAAAGTGCCCAGGTTGAAGCTCGGAACATTCCACTGCAGGACGCCGCGTACTCCGTTCAGCAGGTCCGCGAATCCCCATGTGTTGGCCACCCACACCAGAGGAACGGCAACACGCCAATTGCCATGCAGAGCAAAGATGGAAGCGAAGGCCAGCGCCGCTTCCAAGAGATCGCCGTAAGCAGCACTGGAAAGGAACGCCGTGGGTAGTTTCGGATCGACCATACCCGTAACCAATAAAGTCATTCCCACATAGCGAGGCACATGCACAAAGAGCAGCAGAATTAGAGCAGAATTACGAGAAAGTTTGGTTAGTGACGGCCAAACGTACCACACCGCGACCGTGCCGAAGACGCAAACACTTGTGATAAGCTGCATCCAGAATATTGTGACACTATTCATCGCGGTCATCGTTCCCATTGGTGTACTTTGCGCACATCCGCGGCGATTCTAAATCCAGAGTGCATCGCATCTGGATATTCCTTCCGTCGGCATCTGACCGAGGTGGGCACGCAGCGGTGCCAAGACTCCAGACTTATTCTCCGACCGGTAGGCAGACGCGATCCGCCGCAAACGGAGTGGGGATCAATCTTCGCGATATTTCGTTTTCGGGTCCATCGCGACCGTCGCCAGATCGCGAAGTTTGTCCATGAAGGAGCCTGAGCGCAGGTAGCGCAGATGCGCGGCGAACCGGTCTTCCGCCAGGACCTTCCGGCCGAGATTGTGTTCTTCGTCCTTCATGAGCTGGAGGACGCGCTTGTCTTCGTCCGGCTCCAGCCAGTAGCCGTGCTGCGCCTCGCAGAAATCCATCGTGAGATCGTAGAGCCGGTATTGGAAACTTTTCATCGGCTGGCCGCATTGCGGGCATTTGCGGCTGTCTTGCGTGGGCTCGAACATCAGGCTGCCCTTTTCGTCGTCGCCGAAATCGAAGACTTCATCCTCGAGCTGAGTCAGTTCCTGCGGCGTGAGCCACATGCCCGCACAGGACGGGCAGACTTCCATCTCGATTCCGTCGCGTTTCTTCTGCACCAACTCGGCATTGCAATCCGGGCACTTCATGGGGCCTCCGCCATTCGGTTTTCGGCATAATTTACCTCCCCCTCGTGGAGGTCGAAATCGCGGAACGCGATTTCGGGTGGGGCCCCCACCCGGCTCGCGCCTTGTGACTGCTGCTTACCAGACGTATTGGCTCGCCGACCTCCCTACAAGGGGGAGGTGGAACGAGTCGACCTGAATCACTTTGTTTGCTGCAAGTCTCACCGCAATTCCATCTTCATCACTTCGCCGCCCTTCACAATCACCGGTATCCGCGCGCCTTGTCCCGTCAGTACTGAAAGGTCCTTGAGCGGATCGCCGTCGACGACGATGAGGTCGGCGAGCGCGCCGGCTTTCACGCAGCCGAGTTCGCCTTCGCGATTGAGGAGTTTGGCGTTGATCGTTGTCGCCGAGCGCAGGATGTCGAGCGGCTGCATCACGCGGGCGCGCAGGAGGAATTCTTCCGATTGATGCGCGTGCAGCGCGCCCAGCAGATCGGTGCCGAAGCCCATCGACACGCCCGCCTCCTGCAGCAGCACGAGGGCTTCGAGGCCCGCGCTGCGCACGTCTTCGAGCTTCTTCTTCAGGAACTCCGGCGCGCCGGTGGCGGCGCCGTATTTGTAGAGCGCGTCGTAGGTCGCAAGCGTCGGCACGACGAAGGCGTCATGCGCTTTGACGACGTCCGCCGCCGCGCGGTCGATCAGGTTGCCGTGTTCGATCGAGCGCACGCCGCATTCGACCGCGCGGGCAATCGAATCCGCCGTGTAGGCATGCGCCATCACATAGGTGCGCCGGGTCGCGGCTTCGGCCACGGCCACGCGGATTTCCTCGTCGCTGAATTGCGGCATCCACACGGGATCGGTGGGCGAGGAGATGCCGCCTGAGACGAAGATCTTGATCTGGTCGGCGCCTTTGCGGAGCTCTTCGCGCACGGCCTTCCTCACTTCATCGGGCCCGTCCGCCACCCAGCTCATGCCCGGCATCTGCCCGCAGGCGCAGGGCTCGACGCTGGCCGCCCGCGTGTCGCCATGGCCGCCTGTCTGTGTGATGGCGCGGCCGGCATAGAAGATGCGTGGACCCTTGATGAGGCCTTTCTCTGTCGCCTTCGCGAGCCCGTAGTCGGCGCCGGCCGCATCGCGCACCGTGGTGAAGCCGCGCTGCAGGGAGGCTTCGAGCAACGCGTGCGCTTCCAGCGCATGCAGCGAGCGCACGGTCTGGTCCGCCTTGGCGAGATCGAGGTCCGTCGCATAAGCGTGGTAATGCGCATCGATCAGGCCCGGCATCAGCATGCGTCCGCCGAGATCGAGCGTTTCGGCGGCGGCCGATTTGATCTCGCGTCCGCTCACCTCCTTGATGCGGTCCCCCTCGACGAGGACATGGGCGTTCTCCTGCACGGCTTCGCCGTCGAACAGGCGCGCGTTGCGGAAGAGAATCGAGCGGACGGTCATGGGAAGGGCCCCTTGGTGGCGGGGCGAGCTTAGAGCGGCGATGCGCAAGACCCAAGGCGCGAGAGGGAGGGACCTAGACCGCGGCCGGCGGGCGATAGCGCTCCAGCCGCGTGGTCGTGAACCGGATGGTCCACACGATCATGGCCGCGCTGATGCCCGTGTTCAGGAACTGGGCGATCAGGAGATAATTCGCGGGCGTCACCGTCACCGCGAGTCCGAGATTGAGTGACGTCTGAAACAGGATGCTCCCCACCCAGGCGAACGAGGCGATGACAAAGGTGCGCCGCTTGTCGATCGCGTTGGCCGTCTCGAAATCCCGCAGCATCGCCGGGCCTGACGCCGTCGCGAACTGGCGGGCGATGTAGAAGATGGGCGGATAGCCGGTCAGGGTCAGGACGAGGAAGGCCGTTGCGACGAAGAATCCTTCCGACGAGCGCAGGACGATCGCCCAGTGCACGTTCGACGCGGCCAGGGCCGTGGCGATGTTGTAGGAGATTTCGAACAGGGCGAGCACGGCGATGAAATCGATCATGCGGGTGCGGATATGTCCGAGCACCAGGCCCAGGAGCGGAAAGACGCTGGCATAGACGAGCGGCATGACGCTGTCCGCCGGGTAATGCGGCTGGAGCACGCGATAGAGAATGTAGGGGCACACGCCGTTGACGAAGAGGCTGAAGCCGATCGAGCGGACGGCGTGGAGCGGATTAAAGGGGGCGCCGGCTTCTCCGATGGTTGGAAGCTCTGGCGTCTCGGGTAGGGCCATGCCGGGAATATCCTTGAACCTGTGCAGGATATCGGTCTCCCGGACCGCTATGGCAAGCGGCGGCGCTGGGCCAAGGCCGTAGCGCAGGGACAGGACATTTGGCTTCCCTTTCATAACCGAATTGGTTATATTGCACCAAATTGGTGCATAAAAGATCCTTCGTCATGGCCGCCAACATCCATATTCCCAGCGCAATCGGCTGCAAGCCGCCGTTCCGGCCGGCGGGGCGGACGCTGGTATGCCGTACACGGACGAAAAAATCCCTGCGCGGCCCTGTTCTTGTCCACCGGACCGAACCACGAAACGCGGAAAAGCCTTGCGCGGCGGGGCTTGCATGCATGCCGCGCGGGAGGGTGTTTTTCGAAGTCCCCGTTAAAGTCCCTGATAGCAGGGGATCGGCCGTGCCCGTTTCGATGCCGGCGTCAGCGCCGGGCGAACGTCTCGAGTTCTCCGGCCAGCCGCGGCATCAGCGCATTCCAGTCGCCGAACTTCTCCGGCGAGAAGACGCGCGTCTTCGCGTACCAGGGGAAACGGTCCGTCCCCAATTGCGGCCAGGTGCGTCCGGCGGTGAGGAACCAGGTCTCGGTGCCGGTCGAGGCCGCGACCGCCGCCGCGGCCGTCGGCGCGGACAGAACCAGATCGAGGGCCGCCGACAGCGCCGCCGCACCTTCAATGTCGTTCTTGAGATCGAGATCGTCGATCACCTTGATGTCGATGCCGAACGCTTCGCGGGCCCGCGCGAGCTCTTCGTTGCAGTCGCCGTATTGCACATTGACGAAGGTGACGCCCTTCGTCTGCAGCACGGGACCCCAGGCGTCGAGCGGGCTGAAATATTTCTGCCGTTTGACATCCTGCATCATCGAACGCCAGCAGATGCCGACGAACGGTCCCGGCCCCATCGCCTCCAGACGCCGGCGGAATTCCGCCGTGCGCGCCGGCTCGGCGGCGAACAGCGGCTTGGCGGGGAAGTCGTTCACGCTCCTGCGCAGGAATTGCAGCGGCGTTCCCATCGTCGTGTAGAAGTCCGGCTCGCCGTCCCGGATCGCCCACGGAATGAAGCGGACTTCATAGGACCCGTCGTCCGTCATCACCTTGCGGTCCTCGTAGGGGCCGACCTCGGCCTTGGGGAACGAACGCGCGAAGAAGCTGACGAGCCGATGCTCGACGGCGATCTGCAGCCGGCCATTGGGGCCGACCGCGTCGATGAGATCGGGAACGACGGTCGCGAACATGAGTTCGTCGCCCAGGCCCTGCTCGCCGACGACGAGGAGACGCTTGCCGGCAAGCGGCTCGCCGTTCCAGCCGGGCGCCGTCAGCACATGCTGCACGAACGAACGGAAGCGCGGCGAATTGCGGATCTCATATTCGCGAAAGCCTTCTTCGAGGCGTCCCATGCCGATCAGGCAGACGCCGCGCGAATGATTGCCTTCGATGATCTCTTTCGGATCGACGGCGCGGGCCAGCGCATTGTCGTAAGCGACCAGCGCTTCGTCGAGACGTCCCAGATGCGAATAGGCGAAGCCCAGATTGTGATAGGCGCGCGGGAAGCCCGGCGCGAGGCGGATGGCTTCCTCGTAGAACACGATCGCCTCTTCGGAGCGGCCCGATTCCGCCAGCACCGTCGCAAGCGCGTTCCACAGCACGGGTTCGGCCGGCATGCGCAGCAGCGCCGTGCGCAGCGTCGCGATCGCGGCGGCCGGATCTCCCATCTCGCACTGGATCGTGCCCAGATTGTTGTAGCCGAGCGGAGAATCCGGACGCAGCGCGATATAGCGGCGGAACATTGCGACCGCCGCGTCCTGCATCTTGAGGCTCCACGCCGTCAGGCCCAGATTGATGAGGAGATCGGGATCTTCGGGATCGAGTTCGTAAGCGCGTTCATAAGTGACAAGCGCCTTGTGGATGTGGCCCATGCGCTCGAGGCACATGGCGAGAAGATGATAAGCCTGCGCGTTGGTTTCTTCCGCGAGCGTCGCATTCAGCGCGAGCTGGCCGGCGCGCACAATGTCACCTGTGCGCCACGCCTTAACCGCTCGGCGCAGGATTCCGCTCGATATGCGATGCCGAAGCGCGGTGCTCGCGCCTTCGTGCGTCTCTTCGAGGCGCAGAAGCGCGTCCTCCTGCGCTCCGGTTCCTGCACGACTTTCCAGTCCGAGCGCGGCTGCGGCAAGCGCCATCTCGCCAAGTCCTTCCTCTCTTCTAAGGGAATAAGGCGCCAAACGTGTTTAAGCTTTGGTAAAGCGAAAGCATTCGCTCGCAAGCGGTTTGTTAAGAACTAGGGATTAGCGTGTGTCGGGAAACGGACAGGCGCGCCTGGCGCGCCGGCCCAGGGAGCTGACGATGCCGCTGAAATTGTCGCTGAAGCCCGGCGAACGCTTCGTGCTGAACGGTGCGGTCCTCACCAACGGCGACAAGCGCACGAGCCTGATCATCCAGAACAAGGCGTGCGTGCTCCGGGAAAAGGACATCATGCAGCCCGAGGACGCGTCGACGCCCGCGCGCCGGATCTATTTTCCGATCATGATGATGTATCTCGATCCCAGCGACGACGAGCGCTACTACAACGACTTCGCGCTTCGCATGACCGAATTCATGGGTGCCATCCGAAACCGTGCGGCGCTGGCGCAATGCCTGGAGATCAGCCGGGACGTCATGGGCGGCAACTACTACAAGGCGCTCATGCAGTGCAAAAAGCTTTTCGACTTCGAACAGGAGCGGCTTAATTATGACGGTAAAAGCCTACCAAAGCACGCAGCGGGTCACTGAAGATTCCCGCGCCATGGAGTACCGGCTGTTCGGCCAGGTGACCGGCGCCCTGATCGACGTGCGCAAGAGCGGTGCAAAGGGCGGCCAGCTTGCCGAAGCCCTCGACTGGAACCGCCGCGTGTGGCGCACGCTGGCATCCGACTGCATGGACGACCGCAACCGCCTTCCCGAAGGCGTGCGCGCGCAGATCATCTCGCTGTCGCTCTGGATCGCGAAGTACTCGAAGCGCGTGATGCGCGAAGGTGCACCCGTCGATCCGCTGATCGAGGTCAACCGCACGATCATGCAGGGCTTGCAGGACGCGGCCTGAGACGCATCGCCGATGCCAGATCGATCAAACGCCGGTCCTCGCGGGCCGGCGTTTTTGTTTTGCGCTTTCTGACCCGCACGGAAGTGCCGCCCGGCAAGGCTTGCCTAGATTTACCGTTTTTTTGTCAAAAAATATCCAGCAAAAACAATTGTTTATAAAAATGGCCTGCTGTCCCGCGTTGGCACGCCGATTGCCCTAAGGGATTGCGGAACGGCGTGCACCCTCGGGCCGACACCCGACGCACCAGATTGGAATGGAGAAAACCATGTTGAGCGTGAACACCAATACAGACGCCATGACGGCGCTGGAATACCTCAACCAGACACAAGGTCAGCTGACGCAGACGGAAAACGCAGTGAGCACCGGTCTGACGGTCGCCACGGCGAAAGACAACGGCGCCGTCTACGCCATCGCGCAAAACATGCGCGGCCAGGTGGCGGGCTACGCGGCGGTGACCGAAAGCCTGAACAACTGCTCGTCGACGGTGGACGTGGCCCTCTCGGCCGGTTCGTCGATCTCCGACCTGCTCATTCAGATGAAGCAGCAGGCTCTGTCGGCGGCCGATACGTCGCTCAACACCACGAGCCGCAACGCCTTGAACGCCAACTTCCAGGCGCTGCTGCAGCAGATCTCGACCGTCGTCGAGAACGCAAGCTTCAACGGCACCAACCTGATCAACGGTTCGACGAACCAGATCGAAGCGCTCGCGTCCTCGGACGGTCAGCACCGCATCACGGTTCTGGCCGAGAACATGAGCCTTTCCGGCTCGGTCGTGACGATCCCGTCGAATGCCTCGATCTCGACGCAAGCTCAGGCCTCCGCGATGATCAATACGATCGAAGCTTCGCTGAACAACGTCGACTCCGCGCTCGCGACGCTCGGCTCGGGTTCGGCCAAGTTCTCGATCCAGGCGACCTTCGTGCAGGACCTGTCGGACACGCTCACGACCGGCATCGGTAACCTGGTCGACGCCAACATGGCCAGCGAAAGCGCACAGCTCACCGCGCTGCAGACCAAGCAGCAGCTCGGCGTGCAGGCTCTCTCCATCGCCAACCAGGCGCCGCAGATCATCCTGTCGCTGTTCCACTAAGCGCTGCTTCCAGTCTGGTCAAACCGCTGAAGGCGGCGCGGGGCAAACGCCCCCGCCGCCTTTACCTTTCCGAAAGCGGGCAGATTGTGCCGGGAAGCCCGGCAAGTTTTTCCGCGCAGCGGCAAGAAGTGCCTTGTGGCAATCGTTGCGCAAATCTTTCTGCCGGGCGCCGGCCCATCGCGCTGCGCAGAAAATGATCGTTAGCAAATTCTTCCGGAATTTCGGCACATTCGTTGCGAATTGCGCCTCGGGGCAAAACGCCCCTGAGCAAAATGCTCGTTCGTACGAGCCAGAACGGAGGCGCTTATGATTAGTGTCAACACAAACACAGACGCCATGACGGCGTTGGAATACCTCAACCAGACCCAAGGCAGTTTGGCCGCCACGGAAAACGCGATCAGCACGGGCGACACCGTTGCGACCGCGAAGGACAACGGCGCCATCTTCGCCATCGCTCAGAACATGCGCGGTGACGTGGCCGGCTATCAGTCCGTTACGCAGAGCCTCGAGAACGGTTCTTCGACCGTCGACGTTGCTCTTTCCGCCGGCCAGTCGATCTCGGACCTGCTCATCCAGATGAAACAGCAGGCCCTTTCGGCGTCCGACACCTCGCTCAACACGGCGAGCCGTCAGGCGTTGAACGACAACTTCGTCGCACTTGTTCAGCAGATCTCGACCGTCGTGGCGAACGCGCAGTTTAACGGCACGAATTTGATCAACGGTTCGACGAACCAGATCGAAGCGCTCGCGTCCGCTGACGGCCAGCACCGCATCACCGTGCTTGCCGAGAACATGAGCCTTTCGGGCTCGATCGTCACGATCGCCTCGAACGCGACGATTTCCACCCAGTCGGGTGCGTCCGCGATGGTCACCTCCATCGAGAACTCCCTCACCAACGTCGACTCCGCGCTTGCCACCCTTGGCGCGGGTTCGGCGAAGTTCTCGATCCAGGCGACGTTCGTGCAGAACCTGTCCGATACGCTGACCACTGGTATCGGCAACCTGGTCGACGCCAACATGGCCACCGAAAGCGCCCAGCTTACCGCGCTGCAGACGAAACAGCAGCTCGGCGTGCAGGCCCTGTCGATCGCCAATCAGGCGCCGCAAATCGCTCTGTCGCTCTTCCACTAAGCGCCCAACTCGGCGAGGCCGCCCTCCACGGCCTCGCCGGTGTTTTTGGTTCGCTTTTTGAAATGGCTTTGCGTTTGTCGGTTCGCCCTTAGGCGTCTTCGGGGTTTCGGCAGTGGGTGTCGGGTTATAAGAAACGGGAGATGGCGGGCGGAGTTTTTGCCGGAAGGGATCGCTTTGCGTTACGCGCCGAAGCGAAGGGGCATCCGGTCAAAGGCGTCTCCGCCCGTCTTTCCGTTCCCAAAAGATCGTCGTTCCCGCGCAAGCGGGAACCCAGTAAGCAAGTGCCCAAGAGCTAAGAGTCATTTCGCCGAGCGGATGCGTGGGATCAGGTTCCCGTTTGCGCGGGAATGACACGAGAAGTTTTTAAGCGAGACAACCCGCCAGCGTTTCGACGACGAACGTCACGTCGGATTCCGTCATGCTGGCAAAGAGCGGCAGGCTCAGCGTCCGCGCGTAATAGAGATCGGCGCCCTTGAGCGCGCCCACATCGTGGCGCTGCGCATAATAAGGCTGGCGATAGACCGGATAATAGTGGACCTGCGAGCCCACGCCGTGCTGCGAAAGACGGCGCATCACCTTGCCGCGCGACACGCCCATCGCTTCGAAATCGATCAGCACCGCATAAAGATGCCAGGCCGGCAGGCAGCGCCGCGTCCGCGCCACGGGGCGCACAACGGGTGCAAGTGCCGAAAGCTTCGCATCATAAGCCGCCGCCAGCGCGCGCCGACGCGCCACGAAGCGGCCGAGCTTGCCAAGCTGCGAAAGTCCCAGTGCGCATTGGATGTCGTTGGCGCGCCAGTTGAACTCCGGCTCCACCATTTCGTAGTACCAGGGATTGGGGACGCCGTCCGTGTCGAACGCGTCCTCGACATTCGTGAACGCTTCGGGCTCGCGCGTCATGCCGTGATTGCGCGCGAAGACGAGGCGGCTGGCCAGCTCCGGATCGTTCGTCGTCACCGCGCCGCCTTCGCCCATGGCAATCGCCTTGACGGGATGGAACGAGAAGACGCTCATGTCGGCGAAACGGTTGGCGCCGATCGAGGTGACGAAACCGTCGTCCGATACATAGCCCGTGCCGAGCGCGTGGCAGGCGTCGTCGACGATGCGGGCGCCATGGGCGCGGGCCATCGCCGCGATCTCCTCGATGACGCCGCATTGGCCGTTCAGATGCACGTTGAATATCGCGTCGGCACGGCCCGCGCGCCTGAGCGCGTCGGCCAGGTCCTGCGGTCGCATCAAGCCGGAATTGGGATCGACGTCGGCAAAGACCACCTCGGCTCCGGCCAGATGTGGCGCGCTTGCTGTCGCAAGAAATGTCACCGCCGGCACGATGATCTTCGAGCCCGGCCCCAGCCTGAGCGCACGCGCCGCCATGTGCAGCGCCGCCGTGCCGTTGGCGCAGACGACGGCGTGGCCGGCGGCCACGGTTTTCGCCAGCTGTGTTTCGAAGCGGCCGACATAGGGACCGGTGGTGAGGAAATCGCCCCGCATCGCCTCGGCGACGGCGGCAATGTCGTCTTCCTCGATGACCTGGCGGCCGTAAGGCAGGAAACGGTTGGGGATAGCCGCCGGATCGCGCCGGAAGGCGGGCGCGCTCACGCGAAAGCCGCCGCCAAAAGCATCTGCAGGCCGCGGGCGTCGAGGCGTTCGGTGTTGCTGTCGCTCGAATAGGCGAAGCCCTCGGCGACGGGCCTGGCGCCGCGGTTGATGTAGGCCTCGCGCGCCGCGGCCGCGAAGCTCGCCAGGATCACGAAGCGGTCTTCGATTTCCACCGTCCAGCGGGAATCATCGGCCGGGATCATTGTCTCGTGCAGCTTCTCGCCCGGACGGATGCCGACCGTCTTCTGCCCGAGCTTGGGGCAGATGAGCGACGCCAGATCGGTGATGGTCGTGGAGGGAATCTTGGGCACGAAGATCTCGCCGCCGCGCGTCATCTCCATGCTCGACAGCACGAAGTTCACGCCTTGCGTCAGCGTGATCCAGAAGCGCGTCATGCGCGGATCGGTGATGGGAAGCGTGTCGGCCCCGTCTTCCGCGAGCTTCTTGAAGAACGGCACGACGCTGCCGCGCGAGCCGAACACATTGCCGTAGCGGACGACGGCGAATTTCGTACCGTCGGCACCGGAGAGGTTGTTGGCGGCGACGAAGATCTTGTCGGAGGCGAGCTTGGAGGCGCCGTAAAGATTGACGGGGTTGGCCGCCTTGTCCGTCGACAGCGCGATCACCTTGCGCACGTTCCGGCGCAGCGTCGCGTAAACGAGGTTTTCCGCGCCGAACACGTTCGTGCGGATGCACTCGAAGGGATTGTACTCTGCCGTCGGCACCTGTTTCAGCGCGGCGGCATGGATCACATAGTCGATGTCGCGCAGGGCTAGCTCGAGACGGTCGCGATCGCGCACGTCGCCGATGAAATAGCGCATGAAAGGATAGCGCTCCATCGGAAACATCTGCTGCATCTCGTACTGCTTGAGTTCGTCGCGCGAGAAGATGACGAGACGGCGCGGGCGATAGCGCTCGATCACCGTCTGCACGAAATGCCTGCCGAAGGAGCCCGTGCCGCCGGTGACGAGCACGGATTTTTCGTTCAGATCGAGCCAGGGCTGCGTGAAATCGCGCAGCGCCGGTTCGATGCGCGCCGGCGGCGTTTTCTCGTCGTTCGAGGGAAGAAAAATCTTGGCCGCCCGCTGCGCCATGGCTCATGCCCCTTCAAATTAGGGCCCGAGTCTTACAGAACGTCGTTAACAAGGTGCTGACGCCGCGGCCCGGCTTAGTGAAAAACGAAACAGTCTGGGGCCCCCTGCATAAGGCGCGGGCTTGCGGGTCTCGTCGAGCTCGAGCGCTGAGAGGACCAGTTGGCAGAAAAGGCTGCCGCCGATGCGTTTATGTGTCAGGAGACCGAGCAGCGGCGCGGCTTCGCGGTCCACGTCCACACGAATGCGCGTAGTAACATCGCCGAGCTCCGCCCAGCCCTCCGTCATGCCGATGCCGTAGGACGACGACACGAGGAAGGAGACGGGCGCGCCATGGTCGACGCTCTGGTCCTTAAGCTGAAAGGTTTCGCAATCCTTTCCGCCGTTGTGCGTCGTTAAGGAAAGTCCGTCCCAATCGAAGGCCTCGGGCAAAAGCGTGATGTGGCCGAGCCGCAGCGAGCCGCGGTCGAAAGCCTGCCAGTCGAAGGTAAGATCGAAATCGACTTTGGGTTCGCTCGCGTGGAAGCGCAGAGATTTCAGGATTGCGCCCTTGGAGGTTTCGATTCGTGCGGAGACGACGACATCGCCGTCTGCAGTCCGCACGATCTCGGGTTCGCACCATTCGAGGTCCGTGACCTTGTGCTCGCCCGGAGCTTCGAACACGCAATCGCCCGTGTACCAGTCCGCCTGCAGCGCGATGTCGTCGAAATGGCCGTGCGGCAGTCCGCCGACAACTGGCCCCGCATCGTCCGCGAAATGGAGACTTTCGATGGCCAGCCCGCGGCGGCGATCCAGCCGTGCTTTCAGCGTCGGCGTTTCGATGTCGATGTGGCGGGAGGAAACAGACTTTCCTCTCCCGCTTGCGGGGGAGGGGGACCGCCCCCCGGTCCGCGCAGAGCGCGGCCGGTGGATAAACTCCGCGGTGGAGGTGCCCCACTTCGCTTCCGCCTTCGCCAACCGCGTGCAGAACTCCGTCCAGCGCCTCTCGGTGATGTGCGTGCGGAAATCGCTGGACCACAGATAGCAAAGCTCTTTCCAGGCCGTGGCGACGGCATTGGCGCGCACGAGCCCGCGATAGATGCGCTCGCAGGCGGCGTTGATGCCGAGATCGTCGCGGCCCGTCACCGCCCAGCGCGAGAGATTGTATTTGCGCTGCTTCTTGACTGGCACCGGACAGGCCGCGCTTTCGAGACGCAACGCAGAACGCATGGCCGGTGAAACGGAAAGCGCGTCGCCCGGCGCGATGAGACGCAGCGTATCGACGTCTGACAGCGCCGCGAAAGCCTCCCCGATGCGCCGCCATTCGCCGCCGTCGAGCGCCTCTTCGGTGCGATAGCGGCCGGGGCGGAAATCGAAGATCTCCGCGTCGCTGGCATAAAGGCAAAATGTGCGCGGCTCCGCGCAGCGCTGTGCCCTGACATAGTGCACATAATCGCTGAGTGCGATGTCGCCATGGGCGAGGCGCTGCAATTTCTGGAAGGCGACCGTATTGGTCCAGAGAAGCGCGATCTCGCGTCCGTCTGCGCCTATGGCGCGCTGCGGGTGATAGCGCGTTTCGGCGGGCCATTCGGGGTGATGCGCCGCGGGATTGTCCCAGTCCATCAGGATCGCGCGATAGCCCGCATCGAGATAAAGCCCGACCAGCCCGGCCGAATAGGCCTGCTCGTTGACGAGCGCGAGACGCGGCCGTTGCCCCAGAAGCCGTTCATAGGCTTCGTTGCCCAGACGCAGATTGGCTTCCGTGACGGGCGCGGGCACCAAGGGCCCGATGATCTGCGCATAGCCCGAGCCGACGATCTCGACGCGGCCTTCGCCGATCAGGCGCCTGGCTTCGCGGCACCAGGCGGGATCGCGCGCTTCGATTTCCTCGAGCGTGAAGCCCGTCGCTTCGACGCCGATGGGACCGTGCGATTTCGCAAGCTCCAGCAGCGGCCAATAACAGCGCCGGATGACGTCGTCGCGCTGCTCGTCTTCGATGGACGAGAAGGCGAGATTGAGATGGAACAGCGCGAACAGATGCAGCGTCGCCTGCGTGGCGCCGGTCTCGCGCTTGTGAAGCGGGACGTTCATGCGGTTTCGATCATCAGCAGCGCCAGCGCGTCATTGGCCGCGGTCAAGGCTTCCGTGCGCGAAGCACCGGTCGCCAGCACCATGGCGGCCGAAGGCCGTTTGTCGCCCGCCGGCGGAATGACGTCGCCCGGCTTGACGGTGACGATCAGTTCGGCAACGCCTTTGACCTTGCGGGCTTCGTCGGCTCCTTTGACGCTCACGATGCGGCCCGGCTTCGGGAACGCGTAACGCTGGATGACGGGCGTCAATGCTTTCGCGGTCAGTTCGTCGTCCGTGATGGGGTCGCGCAGCGCGATCTTGACGGCCGCACCCACGAAATCGACGCCGGTATTCAACGGAATTTCGCGCGTGCAGAAGAAGCCGCCCGACAACCGCGCCGCAAGCTCGATCACATAGGGCTCGCCCTTGTGCACGACGATGTCGCCTTTGACGGTGCCGTTGACGACGCCCAGTGCCGCAGCCGCGCGCGCAACTATGGCCTTCACCTTTTCCTGCGTCTCCGCCGGCAGATGGCTCGGCAGGTCGCCGCCGTTCTCGATGAAGAACGGCGCGTAGCGCTCGAGATATTCGTAGTTGCGGTCGGAAAAGCCTGGCGTGTAACAGCGTCCCTCGATGACGACGCTTTCGGTCGAGACCTGCGGACCATCGAGATACTCCTCGACCATCACGCGCTGCGTCGGCGAATGCGACATGGCGAGCATGAAGGCCTTGTTCAGATCGCTCACGTCGGCAATGCGCTGGACGCCACGGCTGCCGCGGCTGTCGACGGGCTTGATCACGAGATTGGCGCCGCGCTCGATGGCGATGCGCGTGAGGCATTGCGGCGTGGCGACGGGCGCGAACCACGGCACGGGGACGCCCGCGGCCTTGAAGCGCTCTTTCATTGCCAGTTTGTCGGAGGCGAGCCGCGCGCTTTCGATCGACAGGCCGGGAAGGCCCAGTCGTTGGAGAACGGCTGCTACCGTCATCGGCGCATCGGCGGCAACGCAGATGGCGCCGTCGATCTTGCGGATCTTGCGATGATAGCGCTCGGCCGCGGCCGACGTTTCCTCGGGGCTATAGACGTCGGCGATCAGGCAGGAATCGGCAAAGGCAAAGCCCGGCGCTTCCGGATCGCGATCGGAGACGACAACCGTGTAGCCGAGCTCCTTGGCGCGCCGCGCCGCATCGGCCGCTTCCACACCGCCGGACACGATGAGCAATGTCTTCGCCATCAGAAATAAAGTCCGCCGTTGACGTTCAGGGTCTGTGCTGTGATGTACGATGACGCATCGCTTGCCAGGAACACGACCGCGTCGGCCACTTCATCCGTCGTGCCGAAGCGCTTCAGCAGAATCTGCTCCGCCGCCTTCTGCACACTGGCCGCCTGCATGCCGGCTGTCGCCATGTCGGACTGGATCAGTCCTGCCGCCACGACGTTGGAGCGCACGTTGTGTTGCGCGCCGAAACGCGCGATCACCTGCGCCAGCGAAATCAGTCCGGCTTTCGAGGCCGCGTAATGTGCCGTGCGCGGTCCGCCATACTGGCCGCTCACCGACCCGATATGGATGACGGAGCCGCCGCCCGATTTCGCCAGCAGCGGCAGGAACACCTGTGCACAGACGAACGGACCTTTGAGGTTGGTCGCCAGGATATGATCCCAGTCGGCGTCGGTCACCTGATCGAAATCGGTCGGCTTGTTGATG
>DATJRP010000059.1:0-25198 GCA_035504555.1 Rhizomicrobium sp. | reverse complement strand
CGATCGCGCCGTCACTCCCAGGACAAAACATTCCAGAAGCCGCAACTGCTGCTTTTTGCCCAATTTGCAGCGCTTAATCCCCATTCAGCCACCGTAGATCCCTCCCTTATCTACGTCAGCCCCAAAATAAAAAATGAGACTACGTTATTTTCGTTGCGTAGGTTTTATCGCTGCCGCGAAGCGCAGAATGCATCTCAGCCAAGGCGCGCTACGGCATACTTTTGGGCAGAAACCAGGCGCGAAATGATATCGCCATTGATCGCCCAGAAGTGGATGAGACATGCGCGAATAACCAACGCGCGCTGCAAATGCTGGAGGAACGATTTGGCAACAGACAAGTCAATCCGGATGCGCTCGTCGTGCGACCGCGATGAAAGCCAGACGGCTTTGAAAGTCACAGGCGAAATCAGAGACGGGAGCTGCGAACCATGAATGCAACACTTTTGAAAAGCCGGCACTGTATCGGCGGCGAATGGTTCGATTTTGGCGTCACTCTGGACACGTCGATCCCGCTAGCGGAGCGGATATGTCTGCTCCTGGGCCCACAGCAGACACTCGCAAGCAACCTTCTTTGTTTGCCATCGTGGGCCCTAAGTGGGGCCAGAATTTTCGTCAATAAGTGCCAGTTTTGCGATCTTGTTGAGACAATCTTCCACACCGACAAGCGTGGCCGCCCGGTCGGCGAGCGGTCTATGAAGTCACGCGCGCGGTCCTCATCACAGATGCCTGGATTTCTTCGCGCGTGGGATTGCGCCGGAGCGTAAGCCCGCCGTTCACCTGCAGGTTCTGTCCGGTCATGAAGCATTCATCGCTGGCGAGCCACGTGCAGGCGGCGGCAATGTCATCCGACGTGCCGATGCGGCCGAGCGGATAACAGGGCCGGAATGCGTCGAATACGCCGGGCGTCGCCTTTGCTCCGGCCGTCATCGGCGTGTCGGTGAGACCGGGCGAGATGGAATTGGCGCGAATGCCCCTGGCGCCGAACTCGTTGGCGACGCAGCGCACGACGTGATCGATGCCGGCCTTCGTTCCCATATAGGCAGCATGATCGTTCAGCATGATGGTCGCGGTGGCCGAACTGATCTGGATAATCGAGCCGCCTTCCGCCATCGCCGAGGCCATCACCTGCATGAACTGGAACGGGCCTTTGAATTGCAGGTCCATCATCCGCACGAGTTCATCTTCTGTTGTTTCGAGGAAAGGCTTGAGCAGTCCCCAGCCGGTGGCGTTCACGGCGATTTGGATTCTGCCGAATCGGCTTTTTGCGAACGATGCAAGTGCTTCGATATCGACGCGCCTGGTGATGTCGCAAGTGGCCGCCGCCCCGCCGATCGTCTTTGCGAAGCGTTCAAGTTCGTCGCGCGCGCGTCCCGCAACGACAACGCGCGCCCCTTCGCGAGCGAAGCGGGTAGCGATGTGCTGGCCCATATTGTCCTTGCCGGCCGCGCCCAGAACGATGCCAATTTTCCCGTCGAGCTTGCCCATTTTTCTCCCTCAACGCTTGGTACGGTAGTCCCCGAAATCGGCGTCGCGCGCGTCGAGTCCCTTGGTGACGCCGTCGCGGAATTTGGCGAATGTCTCGCGCGAGCTTTCGGTCGTCAGCGCCAGCGCCTGGATTTCCGTCCCCGCGCGAATGGCGGCGCGCAGCCCCATGATTTCCATGGCGCGGTGCACACTCCTCTTGTTCATCTGCTGCACTTCGGTCGGGATCTTCGCGACGCGCTCCGCGATCGCGAGCACTTCCTCTTCGAGCCGCTCGGCGGGAAAGGCGCGATTGGCGAAACCGACGCGCACGGCCTCGACCCCGTCGATCGCATCGCCCGTCAACATCATTTCCATCGCCGGACGCAAGCCGCAGAGCCAGGCGTGGAACTGGTTGTCAGGCGGGCTCATCATGCGCACGGGCGGGTAGCCGATCTTCGCGTCTTCCGCCACGTAAACGAGATCGCAGGCCGTCGCGAGCTCCGATCCGCCTGCGAGACACCAGCCTTGTACCTGCGCGATGACGGGCTTCGCCAGATCCCAGATCCGGAAGCATCCTTCAACGACGTGCCGCGCCCATTCGCCGGCGCCGCCGGCCGTATGAAAAGGAAGACCCTGTGCGTGCCGCCCGTTCTGGCGTGAAAGGTCGTAGCCGGCTGAAAACGAATGGCCGGCGCCCCGCAGGATCGTCACGCGCACGGCCTCGTCGCGGTCGGCCTCTTCGAGCGCTTCGAATATTGCGCCGCGCAGCCGGTTCGAAAGCGCATTGCGTTTCTCGGGGCGGTTCAACGTCAGCCGCCGCACGAACGGTCTGGGATCGTCGACAAGCAACAAAGGGCGTGAGGCGGACTCGGGCATTAGAATTCTCCCTGCATATTTTTAGCGCCATTGCCGCCGCAAAAACAAGCAAGCTTGCTTTTTTTCTGAAGGCGGATACGCTTTCGCACAATCAGGCAGACATCGGCCACCCAGCGCCGAGAATGGAGGGCACGCCTATGCCAGACAAGCCGCGCGAGGAAGCGCAAGGTTCCGCCCGTTGTCCCGGCGAAAGCTGGGACGATTATGTGAATGCGGACAGCCGCGAAGTTCCGGCCTTTCTCCGGGCCGAAAGCTACGAATATATGGGCTCGGAGCCGCTCGCCACGGCGCGCTACACGAGCGCGGATTTCTTTCGGCGCGAACTCGAGAAACTGTGGCCGAACGTTTGGCAGTTTGCGGCGCGCGAAGAGGACATGCCCGATGTGGGCGACGTTGTCGTTTACGAGAATGCCGGCCGGTCTTATCTCGTCGTCCGCCAGGATGACGGCGGCGTGCGCGCGTTTCACAATGTCTGTCTGCATCGCGGCCGCAAGCTGCGGCTCGAATCCGGCTTTGCGAAAGACTTCAAATGCCCGTTTCACGGGTTCACGTGGAACAGGGACGGTTCGCTGAAGGAGATTCCCTGCCGTTGGGATTTCAGCCACTTGAAAAACGAGACGATGGGCCTGCCGGAAGCGCGCGTCGGACGCTGGGGCGGCTATATCTTCGTCTGCGAAAACAACACCGGCGTCTCGCTGGAAGAGTACCTCGCGCCGTTGCCGGAGCACTTCAGGCGCTGGAAGCACGAAGAATGCACGACGGTGATCCATGTCGCGAAAGTCATCAAGGCGAACTGGAAGGCCGTGTCCGAGGCCTTCATGGAAGCCTGGCATTCCGTCGTCACCCATCCCCAGATCCTGCCGTTCACCGGAGACGCGAACACGCTTTATTCGCTTTGGGGCGATCACGTGAACATCGCGCTGACGCCGTTTGCCGTGATGTCACCGCATATCGAACGCGACGGGCACTCGCAGCAATGGATTGTCGACGAATTCCTGAAATATAATGGCCGCGCCGGCGGCGCCGATCTCAAGGTGAAAGTGCCGGACGGGATGACCGCGCGCCGCGCCATGGCAGAGGTCAATCGCGTGCGCTATGCGCAGATGACGGGCCACAATCACGATCAAGCCTCGGACTGCGAATTGCTCGATGCACTTGTCTACAATGTTTTCCCGAACTTCGCGCCATGGGGCGGCTTCATGCCGAACATCGTCTATCGCTGGCGGCCCTGGTCCGACCAGGGCGCGACGCTGATGGAGGTGCGCATCCTCAATCGCATTCCACCCGGGCAGAAGATTCCGCGCGCGGTGCCCATGCACATGCTGGGTGAAAACGAGACTTGGTCCAGCGCGACCGAGCTCGGCACGCTCGGCAACGTGTTCGATCAGGACATGGCGAATCTGCCTTACGTGCAGGACGGGCTGAAGGCGTCGAAGACCGGCCAGATCAATCTCGGCGACTATCAGGAAATCCGCATCCGGCATTTCCATCGTACGCTCGACAAATATCTCGCGCGTGGATGAGCACCCGATGAGTGCAATTACGCCGATCCGCATGCCGAAATGGGGCCTCTCCATGCAGGAAGGCACAATCGTCCATTGGTGGAAGGAGGAGGGCGCGCAGGTCGCCGCCGGCGAGGACCTCGTCGACATCGAGACGACGAAGATCACGAACGTCTTCCAGAGCCCGAAAGCGGGAACCCTTCGACGCATCGCAGCGAGAGACGGCGAAGTGCTCCCGGTCGGCGCACTCATCGCCGTGATGGCCGAGAGCGACGTCTCGGCCGACGCGATCGATGCGTTCGTCGCCGAGTTTCAAGCCAAATTCGTGCCCGGCGAAACCGCGGAGGAGGGCGAAGGACTTGCGCTCTCGACGGTCGACGCAGGACCCTTCCAGATTCGCATCGGGCGTGCGGGAACCGGCGATGCGTTGCCGGTTCTTCTCGTCCACGGCTTTTCCGGCGATCTCAACAACTGGCTGTTCAACATTGAGTCGCTTGCGGCCGTGAGGCCGGTGATTGCAATGGACCTGCCGGGGCATGGCGCGTCCTCGAAAAGTGTCGGCGACGGCAGCCTCGCCACGCTCGCCGATGCGGTTGTCGCCAGCGCGAATGCGCTCGGTGTCGATCGCTTTCACCTCGCAGGGCATTCGCTGGGCGGTGCGGTCTCGGCAAGGATCACCGCCGACGCGCCCGCGCGCGTTGCTTCGCTGACGCTCATCTGCCCCGCCTCGCTTCCCGGCACCAAAGTGTCGGAGACGTTCATCAACGGCATGGTCGAAGCACGGCGCGCGCGCGACGTGAAGCCGCTTCTCGAGATGCTGTTTGCGGATCCGGCGCT
Organism: Rhizomicrobium sp.; assembly: GCA_035504555.1. Taxonomy (GTDB): domain Bacteria; phylum Pseudomonadota; class Alphaproteobacteria; order Micropepsales; family Micropepsaceae; genus Rhizomicrobium. The sequence continues at coordinate 20,519 of DATJRP010000059.1, read as the reverse complement.
CGTCACCAAGGACATGGTCGAGGACATGCTGCGCTTCAAGCGTCTGGACGGCGCCGACGAAGCGCTCGCCGCCATCGCCTCGCAGCTTTTAGGACCGGACGATGCTGCTCGGCTCGCACGCGATCTTGGACGCATAGGATCGGCGACCGTCATTGCGAGCCGCGGAGATCGCATCGTCGGCACGCCCGACGAGGCGCAATTGCCGGCCGGCTTCAAGATGGTCTGGATCGATAGCGCCAGTCACATGCCGCATCTCGAGATGACGGCCGAGGTGAACGCGATTTTGACGTCGCTTCGGGACTAGATCAGCGTTTCTTCGGGCTAAGCTCGCCGCTCAGAAGTTTGCCCAGAACCTTCGCGGAAAGGTCGAACATCGCCTTGTCCTGGACGGGATCGTTCCAGATTTCGCGGTTGAGCAGCATGCCTTCCATCACCGCAATGACGAAGTTGCGAGCCAAGTCGTAAGCCTTGCCCTTGTTCTGCCATTCCGGAAAGACCCGAAGCGTTTCTTCGGACCAAATTCGGTCGAAGCGGCGCGCGCGCGGGAGGAAGATCGTATTCAGCTCGGCATCGGAGCGCGCCGCGATCGAAAGTTCGAGATAGGCCGTATAGTAGCGCGTCTGGAGACTTTCCCAATAAACCTTGAGACCGGCGAATTCCTGTACGCGCTGCTTTTCGGTCAGCGCGGAAATGTGCGCGATGAACCATTCCATGCGCTTGTAGAAGACATAATCGATCAGCGATCCGACGAGTTCGAGTTTTGTCGCATAATGATGTAGCATCGCGCCGCGCGAAATCTGCGCCACTTCCGCGATCAGCTGCGTTGTCATGCCCGAATAGCCGACCTTCGACAGACAGTCGATCGCGGCTTCGAGGATCGCCGTGCGGGTCTGCGCGCTCTTGCGCTGCTGCCAACGCGGTCCTTCCGGACCAAGACCGTTCGGCTCCAGTTCGGAAAGCGCGTCACGCTTTCGATCAGCCATTCTGCTCCACCTTGCTGTCCATACGAAAGAAACGCCCGAAACCTAGAGGGACAGGGCGACCCGCGCCAATATATTCCGCTGAATCTCGCTCGAACCCCCGTAAATCGTCGCAGCGCGCGTATTGAGGTAGCGCGCGGTTATGGTGGCCGCATAGTCGGGGCCGACGGGCGACTGATTCGCGCCGAGCCCGAGCGACGGCCGCTGGTCGGGCTGCGCATAGTAGCCAATCGCATCGAGCGCAAGCTCGGTCACGCTTTGCATCGTCTCGGTGCCCTTCATCTTCAGCATGGAGGCCGAAGCGTCTCCTGCGTTGCCGCCCGCAGAAAGTTGAGAGATGACGCGGCGTTCCGTGAAATCGACGGCTTCGAGCGCGATATCGAGTTCGCTCGCCCGGCGCCGAAAAGACTCGTCGTCCCACAACGCGCGTCCGTCGCCCGCGCGTTCGGTGCGCGCCGTCGTTTTCGTGCGCTCCAGAAGGCTGCGGATGCGCGCTGCATAAGCGCCGCCGCGTTCGAACTCCAGAAGATATTTCGCCACCGTCCAGCCCTGATTCTCTTCGCCAACACGGTTGGAGACCGGAATGCGCACATTGTCGAAGAACACCTGATTGACCTCATGCTCGCCCGACATCGTGATGATCGGCTGCACATTGAGGCCCGGCGTTTTCATGTCGAGCAGGAGAAACGTGATGCCGGCCTGCGGCTTTGCGGCAGGATCGGTGCGCGCCAGCAGGAACATCCAGTTGGCGAAATGGGCATGCGTCGTCCAGATCTTGCTGCCGTTCACGACATAGAAGTCGCCATCTCTGATGGCACGGCATTGCAGGCTCGCGAGATCCGAACCCGATTGCGGCTCCGAATAGCCCTGGCACCAGTAATGTTCGCCCGAAAGGATACGCGGCAGGTAAAACGATTTCTGCTCCGGCGTGCCGAAGCGCATGAGAACGGGGCCGCACATCTTCAGCCCCATCGCGGGCAGCGCGGGCGTTTCCGCCGCGGCGCATTCGCTCTCGAAAATGTAGCGCTGCAGAACGTTCCAGCCGGTGCCGCCATATTCGGCGGGCCAGTTGGGCGCGATCCATCCCCGCTCGAAGAGGATCCGATGCCAGCGCCGATTAAGCTCCGCTTCGGCGAAGACGCCGGCCTGCCGTTGCGTCGCCGCTCTGAGCTCCGGTGTGAACTTCGTGTCGAGGAAACTCCGGACCGCGTCGCGGAATGCGGTGTCTTCGGGCGAAAGCGCGATGTCCATGAACCACCTTCTTGACGTCAGCCGTGGACGGCTCCGACCAAAGGAGTATAGTGCAGCTTGAAAAAAACAATCTATCCTGTTGTTTATTGGATGGGCAGGGAGGATGCGGATATGGATCTGGGATTGAAGGGCAAGAAAGCCATTCTGGCGGGCGCGAGCAAAGGGATTGGGTTCGCGACGGCCGAAGCGCTGGCCGGCGAGGGCTGTGCGGTGGCCATCTGTGCGCGCGACAAAGCGGGTGTCGACCAGGCGGTTGCGGCGCTCAAGAGCAAGGGCGGCGATGCCTTCGGCGAAGCCGTCGATGTCGGCAACAAGGATGCCTATGAGGCCTGGATCAAGCGCGCCGCGGAAAAGCTCGGCGGTTGCGATATCTTCATCTCGTTCGTCACGGCAAGCGGCGGCCCGGCGAGCGAAGAAACCTGGAAGGCCGTCTTCGATCTCGATCTCATGGGTACTTGGCGCGGCATACAGGCGGCGCTTCCCTATCTCGAGAAATCGAAGGCGGGGTCCATTGTGGCGATCTCCACCACCGCGGCGCTTGAGGATTTCTTCGGCCCGCAGGCCTACAATTCCATGAAGGCGGCCGTCATCAACCACGCCTCGGCGTTGTCGCAGGCGCTGGCACCCAAGGGCATCCGTGTCAACACGGTCTCGCCGGGCCCCATCTATATCGAGGGCGGCGCCTGGAATCGTGTGAAGGACCACATGCGCCCCGCTTATGACGCGACGCTCAAGGCTTCACCCGTGGGCCGCCTCGGCAACGCCGAAGAAGTGGCGCGCGCCATCGCCTTCGTCGCCTCGCCCGCATGCCCGTTCATGACCGGCGCCAACATCGTCATCGACGGCGGCTTCACGAAGCGCGTGCAGTACTGAGGTCTGCCGTGGCCAAGGATGCAAGGAAGAAGATCAAGGCCGTGCTGGTGGCGGCCGGGAAATATCACGACATCGATTTCGCGCGCCTGGAGCTTCTGAAACTCCTGGCAGAGGACGAGCGTATACGCGTGCGCGTGTTCGAGGATTATTCGAACCTCGATGCCATTCGCGAGGCCGATTTTCTGGTGACGTACACCTGCGATGTGGTGCCCAGCCTGGTGGAGCAGGAGGCGTTGCGCGCCTATGTAGAAGGCGGCGGATGCTGGTATGCGCTTCACGGCACGAACTCCATCCTGCGCTTCCTCAAGAACGGTCTCGTGGATTCGCCGCGCTGGGCGCCGCATTTCATGAAAACGCTGGGCTCCATGTTCATCGCCCATCCGCCCATCGCACCCTATCGGGTCGACGTTGCCGATCCCAGGCACCCGCTCGTCGAGGGCGTGAAGCCATTCGAGACCAACGACGAACTCTACCTGATGGAGACCTACGGTGATCTCCATGTGCTGCTGGAAACGAAATACGAGGGCGAGGCGCGGGGCTTCGTCGAGCACGAATGGAAGAGGGCGCGCCATCCCGTCTTCTATCTGCATCCGGTCGGCAAGGGCGCAGTACTCTATCTGACCCTCGGCCATTGCCGCGGCCATTACGACATGCAGCCGATGATGGATTACTATCCCGAGATCGAGCGCTGCGCCTGGAGCCTAGACGTCTATTACGATCTTCTGCGGCGCGGAATCGCCTGGGCGAAGGAGCCGGCGCTCGCAGGTTGACTACGTCATCTGGCGATGGAAATCGCCGAGATCGAAATAGTCCCGCCAGGCCGTGATCAGACCGTCCTTGAGTTCGAACGTGCCCATCACGGGAAGCGACACCGTCTTCGGTCCCATCACGAAAACATCCGAGCGTTCCGTCAACACCACGCCCGCACCGCTTTCCGCAATGTGATGAACGGTCCAGCATATGTCGTTCGCGCCGGCCAGGAACGGCGCAAGGGCCGCACGAATTTCGTCGTGCCCCGTCAGCTGTGACATCGGGATGTTGTGGTAGATCGCATCCGGTGCGAGCCCGGCGAGAATGGCGTCAAGATCGCGCGCCTCCCAGGCCGCAAAAAACTTCAGGACATGGTCGGTGTTCGTAGTCACTGTCAGGCCCGGTCGAATTCGAGGTGAAGCTCGAGCACCCCGCGCAACAGGATATTGGGGCTGTAGCGGAAGGTGTTACGCCCCGGCGCCAGCCGCAGGTTCTTCAGGCGCTCGAGCAGGATCGGGAACGCGATGTTCATCTCCTTGCGTGCCAGTTGCGCGCCGATGCAGGTGTGGATGCCCGCGCCGAATGCCAGATGCGATTTCGCATTCGTCCGCGTGATATCGAACGCGTCCGGTGCGGGGAATTGTTTGCCGTCGCGATTGCCGGAGCCGTAGCGCAAGAGGATCAACTCGCCTTTCCTGATCGTAACGCCGCCGATCTCCGCATCCTGCGTCGCCGCGCGCCACATATTGTTGGTCGGACTGAGATAGCGCAGCGTTTCCTCGACAAAATTGACCATCAGTGACGGATCGCGCTTCAGCACATCCCATTGATCGGGATTGGTGAGCAGGTAGTAGACGCCCGCCGTCAGCGTGTGCGCAGTCGTCTCGTTGCCCGCGACCAGGATTTGCTGGATGATGGAAATGAGCTCCGCATGCTCCATCTTGCGCGTGTCGCCTTCTTCGGCGAGATCGGCATGCACGAGATCGGAGATGATGTCATCCGTCGGCCGCGCGCGTTTCTCCTCGATCTTGCCGATCATGTAGCGCTGGAAGGCGACGATATTGCGAATCGCTTCGAGGCGCGTCGGCTTATCCGATACCCCGCCGAACTGCACGACGAAGGCATCTGAAAAGACACGGAACTGCCCCATGTCCTCGCGCGGCACGCCCAGCGCATCTGCGATCACCGTCATGGGAAGGAGATTGGCGAATTGCGACTTGAACTCGCAGGCGCCGTCGGCGAGGAAGCTGTCGATCAGCGCATTGGTGACCTCCGCCACATAGCCGCCCATGCCTTCGACGCGCTTATAGGTGAACGCCTTTATGGCGAGCTTGCGGTAACGCGTATGCGCCGGCGGGTCGGCCGTCAGCATCGTATTCGTGACCTGGATGCCGTCCTTCATGATGGCCGCTTCGTCGGGATCTACTTTGCCCGAGGCGCCGGATTGCATCTGCTTCTGGAAGTCATTCGAGAACAGCGACGGCTTCGTATTGACCTCGCGGATCAGGTCGTATGTCGAGATCGAGACGATCCCAGTCTTCGGATCGCGAAAGACCGGCGCCTCGGCGCGTAGCCGCGCGAAATAGGGATAGGGGTCCTGCAAGACGTCCGGATCGAAGGCGTTGATCTCGGCGAGCGGGCATTTGCCTGCTTGTTCGGCTGCGACCATGTCTTTCTCCTTCACGCCAGAAGGCCGCCATCGACGGGGAGATCGGCGCCGGTGATAAAGCTTGCATCGTCCGAAGCCAGAAATGCGATCGCATCGGCCGGCTCGTGTGGGCGCCCCAGGCGCCGCATCGGATGCGCGACTGCAAAGCCCTGGATGACGGCCTCCCGCGTCGAACCCGCGGCGATACCGGCGGCAACATAACCTTCGACCATTTCCGTATGGATGGCGCCGGGAAGAATTGCGTTCACGCGCAAATCGTAGCCCTGCTCGGCACAATGGATCGCGACTGCGCGCGTCAGAAGCCGCACGCCGCCCTTGGATGCCGAATAGGCGGGGAAGATGCCGCCTGCCTCAACGCCCAAGGTCGACGCGACATTCACGATGGCAGCACCCTTGGTGTGTTTCAGCGCTTCGACGCCGAATTTGCAGCCGAGAAAGGTGCCCTCGAGGTTGATTGCGATTGTACGGCGGAAACCTACAAGCGTTTCCTGCTCGATATTGGCTGGGATAGAAATGCCCGCGGAATTGATGACCGTCGTCAGCGGCCCCAGACGATCCTGCGCGAATTCTATTGCGGCGCGCCAATCTGACTCTGCCGTCACGTCCAGACGGACGAAGGCCGCATCGCGCCCCAAAGTGGTAGCGAGCGCACATCCCTTGTCCTGCTGAACGTCGGCGATGACCGCTTTTGCGCCGTGCTCAACGAACTTGCGAGCCGTAGCGGCGCCGATTCCGCTCGCGCCGCCCGTGATGAGGGCGCACTTTCCCTTCAAGCGCATGGCTTTTGCACCCGTTTCCTCGCGAGGCTCTTGTGGCCTCTGCGCATCAGTATAAACAGATAAGACTGCTTATAACAATCATACTTGACTTTTTTCTGGGCGGATAGAAGCTTGGGCACGCTGGAGGGGCGAGCATTTGGGGGGCGCGAAGACGTCCGGCCTCTCCCGAACAAAAATATACTGGGAGGAATCCATGCCTATTTCCAATCGCGGCCGTAGGGGGAATCTGCGCCGTGCTATTCTGGCGGGCGCAAGCCTTTGTGGGCTGGCGGCAATTTCGTCGCCGGTTGCGGCACAGAACCAGCAGGTCGCCGCCGCGTCCACCGACAACAGCAACATTGAAACGGTGATGGTCACGGCGCGCAAAACTTCGGAGCGCCTGATCGACGTGCCGGTCGCCGCGAACGTGCTCAGCGACGCGACCCTTCAGCGCTATGTCACGTCGGACCTGACGACCGTCGGCCTCCAGGTTCCGCAGGTCAGCATTGACCATGCTGCTTCCGGCAGCGGCGCACAGATCACCGTTCGCGGCGTCGGGTCGACATCAGTCGACGCCGGCATCGAGCAGGAAGTGACTGTGAACATCGACGGCATTCCGGTCAGCCGGGGCCGCGTCATCCAGTCTTCAATCTTCGATCTGCAGTCGGTGGAAGTCCTTAAGGGCCCGCAATCGCTCTATTTCGGCAAGAACAGCCCGGCTGGCGTGATCGTGCTCGACAGCGCCGACCCCGACAGCGATTTCAACGGCTATGTGCGCACCGGCTACGAAACGACCACCGAAACCGTGTACGGCGAAACGGCAGTGTCGATCCCGGTGACGGACGATTTCGGCATCCGGCTTGCCTTTCGCGGCAGCGATATGATGGGCGGAACGGTATCCGACGTCGGCGCCCCGATCACGCCGGCCAATTATCCCAACAGCCTTCCCGTCTTTCTTGCGTTATCCGGTACGTCGCTGCCGGGCGCGGTGCAGCATATGCTGCCGGGCGACCAGGATTACAACGGACGCGCGTCGTTCAAGTGGACCCCCACGGACCAGTTGGAGATGTCGCTGAAGGTCCTGGTCGGCGATCACAACGACCTCGGCGACTCGATGGACCAGGTGCTTTACAACTGCGGCTCAGGCCAGACCAACGGCATGAGCGAGGACTATGGCCGCGCGCTGCTGGACGAGGTGGCCGTTCTGGGCGGTCACGCGCCTCCCTACGCCAATGTGTTCCTCAGCGATCCTTACAGCTCCTGCGGCGACAAGAAGCGGCAGAATTCGTTCGGCACGATCCCGGCGTCCGTTGCCGCGCATTATCCGGGATCTAACGGAGGCATACCGTTCACGGACATCCCGACCGAACTCGTCTCGCTGACGACCGACTACAAGGTAACAAACAACCTGACGCTGACCAATGTCGTCGGTTACTACGAATATGACGAAACGCAATGGTCGAACTACGACTTCACCGACATGACGATGGCGTCCGGCCAGAACGACGAGCATTACAAACAGTGGACCGAGGAACTTCGCTTCGCGTCCAGCTTCGATTTCCCGGTGAACTTCACGGGCGGCTTCTTTTATGACCACAGCAACCGCCACTTCGTCCAATCCGGCGCGGTCGGGTATCTGCCCGCGGATGTGACAACCGGGCAGTTGAACGATTTCGGCGCGAACTCGTATTACACGGACGAAACGATTTCGCTGTTCGGCGAGGGGCGCTGGAAGATCGCCGACAATCTGGAGCTCGCCGGCGGCGCGCGCTGGACCAAGGAGACAGTCACGGGCGACGAGCTGTCGACCTATGTGAACTCGACCTTTGCGCTATTCGACGCGGCGTTGCCGGAAGGCCAGAGCGTCGTGGGCTCGCAGACCGCCTACAACGTGTCGCCGCAGGCGACGCTGACGTGGCATCCGACATCGGACATGATGTTCTATGCAGCCTACAAGCAGGGCTTCAAATCGGGCGGCTTCTCGACGCCGGCACTGATCCCCTACGACGCCAACGCGGAAAACCAGTCCTTCAAGCCGGAAACCGCAAAGGGCTACGAAATTGGCACGAAGTTCTCGCAGTTGAACGGTTCGCTTACCGGCGACATCACCGCCTATCACTACGCCTACTACGACCTGCAGCAGACAGCGTTTAACGCGGCGACCACAAGCTACTACATTCAAAACGTGTGCTGCGCGACGACGCAGGGCGTCGAAGCCAACCTCAACTATCTGGTCATGCCGGGTCTGACCGCGCGCGCCGATGCCGGCTACAACGACGCGCACTACAACCAGTTCGCCAATGCGGCGTGCTGGGCGGATCAATCGCCGACGCAGGGATGCATTGGCGCCGCTGCAACCGGCGATCCGCTCGCGCCCTATACCGGCGGCGTTCAGAATCTCGGTGGACGGCCGCTCGACCGCGCGCCCAAATGGACGGGAAATGTGGGCTTCTCATACGACACGCCGGTCACGCCGATGTGGAATGTGGGCGTGACGGGGGATCTTCACGTCTCCGGCGGCTATTATCTCTACAGCAGCGACAGCCCGTACGGCTATCAGGGCTCCTACACGACGGTCGACGCGAGCGCGCGGCTTTACAACGACTCGTGGGAATTCGCGCTCGTTGGCCGCAATTTGACCGACGCCTATTATGCGGTGTTGGGCGACGACAAACCGCTGGGGCCGGTCGGGCAGGTCAATGCGCTGCTTGGCGATCCGCGCGAGATCTTCCTGCAGATCTCCTATCACTACTGAGTGCAGACCTGCCGCACCGGGTAATCCGGCGCGGACCTTCTTTGGGAACGGCCCATGGCGACCGCCACGGCGGAACTGAAAGGCAAGACGGCAATCGTCACGGGCGGCACGCGCGGCATTGGCCGCGCCATTGCGGAACGCTTCCTCAAGGCCGGTGCGAACGTCGTCATTACGGGGCGTGATGCCAAGAAGGGCATGACGGCTGCTGAGGAGCTCGACAGAACATCGTCGCACCTCCGCTGCGTGCCCGCCGACCAGGCGCGCGATGCCGATTGGAGCAAGGTTGTCGATGCCGCGCTGTCGGGCTTTGGGCGTCTCGATATTCTTGTCGCCAATGCCGGACTTTCCTATCCAAGCCCCGCAATCGACATTACGCTGCACGACTTTCGCGCCATCAACGCCGCCAATCTCAAGGGCACGTTTCTCGGGTTGAAACATGCGACGGCTGCCATGCGCCGCCACGGCGAAGGCGGGTCGATCATCCTGCTGGCGTCGATTGTCGGCATCATCGGCTCGCGCAATTTCCTTCATTATGCCGCGTCCAAAGGCGGCGTGCGGCTGATGGCGAAAGCGGCGGCCCTCGAACTCGGCCCGGAGAAAATCCGCGTCAATTCCATCCATCCGGGCCTGGTGAAGACCGATATGACGGAGCGCTTCGACGAGAAGGTCTACGCGAACGCCATCCCGATGGGCCGTTTTGCGCAACCTTCGGATATCGCCGGCGCAGCTCTGTTTCTCGCCGGACCGCGCTCGCAATTCGTCACGGGAAGCCAGGTGGTCGTCGACGGCGGGTTCACGATCCAATGAGCGCCAACCTCAAAGATCGCACGATCGTCGTCACCGGCGCTACCAAAGGGATCGGGCGCGCGACGGCCGCGGCGCTGACGCGCGAAGGCGCGCGTGTCGTGGCGACCGGCCGCGACCGTGCGGCCGGCGAAGAAACAAGACGCCGGGCCGAAGCCGCCGGCAGCGCCTGTCTCTTCATCGAACACGACGTCCGCGACGAAAACGGCTGGGAAACGATGTTCGCCGCGGCAGAGAAGCAGTTCGGTCCTGTCCACGGCCTCGTCAACAATGCCGGCGCGTTTTTCGTGAAGCCATTGGCCGACACAAGCGAAGCCGATTTCGACGCCATCTACGAAACCAATGTCGAAGGCACATTCCTCGGCATCCGTGAGGCGTTTCGTTGGTTCAAGCGGTCAGGCACGGCGGGCGCGATCGTCAATGTGTCCTCGCTGATGGGGCAGGTGGGATTTCCGAATGCCGTCGCCTATTGCGCCACCAAAGGCGCCATCACGGCGATGACGAAAACGGCGGCGCTGGAAGGCGCGCAGATGTCGCCCAAGGTGCGTGTCAACTCACTTCATCCCGGCGTGATCTGGACGCCCATGATCACCGATCAATTCGGCGACGATCCGGCGCTCCAGGAGGCATTCGCTGCGGAAACGCCGCTCAGGATGATCGGCAGGCCGGAATACATGGCCGATGCGATCCTCTTTCTTTTGGGCGATGATGCGCTTCTGATGACGGGCGCAGAGCTGACGGCCGACGGCGGTCGCGGCGCCGATTGAACAACACCAGGGACAAAGGCCATGCAACTGAGCCGCGAGGAACTTGTCAAAGCCTATCGCCGGATGTCGACCATCCGCGCATTTGAAGAGCGCGTCGAAAAGGAGTTTGCCGCAGGCAATATTCCGGGCTTCGCGCACGTCTATATCGGCCAGGAGGCGGTCGCGGTCGGCATCTGTCACGATCTGACGGACGAGGACTACATCGGCTCGACGCATCGCGGCCATGGTCACTGCATCGCCAAGGGCTGCGACGTGAAAGGCATGATGCTCGAGATATTCGGCAAGGCGGGTGGTCTCTGCGGCGGCAAGGGCGGCTCCATGCATATCGCCGATGTCTCGAAGGGCATGCTGGGCGCCAATGCCATTGTGGGCGGCTCGCCGCCCATCGCTGTCGGGGCGGCATTGACGCAGAAATACAAAAAAACGGGAAAGATCGCCGTGGCGTTTTCCGGCGACGGTGCATCGAACCAGGGCACGACGTTCGAAGCGCTCAACATGGCGGTGGTGCTCGGCGCGCCGGCGATCTTCGTGTTCGAGAACAACGGCTATGGCGAGCACACCGCGGCGAGCTATTCCGTCGGAGCGCTTTCGATCGCCGAGCGCGCGAGAAGTTTCGGCCTGCCGGCGGAGACCATCGATGGTTCGGACTTCTTCGCGGTGCGCGATGCGATGGGCCGCGCCCTCGAGCGTGGCCGTAAGGGTGAAGGACCTTATGCGCTGGAAGTGAAATGCTGGCGGCATCGCGGCCATTTCGTGGGCGATCCGCAGGCCTACCGCACGCCGGCCGAAGTGGCCGAAGCGCGCACGCACGATCCCATCGCGCTTTTCCGCGGCAAGGTCAGCGGGGCAAAGCTTCTCGACACGTCCGATCTCGATCAGATCGATGCCGGCATTCTTCAGGAGATCGAAGAAGCGGTCGAGGCGGCATGTGCCGCGCCCAGACCCGACATCAAAACGCTGCAGACCGACGTCTACGCCCGCTATTGAGGCTCGCCATGTCCAAGAAATCCTATCGCCAGGCCATCAACGAAGCGCTTCGTCAGGAGATGCGGCGCGATCCCAACATCATCGTGCTCGGCGAAGACGTGGCCGGTGGGCAGGGCGCGAGCGGCGAGACGGGCGTCGTGGGCAGCGTCTTCGGTGTGCTCTCGGGCTTGTACAAGGAGTTCGGGCCCGAGCGCGTCATCGACACGCCGATTTCGGAAAGCGCCATCATCGGCACGGCGGCAGGCGCAGCGCTCACCGGCCTGCGTCCCGTTCCCGAAATCATGTTCGTCGATTTTGTCGGCGTCTGCTTCGACCAGATCTACAATCAGACCGCCAAATTCCGCTACATGTTCGGCGGCAAAGCCAAAGCGCCGATGGTGATGCGGGCCACGATCGGTGCGGGCTTACGTGCGGGTGCGCAGCACAGCCAGACGCTTCATCCGCTTTTCACGATGGTGCCGGGCCTCAAGGTCGCAATGCCTTCGAACGCCTATGACGCCAAAGGGCTGATGATCGAGTCCTTGCGCGGCGACGACCCGGTGATCTTCCTGGAATCGAAGGTGCTCTACGACTCGCAGATGGAAGTGCCGGACGAAGCCTATCGCCTTCCGTTCGGCGAGGGACACGTGGTGCGTGAAGGCGATGCGGTCACGATCGTCGCGTTCGGCCCCTGCGTGATGCGCGCGACCGCCGCGGCGGATGCGCTCGCGAAGGACGGCATCGCCGTCGAGATCGTCGATCCGCGCACCACGTCGCCGCTGGACGAAGACACGATCCTCGAAAGCGTGGAGAAGACCGGCAAGCTCGTCGTCGTCGACGAAAGCCCGCCGCGCTGCTCGCTGGCGGCCGATATCGCGGGAATTGTCGCCGACAAGGGCTTCGAATATCTGAAGGCGCCCATCAAGAGCGTCACCTGCCCGCACACGCCGGTACCATTCGCGCCCAATCTGGAAGACGAATTCCTTCCTAACCCGCGTCGCATCGAAGCCGCCGTCCGCTCGCTTCTGAAATACGACCGGGCGTGAGCCAAATGAGCGCCGGCCGGCTGGCAGGCAAAGCCGCCATCATTACGGGCGGCGCGTCGGGCATCGGCGCGGCGACGGTGCGCCGTTTCGTCGCCGAAGGCGCACGCGTGCTGTTCACCGACCTGCAGGCGGAGCGCGGCGGGGCGCTTGCGAAAGAAACGGACGCGCTGTTCGTCGAACACGATGTGAGCGACGAGACAGGTTGGCAGCGCATCACCGATACGGCCATGCGCCGTTTCGGACGGCTCGATATCGTGATGAACAATGCCGGCATCGTGGCCGGCAAGTCCGTCGAGGACGTCGATTTCCTGACCTGGCAGCGCGTGCTGGCCGTCAATCTCACCGGCGCCATGCTCGGCTGCCGTTACGGCATCGCCGCCATGCGAAGCAATCCCGGCGGGTCTTCCGGCTCGCTCATCAACATCGCCTCGACGTCCGCATTTGCGGCATTGCCCGGCGACGTCTCTTATTCCGCAAGCAAATTTGCGATCCGTGGACTGACGCGGTCCGTCGCCGTCCATTGCGCACGCGCGGGCTAAGACATCCGCTGCAACGCGCTCGTCCCGGGCGCCACGGAGACTCCGATCTTGGGTCCGCGTCTTGCGAGCGACCCGAACTTCCGGGCGGTGCTTTCGAAGATGTCGCCGCTGGAGCGATTGGGGCAGGGCGCCGATATCGCCGCGATGGCGGTGTTCCTTGCGTCGGACGAGTCGCGCTACTGCACCGGCGCGGATTTTGTCGTCGACGGCGGTCTGCTCGCCGGTCATCCGGGCATGTGAACGAGGTCTTGCTATGACACGCATCAATCGCCAATGGCTGATCGCCGCGCGCCCAACCGGACGCCCGCTCAAGGATGGCGATTTCGAATGGGCGGAAAGGCCCGCGCGCGAACCTGCGGCCGGCGAAGTGCTGGCGAAGACGCTCTATCTCGGTTTCGATCCCGCGCAGAAGGGCTGGATGGAGAATGTCGGCGGCTACGCGGCGCCCACGGAAATCGGTGACGTGATGCGCGGCTCCGGCATCGGCGAAGTGATCGCATCCGAGGCGCCCGGGTTCGCGCCGGGCGATAAGGTCATGGGCCAGATCGGCTGGCAGGATCATCCGACGCTGGCCGCGAAGGACCTCCTGAAGATCGCGGACGACGATCTGCTCACCGCCAATCTCGGCGCCCTCGGCACCACGGGCATGACGGCGTTCTTCGGACTCAACAAGATCGGACGGCCGTTCGCGGGTGACACGCTAGTCGTCACGGGGGCCGCCGGCGCAACGGGTTCCGTCGTCGGCCAGATCGGCAAGATCGCGGGCTGTAGAGTGATCGGCGTCGCTGGCGGCGAAGCCAAATGCCGCTGGCTCACCGAAGAACTCGGTTTCGATGCCGCCATCGACTACAAGGCGGGCCCGGTGCGGCCGCGCGCGAAGGAACTTGCCGGCGGCGTCGACGTTCTGTGGGACAATGTCGGCGGTAAGATTTTCAACGATCTGCTCGGCGAACTCGCGCTGCATGCGCGCGTCGTCGTCTGCGGCGGCATCTCGCGCTACGAGCTGGGTCAGACGCCGGCGGGACCCGAGAACTACTTCAACCTCATCTTCAAGCGCGCCCATATGGAAGGCTTCATAGTGGTCGATTATCAGAACGAGTTCGCCTGGGCGCGCGGGCGTATCGCCGCGTGGATCCGCGAAGGGCGCATCCGCTACAAGGAAGATATCCAGCACGGTCTCGAGAGCGCGCCGCGCACGCTCATGCGTCTCTTCGCGGGCGAAAATTTCGGCAAGCAGCTGCTGAAGGTGGCCTGATGCCGGTTGTCCGTTACGGCGAAAAGCTCAATGTGCTCGTCGTGGCCAAGGGTCATCCCTATCTGCGCGATCCCTTCATGGCGATCTTCGACGAGATGGAGGGCGTGTCGGCGAGCCTCGTCGAGCAGCCGGCGGTGCAGAAGCTGATGAATCCGGACGGCATGAGAGGCTTCGACGCGCTGGTCCTCTACGACATGCCAGGCCTCGATTTCCGCGCTGCGGACCGCCCGCGTTTTGTCGAGCCGGACGAAAGCCTGAAGAGCGGCTTGCGCACGCTGCTCGACGCCGGCACGGGTGTCGTCGCGCTTCATCATGCCATCGCCGGTTGGCCGACCTGGGACGAATACGCCGAATGGATCGGCGGACGGTTTCTTTATCGCCCTGCTGCGCTGCGCGGAAAATCTCGTGCGGATTCGGGATATCGGCACGACGTGACCCACACGATATCGGTCGCGACCGCGGATCATCCGGTTTGCGCCGGCGTTCCCGCAAATTTCAAACTCACCGACGAGCTCTATCTTTCGGAAGTGTTCGACGACGACGTGACGCCGTTGCTGCGCTCGGACTACGTCTTCGTGCGCGACAATTTCTATTCGGCGACGCTGGCGGTCGCGGGCGAGATGTTTTCCAACCAGGGCTGGTCGCACGACAAGGGCTCGAATCTCGTCGGCTGGGCGAAGCGCGCGCGCAAATCGCCGCTCGTCTATCTGCAGCCCGGTGACGGCCCCGCGACCTATACCGATGCGAACTATCGTCGCCTCGTCGCAAATGCGATCGGTTGGGTCGCATCGCCCGCAGCGAAGGCCTGGGCCAAAGGCGATTAGTTCACCCGTCGCTCGCGTCCCGCCCAATAGGGTTCGCGCAATTCGCGCCGCAGGATCTTTCCGGACGGATTGCGCGGCAGGGCTTCGATGAACTCCACCGACTTCGGCGATTTGTAGGCGGCGATTCGCTCCCGCGCCCAGGCGATGATCTCGTCCGGCGACGGATTGCGACCCGGGCGGCGCACGACGATGGCTTTCACCGCTTCTCCCCATTTGGGATCCGGCACGCCTATGACGGCGACATCGGCGACATCGGGATGGCCGAAGATCGCGTTTTCCACTTCCGCCGGATAGATGTTTTCGCCGCCGGAGATGATCATGTCTTTGACCCGGTCGTGGATGAAAACGTAGCCGTCTTCGTCCGTATAGCCGGCGTCGCCCGTCCTGAGCCAACCATCCTTGTCGATCGTCTTCGCCGTCGCTTCCGGCAAGTTCCAATAACCCGCCATGTTGGCCTGCGAGCGCGTTGCGATCTCGCCCACTTGTCCCGGCGGAAGACGATTGCCCGTTTCATCCAGGATTGCGATTTCGACACCGGGCAGAGCTTTGCCGGCCGATCGCATGCGCGGGTTGCCCTTGGGATCGTGATCCTCCGGCGGCAGGGCGACGATCGTGCCTGTGGTCTCCGTCATCCCGTACATCTGCACGAAGCCGCAGCCGAACACCTCCATGCATTCGCGCAGGAGATCGAGCGGAATGGGCGAGGCGCCGTAGAGGATGTATTTGATGGCGGAATAATCGACGGTGCGTGCACTGGGATGGCGCACGACGATCTGCATCGCCGCCGGCACCATGAAGATCTTGGTGATGCGGTCGCGCTCGATGAATTCCAGCACGCGATTGGGATCGAACTCGCGCGCGACGATGCCCCTGGCGCCGTTGACGAGGCCGGTGATGCCCCAGCCCGTGCCGCCGATGTGGAAGATCGGCATGGCGACGAGACTGATGTCGTCTTCGCTCCAGAGATTCCATGACGGGATCTGGTCGCGCTGAAGCTGCCGCGGCCCGAGGATGTTCGAGTGGCGCAGCATCGCACCCTTCGGCCGCCCCGTCGTTCCCGATGTGTAAAGCTGCAGGACGACATCGTCCCAATCGATCGCGGTCGACGGTTCCTTGTCCGGCTGGCTGTCGCGCCAGCGTTCGTAGGAAGGCCACTCGGCATCGCCGCCCTCCATCGCGACGAAGAGCCTGACGTTTGGGATTTCCGCTGCGATCTTGTGTGCGAGATCGAGAAACTCCGGGCCCACGAACAGCGCCTCGGAGCCTGCGTCCTGAACGATGTAGATGATCTCCGGCGGCGCCAGACGCCAATTGACCGGTGCCATGACGAGCCCGGCCTTGGCGGCGCCAAAGAGGACCTCGAAATAGTGGTCGCTGTTCTTGCCGAGATAGGCGACGCGACGACCCTTGCCGATGCCCGCCGCGATGAGGCCATTGGCAACTTGATTGGCGTGGCGATCGAATTCCTGGAAGCTCGTCGAACGCCCCTCGAAGACAAAGGCTGGCGCGTCGCCTAGGCGGGTCGCTTGAATCCGGCAGATTTCGCCTAGCGAGCGGGCTTCATTGGGTTCCATGGATGCGTCTCCCGGTTTTATCCGCAGCCTTGGCCGCAGTAAAAATCTCTATATCCTGTATAAAGCAAAGCTGACTTTTTTTGCCATTCCTGATATCCTGAAGGCAAAATAAGCAAGAGAAAATAGGGAGAGAACCGCGATGGGGACGGCCACGAAACTTCGGCCGATTGCGCCAGACCTGTTCGACGAGGGACCCGGCGGGCCCTGCTTGGTCGGCGGCCGCCGCAAGACGGACGGCCGGGTCGTCTTTCCGCTGCCGCACGGTGCCGCCCGCGAACGCTACGAGCCTGTTCGCCTCGCGCGTGAGGGGAAGCTCTGGTCGTACACGGTGCAGCGTTTCCGCCCCAAATCGCCGCCCTACGCCGGCGCCGACGACGAAAAGAGCTTCCGCCCCTTCGCGCTCGGCTATGTCGAATTGCCGGGACAGGTGATCGTGGAGACGCGCATCGCGATCGACGATCCCGCACGGTTGACAATCGGCATGCCGATGCGTCTCACGCTCGTGCCCTTCGCACTGCAAGACGGAGAATCCGTCCTCAACTTCGCGTTCGAACCTTCGAAAGGCGCGCCATGACCAACGTCCATATCATCGGAGCCGGCATTCATCCGTTCGGGCGTCACGACGGCAAGACGGGTCTCGACATGGGTATCTTCGCCGTGCGCGAGGCGCTCGCCGACTGCGGCCTCACGTGGGAGGACATGCAGTTCTCGTTCGGAGGCTCGCATGCGGCCGGCAATGCCGACGCCATGCTGCCGCAACTGGGCCTCACCGGCATCCAGTTCATCAACGTCGCCAATGGCTGCGCCACGGGAGGCTCGTCGCTTCTTTCGGGCTATTGGGCGATCAAATCCGGCGAATTCGACGTCGGTATCGTGACGGGTTTCGACAAGCATCCGCGCGGCGCGTTCAATCCCGATCCAGAGAGCTCCGGCCATCCCAAATGGTACGGTGAAGTGGGCATGATGCTCACGACGCAATTCTTTGCGCTCAAGATCCAGCGCTATATGGGTCTCTACGGCATCTCTGCGACGACGCTCGGGCGCGTGGCCGAGAAGGCATTCGAAAACGGCGCGCGCGCGCGCCATGCCTGGCGCAAGCAACCCGTCGATCTGGACACGATTCTGAACTCGCAGATGCTATCGGATCCGCTGACGAAATACATGTTCTGTTCGCCGGCCGAAGGCGGTGCCGCGCTCGTGCTCGCGTCCGACAAGAAGATGCACGAACTGGGACAGAAAGGTCCCAGGATTCTCGGCGCTGCCGTGCGGACGCGCGGCTACGGTTCGTTCGAGGTTTTTTCCCCGTCGCTCGACATCGAGCGCGGGCCGTCGCCGACGGAAGTCGCGTCCAAGGCCGCTTACGAGATGGCGGGTGTGGGGCCCAGCGAAGTCGATGTCGCGCAGATCCAGGATACGGAGTCGGGCGCCGAGATTATGCATATGGCCGAGAACGGCCTCTGCGCCGACGGCGATCAGGAGCGCATGCTGGCGGACGGCATCACGCGGATCGGCGGCCAACTGCCGATCAATACGGATGGCGGCTGTCTTGCCTGCGGCGAGCCGATCGGCGCGTCCGGGCTGCGTCAGATTTACGAGAACGTGCAGCAGCTGCGCGGCCGCGCCGGCGGCCGCCAGGTCGAGGGTGCGCGCCTTGCCTACACGCAGGTGTACGGCGCCCCCGGCCTTTCCGCCGTTTCCATTCTCGGAGCTTAAGCCATGAACAAGCCCGTCCTGAATTTGCGGCCGGACCGCCATCCTTCGGAGAGCTACGAGGATATTTTGGCGCGCGATACGCGGCCGATCCCCGATCATCTGCGCGAGAAAACGGTGCTTGAGCTCGGCACCGATCCGATTGCGGCCTCGCGCTATTACGATCCGGCCTTCTTTCAGAGAGAGATTGATTGCGTCTGGGGCCGCGTGTGGCAGATGGCCTGCCGCGAGGAGGACATCCCCAGCCCCGGCGATTACCACATTTACGAGATCGTCGGAAAATCGCTCATCGTCACACGCACGCCTTCGGGCGCGATCAAGGCGTTCTTTAATTCCTGCGTGCATCGCGGGCGCAAGCTCGTCACGCTCGACGGTTCAAAACAGGAATTCCGCTGCCCCTATCACGGCTTCAGCTGGAGGTGCGACGGGACGTTCAAGGACAACCCCATCGCCTGGGATTTCCCGCAGTGGAAGGATCGCGACATGCGATTGCCCGAGGTGCGCGTCGCGACCTGGGGCGGCTTTGTCTTCGTGAATTTCGATCCGAACGCGCCGGCACTCGAAACCGTCATCGGACCCTTGGCTGAGCACTTCGCACCCTACGACTTCGCCAATCGCTATAAGGCCGTCCATGTGGCCAAGGTGATCCGAGCGAACTGGAAGGCCACTGCGGAAGCGTTCATGGAGAGCCATCATTCTCTCGCCACCCATCCGCAGATCCTTCCCTATCTCGCGGACGTCAACAGCCAGTATGACTGCCTGTCGGACTACGTGACGCGGCATTTCTCGGCCAGCGGAGTCGCAAGCCCGCTCGTTTCCGACATGAACTACAGCGAGACCGACATCATGCGCGAGATGGCGCGGCAGAACTCGGGCACGCGCCGGCGCGTCGGCGACAATCAAACTGTGGAAGTGCCGCAGGGCATGACGGCGCGCGCCTTTGCCGCCGAGCAGGCGCGCAAGGCGCTGTCGGCCGAAGACGGCTGGGATTATTCGAAAATCTCCGACGCGGAGATGCTCGACGCGCTCCTATACAATGTGTGGCCGCATATGAGCTTCTGGGCCGGCTATGCACCCAATCTCGTCTACCGCTGGCGCCCCAACGGTCGCGATCCAGAAAGCGCCATCATGGACGTGATGATCCTGAAGCGCGTGCCCAAGAGCGGCCCACGGCCGAAGCCCGTGCCGGTGCACCGGCTGGGCGACGACGAGCCGTGGAGCGCTGCAACCGAACTCGGCAGCCTCGCCGCGATCTTCGAACAGGACATGGGCAATCTTCCTTATGTCCAAGAAGGCCTGCGCGCATCCGGAACCGGGCTCGTCCATTTCGGGCGCTATTCCGAAATGCGCATCCGGCAACTGCATAGAATGTTAGATCGCTACATGGCGATATAGGCGACGTCCCCGGAAATGACGAGCTCTGCGGCACTGGTGAATTTGCCCGTGTTCTGTTGGTATAAGCCTTGGCGCAGGATGTGCTGTTTCCCATAAGCCAAAGGGTGTATCGCGCCGCATGACCGCTGCTGGCGGCGCAAAGCCGACATGTGCGGCAGCTCGATGAACAGAAGACATACAGTTCGCGCTTTCCCGCTCGTTTGGGCCGTCCGATTCGCTGGGCAGTGGTAGTTCTCAATTATTGATAGCCCGCGCGTTTGGGCGAGAGATCCGTAAGACAGAGTGGGCCCTTTTTGTAGAGTTCATCTTTTGGGCCTTACGACAGCGGCCGCTCGTGGCGAGTTCCCGCAGAAAACCCATGTATCGTGTTGTTGTATATAGAAAATCGTGATACTCAGGTTATACTAGAAGGCGCTCTTTGACGCCCGCGGCGGAAGTCCAGCCAGTCTCCGCAGGATGTGCGCGCTCGCGAAGAACGCGACGTGCCTCGCTCGGCCTGTTATTTCAGGTTTGTCGACAAGACCGCCAGCGAAGCGCCCGCAATGGCAAGCTGGCTGAAGATCTGGCTCGCGTTGAGCGAGAAGTCCTGCCACGAGAACGGCG
>DATJRP010000058.1:0-72359 GCA_035504555.1 Rhizomicrobium sp. | reverse complement strand
CCCGAGACCTGGCTCGTGGTCAGGCCCTTGAGCTGCGTGCTGCTGAGACCCTGGACCGCGGTCGAGTCGAGGCTGTTGAGATTCGTGGTCGACAAGGCGCCCAGCTGCGAGCTCGAGAACTCGTCGATCTGCGTGTCGTCGAATTCCGCAAAGAGCGTTGCGGAGAAGCCGCTGACCTGCGACGCCGTCAGACCGGTCAGCTGGCTCGAGGCCAGTTCCTGAATCTGGGTCGTGGTGAAGTTATTAAGTGTCGTGGACGTGAAGCCGTCGATCTGGCTGGTCAGCAGCAGACCGATGTGGGTCGAGTCGAAATCCTGGACCTGCGTACTCGTCAAAGAGTTCAGCTGTCCGGCGCTCAAGACCGCCAATTGCGGGGAGTTGAACACGAAGGAGGTGCTCAGCACGGGGATTTGGCTTGTCGTCAGCCCTTTGACCTCCGTCGACGTCAGGGCGCCCAACTGCGTGGAGTCGAGTGCCGCGATGGCCGTCGTGCTGACCGCTGCGAGCTGCGTGGAGTTGAGCGACGCGAGTTCCGTCGTGGACCAACCGCTGACGACGGTCGACGAGAGCGAACCGATCTGTGCGGCCGTCAAATACGAAATGGACATGTTCTATATCCCCTTTGTAGCGCCGCGCAGCAACCGGTCCGTGGGACGCCTGTTGCGACGAACGCGCGTTCAACACCTGAAAGCACTGTCCCGTTGTGCAAACTACGAGTGTAGTGGCTTCAGATTCGTTACGAACGGCAATGCGTTGCATGCGAAGAAACGCGAGATGCCGCTATGGTTGATATGCGCTTAAGCGATCGTTGCTCGCGTCACATATTGCAAATGCGCGATTGACAAATTGTTTCGCAGCTACTTATGCGCGCTTCAGCGCTTTGTTTTTGCAGGTATTCCGACCGAGCGCGTGCGACGTATGCCACGCGACGACGAAGACGCCCGGCAGAATCTGCCCGGCAAAAATCTCCGATGACGGGTCTTCGATGCGCGTTGCGTGCCAGTTTCGGCCACAAACGTCCGGCGGTGACGAAAAAATTTTCGTAGGAAAAAATTTTACCGGGAAAATTCGTGCACGGCTTCACGCGTCTCCTGTTCCGGCGACGCGTCGTCCAGGACGCGTGCGAGAACGGGCCGGAGCAGCAGCGCCAGCGTGCCGCCCGAGGCGGCGATCGCCACGTTCATCGCCCAGAACGCCGCGGGCGACATCTGCTCGTAGAAACTGCCGAGCCGGCCAAGCGTGATGTTCGAAAGGAAGAGCGACAGGAACGCGGCGCCCATCATGGTCGCTTTAAGCCGCTGCGGCGCCGCGCGCGACACCAGCGCAAGGAGGGTCGGCCAGTAGTAGAGGAAAGCCACGCCCAGAAGAACGTCGTAGAAGACCGGGAAAAGACCCGAGGGCCGGCCGCCGATCATGCAGGCGATGACGAGCACGAGGTTCGCCAGGGCCGCGATAAACGCGCCAGTCGCGATCTTGGCGATCTCGCCGGGCTCTCCGCCGCGCGCGGCCTGATATCTCCAGAGTGCGAACAGCGGCGGCACCGAAACGATACTGACGAAGGAGTCGATCGAATTGAACCAGCCAACGGGAATGTGAAAGCCCAGCACATTCAGATCGACGTTGGCGGAGATCCAGATGAGCCCGATATTGGCATTCTGGTAGTAGGCGATCGAATGCGGGATCGTCAGCGCCATCACAACGATGAGCGCGCCGACTGTTATCCAGTCGTGCCGGCTGAGCGGCGCGTTCTCCGCCTCCATGCGGCGCGCCTGCTTTCCTTCCCGGAGATGGCGATAGCCCAGGCTGTAGGTCGCAAGGGCCAGCAGCATCAGCACGCCCGCGAGCCCGAAGCCCGCGTGCCAGCCATAGATCTGCGCGAGCAGGGCGCATGCCAGCGGTCCGGCGACCGCGCCGACATTGATGCCGATGGAAAAGATCGAGAAACCGCGGGTGCGCCCGGCGTGGTCGTCTTCGGGATAAAGCTCGCCCACCTGCGTGGAGATGTTGCCCTTCAAAAACCCGCAGCCCACGATCAGAAGCACCAGGGCGAGCAGGAATGACGCGTCGAAGGCCATCGCGAAATGGCCGGCGCTCATCAGTATCGCACCCAGCATGACGGCATTGCGCCGGCCGATGAAGCGATCGGCGAGCCATCCGCCGAACACCGGCGTGAAATAGACGAAGCCCGTGTAGAGGCCGTTGATCTGCGATGCGAGCGCGATCGTGCCCATCCGCCCGAAGACGGATTCGAGGCCCGCGCGGAACGCGGCGAAGCCCGCGACATGGCCGATATGCGCGGGCATGAACAGCGCCTGGGTCATGTAGAGCGCCAGCAGCGACGTCATGCCGTAATAGGAAAAACGCTCCCAGGCTTCGGTGAAGGCGAGAAAACCGAGCGCCGGCGGCTCGCCGAAGAATGTCGCGCGGCGGACCGGCGTTCGCACGACTTCCTCCGCGATTGTCATTTGCGCGACCGTCCCCGCATGACTGGCGCCGTCTCTTTGAACATCCCCATCGAGACAATCCCGATAATGTTCCCGAGTGTCAAATAATAGGCGGGCATCAGGAGATTGCCGGTCACGTGGATGAGCCAGGTGACGATGGGCTGCGTCGTCCCGCCGAACGTCGTGATGGCGAGTGCATAGACGACGGAGAGCCCGGCCGAGCGCATGCCTTTCGGCAACGCTTCCGCCAGTGCCGCGATCTGCGGACTTGCGAGCTGGCTGAGCGCACCGAGGACGAATGCCACGGCCAGCAATGTCGTCGCGTCGCGATCGTGCACGAGCAGAACGAACGCGGGAATTCCAACAATCGCGAACACGACGCGGGAACCGACCATGACGGGCTTGCGTCCGATCCTGTCGGACAGGAAGCCCCCGAGCGGCGCGAAGATCATGTTCGACAGGCCGAAGAAGATCGTCGCCGCGAACGACACATCCGTCCGCATGTGCAGCATCTGCGACGCATACGTCGTCATGTAGCTGAGCGAGTAATAGGCGATGGTGGCGCTCGCCAGCATGGCGAAACCGAGAAGGGCCGTGCGCCACACATCATGCGTGGCTTCGGCCGTCGCCTCGGCGTCTTCCGCGTGATGCAGCGTCTCGGGCAACGAGCTGCGGATGACGAGGCCGATGGGAAGAATGATCGCGCCCAGAAGAAAGGCGATGCGCCAGCCGTAGGAATCGAGCGCCGCAGCATCGAGGAGGCGCGACAGGACAAAGCCCGCAGCGCCGCTCAGCAGCGCCGAAAAGCCCTGGCTCGCATACTGAAGCGATGCATAGAACCCGCGATGCGCGGGCGGCGCGGCTTCGAGAAGAAACGCCGTCGTCGGCCCCACATCGCCGCCCAGCGCAAAGCCCTGCAGCAATCGCAGGCACAAAACGATGACGGGTGCGGCGATACCGATGACGCGGAAGGACGGCGTGAAGGCGAGCCCGAGAAGCGCTACGCCCATCAGCGCGAAGCTCAGCAGCATGGCGGGCTTGCGTCCGGCGCGGTCGCCGTAGCGGCCGATCACCACCGCACCGACGGGACGGCCCACGAAGCCGACGCCGAAGACGATCAGCGACGACAGCAGGCTCACGAACGCCGAATGCGACGGGAAGAATGTGCGCCCGATCTGCGCCGCGAAAAAGGCGTAGGTCGAGAAGTCGTAGAACTCGAGCGTGTTGCCGATGACGGCGGCGGCGACATGGCGGTGGAGGATTTTGGGAAGTGCGGCCGGACGCTCCACGCTTGCAGAGAGTCCGGCCATCACGCGCCCCGCTAAGACTTCATTTGGGGTTACCTTAGGGGGACGCGAGCTTCATGTCATCAGCGCCGCCGGGCGATGATCCACACACTGAGCAATCCGAGCGGCATCCAGCTCAGGATGCCGCCATAGATGAGGAAGAGCGCGTTCGCCGCACCGGGGAACCAGAGCGTGGTTATCGAACCGCCGATCGCGTTGGTTGCGGCATGCGCCAGGCTCGTCGCCCAGACGCTGCCGCTTTGCCGTCTCAGCCATCCGAAGATGATGGAGATGAGCACCGTGCAGACGCAGAACACCGCAATCGCGGCTGTCGAGCTGTCGCCGTGAAACTCATAGCCGCGCAGGATGATCGGCAGGTGCCAGAGGCCCCAGATGATGCCCGTCGCGACGGCAGCGAGCGTCGGCCTTGAGCCGAACAGGCGAAGCTGGAGATAGCCGCGCCAGCCGAATTCCTCGCCGAAGAGAAGCGGCGAGACGATCGGCGCATTGACGAGCGCGGCAAGGGGTACCGCGTACCACGAGGCCGCGCCGAATGCTTTGTAGGCGCCGAGTTGCACGAGCTCCGTCTTCATCGAAAAATCCGGCGCCGCGAAGCCGAGCATGGGCGCGCTCGCGGCGATAAAAGCCAGCACGACGAACGGCAGAAACCAGCCGATCAGATAGTAGCGCCAGTTCTTCGGATGGAGGCCGAGACCGGCATCGGCGAAGCCTTCGCGCGTGATCCATTTGCGCACGATGAGGGTCGCAATGGCCGGCGCGAACGCACCCGGCAAGAGCGAAAGCTGGAAGAGCACACCACCCGTCTTCGGCAGCAGCAAGGCCCACGATCCCCAGGCGATGCCGAACGCCAGCACCAGAAAGCTTGTGATGCCGAGTGCCGTGCGGCCGGCGCTCATCGACGAAGTCCCGACCGCTTCTTCGACTGTGCTCATGCGACTGTCCCGTCCTTCGATATTTCGTTATTTAGCAAAATAACGAAAGAGAGTCGAGTCCCCGCCCGAGCGGGCCTTCAGTCGCGCGTGCGCATGACGGGCGCGCCCCATTGGTGCAGCGGGGGCGGTTCTTCGCTTGCGCCGGGCTTGAGCGGTCTCGCGGGATAGCCGCCGAGGCTCACCAGGCGGTCGTACATGACGATAGCGCCCGCCATGCCGACATTGATCGAAAAGCGCGTCGGTATCTTCACGACGAACTCGCAGGCTGCGACCGTTGCGGGCGACAGCGACATGCGCTCGGCGCCGAACACATAGGCCGCGCGCAAGGGATGGCGGAAACGCGGCAACTCGATCGCCTCGTCGGTGATCTCCACGCCGACGAGCCGACAGCCCTGCGGCAGACGGAATTCCTCGACCGAGGGAAATTGGTAGAACGGCAGATGGCCGCTCGCGTCCGACGTATCGGACTGGGCCTCGGACAATTTGACCCGCCCGCCGACGGTGAAGAAGAAACTTGCGCCGAAAGCATGCGCGATGCGCAGCAGATTGCCGAGATTCATCGGCTTTGAAATACCGTCGACACCGGCCCCAAAATATCCGCGCATGGCTTCCCCGCTTGCGCTATGACAGGCGCCTCATAGACCGAGGACGTCCCTTTGGCCAATCCTATCCTTGTCGAGATCACACGCGGCTCCCTCGTCGAAAGCGTCCACCGCGGTTCGGTCGCGATCGCCAATGCCGAGGGCGAGATCGTGTTTTCGCTGGGCGATATCGAGGCCCCCACCTATCCGCGCTCGTCGCTCAAGCCGATCCAGGCGCTGCCCCTCATCGAATCGGGAGCGGCGGAAGCCTTTGGACTGGGCGACGAAGAGATCGCGCTCGCGTGCGCGTCCCATTCCGGCGAGCCCATGCACACGACGCGGGTGACGGCGTGGCTCGAACGCATCGGCTGCGAAGCGTCCGACCTCGCCTGCGGTCCGCAGCCGGTCCGTTACGAACCTGTCCGGGACGCGATGATTGAGCGCGGCGAAGCGCCCACGCGCGTACACAACAATTGCTCCGGCAAACATACGGGCTTCCTCACCGTGGCGCGGCATTGGGATATTGCGACAAAGGGCTATGAGCATCACGATCATCCCGTGCAGAGCGCTGTCGCAGCGGCGCTGGGAGAGTTGTCGGGCATTGCAAGCCAACTGCCCTGGGGTGTCGATGGATGTGCGGCGCCCAATTTCGCGTTGCCTGTGTCCGCCTTCGCGCGTGCGCTGGCAAAACTCGCCGCGCCGCAGACGCTTCCGAGCCAACGCGGCAATGCCGCGCGGCGCATCGTGCGGGCGATGATCGCCCATCCCGAACTCGTCTCGGGCACCGGTCGCGCCTGCGCCGCCCTGATGCGCTCGGCGCAGGGACGCGCCGCCGTGAAGACGGGCGCCGAAGGCTATTTCGCCGGCATTGTTCCGGAAGCGGGTTTGGGCATTTCGCTCAAGATCGACGACGGCGCAGGCCGCGCATCCGAAACTGCCATGGCTGCCATCCTCGACAAACTGGGACTGCTCGGTAACGACGCGGCCGCGCGTGCGCTTCTCAACGCGCCGGTCACGAACACGCGCAATGCAGTCGTCGGCGAAAGAAGGCCTGCGGTAGCGCTGGCGGAGAAGAGTTTGCACGTTTGACTGCGCTTCACCGGTACCACGGGTTTCCCGCCCGCACGGCCGTGCAGTTTGCGGGAAGCGGGCGGGATACGGTCCAGTGAAGCCGAGTCTACTGCTGCGCCTTCTTCGCGGCCGCGGCCGCCTTGTCGGCCGCTTCCATTTGCGGCGTGTACCGGACGATGTCGGTGATCGGGCAGCGCTGCGGGAACCCGGGATTGCGTATCAGCACGTTGTCGCCTTTGCTCAGGCAGGTCAAACCCCCGAAACCGCCGATCGACTGGAAGCCCACCCGCTCCTTGAAGGTCAGGTTGATGCACGTCCCCATCAGCGAGAGCTTCCATTTCTGGTGCCAGTTGTCCTCGACGATGCGGGTCTTGTCGTTGAGTGCGTGCCAGTTCCAGATTTGTCCGATCTGAAGGCAGGACGGCACGGCAAAAGCCGGCGCGCTCACCAGAAGGGCCAATCCCAACAGCGAAAAGAGCTTGGTATTCATTGCACGAACATCCTCAGGAGATGCCCCTCTCCTCCGCCAAGTATAACCCATTCGAGCCCTCGAGGTTCAATTGCGGCGCATGTCTTGGCGGGCGCCGCGGGCGCGATTAAGGTCGCGGCCGAACGAACATTCTTTTCGCGAGGAACTCCATGAAAGCCGCCCTTTGCATCCATTACGGACCGCCCGAGGAAATGGTCGTCAGGGAGGTACCCGACCTCGTGCCCGGCAAGGGACAGGTCGTCGTCACCGTGAAGTCCTGCGGCATCAATTTCCCCGACGTCCTGATGATCCAGGACAAATACCAGTTCAAACCCGCGCTGCCCTTCTCGCCAGGCGGCGAAGTGGCGGGCGTCGTCAAGCTCGCGGGCGAAGGCGTGACGACCGTGAAGGTGGGCGACAAGGTAATCGTCTCCACCGGTTCCGGCGGCATGGCGGAACAGACGCTGGCCGATGCGGCGCGTTGCGTGCCGATGCCGGACGCTCTCGATTTCGACGTGGCGTCGTCGTTCTTCGTCACCTACGGCACGTCCTATCACGCGCTGCACGACCGCGCGCATCTGAAGGCCGGCGAATATCTCGTCGTGCTGGGTGCGGCCGGCGGCGTCGGTCTTTCCGCCGTCGAACTCGGCAAGGCGATGGGCGCGAAAGTCATCGCGGGCGCCTCGAGCGCGGAGAAAGTGGCGCTCGCCAAAAAGCACGGCGCGGACGACGGTTTCGTCTACCCTTCGGGCCGCCTTTCCAAGGACGAGCAGAAGGCGCTGTCCGACGAGATCAAGCGCCTCACGGGCGGCCAGGGCGCGGACGTGCTCTACGATCCCGTCGGCGGCGATTACGCCGAACCCGCCTTGCGCGCGATGAACTGGCTGGGACGCTATCTCGTCATCGGTTTCGCCGCGGGCGACATTCCGCGCGTGCCGCTCAATCTCACGCTGCTCAAGGGCTGCGATATCGTCGGCGTGTTCTGGGGCGCGTCCATGGCGCGCGATCCGAAGACGGGACTTGCGAACCTCAAGCAGATCACCAACTGGATCGCGGAAGGAAAGCTCAAGCCTTACGTCTCGGCACATTTCCCGCTCGAGCGCGCCGGCGAGGCGATCCGCATGCTCATGGACCGCAAGGCGCAGGGCAAAGTCGTCGTGGTCCCGTGAAGACGCGCACGGCGGCGATCGGATTTCTGTTCGCCGCTGTTCTTCTCGGCGCCAGCGGGCCTTACACGACGCGGCTTTCGCCGCTCGACACTCGCGCCATCAAAACCGTCGCCGTCATCTCGGCACTGGGCAATACGTTCCTCTTCGAACGCGTGCCGGCCAAAAATTTCGAATGGTTGGGCCCGCCGAATTCGCATTTCCTCGAAATCTCCGACTGGGCGATCGATCCGGTTGTCATGCGCACCGTGAGCGCCGCGCTCGCCAAACGCTTCACGGTGAAGCCGATCGTCTTCCGGCCGGCCGATTTCTCCACCTGGGATTATTCGAATCTCAAAAGCGCGGCGCTCAACCTGAACGGCGATCCCGCCATCGACGCCTATGTGCTCATCCTGCGCGACTGGCGTCCGGATGAAATCGGTTACAGCGTGCACTGGGTGGGCGGTCTCGGGTTTTATCGCAAGGATCGCCCCAGCGGGCGTCCGAAGCTCGGCGTGTTCGCGAGCTACCGCGTTGTCGTCGTCGACGCATTGACCGGCGACACCATTGCCTCGCGCGCAGCCCTTCTGCCGGGCAACGCGCTGCCATGGCTGCCGGAAGACGCCGCCCTCTGGCCAAAAACGCCGAACAATTTGACGGATGCGCAACGCGCGACGCTCGCCGCGGCCGAAACGAAACTCATCGACGCCACCTTGCTGCCGACGCTTTCCGCCATGCGGCTTGCACACTAGCCATCCGGCGGGCCTTGCACTGAACGGGCGCTAAGGCAAGTATCCCTCGCGGGTGACGAGGGGCTTCGCATGTTCAAATCTCAACTGGTAGCCGGCGCACTGGCGCTCGCCTTCTCCTGCGCGGCGGCTGCGGCGCAGACGCCGGCGCCGCCGCAGGGCCATGCACTGACCGCTGACGATCTCGATGCCTTTTTCGACGGTTACATGCCGCTGGCGCTGGCGCGCGGCGACATCGCGGGCAGCGTTGTGGTGGTCGTGAAGGACGGTCAGGTCCTGTTCGAGAAGGGCTACGGTGTCTCGGACGAGAAGACGCAAGCGCCCGTCGATCCCAAAACCACCATGTTCCGGCCGGGCTCCGTCTCCAAGCTCTTTACGTGGACGGCGGTGATGCAGCTTGCCGAAGCGCACAAGGTCGACCTCGACACGGACATCAACACCTATCTCGATTTCAAGATTCCGCCCTATGAGGGCAAGCCCATCACGCTGCGCAATCTGATGACGCACACGCCGGGCTTCGAAGAGACCGACAAAAATCTCTTCATGACCGATCCCAAGAAGATGATGTCGCTGGAAAAGGCGCTGAAGCTCTGGGTGCCGACGCGCGTATTCGCGCCGGGCGAAGTGCCGGCCTATTCGAACTACGGCGCGGCGCTGGCGGGCTACATCGTCCAGCGCGTCTCGGGCGAGGATTTCGACGACTACATCGCCAACCACATCTTCGATCCGCTCGGCATGAAGCATGCGACGTTCGATCAGCCGCTGCCGAAGGCGCTGCAGCCCTTCATGTCGAAGGGTTACGACAAGGCGTCGGGCAAAGCGCAGCCTTACGAGCTGATCCCGATGGCGCCGGCCGGCGGGCTCGCCGCCAGCGGCGACGACATGACCCATTTCATGATCGCGCATCTGAACAACGGCGAATATAACGGCGTGCGCATCCTGCAGCCGGAAACGGCGATCAAGATGCACGGCGTGGCGTACCAGCACACGCCCGGCATTCCGCCGATGGCCTACGGTTTCTATCACGAGGACATGAACGGTCACGACATCGTCGGGCATGGCGGCGACACGCTGTGGTTCCACAGCGATCTGCACCTGATCCTCGACCAGCATGTCGGTCTGTTCCTGTCGCAGAACAGCCAGGGCAAGCCGGGCACTGCGATCCGCGGACCGCTCTTCAAGTTCTTCATGGACCGCTATTTCCCGGCGCCGCCGCTGCCCCCTGAGAAGACGCTTAAGACGGCGAAGGCCGACGGCGCGCTCGCAGCCGGCAGCTACATCGATAGCCGCGGCTCCTTTACCAACATCGTCGCCATCGGCGGATTGCTCGGCCAGGCTGAGGCCAAGGTGAACGACGACGGCACGTTGAGCGTCGATGCGCTGAAGGACTACGCGGGCAATCCGAAGAAATTCCGCGAGGTGAAGCCGTTCGTCTGGCGCGAAGTACACGGACGCGGATTGCTCGTGGCGAAAGTGAAGGACGGCAAGATCACCGAACTCGTGACCGATCAGATTCCGCAGATCATTTCGTTCCTGAAGGCGCCGTGGTGGCGATCGGCCAGGATCAATGTGCCCGCGTTCCTGGCCATGCTGGCGATGCTGGCGCTGACCGTCCTCTTCTGGCCGGTCAAGGCGATCCTGCGCTGGCGGTATGATGCGCCCTTCCCGCTCGCGGGCCGCGCGGCCACGCTTTATCGCCTGACGCGGCTGACGGCGCTCTGCGACCTCGTCCTGTTCCTGGGTGTGCTCGGGTTCTTCACCTATGCCGGCAACAACCATCTCGAGCTCTTCAGCAACTCTTATGACTGGGTGCTGCGCATTTTCCAGGTCTTCGGACTCCTGGGCGTGATTGGCACGATTGCGGCGATCATGAACGCCGCCGTCGCCATCGGCGGCAGCAGCGAGGAGCATCCGTGGTGGACGAAATTCACCGACGTGCTGATCGCGCTCGCCTGCGTCCTCGCCGTCTGGTACGCGTTCAGCGAGCACCTGCTGGTGTGGAGCTTGAATTTCTGACGGCAACAAACCGAGCGCGTTTGCCGCGTGTTGCCATGGCGTACAGGCAGCGGAATGCCCCTGCCATCAGGGCCGGGAACAGGGCGCGAAAAAAACGCGGGTCCCGGCCGCGCGCATTTGGACCGCATTCCATAGGGTTTTCCTGCGAGTCGCCGCGCCGGAGCAAGTCGAAAAACAGGGCCGCGCAGGGGCAAATTTGTCCGTGCACGTTCTTTTCCGCTCCCGCGAGCGGCGGCCACGAAGCGTGCGTTCGCCCGTCTCATATTTACGATGTCAAAGAGCGGTCCGGAGTCTGCGCCCGTCGTTCGCGCTTGTGAAGGCGGACGTTTCGGCAACAGCCGCGATTTCCGTCACCGAACAGGCAACGCCAGATGAAATCTTCGAGCATCATTGGCGAATGCGGCGGCGTCCGCCCGCAAGGTTCTGGCGACGGCGTCATAGAGGAGGGCCGAGCCCAAAGATCGCCGCACAAATTGCCGGTCGACCGCGAGCCGTCCAAGAAGCGCGGCCGGAAGAACGGGATAGCGCGGCAGCTTGCGGGAGATCTCGGCCGGAATGTCGGCCACCGGAATGCTCGAGGCGGCTAGCGTGTAGTAGCCTGCAACGCGGCTTTCCTTTTCCGGAACCGCAACGAAGCAGTTGGAGATGTGGCGCCGGATGTCCTGTCCGGCCGGGGTTTTCAGATATGTGTCGAGCGGTTCGCTGCCGCAGGAAAATGCCGACCGGTCGTGCCGCGACGACAGCGGCTCGATAACGAAGCTCACCGCGACTTGGCGATCAGGCGCTCGTGCGCGGCCTTCGCCTTGCGAAGCGCACGCGTGGGCCGCGGCGGGTTCAGAATGCTCTCGGCCAACGCCTTCTGATCTTCCACGGCCAGACGGATGATCTCCGTTTCTTGCGCAGAATATATCCAAAGGCCCGATGAGCCCCAAAAAGGTACAATTCCAAGCTCGCACGCGTTTTAAAGTTGAAGTAATGGAATGCCAAGCTATGACAATCGGACTCGCAAATGGGGATTGGCCACAAGCGTTCTGACTTGCGTTCGCACGCACAAGCGAAGTTGGATGATGCCGTCCTTCTTCTGCAGCACAGTCGTTTTTCAAACGCATACTATTTAGCGGGGTACGCGGTTGAGCTAGGACTTAAAGCCTGCATTGCAGCGCAGATCAGCGCCGAAACGATACCCGACAAAGCCTTTATCAAAGGGATACTCAACCACGAGTTTCCTAGGCTGGTCGGTCTGGCTGGACTTGCGGGCGCGCTCAAAGAACAACAAGATAAAGATCCGGCTTTTGCCGCGAGCTGGGCCCTGGTATCCGAATGGGAACCGGATTCTCGCTACGAGGCCTCAGACGCGATGTCTGCGCAGCTATTGGTTCAAGCTATCGCCGATCCGAAATCGGGAGTCCTTCAATGGATCAAAACACACTGGTGAGCGGTGGCCAAGCGCTTGTGAAGGCGATGGATGAGACGGGGTTTCATCCGAGGATCGCTATGTGGGTGCACAACACCGACGTCGATACATGGAAGTTATGGCTTGTCCCGCCAGCCGGACATGCAGACAAATCGGACTTCTATCGACGCATTGCTGAGATAGTAACAAAACATCGCACCGAGTTAAGCGGTATCGATGCCAGTGACACAGAGATGGTTCCTGCTACCCATCCGGCGATGCAAGGCATATCAAAATTTATACGGGCGCCGGGGCTCCTGAACATCCATTTCGCCGGTAATCGGTTTAACGGCTTTTATCTGCCCGAAGGAATCATTCTGCGCTCCGAAGCTCTGTAGTTCATTCAAAGTGGTTACTCCGCTGCGGGCTTGTGGACGTAGATTTCCCCGCCGCCCTGGCGGAATTCTTCCGCCTTCTTGGCCATCGCGGCGCGGATTTCGGCGGTCGAGAGCGTGTCGTTGCTGCCGCGGGCGGCGTCGCGGACTTCCTGGCTGATCTTCATCGAGCAGAATTTCGGTCCGCACATCGAGCAGAAATGCGCGATCTTGGCGCCGTCGGCCGGCAGCGTTTCGTCGTGGAAGGCCTGCGCCGTCTCGGGATCGAGCGCCAGCGCGAACTGGTCGCGCCAGCGGAATTCGAACCGCGCCTTGCTCATCGCATCGTCCCAGATGCGCGCCGCCGGATGGCCCTTGGCGAGATCGGCCGCATGCGCCGCGATGCGATAGGCGATGACGCCCGCCTTCACGTCGTCGCGGTCGGGCAATCCCAGATGCTCCTTCGGCGTGACGTAGCACAGCATCGCCGTGCCGAACCAGCCGATCATGGCCGCACCGATGGCGCTCGTGATGTGATCGTAGCCGGGCGCGACGTCCGTCGTGAGCGGGCCCAGCGTATAGAACGGCGCCTCGTCGCAGACCTTGAGCTGCCGGTCCATGTTTTCCTTGATCTTGTGCATCGGCACGTGGCCGGGGCCTTCGATCATCACCTGCACGTCGTGCTTCTGCGCGATGCGATTGAGTTCGCCCAAGGTTTCGAGCTCTGCGAATTGGGCCGCGTCGTTCGCATCGGCGATGGAGCCGGGGCGCAGACCGTCACCCAACGAGAACGACACGTCGTAGCGCGACAGCAGCTCGCAGATCTCCTCGAAATGCGTGTAGAGAAAATTCTCCTTGTGATGTGCGAGGCACCATTTGGCGAGGATCGAGCCGCCTCTGGAGACGATGCCGGTGACGCGGTCCGCCGTCAGCGGAATGTGTGCCAGGCGCACGCCCGCATGCACGGTGAAATAATCGACGCCCTGTTCGCACTGCTCGACCAGCGTGTCGCGATAGATGTTCCAGGTGAGGTCCTCGGCAACCCCGCCAACCTTCTCCAGCGCCTGATAAATCGGCACCGTGCCGATGGGAACCGGCGAATTCCGGATGATCCATTCGCGGATGGTGTGGATGTGACGGCCCGTGGAAAGGTCCATCACCGTGTCCGCGCCCCAGCGGATCGACCACACGAGCTTCTCCACTTCCTCCGCCACGCCGGAGGTGACGATGGAATTGCCGATATTGGCGTTGACCTTGGTGAGGAAATTGCGGCCGATGATCATCGGCTCGGTCTCGGGATGATTGATGTTGGACGGGATGATGGCGCGGCCGCGGGCGACTTCGTCGCGCACGAATTCCGGCGTGATTTCGTCGGGAATGGACGCGCCGAAGGAATTGCCGTCGCGCAAAGCCGAGCGCCCCAGGTTCTCGCGCACGGCGATGAATT
This sequence comes from Rhizomicrobium sp., assembly GCA_035504555.1. Classification (GTDB taxonomy): domain Bacteria; phylum Pseudomonadota; class Alphaproteobacteria; order Micropepsales; family Micropepsaceae; genus Rhizomicrobium. The sequence goes on along the minus strand of DATJRP010000058.1, from coordinate 58,431 downwards.
TCATCTCGTCCGTGATGAGGCCGGCGCGGGCGTAGGCGAGCTGCGTCACGCGTTTTCCCGGCTTGCCGCGAAGCGGCTTCAGACCCGCGCGATCGAATTGCGGCACGGACAGGAGTTCGCCGGGCTTCAGGCCGTCGTCTTCGTGCCGGCGCGCGCGGCCCGCATATTCCTCGACGTCGCCCCGCGCAAGGATCCAGCCGCGGCGCAGGCCCGCGAGACCCTTCTCGATATCGACGGTGCGACTTTCGTCCGTATACGGACCGGACGTGTCGTAGAGACGGATCGGCGGTTCGCCGCCCGATAGCGCCACCTCGCGGAACGGCACGCCCTCCACCAGCACCTTGCGCGAGCCGGGCAGCGCGCCACGCGTTACGACATCGTTCGTCACGGGCTTCGGATTGCGGAGGGGTTGGTTCATGGCAAGGCTACCTCTGTTGTCGACGGAACAGAAACGGCCTCACGCGCCGTCCGCTTCCTCCGCCGGTGCTAACCGGTTCAGGTTCGAAGGGACTCGGGGGACTACCCGATCTCAGCTCCTTCACGGAGCGCCCCTGGGACTTCGCGGCGGATTTTGATCCGGGCGCTTGCCAAGTCAAGGCAGGCCGGAACGGCGTAAGGCGCATGGGGCGGAAAACGCCAAAAGGCGGGACGCGGCTGCCCTCGCCACGCAAAAATAGGAAAGGTTTGGCACCAAAATGCGAAACGTTCGGCAACCCCGCTTGCGGCCCCATTTGCGACCCGCTAACGGACATGCGTCTAGAACATACGAAGCATCTCTGGGACCCCGCATGAACCGGCGCGTTTTGACCTCGATCGTCCTCCTGGCATGGAGCGCCGCGCCGGCGTTCGCCCAGGACCGCATCGTGCTGCCGGCCGACGTGGTTCCCGAGCACTATGACATCGCGGTCGTGCCGCACGCGGCTGATCTCACGTTCGACGGGCATGTCGCGATCGACGTTGCGGTCGCCGCGCCCACGAACACCATCAAGCTCAACGCCGCCGATCTTTCATTCGGCAAGGTGGCACTGACCGGTGAGGCCGCCGCACCCCAGGTTTCCTACGATGCGACGCAGGAGACGGCGACGCTGACCTTTGCGTCGCCCGTTTCGGCCGGCCACCACGTGCTCACCATCGACTACAGCGGCAAGATCAACCAGCACGCGGCGGGGCTCTTCGCGCTCGACTACGACACGGCAGGCGGCACGAAGCGCGCGCTGTTCACGCAATTCGAGAATTCCGACGCGCGGCGATTCATTCCGTCCTGGGACGAACCCGCGCGCAAGGCGACGTTCACGCTGACGGCGACCGTGCCCGCGAACGAGATGGCCGTGTCGAACATGCCGATCGCCAGGACGGAGCCCCTGCCCGGCGGGATGGCGCGCGTGCAGTTCGCGCAAACGCCGAAGATGTCGTCCTATCTCCTCTTCTTCGGCCTGGGCGATTTCGAGCGCATCTCGAGGAAGGTCAACGGCGTCGATGTCGGCGTGGTCTTCAAGCGTGGCGATGCCGACAAGGCCGCCTACGCGCTCGACGCGGCGGCACATATCCTGCCCTATTACGAAGACTATTTCGGCGTGAAATATCCGCTGCCGAAGCTCGACCTCATCGCCGGTCCCGGGCAGAGCCAGTTCTTCGGCGCGATGGAGAACTGGGGCGCGATCTTCTATTTCGAGCGCGATCTCCTCATCGATCCGCGCATCTCCACGCAAGGCGACCGCCGCAACGTCTATGTCGTCGTGGCGCACGAGATGGCGCATCAATGGTTCGGCGATCTCGTCACCATGGACTGGTGGGACGGCATCTGGCTGAACGAAGGCTTCGCGTCGTGGATGGAGATCAAGGCGACGGACCATTTCCATCCCGAATGGCACATGTGGCTCGACTCGCTGGCGTCTAAGGAAGCGGCCATGCAGGTCGATGCGCGTGACGGCACGCACCCCATCATCACGCCCATTCGCGACGTGCTGCAGGCGAACGAGGCTTTCGACACGATCACCTATTCGAAAGGCCAGGCCGTCATCCGCATGCTGGAGACCTACATCGGCGAGGATCGCTTCCGCGCGGGCGTGCAGGCCTACATCAAGGCGCACGAATACGGGAACACGGTGACGGACGATCTCTGGCGCGAACTCGACAAGACGGCGGCTCAGCCGATCACACCGGTGGCACATGCTTTCACGCTGCAGGCGGGCGTACCGCTCATCCGCGCAAACGCGACGGCTTCGGGAATTCATCTGACGCAAGATCGGTTTGCGGCGGACGAATCCGCCAAGGCGCCGACGGTCTGGCCCGTGCCTGTCAAAGTCCCCGGCAATGGCGTGACGCCATGGGTCGGCCTCGTCTCGCGCGACAAGCCCGCCGATGTGCCGGTGGCCGCGAATTCCACGCCGATCGTCAATGCCGGTCAGACGGCCTATTTCCGCACGCTCTACGACGCCGCGTTGTTCGCGAAGATCGAAGTATCGTTCGCGCAGCTCGCCGCCGCCGATCAGATCGGAATCCTCTACGACAGCAGCGCGCTGGGCTATTCGGGCTATGCGCCGCTCGGCAATCTTTTCGCGCTGGCGCGGAAGACGACGCCGGATTTCGATCCCGTCGTGCAAAGCACGATTGCGGAGCGCTTCCAGGGCGTGAGCGAGCTCTATGATGGTTTGCCCGGCCAGGCGGCGTTCAAGGCCTTCGGCCGTCGCGTGCTCGAACCGCTTTTCGCGAAAGTGGGCTGGACGGCGAAAGAGGGCGAAGCGCAGAACGTCACGCTCGCGCGCGCCGCGCTTCTGTCGGCCTTGAGCGAACTCGACGATCCGCTCGTGATCGGCGAAGCCCAGAAGCGTTTCCAGGACTACGTCCGCAATCCGTCGGCGCTCAGCCCGGAGTTGCGCCGCAGCGTGCTCGCCATCGTGGCGCTCCACGCCGATGCGAAAACCTGGGACGCGCTCCATGCGCTCGCCAAGGCTGCCCCGTCCGCGCTCGAGAAACAGGAACTTTACGTGCTTCTCGGACATGCGCGCGACAAAGCGCTCGCCGAGAAGGCGCTGGCGCTCGCCGGAACGGACGAGCCGCCGCTGACCAACCGGCCGTCGATGATCAGGGCCGTCTCGGCGCGCTTTCCCGACATGGCCATCGACTATGCCTCGCAGCACTGGAACGCGATCACGGTGAGCCTCGAGCCCGACAGCCGCGCGGAATATGTGCCGAGCCTTGCCGAGAACTCGCGCGATCTTGGGACGCTCGCGAAGCTTCACGCCTTCGCCGATGCGCATATTCCTCCCGACGCGCGTGGCGACGTGCGCAAGGCGGACGCGACGATCCGGTTCTACGCCAAAATCCGTGCCGAGCGCCTGCCCGAGCTCGACCGCTGGCTGACGGCGCAACCGAAATAACATGGCCAATAAAGCGGACCCGAACCCGTTGGAGATCGAGGCCCAGGAGGCTCTCGCGGTCAAAGACGCACTCGTCGCGATGGGACTGGCCGCAGCCGGCGACGGAGTTTGGATCGACAAGCTCTCCGGCGGCGTGTCGTGCGACGTCTATCACGTAGCCCTTGGCGCGAAGGAATTCTGCCTGAAGCGCGCGTTGCCGAAATTGCGGGTCGAAGCCGACTGGCGGGCCCCCGTGGAACGTTCCATCACGGAAGCGGCGTGGATGAAGCTCGCGAACAAGATCGCGCCCGGCCGCGCGCCCAAAATCCTCGGCGAAGATCCCGCGCGGCACGTGTTCGCCATGGAATTCTTTCCGCCGGAGAAATTTCCCGTGTGGAAAGCGAAGCTGGCAGCCGGCCAGATCGATGCCGATTTCGCCGGCCGCGTCGGCGGCCAGCTCGTTTACCTGCATGCGTCCACCATAGGACGCCGCGACGTCGAAAAAAACTTCGCGAACGACGCGCAATTCCTGGCGCTGCGGCTCGACCCGTTCCTGCTGCACGTCGCCAGAAAGCATACCGAGGTGGGGGCCGAATTGCGCGCGGCCGCGCGCGGCGTCTCCCGCGCGCGCATCGCGCTGATGCATGGCGACGTGAGCCCCAAGAACATTCTGGTCGGACCGAACGGTCCGGTTTTCCTCGATGCGGAAACCGCGTGCTACGGCGATCCGGCCTTCGACCTCGCTTTTTGCCTCAATCACCTGCTTTTGAAATGCGTCTGGCATCCCGAATGGACCGAGCTCTATCTCAAGAGTTTCTCGCGTATGCGATCGGACTATTTCGCGGGCATCACCTGGGAAGCGACCGACGCGTTCGAACGCCGCGCGGCGCGCCTTCTGTTGGGATTGCTGCTGGCCCGCGTCGACGGCAAATCGCCCGCGGACTATCTCACGAGCGAGGCGCAGCAGTTTTTCGTCCGTGTCGAAGCGATCGAAATGCTGAAGGCCAAGTTCAGCACGCTCGAGGCCATCGCGACGCGCTGGCGCAAGGCGATCAACCTCGCGCCGCATCTGAGAGGGCTTCCGTGAAGAAACGGTTCTGCATTCTGTTGGCGTTGCTGGTCGCTGCCCCCGCTTTTGCCCAGCAGGCCGAGAAGACGACCGTCTACACGAACGCCGCTGTGTTCGACGGAACAGGATCCGCCGTCAGGCCCGGCATGGCGATCGTCGTGCGCGGCGAGCGCATCGTGGCCATCAGGCCGGCCGCGGAGCTAACGCAGAGCGAAACCGCGTCGGCCGATGTCGTCGATCTGTACGGCGCCTATGTGCTGCCCGGCCTGATCAACAGCCACGTGCATCTGGCGACGCAGCCCAACCGGCATTACGCCGAGGCGTTGCTGCGGCGCGACGTCTATAGCGGCGTTACCGCCGTGCGCGACATGGCGGGAGACGCGCGGGCGCTGGCCGATCTTTCGCGCTCGGCCCTTCTGGGCGACATCCCCTCGCCTGACATCTATTACGCGGCGCTGATGGCCGGCCCGCAATTCTTCAAGGACCCGCGCACGCATGCAGCGGCGCAAGGCGCAATCGCCGGACAGGTCCCGTGGCTGCAGGCCATCACCGCCCAAACCGATCTCAAGATCGCCGTCGCCGAAGCGCGCGGCACGGGTGCCACGGGGATCAAGATCTACGCCGATCTTCCGGGCACGCTCGTGCGCGCCATCACCGCGGAAGCGCATCGTCAGCACATTCTCGTCTGGTCGCACGCCGCCGTCTTTCCCGCCACGCCCGCCGACGCCATCGACGGCGGTGTCGACGTCGTCAGCCACGTCTGCATGCTTGCCTACCAGGCTTCGCGCACGATGCCGCCCGAGTATCACAATCGCGCGCCCGTCGAAGCGAACAAGTTTGCGGGCGACAATCCGGTTGTCGGAAAGCTCTTCGCCGACATGAAGACGCGCGGCACCATCCTGGACGCCACGCTCTGGGTCTATGAAGAGATGGCGAAAGAGCACGCGGCCGAACCGAAATCGCCCGCGCCCTATTGCTCGGCCGATCTTGCGGCAAAGCTTCTCCATCAGGCTTATCGCGCCGGCGTGACGATCTCGGCGGGCACGGACGGATTTGCGCCGTGGCAGGAGCCTTATGTCGCGCTCGACGACGAAGTGGCGCTTCTGGTTTCCAAGGCCGGCATGAGCCCCGCCGATGCGATCCGTTCGGCCACTTTCGTCGGCGCAAAGACGATCGGAAAAGCCAACGAGATGGGTACGCTCGAGCCCGGAAAGCTCGCCAATTTCGTCGTGTTAGCGAAGAATCCGCTGGACGACGTGGCGAACCTCAGGACCGTCACGCTGACCGTTAAACGAGGTGTGCGTTTCCGCCGCGCCGACTATCGCCCCATCACGGCCGACGAGGCGAAGGGCGACCTTTAGCGCCATTGCCCGCCCCCCGCAGCGTCTCTAGCAATAGGCGAGGAGACGCGAATATGGACCGCAGGGTGGCACAAGCCGCTGCATCCCAGGGGCGGCGCCAGGAGCGTCATATGGGGCTCGTCGTGGCGGCATCGGCGGCCGGCACGATCTTCGAGTGGTATGACTTCTTCATATTCGGCTCGCTTGCCTCGATCATCGCGACGCACTTCTTCTCCGGTGTCGGCGAGACGACAGGCTTCATCCTCGCGCTCCTGACATTCGCCGCCGGCTTCTTCGTGCGCCCGTTCGGCGCGCTGTTCTTCGGGCGCATCGGCGATCGCGTGGGCCGCAAGCGCGCCTTCCTCGTCACCATGACGATCATGGGCCTTGCGACGGTGGCCGTGGGCTTTCTCGGCGATCGCGCGCAATGGGGGCCGGGGGCGGCTTACGCGCTCGTGAGCCTGCGCGTGGTGCAGGGCTTCGCCATCGGCGGCGAATATGGCGGCGCGGCGATCTATGTCGCCGAACATGCTTCGCCCAATCGCCGCGGCGCTGCGACCGGATGGATTCAGGCGTCCGCCTCTTTCGGACTCTTCCTGGCACTCGCCGTCGTCTTTGTGGTGCGCAAGCTTTTGGGCGAAGACGCCTTCCTCGCCTGGGGATGGCGCGTGCCGTTCCTTCTGTCCGCGCTGCTGCTGGCGATCTCGCTCTGGATCCGGATGCGGCTGAATGAATCGCCGCTCTTCCTGCGCATGCAGGAAGAAGACCGCATCTCGGATGCGCCGATCTCGGAGTCGTTTTTCCGCTGGCCCAACCTCAAGATCGTGCTGATCGCGCTTGTCGGCGTGCTCATGGGCCAGGGTGTCGTGTGGTACACGGCGCAATTCTATACGCAGTTCTTCCTCGAACGGGTGATCAAGGTCGAACCGCTTGTCGTCTACTCGCTGATGATGACGATCAGCGTCGTAGGCGCGCTCCTGCACGTCGTCTTCGCGTGGCTCTCCGACAAGATCGGCCGCAAGCCCATCATGCTCATGGGCCTCGGCCTCGCGGTGCTGTGCTATTTCCCGGGCTTCCGCATGCTGACGGAAGCGGCGAACCCCGCGCTGGCGCAGGCGACCGAGCGCGCGCCGATCACGGTCGCCGCCGATCCCGCCCATTGCTCGCTGCAATTCGATTTGATCGGCGGGGCGAAGTTTGTCAGCGCCTGCGACATCGCAAAAAGTGCGCTCGCCAATGCCGGCGTGCCCTATCGCAACGCGGAAACGCATGCCGCCGGCGCCACCGTCAAGATCGGCGATACGGTTCTCGCGAGCCCCGAAGGCGGCACGCTGTCACCGGCATCGCTCGCCGCTGCAAAGACGGAATTCGAGGCTTCGCTCAAGCGTGCGCTCGCAGCCGCAGGCTATCCGCTTTCCGCGCAATCGAGCGCCATCGATTTCCCGCGCACGCTCGCGATCCTCCTCGTCTTCATCACGGCGGCGGCCGCGCTCTACGGACCGCAAGCGGCCGCGCTCGTCGAACTCTTCCCGACCCGCATCCGCTATACCGCGCTCTCCGTGCCCTACCATATCGGCGTAGGATGGTTCGGCGGCTTCCTGCCGGCCACGGCGTTCGCCATCGTAGCGGCGACCGGCGACATCTATGCGGGGCTCTGGTATCCGGTCATCGTATCGGTCATCGGATTTGTCGTAACGTTCCTGCTGCTGCCCGAAACCTTCCGCCGGAAGATCGACGGCTGACCCGCAACCTTACTTCGCACGCCCCCGTTTGACGTCGATGCCGCTCTCGCCCGTCTACCACGCCGACGGCCTCCCCATTCCCCGCCGGTACTGGTCCATCGTCACCATCGCGCTCGGCCTCGTCATGGCCGTGATGGACGGCGCCATCGCCAACGTCGCGCTGCCCACGATCGCCGAGGACCTGCGCGCGAGCCCCTCCTTCTCCATCTGGATCGTCAACGGCTATCAGCTTGCGGTCGTGATTTCGCTGCTGCCGCTGTCGTCGCTGGGCGAGATCATCGGCTACCGCCGCGTCTATCTGGTGGGCCTCGCGCTCTTCACCTTCGCGTCCCTGTTTTGCGCGCTGGCGCACACGCTGGTGCTTCTGACCATCGCCCGCGTGATCCAGGGCTTCGGCGCGGCCGGCATCATGAGCGTGAACGCGGCGCTGGTGCGCTTCACCTATCCCCACAAAATGCTGGGGCGCGGCATCGGCATTAACGCTTTCGTCGTGGCGGTCGCCTCTGCCGTAGGTCCGACCCTCGCCGCCGGCATCCTGGCCGTCGCCACCTGGCCCTGGCTTTTCGCCATCAACATTCCCTTCGGCATCGCGGCCTTCTTCATCGGGCGCGTGGCGCTACCCCACACGCCGCGCATGCCGCACGCCTTCGACTGGCCGAGCGCATTGCTGAGCACGATCGTCTTCGGTTTGGGCATCACCGCCGTCGACAGCGCGGGCCACGGCGAACCTGCGATCTACTATGTGACGGAATTCGTCGTCGCGGCGGCGGCGGGCTACCTGCTCGTGCGGCGGCAACTGGGCGAGACCTCGCCGCTCCTGCCGGTCGATCTCATGCGCATCCCTATCTTTGCGCTGTCGATCCTGACCTCGGTCGCGTCGTTCTGCGCGCAGATGCTGGCCTATACGGCGCTGCCTTTCTACCTGCGCTACCGTTTCGGCTTTTCCGTCGTCGACATCGGGCTTCTCATCACGCCCTGGCCGATCGCCATCGCCTTCGCGGCCCCGCTCGCGGGCCGCCTGGTGGAGCACTACCCGGCCGGACTCCTGGGCGGCGTCGGACTTTTGCTCTTCGCCGCCGGCCTCCTGAGCCTCGCCTTCCTGCCGGTCCATCCCGCCCCCTGGGATCTCGTCTGGCGCATGGCGCTGGCCGGCGCGGGCTTCGGCCTTTTCCAGGCGCCCAACAACCGCACCATGATCGCGGCCGCGCCCCGCGAAAGGAGCGGCGGCGCGAGCGGCATGCTGGGAACGGCCAGGCTTCTGGGCCAGACGGTCGGCGCCGCACTCGTGGCGCTGCTGCTGGCGCGCTACGGAATGGACGGCACCCGCCTCGCCCTTCTGCTCGGCACGGGCTTTGCCGTTGTCGGCGGCGCGCTCAGCATGCTCAGACTTTCGCCGGCCGGCGCGCGCGGCGCGCAGGCGATCGAAGTCCGCGAAGGCCAGCGCATGACGGGCGAGTGAGCGTGACGCAGCTTTCTTTCGTCGATTCGAAATTAGCGATTCGTTGACGAATTCGCGCTCCGCGAATCGCAAGTCGTAAATCCGACGCCGCGCGTTGCTGCAACTCCCGGTTTTCGAAATGATTCACAATTGCGGGCTAGATTGGCTTGCCGAATGGCATGGATGTGCGCCAATATCCAAATGGCGGGGAATTAATCTCGAACTTGGAATGTTATGCCCGTCTCGCAACGCCGCACGCTCGTTAGGCCTCCGCTTGGCCGCAAGGATGCGGAGCTGCCGACGTCCCATCTCGGAAGAGCGCTGACGATCAAGGGAATCCTTGATACGGAGGGCGAGCTTCACGTTCAGGGAAACGTTCTTGGACAGATCAATGCCGATCGCCTCGTAATCGGCGCCGAAGGATACGTGGAAGGCGATGTCATTGCCCGGGATGTGCGTATCGTCGGACGCGTGAAGGGCCGAATCTTCGCGTATCAGGTTACGCTCGATAGCTCGGCCGACATCACGGGGCGCGTCTTCCATCACCTCGCCACGGTGGAAAAGGGGGCAAAAATCGACGGGCGGATGCCGTGGCGGCCGCTCAACTTCTTTGAATCATTCGAACAGCCCCCGGAGGCCCAAACATGAGCGTGTTCACCCGCAACGACAGCAAAGACAACACCATCCGCCCGACGACGACTGACAAACCGGAGGTTTCAGTGACAACAACCACGCCTGAGTTCAATCGTGCACCGCAGCCCGTTCAGCCCGTATCGCACCTGACACCGGTGCAAGCAGCCTCGACCTCGGTCATCAGCAAGGCGCTGAAGATCACCGGTCAGCTCGAAAGCACCGAAAACATTCAGATCGACGGCGAGATCGAAGGCGATGTGCGCGGCGTGCACGTCAAGGTCGGCCAGAACGCGAAAGTCAAAGGCTCTGTCTACGGTGATGAAGTCGAGCTGTCGGGCACCGTCGACGGCAAGATCGAAGCCAAGAAGGTCGTGCTGACAAGCTCCGCCCACATGTCCGGCGATGTCATCCACCAGGACATCACCATTCAGTCGGGCGCTTACATCGCGGGCCACTGCCGGCCGGAATTCGGCAAGACGCAGTCGCAGCCCGTTCTCTCGCGGCCGAAGGAAGTCCTGCCGCGCGTCTGACGCCCGAATCGACCGGGATCAACCGTCTTCAGTAACCGCCATAGCCGGGCGGATAGTCGCGTGCGGTCTGGATCGCGGCATCCACCCCCGGCATGGCCTCTGCGACCGCGTCGCGATAGCAGGTCGCGTCGCCGTTCACGCCCACCGGATACGCCTCGATCAATTGCTCGCATACCTGTCGGGCGGCCACATGCACGCGCCAGCGCAGCTCATGCGCGCCCCGCCATGTGCGAAGGTCGAGATCGTCGGTGCGGACGGGCTGGGACAGCGAGACGTTTTCGATCGGCACGTTCAGGTAGTTGTGATCGGCGCGATAGCGCGGCGCCGTGACGATGACCTGATCGGTGGGCACCGTCGTGTAGGGGGCCGGGGGGCCGTAGCCGTAAGTTTGCGCCGAAGCGTCTGTGGACGAAACGACCAACCCCGCTCCGACAGCGGCGGCCGCCAACAATGCCGCTGCTAGAATCCGCATGGAACACTCCTTCGCGCTGGGGCCCTTTGCGGGGCCTTGTTCAGAACGTGCGCGGCAGCGCGCCCGTTCCGGCCCATTGCTCCACCATTTCGTGATGAAAATAGGGCGCACGCGTGACGCGCGTACGCCCTGAAAAGGACAAGTTCTATGCCCGCTCAGCGCGTCCCGCGCGCATTGGCGATTGCGAAGTCGACCTTCGGCTGCGCCGTCGTCAGCGCGTCGCGATAGCAGGATGGGCTGCCGGTCAAGGCATGGGGATACATCTGCGACAGCTGCTTGCAGATGTTGTACGCGGCGGTGATCGTACGAAGTCTCAGTTCATGCACGCCTGCGGCCGAGCAGAGATTGAGATCCGCAAATTGCACCGCTTGGGACATGGATACTTTTTCGGGCGGCACGTTGAGCCTGTAAGGCCCATACTGCATGCGCGGCGCAGTGACCGTGATGTTTTCCGGCGGCGGACCCTTGGGATCGTACCCTCCATAAGTCCCGCACGGCCCGGCAAGCGCAGATCCCCCGAATGCCAATCCAACCGCACTCGTCACCAGCAACAACGCAGCTGTTCTGATCTGCATGACAATGCTCCTTCTGGGTCTATGCCCGCTTCGGACAGTTTGCGGACAACAAGGTAGATGGGCGCTCTAGCATATTCTTCCGAGGGATCGATCTCATTTGTCGGTGAGGCAACGGAATGTGATGTTTGTTCCGAAGAGGTTCATACGCGATTTCTCGCGATGTGCGCCGTTTTCCCGGTACGGCGCTGCATTTTCGTTCCTTAATGACAGTAAGTATTGCAATGCGCGGCGAACGCGCATTCGTTCCGCGCGCGCGCAGAAAGTAGTCGCAGCAATTAATACGTATACAGATTATGCCGACGCGAAATGTCGGAAGGGACGCAAAACAGCCGCAGCGGTTATTTCACTTCGAGCGGGATGCCGGGCGCGTGCTTGCTGGCGCGGATGGCGAGCGCCGTCTTGACGCTCGCGACGTTCTTCGCCGCGGTCAGCGTTTCGGTGATGAAGGTCTGGAAGGCCGAGAGATCGTGCGCCGCGCATTTGAGGAGGAAGTCGACCTCGCCCGACAACATGTAGCAGTCGCGGACCTGCGGCCAGGCGCGGGCCTGCTCCTCGAAGCGCCGCAAATCCGCCTCCGCCTGGCTGGAGAGGCCCACAAAGGCAAAACCCGTGACTTCGAAGCCCAGCGACTTCGAGTCGAGATCGGCGTGATAGCCCTTGATGTAGCCCGCTTTTTCCAACGCGCGCATACGCCGCAAACATGGCGGCGCTGTAATCTTCGCCCGCCGTGAAAGCTCGACATTGGTGATGCGTCCGTTTTCCTGAAGCTCGTAGAGAATGCGGAGGTCGATCGCGTCGAGCTTGTGATGCTCCATGGGAATCTCGGGGTGAGAAAGGCGGCGGCACTCTAGACCCCGCCCCGGCGCCCGCGCAATAAAATTTCCCAAAACCCCGCGCCCGGACGGGAATTTCCGCACAAAGGAAAAAACCGCGCGTCAATCCCGGAATCGCGCCGCGCGACAATTGCGAAAGCCGCCGACCGCGAAGGCGACGAAAACCTTGTCAACAGAGGCTTTCCCGCACGCGCTTGACCTTTTCGTGACGGGTTCCGATATGAAGGCCGATGGGGGCCGCTTGCGGCTAGAGCGTCCCGGACGAGGTTTCAGGGGCGCCATGTCAAACGACGGTTCGTTGCACGAAAAAGTGATCATTCTCGGAAGTGGACCGGCCGGCGCGACAGCGGCGATTTACGCGGCGCGCGCCATGCTGAAGCCCGTGATGATTGCCGGATTGCAACCGGGCGGTCAGCTCACCATCACCACCGAAGTCGAAAACTATCCGGGATTCGCCGACGCGATTCAGGGCCCGTGGCTCATGGAACAGATGCAGGCGCAGGCCGAGCATGTCGGCGCGCGCCTCGTGCAGGACATGATCGCTTCGGTCGATTTGGGCCGCCGTCCCTTTGTGCTCGAAGGTGATTCCGGCACGCGCTATCGCACCGAAACGCTGATCATCGCCACCGGCGCACAGGCGAACTGGCTGGGTCTTGCCTCGGAAGAGAAGTTCAAAGGCTTCGGCGTGTCGGCCTGCGCGACCTGCGACGGGTTTTTCTTCCGCGGCAAGAACGTGGCCGTCGTCGGCGGCGGCAACACGGCCGTCGAGGAGGCTTTGTTCCTCACCAATTTCGCAGACAAGGTGACGCTGATCCATCGCCGCAACGAACTGCGCGCGGACAAGACGAACCAGATGCGCCTCGCCGCGCATCCGAAGATCTCCATTCTCTACGATACCGTCGTCGAGGACGTGCTGGGTTCGCACAACCCCTCCTCCGTCACGGGCGTGCGCCTCAAAAATCACGCGACCGGCGCGAAATCCGAACTCGCCATAGACGGACTCTTCGTCGCCATCGGACACTCGCCCGCGACGGCGCTCTTCAAAGGCCAGCTCGACATGGACGACGAGGGCTACATCCGCACGGCGCCGGATTCGACGCGCACCAGCGTCGCCGGCGTGTTCGCCGCGGGTGACGTGAAGGACAAGGTGTTTCGTCAGGCCGTGACCGCGGCCGGAATGGGTTGCATGGCGGCGCTCGAGGCCGAGCGCTTTTTGGCCGGGCGGCATTAGCCGCCCGCGTATCGGGGACCGGATATGGATTGGGACAAGCTTCGCATCTTCCACGCAGTCGCCTCTGCGGGCAGCTTCACCCATGCCGGCCAGATGCTCGCGCTCAGCCAGTCAGCCGTCAGCCGCCAGATCAGCGCGCTCGAAGAAGAAATCCTCACGCCGCTGTTTCAGCGCCACGCGCGCGGACTGACCCTCACGGACGAAGGCGAGCTTCTCTACGGCGCCGTCTCCGACGTGCTGGCGCGCCTCGGCCAAGCGGAAGAGGCCCTGAAGAACGCGCAGTCGGCGCCGCGCGGTTCGCTGAAAGTCACCTCCAGCCACGGCTTGGGCATTTACTGGCTGATGCCGCGGCTCAACGAATTCCTGCGCGAATTCCCCGAGCTGCAAGTGCATCTCGTCCTGGAGGATCGCGAGCTCGATCTGGCCCAGCGCGAGGCCGACATCGCGCTTCGCATGCGCGCGCCGGTGCAGGCGGACCTGATCCAGCGCAAGCTCTTCACCGTGCATTACCACGCGTATGCGTCGCAGGATTATATCGCGCGCATGGGTGCGCCCGACACTTTCGAGGACCTCGTGAAGCATACGGTGATCGTATATGGCGAGACGGCGGCGCCCGAAATCCGCGACGTCAACTGGCTGCTCGACACCGCGCGCCGGATGGCGCCGGACGGCTGCGGCAAAGCGCTGCGTATCAACAACATCACGGGCATCCTGAAAGCCTGCGAGGCCGGCGCCGGCATCGCGGCGCTGCCCGACTATCTCACGCACGGGAACCCGAACCTCGTGCAGCTTTTCCCCGGTGTCGAGGGGCCGTCGTTCGATGCCCACCTCGTTTACTGCGACGCTTTGCGCCAGTCGAAGCGCGTGGCGGCTTTCCGGGATTTCCTTGTCCGGGCAGCGAAAGACTGGCGTTTTTGAAATAACAGTCTTGTGAAGGCCGCCTGTTGAATCTCCCGGCCAATGTGACTATTTCCATTTCGTCGCCACGTTCCCCCCACGTTGGCGAACCCTAGCGAAGGATTTTACTTCGCCGCCTCGCACTCTCCCCCCGGGTGCGAGGCGCCCCTTCGCTAAAATTTTTCTCATAGAGCCGGCAAACGCCTCGCACCAATCAAACAAGGGGCGCGCGAAGCGCGCCGTATTTTCGCTAAAATTCCGTATGAAATCCGCGTAACCAAAAAGTGTCATCCCGCGAAAGCGGGAATGACACTTAACTTTGGATCGGCGCGCTACGCGGCCGTCTTGTGGGCGGCGACGATGTGATCGGCGAGTTTGCCGGTCAGTTCGGCCAGGTGATCGAACTCCGTCTCGAATGTGCCGACGCCCTGCGTGAGCGATCTCAGATCGACGATCAGACCGTGCAGCTCCGAATGCGGCATCTGCGCCTGGATCGTGTCCCAGCCTTTCCAGCCGTCGCGCACATCGAAGCCCATCAGCTGTCCGCGCCGCCCACTGACGATTGCATTTACTTTCGCGGTCGCGTCATTGGGAACGTGGATTCGCACGCGCATGATGGGTTCGAGCAGCACCGGCGCGCAGTCCGGCATGCCTTCCTGCATCGCGATGCGGCCCGCCATCTGGAACGCCGCGTCCGAGGAATCGACGGAGTGATACGAACCGTCGACCAGCGTCACCGATACGTCGACGACGGGGAAACCAAGCGGGCCCGTCTTAAGGTATTCGACGACGCCCTTCTCCACCGACGGAATCCATTGCCGCGGCACGACACCACCCGCGATCTTGTCGACGAAGGCGAAGCCCGATCCGCGCGGCAATGGCCTGATCTCGACGACCACGTCGCCATATTGGCCGTGTCCGCCCGTCTGCCGCTTATGACGCCCGCGCTGGCTCGTGCCCTTGCGGATCGTCTCCTTGTACGGCACATGCGGCGCGTGCGTGCGCAGCTTCAGGCCGTATTTGGATTCGAGTTTCTCGACGGCGACCTTCAGGTGAATCTCGCCCTGCCCCGTCAGCGACATCTCGTGAAGCTCCGCGTCCTGAACGAAGCCCAGTGACGGATCTTCTTCGCGCAATTTGGCGATGGCCGCGGTCAGCTTCACTTCGTCTTTGCGATCGGTCGCTTCGATGGCGAGGCTATAGACGGGCTTCAGCTGCTCGATCTCGACCCTGGCGGCTTCGCCCGATTTGGCGTCGCTGAGCGTTTCGCCCGTCGCCACGCCTTCGAGCCGCCCCAGCGCCACCGTATCGCCGGCTTTCGCTTCGGCGAGTTTCGTCTGGGCATCGCCGCGCAGCGCGAAGATGCCGCCGACACGCGCGTCATCGCCGTCGGGACGATGGAGCACGGTGCCGTCCTTCAGGTCGCCCGACAGCACGCGCCCCAAACTCAGTTTGCCACCATGCGAGGAATGATAGGTCTTCAGGATCTGCACGCGCGTTTCGCCGTCCTCTTCGAAGCCGAGGCGTGCCGCGGTTTGCGCCACGTCCGGCACTTCGTGGCGCAGCGCCTTCAAGAGACGCCGCACGCCGTTGTCGCGTTCGGCCGAACCGATCAGCACGGGCACGACCAGACCTTCCGCGAGTTCGCGGCGGAGATCGTCGCAGACTTCGTCCCGCGGCGGTTCGATATCGGACAGCAATTCCTCCATCAGGTGCTCGTCATAGTCGGCGAGCTTTTCCAGCATCTGGAAGCGCGCCTCCTTCTCGCGTTCCTTCACGTCGCCTTCGAGCGCGATAAGCTCGGAAGGCTCATGCGCGCGATAGACATATGGCCGCTCGAGCGCCAGATCGACGAAGCCCGTCACGACGCCGCTCTCCCAGATGGGAATCTGGCGCAGGAGGAACGGCTTGTCGCTCACGTCCTGCAGCATGACGAGCAGGTCGCGCAGCGCGCCCGTCGCCTTGTCGATTTTGTTGACGAACAGGAAATGGGGAATGCCGAGATCGCCCAGCCGCTTGAGATAGGGCTTCAGCATCTGCAGCTTCGCCGCTTCCGGCTCGCAGACGACGATCGCCGAGTCCACGCCCGGCAATACGTTCAGCGTTTCCTGCAGGAACTCGATCGAACCCGGACAATCGAGAAACGTAAAATTTTCATCGAGATATTTTGTCGTCGCGCAATTGACTTCGACGCTCATTTGGCGGGCCCGCGCCTCCGGCGAGCCGTCGCCGACCGTATTCTTCTGGACGATGCTGCCTTTGCGCGGGATCGCGCCGGTGACCGCGAGAAGACTCTCCAGCAACGTCGTCTTGCCGCTGCCGTAGGGTCCCACCAAGGCCACTGCGCGTGGCCCGTTTCCTCCATTTTTTCTTGGCATGTTCATGCGCCTTCGAAGCCCGAAAGGGCCGAGGCGCGGCGGGCGCGGCCTTACATCTGGGTCGCGTCACGCGCCCCGCAAAGGGATGCTCGCGCCGGATCGGGCGCTTGGCAAGAGCCTGGGCCAGACAATCCTCTGCGAATGCCTAACGCAGGTTGCCGCAGAACCTCTGGATGCGCCGGCACGCTTCTTCCAGCGCCGCGTTGGAGGTCGCGTAAGAGATGCGGAAGAACGGCGAAAGCCCGAATGCCGCGCCATGCACGACGGCCACGCCTTCCTGCTCCAGAAGTTCGTTCGCGAAATCCTCGTCGGTGGCGATCTTCCTGCCCGACGGCGACTTCTTGCCGATCAGCTTGCGGATTGTAGGATAGACGTAGAACGCGCCTTCCGGCGTCGGACATTCGATGCCGGACGACTGGTTGAGCATCGAGACCACGAGATCGCGGCGCTCTTCGAAGATCTTCTGGAATTTCGGGATGAAATCCTGCGGCCCGTTGAGTGCTTCCACACTCGCCCATTGCGCGATCGAAGATGCGTTGGAGACGGATTGCGACTGCAGCTTCGCCATCGCCTTGATGAGCGGCTCCGGACCGCCGCAATAACCGATGCGCCAGCCCGTCATGGCATAGGCCTTGGAGACGCCGTTCATGGTCAGCGTGCGCGGATAGAGCTTGGGCTCGGCCTGCGCGATGGTCGTGAACTCGAAGCCGCCATAGACAAGATGCTCGTACATGTCGTCCGTCAGCACCCAGACATGCGGGTGCTTGAGCAGCACGTCCGTCAGTTCCTTGAGTTGCTCGCGCGTGTAGCAGGCGCCGGTGGGATTGGACGGCTGATTGAAGATCAGCCATTTCGTCCGCTTAGTGATAGCGCGGTCGAGCGCCTTTGCCGTCAGCCGGAAACCGTCTTCGATCCTGGTCTCGACGATGACCGGCTTGGCACCGGCAAGCAGGACGATGTCGGGGTAGCTGACCCAGTAGGGCGACGGGATGATCACCTCGTCGGCCTTGTTCAGCGTCGCCATCAGCGCGTTGTAGAGCACGTTCTTGCCGCCGGGCGACACGAAGCACTGCGAGGGTTTGTAATCGAGACCGTTCTCGCGCTTGAACTTCTTCGAGATCGCCGCGCGCAATTCGGGGATGCCTTCGACGGCCGTGTATTTCGTCTCGCCGCGGCGGATGGCGGCGACGGCGGCCTCCTTGATGTTGTCCGGCGTGTCGAAATCGGGCTCGCCCGCGCCCAGGCCGATGACGTCCTTGCCGGCGGCCTTCAGGTCGCGTGCCTTCTGCGTCGCGGCAATTGTCGGCGACGGTTTGATGCGGCCCAGGGCCTCGGCAAGAAATCCTTTGGGCAATTCGTCGGCACTATCGCTCACGGCACATCCATCCCCCGAGGCTTAAGCGATTGACCTATCAACGTTGTAGGGCTTCCCGCAAGGGGCGCTTTCGTCGCGTTACCGAATGTCAACGTGTTGTAACTAAAGTGTCGGAGCCGCTTCGTGCGTCCTGAGGAAAATTCCATGCGCGCCGCGTTGGCCGCCATTGCCGGTATAATTTGCCTGGTCGCGGTGACGGCCTGTTCGAATACGAAGGCGCCGCCTGTCGGCCGCTGGGAAGGGGTCTACGAAGCACCGGACGAGATGGTCGTGGTCAGGCTCGAGATTACGCCCAAGGGCGACATCTATTTGAGCGCGCCCAATGCCCTCGACGTTTTGGCGACGCCCGCGGACCAGCGGCCCACCGTGCGCGCGCATCTGACGGACGAACTCGTGCAGGGCTGGGCTTCGGTGGCACCGCGGCCCATGGAATTCGACGGGCGTGTATTCCGCAAACCGGGCGGCATCGCGCCCCAGATGGAATGGAATCCGCAATCCAGGCAGATGACGGTCGTCCTCTATTTCGGCATGCATGCGGCGTTGCGCGTGCCGCTGCGCGCCGTCTCCGACTTCAGCCAGGACCCCTGGGCGGCCTGACGCTCATTTCTTGAATCCGAAATAGGCCGCGAACACGAGGAAGCCGAAAGCGATTGCATGATTCCAGCGCAATTGTTCGCCCAGATACGTGACCGAGAACACAGCGAACACGGTGAGCGTGATCACCTCCTGCATCGTCTTCAACTGGGCCGCGGAATACACGGTTTGGCCGATGCGGTTCGCCGGTACCGCAAAGCAATATTCGAAGAGCGCGATGCCCCAGCAAAGCGGAATCACCAGCCACAACGGCGCGTCGGGAAATTTCAGCTGGCCATACCAGGCGAACGTCATGAACACGTTCGAAATGCACAGCATCAGGATCGGCAATATCCAGGGCGAATTCATGAACGATCATCCTTCACGGCGAAGTGATTCCGGCGGCGCAAGATTAAGGCTTTGGGCCTTGTCCTAAACCCTTACCCCGCTTGGAATTCGCAGGCGTTGCTGCCGTTCCGGGACCACTTCGGGACAGCAGCCGGGACAAGGCCGCCGTGGACGGAGGAAGCCGCCGGTGCGAAACTTCCGTGGCCTGATGGAGAGGAGATCCAAGATGCTTCGCGGGACTTCCATGACCATGATCGCGTTGGGGGTTGCGTCTTTGCTGTCTCAGAGTGCGCAGGGCGCTGTCACCGTGCTCGGCAACGGACTTGCGCATACGTGTTACGCGGCCGCCGAGTTTGGCGGCGGCAATGCCGAAGACGGGATCAAGGCGTGCTCGGACGCACTCGAGCAGATGGCGTTGCCGGTGCGCGACCGCGCGGCCACGCTCGTCAATCGCGGGATACTCTATTCGCGCCTCGACGAGCCGTTGATGGCGATCGCCGATTACGACAAGGGTATCGAGATGGAGCCCAACCTCGGTGAAGCCTATGTCGATCGCGGCGCGGCGCTCATCGTGCTGTCGCGCTATGACGAAGCGGTGCAGGACATCGACAAGGGCATCGCCATGGGCGCGAACCGGCCGCAGATCGCCTATTATGACCGCGGTCTGGCACAGGAAGCGCTCGGCAATGTGCGCGCCGCTTACGAGGATTACAAAAAGGCAACGGAGATCGAGCCGGATTTCACGCTGGCCAGTTCTCAGCTGGCGCGCTTCAGGGTCGTGCGCCACCACAGCGACGGGACTTGAATAGTCACATAGTAACAGTGGCCAAAGCGGCGCAGTTTTGCGCCGCTTTTTTTATAAATGAAAAATCATGTTCGCGAGCTTTGCGACTTTTCGTGGGAGGACGACAGTTTGTTACAACTCGACCATTTGCCCGCCGCCCCGAGCCTTGTATCTCTGTCGCGTATGGGACCGGGCGTCGTTCAAAAGGATTGTCCGGCCCCAGGGAGCGCAGAGGGTATTCCGGCCATCATGTTGGGCGTTGGGCGTTTCTGGAGGAACGCAAGGGGTATCCGCTTTCGACGAAATTGCGACGTAGGCCACGCGACAGCTGGCCGTTGTTAAAGAGACCTACGTCCCTAGTCGTGACCGTGCCCATATCGGCGCTCCATCAAGGGCACGGACGCGCGGACGGCCGGAGGGGCTTCCAGACCCCGAACTGGGACTTTCTCCGGCCGTCCTTTTATCCACCGACGCAGGCGTTTCGCCGAAATTGGGCATTCAGCGACATTCGGCCGCCGCCTGCGCCATCGACACAGGTCCGCGGGCCCCGCAGGACGGAATTACGAGCCCGGTATGCCTTTGAAACTGCTGCCTACATTTCGAAGTGCTTGCGTTCGGGCGCTCAGGTATTAATTAGATGAGAGGGCCGACGCCGTTCCATCCGGAGCGGGCGGCGGTGTGCGAGTGGATCTCATGACCAAATGGATAACGCGGGCGTCCGTGATGGTGCTCGCTTTTGCCGCCGCGGGCTGCGCAACGGATGTGCCCCAGGCGCTGAAGCCGACCGACATCCCCGCGAAATTTACGAGCCCGATCCCCACCGCGGTCGATGTCTGGCCCAAGAAGGAATGGTGGCACGGCTTCGGCAGCACCGAGCTCGACGGCCTGATCGCCGACGCGGAAAAAAACAACCTCAACATCGCCATCGCCTTCGCGGCCGTCCTCCAGGCCGAAGCGCAGACCAATGCCGAACGTTCGACGCTGTTTCCATCCATCACGCTCAGCCCCTCGGCCACACGTGAGCAATCCACGCTGACGTCGGGTACGGGACGGACGGTCAGCCTTCCAGGCGTTACGGGCCCCACGTTCAACACGTTCAGCCTGACCGCAAACGGAGTTTGGTCTCCCGACATATGGGGGCTTGCGCAGGACAATTTGCGCGCCGCCGTCCAGACCCTGAAGGCCCAGCGTTATGCGCAGGAAGAGGTCGCACTGACGGAAGTGTCCGATGTCGGCACGACCTATCTTTCCGTACTCGCACTGCGCGACCAGATCACGATCGCCGTAAACAACGTCGAAGCCGCCAAGCGCGTGCTCGTGGTCACACAGGAGAGGCTGAAGGCAGGCACCGACTCGGAGCTCGATCTGGCGCAGGAAGAAGCCGTCGTCGAGGGCCAGGAAGCGAACATTCCGGTCCTGAAGGAACAGGAGCACGAGCAACTGCTGGCGCTCGCAATCCTGCTTGGACGCGCGCCGGAGGGCTTCGATGTCGCCGCGCAAAATCTGGATGGCATAAAATCGCCGCTGGTGGCGCCCGGCCTGCCGTCCGAGCTTCTTTTGCGCAATCCGAGCGTCGCCGAAGCCGAAGCCAATCTTGCCAGCGCCCACGCCAATGTGGATGCCGCACGGGCGGCGTTTTTCCCGGCCGTCAGCCTGACGGGCTCCGCCGGCTCCGAAAGCAGCGTGGTAGGCACGCTGTTCCACGCATCGACCTTCGAATGGAGCGCGGGCGCCTCGGCGCTGCAGACGCTGTTCGATGCCGGAAAGCTCTTTGCCGAAAGCGATATCTCGAAGGCAGAACAGCTGAGCCTGGTGGCTTCGTACCGGCTGGCCGTCATCTCCGCTTTCAGCAGCGTGGAGACGGCGCTCGGCCAAGTCTCGAACTACGCCAAGGAGCAGGAAGCTCTTGAGCGCGAGGTCAAGTCGGCGGCGAATGCGTTCCGCATTTCCGAGCTGCAATACCGCGAAGGCATCGTCGATATCACCACGGTGATCACCACCGAGCAGACCTTGTTCGCCGCCGAAACGTCGCTCGCGCAGGCGAAGCTCGCGCATGCGCAGGCGGTGGTCGCCCTCTACGAATCGATGGGCGGCGGCTGGTCGGAAGATCCGAAAGACCAGACCCAATATCTGCCGGGCACCATTCCGGATGCGCCGACGGCGCCGGTGCCGAACCCGCAGGACAGCATCTGGCGGGCCCTCTGGCCGAATTCGTGGTCGGACTGAATTCTCGCGAGTATCCGGCGGCGATTCAGAAGCCGAAAATCCGTGCGACGAGGCCGGCGCCGGCGTTGCGGAATTTGAGCGGCGCATCGGTCATGGCGAGCGTGATGCAATCGCCGTCGTCGTCGGCAACCGGCGTGTGATGGATTTCGGGCGTCGTCAGAACGAGATCGCCCTTGGCATAGCTGCCCATCTCGTCGGTGAAACCGCCCGCCAGCACCAGCGTCAACTCGTTGCCGTGATGGGTGTGAAGGCCGATGCCGCTGCCCGGCGTCGATTTCGTGAGATAGATACGCGTGCGGCCGCGCCTCATCAGCATCCGGTAGGACAACCCCCGCGTGACGCGCCGCCAGCGCACGCGATTGAGATCGTCACCGACGAATGAACGCAGCGGCCGCGGCACGGGATTGGCGATCCTGATCGACGCCGCCGGCTTCTCGACGGTCGCGCTGTCGAGCCGCGCCAACACCGTCTCCAGAGCGCGCGCATCGAGCGCCGCCGCGGGCAGATCGCGCAGCATCTGGCCGCCCAACGATTCCAAAATCGAAACCTCGGCCCGGCATTTGGGACAATAGGTCAAATGCGTCGCGATCATGAGCGACACGGCCGGCTCGCTTACGCCCGCGGCATAAGTCCACAGCAGTTCGTCATTGGGATGGTGATTCACGCTCATGCGAAATCACCCGACGCCCTGCGGATCCAGAGACTGCCCGACCCGGCAAAGGTGCGCCGGCCGAGCCGCCGGCGCAGGCCGCGACGCGCCAAGGGCCTTTCCCGTCTGGAAAAACGTTGTTTTGCCGGGTTCATGACGACAATTACGCGACGGCCTGCGCGCTGGATCACTATTACTGGTATGTTAAGGGGGCCGGCCGCCCTTGGTGGAACCTAGTCCGCGTATTCCACGCCGATTTCGAAAATTCGCGGTGCGCCGATATTGATCACGCCGGTCGTATTGCCGGTCGCCACTTTCGCGTCCAGCGCGTTGTCGATCTTGCCGTAGAGCGAAACGCCGTCCGCAAATCTCCAGTCCGCCCGGACATCCATCGTCAGCGCCGATCCCAGCTTGATGGTGTTGAGGTCGTCTTCGTATTGCGCGCTCACCCAGCGCAGATCGGCATCGAACGACAGCGGCGAAATGGGCTCCCAATGCGCGCCGGCAGTGATCACGGCGCCCGGCGCCTGCGCGGGACGCTTGCCCGTCAGCAGCGGCGCGGCGGCGCCCGGATGCACACGCGCATCGGTCCACGCCACGGCTTCGCGGAATGCAAAATCGCTCGCGATGGCTTCGTTTGCTTCCGCCTCGAGGCCGAGCGCATCGATTTCGCCGACGTTCTGACGCTGCTCCTCGCAAGTCCCGTTTCCCGACGCGCATGTCGAAGGTGTCAGCGTCGCGTTCTCGACCGCATCGTGCAGCGTGTTCCAGAAGCCGGTCGTGCTCCAGGTGACGATGTCCGTGGTACCGCCCCAACCCACTTCGACGCCGTCGAGTTTCTCGGGCGTCAGTGCCGCATTCGCATTCGTCACGACATTGCCGACACGGAACGGACGATAGAGTTCGTTGAGCGTGGGGGTGCGGAACCCGGCATAGGCCGCAACGCGCAAATACTCGCTGTCGCTGTCGTCGAAGCTGTATTTGAGCCCGGCGCGGCCCGTCGGCACCGTGCCGTCGCGCCCGGCGTAATCGGTGTCAGTGAGAATGGTGCCGCTCGCGATGACGTCCTGCAGAAGATGCCCCTGCGACGTCGCCCAATAGTCGAGACGCGCCCCGAGCGTTGCGAGCCACGCGCCGGATTCGTAGGCGCCTTCGCCGTAGACGCCCGTGACGATCGACTGTCCGCCCGACCGGCGCGCATCGAGATAGTGGTCGAGCGCCGTGCTGAAGCTGTAGAGCTCATAGGACTGGCCGTTGTCGTCGCGCAAATCCGCGCCTGCTTCCCAGCGGAAATTCCCGCGCGCGCCGAGGGCGGCGGCGTTCCATCCCCAACCCAGGGCCGGCGTCTTGTATTGATCGTCCGCCGGTGTCGTAGACGCCTGCAGCACCGGCGTGTTCGACGTCGACACAGAGATGTTGGAGAGGTTGCTGTTGATCAGCCAAGTCTGCACGCGCCAGCCGATGCTGTCGCCTTCGGCCTTGCGCGCGACCGTAAGGCTGGCCGTTTCGCCCTGCGCCGTCGATTCGGCGCCGACGAGGCCCGCGCCCTGCAGGAGATCGTAATAGCCGACACGCGCCGTCGCCGTGATGCCGCCACCCAGATCGGTTTCGCCGCGCAGCGAGGCGGAGCCCGCATTGAAGCGCACGTCATTGTCGGCGGGCCCGCGGCTGTCCGGCTCGACGGGAATCCAGCCGTTCGTGTGCTCGGCCGATCCGCTGGCGAACAGCTTCACCGGTCCCCATTCGGTGCCGCCCGACGCACCGGCCCTGTAGGTGTCGAGGCTGCCGGCGGATACGTCGGCTTCGGAGATCCCATCGGTGCTGTCGCGCTCCCTGAGAAGGATCGTGCCCGTCAGCGCGCCCGAGCCATAGGGGCCCGAACCCGCGCCGCGCACGATGTCGGCGCCGCCGATATCCTCGGGCGGCAGCGCGCTCCAGATCACCCAGCCTCCGAACGGATCGTTGAGCGGAACGCCGTCCAGGAGTACCAGTGCGCGGCTGGCGGCCGACGGCGCGATGGCCCTAAGCGAGACGCCCTGCGTCGTGGGATTGGCGCTGAGGCTCGTGGTGCGGCGGAACAGTGAGACTCCCGGCACCTGCTCCAGGGCCGCGTCCAGTTGGTCGTAGGTGGCAAGCTGGTCCTGGCTGAGGGCCACGGTCGAGAACGCCGCCTGCCCCACTGCGCTTGGCAGATGACTTGCCGTCACGGTGACGGTTTCGGGCGCCTGATCGCTCTGTGCGGCCGCAGGCGTGGCAATGATGGCCGCCAAAATCGCGGCCCTCCCCACAGCCTTCCGCATGGCACTCGAAGTTGACATATTGTCAGTCAGACGTCGCAGGAAGCCCCGCCCCATGAATGCACCCTATCACGGCCCCGCCCGCGCGGAATTGGACGTGGCCATCATGGGCGCCGGTTTCTCCGGCCTGTGCATGGCGATCGCGCTCAAGAAAGCAGGCCAGACGAATTTCCGCATCTTCGAGAAGGCCCATGATCTCGGCGGCACGTGGCGCGACAACCGCTATCCGGGCTGTGCCTGCGACGTGCCCTCGCATCTCTATTCGTTTTCGTTCGAGCAGAACCCCGACTGGTCGCGGAGCTATTCCCCGCAGGCCGAAATCTGGCGCTACATGAAAGCGTGCGCCGACAAATACGACCTCACCTCGCACATCCGCTACGGCGCCGCGGTAACGGACGCCGCCTTCGACGAGGCCCGTCACGTCTGGCGCATCAAGCTCGCGAACGGCGAGACGACGACCGCGCGTGCGCTCGTCTCGGGTGTCGGCGCGCTGCACCTTCCCGCGTATCCGAAGATCAAAGGCCTGGAGAGTTTCGCGGGCCACTCCTTCCATTCCTCCGAATGGGACGAGAGCGCCGATCTCACCGGACAGCGCGTCGGCGTGATCGGCACGGGTGCCAGCGCGATCCAGATCGTGCCCTCGATCGCAGGCCAGGTGAAACAGCTCACGCTCTTCCAGCGCACGCCGCCCTGGGTTCTGCCGCGCATGGATCGCGGCTTCTCGGAGCGGACGAAGACACTGTTCCGCACAATTCCCGGCCTGCAGCGGCTGTTCCGCGGCGTGATCTACGCGGCCATGGAAATGCGCGCGCTGGGCTTCCTCGGAAACCGCAAGCTGATGCAACGCGTGGAGAAATTCGCGCGCGACTATCTGGAAGAGACCATTCCCGATCCGGCGCTGCGCAAAGCGCTGACGCCCGATTATCAGATCGGCTGCAAGCGCATCCTGATCTCCGACGATTATTATCAGGCCTTCAACCGCCCCAACGTCTCGCTTGTCACCGCGTCCATCGATCACGCGACGGCGCAAGGCATCGTCACAGCCGACGGACAACCGCGAGAATTCGACACGCTCATCTATGCGACCGGCTTCCGCGCCAACGAGCCGCTGGCCGAGATCAATATCGTGGGCCGCGGCGGACATACGCTCGCACATGACTGGCGCTTCGGCGCCGAGGCCTATTACGGCATCACGGTCGCGGGATACCCCAATTTCTTTATCCTGCTCGGCCCCAACACGGGCCTCGGGCACAATTCCATCATCTTCATGATCGAGGCGCAGGTGCGCTATGTGATGCATTGCCTGGGCTGGCTCTTCCGCGAGGGGGCCTTCGAAGTGGAAGTCCGCCGCAACGTCCAGCAGGAATTCAACGCCAAACTCAAAAAGGATATGGACCGCACGGTCTGGCAATCCGGCTGTCACAGCTGGTATCTGAATGAGAACGGCACCAACTCGACCATCTGGCCCGGCTTCACCGTCAGCTATTGGTGGCGGACGCGTCATCCCGATCCGCACGACTTCGTGATCACCGCACCTGAGCCCGCCGCGGCGCTCGCCTGAACATTTCGTCATGGCGCTTATGCGCGTGCGCTTCGTGCATGCTCGCGCTAATGTCGCGCGCGGCGCCGTCCGGCGCTGGAAACCCGGGAGGCCATCATGAAGTTTCGTATCGCGTTGGGCGCGCTGGCCGCGCTGTGTTTGAGTGCGAGCGTGGGCGTGGCAGCCACGCAAAAGATTCCGGCCTACATCACGGCGGCCGTCGCCAATCCCGACCGGCCCGAAGCCGATACCAAGCGCGACGCCGATCGCAAGCCTGCGGAATGCGTCGCCTTTGCCGGCATCAAGCCCGGCGACAAGGTGGCCGATCTGATTCCGGGTGGCCGCTATTTCACGCGCATTTTTTCCAAGGTCGTCGGCCCCAAAGGCTGGGTCTATGCCTACTATCCCTCCAATATCGACGAGATTTACAAGAAAAACGGCGCTACCTTCCCGCTGCCGGAAGATCCGAAATATCCGAATGTTTCCGTCATCCACGCGCCGGTCGAGAAGTTCGTGGCGCCCGAGAAGCTCGACGTCGTCTGGACCTCGCAGAACTATCACGACATGCACGACCCGTTTTTCGGTCCGCCCGACATGGCAGTCGTGAACAAGGCGATCTATGATTCGCTGAAGCCCGGCGGCGTTTACATCGTTCTCGATCATGCCGCGCAAGCAGGCTCCGGCTTACGCGACACCAATACGCTGCATCGCATCGATCCGGCCGTCGTGAAGAAGGAAGTGGAAGCGGCGGGCTTCGTTTATGTGGGCGAAAGCAAAGTTCTCGCCAATCCCGCCGACGATCACACGAAGAAGGTGTTCGATCCCTCCATCCGCGGCAAGACGGACCAGTTCATCT
Organism: Rhizomicrobium sp.; assembly: GCA_035504555.1. GTDB lineage: Bacteria > Pseudomonadota > Alphaproteobacteria > Micropepsales > Micropepsaceae > Rhizomicrobium. Next base: position 31,286 of record DATJRP010000058.1, on the reverse strand, counting down.
TCAAGTTCCGGAAGCCGAAGAAGTAGGCCTACCCCTCACCCACTTCTCGACAGAACGCAACTATGGACTCCGCATCCCTCTCCCTCAAGGGGAGAGGGGCAGTTCGGAGCATTGCACGCATAGCGTATTCACAGCAGACTTGTGCATGCAGCGCGCAATGTTCTCCTCGCCCCTTGAGGGAGGGGGGTGCAGAACGCCAGACCATCATCCGTCTCAGACGCGGGTGAGGGTCCGGCAACTGGAATTCCAAAATGAGCAACGACAAAAAACTCGCCCCCGAAACCATCGCAGCTCAGGCTCTCGGCTGGATCGAGCCGACCACGCGCGCGATTTCGCCACCCATTCATGTATCGTCGACTTACGAGCGCGACGAAGATGGTCAATACCGCTCAGGCCGCAACTATTCGCGCACCGACAATCCCTCCTACGACCAGCCCGAAGCCGTGCTTGCGGCGCTCGAAGGCGGCAAGGCGGCATTGCTGTTCTCATCCGGCATGGCGGCCGCGACGACCTTGTTCCAAACGCTGAAGCCCGGCGACCACATCATCGGACCGAAGGTCATGTACTGGTCGCTCCGGAACTGGCTGGTGGCGACGGCCGAGAAATGGGGCGCGGGCCTCGATCTCGTCGACATGCGCGATCTCTCCGCCGTCAAGGCCGCGATCAAACCCGGCCGCACGAAACTCATCTGGGCCGAGACGCCCGCCAACCCGCTGTGGCATGTGACCGACATCGCGGCCGCGGCCGAAATCGCACACGCCGCCGGCGCGCGGTTTGCCGTGGATTCCACGGCGGCGACGCCCGTGCTGACGAAGCCGCTCGCGCTCGGCGCCGACATCGTCATGCACTCGGCGACGAAATATCTGAACGGCCATTCCGACGTGATCGCGGGCGCGCTGGTCACGCGCGAGGCGGACGCGTTCTGGGAACAGATCAAGCTGTTGCGCCTGCAGCAGGGCGGCGTGCTCGGGCCGTTCGAAGCGTGGCTGCTGCTGCGCGGCATGCGCACGCTTTATCCGCGTGTGCGCATGGCGGTCGCCAATGCGCAATTCCTGGCCGAGAAGCTCGCCGGCAATTCGCGGCTCGAAGAAGTCCTTTATCCCGGCCTGCCCGATTTCTCCGGCCACGCAGTCGCCGCGCGCCAGATGCACGGCGGTTTCGGCGGCATGCTGTCGATCCGGGTCAAAGGCGGCGAAGCGGCCGCAGTACGCCTGGCGGCGCATGTGAAAGTGTGGAAGCGCGCGACCTCGCTCGGCGGCGTCGAAAGCCTGATGGAACACCGCGCCTCGGTCGAAGGCCCGAACAGCCCGATCCCGAAGGATCTCCTGCGGTTGTCGGTCGGCGTAGAAGACCGCGGCGATCTTCTGGCCGACCTGGAGCAGGCGCTGCAGGCGAATTGAGCGCCAGCCTTCGGCAACAATGCTGCGGTTGGAAAGAAAGATTCGCCACAGAGGCACGGAGACACGGAGAGAGCGAGCTTGTCTCGAGAGCGCGTATCGCGATCGACAAGGCAATTTTGCGCGCGAACGCGCGCGGGCAAACTTCGGAAGCGAGGCACGCCTTCATGCGACGCACTCGTTACCTCCGTGTCTCGGTGCCTCTGTGGTGAATCTTCTTTCTTGACCCACGCACAAGGCGAACGGCGCGCCGGCCGACGCATAGGCCGCGGTGGCCGCTCCGGAGAGCAGAATCTGACGGCGATTGAACATGTTGGACGCCTTTCCCCTGGCTCGGGCGTAAGGGTTAGGCGGCCGGACCCGGCGGCGGCAAGCGTCGAAGGTGCAAGCCTTGTCACTTCCCCGTGCATGGCCCGTCGATAGCCCGCGCATGGTTCGCCACTTGCGCCGGGGCCCGCGGTTTGGAGAACTACCGGCCGCGCGGGTTTCGGGGAATGGCAGCAAAGATGACGCTTCGTCGTGTACCGCCCGCGGCGTGGTTGCTCATCGCGGGCTTTGTCCTTTGCGCCGCCGTCAACCTTCCCGGGCACCTCTCCTACGACTCCGTCATGCAGCTCAACGAGGGGCGCCGCGGCTTCTATGCCAACTGGCACCCGCCGATGATGTCGTGGCTGCTGGGCGTGTTCGATTGGTTGTGGCCGGGCACGGCGCTGTTCGCCCTCTGCGACATGGCGCTCTTCTTCGGGAGCCTGGGTGCGCTTCTGTTTCTTTCCTCCCCCGCTCGCGGGGCGCGCGAAGCGCATGACAGAGGGGGCGACGCGAAATTCACCGCGTCATTCATCGTCCTCGCGCTCGTGCTCCTCACGCCGCAGGTGCTGCTCTATCAGGGCATCGTCTGGAAGGACGTGCTGTTCGCGAATCTGAGCATCGCCGGCTTCGCAGCGCTCGCCGTTGCCGGCGAAAAGTGGGAGCGGCGGCGGCTGAGGTTCGGCCTCCTCGTCGCGGCATTCCTGCTTTTGTCCGTCGCTACTCTGGTGCGCCAGAACGGCGGCGTCGTCCTGCCCGCAGCCGCCGCGGCGCTTGCGTGGATCGCCTGGCAGAAAAGCTCGCCACGGAAAATCCGCGCGACGTTTCTCTACGGCATGTCCGCGCTTGCAGGCGCTGCCGTCGCCGTCGTCGCGATGCATGCGGCGCTGGCCTTGCGCATCCCGGGCGATCCCAGCCCGGCCGTCGCATTCCGCCTGCTGCAGTTCTACGACCTGATCGGCGCCCTCAAGGCCAAGCCCGCGCTCGCGCTTCCCTATTTCGACGACGACGACACCGACCTCGAGCAGCTGATGCGCACGGACGGCGTCAGGCTCTACACGCCGGAACGAAACGACACGCTGGCGCAGTCGGCGCGCCTGCAGCGCGCCTATTTCCAGTCGCCCGACGAGACGATCCCCGAGGAATGGGAGCGCCTCGTCGCCGTGCACACCGGGCTCTATCTGCGCGTGCGCGCCGAGGTGTTCCGCTGGATCGTGCTGACGCCCGACCTCGCCGCCTGCCGGCCGGTCTTCTCCGGCATCGACGGCCCTGCGAACGTCATGGCGAAGCTCGGACTCGCGAAACGTTTCGACGCGCGCGACGCGGCGCTCGATTTCTACGCCAAGCGATTCATGGGGACGCCCGTCTTCTCGCACGCCTTCTTCCTCGCGCTGGCGCTCATCGCGCTCGTTTTCCTGTTCGCGCGGCGAACGCCATCCGACATCGCTGTGGCGTTCATGCTCCTTTCGACGCTCGCCTTCACGCTGAGCTTCTTCGTGATCTCCATCGCCTGCGACTATCGCTATCTCTATTTCGTCGATCTCGCGGCGATGGCGGCGGCGTTCCACCTGTCGCTCGACTGGCGTTCGGCGTGGGCGGCGTTGCACGATCGATCGGTCGCCATTTCGCCCCCAGCGCGGAGTCCCTGGTAACAGGGGCAACAACAGGGCCACGAAAATTGCGGTCTGCATGGAAGGCGCGTGAAGGCGCGGCGCGGCAACGGTTTCTCGCACAGGCGCCCTCGCTCTCATGGACATTATCAGGGGATACCAGGGACAATTTCGTCCGTGTACGGCAAATTCGCGCAGCCACAGCAGCCTGCATTCCACCTCCCCCTTGCGGGGAGGTAAAAAAGAGGACGCCGGCCGCGCCACGCCGCGCGAAATCGGCTTGATTCACGATTTCAAAGAGCAGTGCCTGCGAGTCTGCGCCGGCATTCGGCCGGTGTGAAGGTGGACGTTTGGGGGACAGATACGATTTGTGGCGACAAACATCGTCGGGATGTAGCCTCTTTGTTGCCGAGCTGGAGAAAATCGACGATGGCGAGACCGGCGCTGGTCGTGTTCGGCGGGCTTCCCGCGACCGGGAAGTCAACGCTCGCGCGCGCCATCGCGCAGGAGATGGCGGCGACCTATCTGCGCATCGATACGATCGAGCAGGCCTTGCGGTCGTCGGGCCTGATCGCGGGAGACATCGGTCCGGCGGGCTACCTCGTCGCTTACGCGCTGGCCGAAAACAATCTGAGGCTCGGGCAAAGCGTCGTCGCCGATTCCGTGAACCCCATCGCAATCACGCGCGAAGCCTGGCGGCGCGTTGCGGAGGAAGCCTCCGCGTCCATCGTCGAAATCGAAGTCGTCTGCTCCGATCCCGCCCTGCATCGCCGCCGCGTCGAGACCCGCACCGTCGACGTGCCGGGCCTCGTCCCGCCCACATGGCAGGAGGTCGTGGATCGCGATTACGAGCCGTGGGACAGGCCGCGAATACGTTTGGACACCGCGAATAGCGCTTTTGAAGACTCTCTCGCCGAACTGCAGCGGGCGATCGAGCGCGTCGCAAGTGGCGGGCGCTTCTGATAAGCTCCGGACGCTCGAACGATTGACCTTCGAGATCGGAGCGTTCGCGATGCTTGAAAAAATATCGACGGAAATATGGGACGCAAAAATGGACGCGTGGGGACCGCAGGCGTCGTTCGAGACGTTCGACCAGTTTTACGACCACGCCGCGAAGTTCAAGAAGGATGGCAGCGCCAATCGTTTGCGGGTGCACATCCCGGGCGGCTTCAAACTGACATCGCACGAGCGGGAAAAGCTCGGACAGCTCAGGATCGAGCGGTTCTAGCTGAATTCGAGTCCGGGCGCGCGATCCCCTTCTGCAGAAGCCCGTGATAGCGTATGGACATCAAGGGATGGGAGCGGATGGATGCGACCGAAATCCGACTTGAAGCGCTGGAATACCTGGCGTTGGGCCGCGATCTATTTCGTGGTCGGCGGCGTCTCCACTGCGATGGTCGATCAAATGCGCTTCGACTGGAACATCAGTCCGCATTATCTGCAGCTGACACTCTCCGGCGGACTCGGCGGCGGCGCGGGTGCGACACTTTTTGCGGCGGCATGGTGCATTGTTCACAATCGCGCGGTCGCGCGTCAATTTTCAAACTGACCCGATCGAGGCGTGGGGAGCCGCGCCGGGCTACTGCAGGGAACGGAGCGGTTAGAGCATGGCGAAGCTCGTGTTCGGAATGAACCTGTCGCTGGACGGCTATGTCGATCACCAGGAGTTTGCGTCTGGCCCCGCGCTCTTTCGTCATTGGATAGAGCACACGCGCGGCCTGACCGGCAGTGTGTACGGCCGCCGCATGTACGAGATCATGCGCTATTGGGACGAAGACCATCCGGAGTGGAGCGCGGAGCTCGGCGCGTTCGCGGCGGCGTGGCGGCGCCAGCCGAAATGGGTCGTATCGCGCTCGTTGAAGTCCGTAGGCCCCAACGCCACGCTTGTTTCGGATGACATCGAAGGGGCGATACGCGGCCTGAAGGCGCGGCTCGCCGGCGAGATTGCCGTTTCCGGACCGGACCTCGCACGAAGCGTGACCGACCTTGGTCTGATCGATGAGTATCGCCTCTACTTCCACCCCGTCGTGCTTGGCCGCGGCACACCCTTCTTCGCCGGCCCGCGGCCGCCGCTCCGCTTTGTTTCCGCGGATCGCATTGGCGAGGACACGGTGAGGCTGACATATGTCCCGGCCTGACTGCGCTACGTCAAGATCAGCGGTGCGCACCGCATGATGTCCGCCATGGCCGCAGGCGTCGAGTCCCGCCTTTAGGAAGTCAGTGATATCGTGAAAGCGGTCGAAGAACGGGAGCGGCAGCCATAGATGCGCAGGCGAAATCGATAGTCCTCCAGATTCTTTCGGAGCTATCTCAACTGCCCGGCCTCGATACGTACCGACTGGGGACCGCAGCCAAACTTGCGCAAACCGTCGAGGCAGGCGCACGCGACGAAATCCACGAACAATATTGCAGTCTCGAATGGTGGGGCGGAGCGGGCTCAATGGCTGACCATGAGCCAACCGTTCGCAGCTCTTTGGTGCCGTATGCGAAGCTATTGGTGCGTCTGGTCCGCGAATTTGAGTCTGCAGGCTTCGAATGCCGGCGCGCTGCCGGATGGGCCGCGCACTTCGAGCACTAATTCAAGCTGACCCATTCCCCGTCTTTGGGAGACTGGCGATATCGTGAAGGTGGTAGGGGAATGGGAAGGGGGCGGATATGAGAAAGCTCGTACTTAAGATGTCGATGTCCCTGGACGGTTTCGTTGCCGGACCCAATGGCGAGGCCGATTGGATATTTCGCTCGCAAAGCGATGACTCCACAGCCTGGACCGTGGAATCTCTCTGGCAGGCTGGCCTGCACGCCATGGGAAGCCGCACCTACCGCGACATGGCGAGCTATTGGCCCACGGCAACGGACCTGTTTGCCGCGCCCATGAACGAGATTCCGAAAATCGTCTTCACGCGGCAAAACCCGTTTGATCCCCATGCCGGGGACACAACGACCGCGCTTAAGGATGCAAGGCAGGCACGCCAGGCGCAGGGCGGAGCGCCCGCGCAGCAGCCGTCTCCCGGCGCGGCCAGTTGGGCATCGCCCCGGATCGCGAATGGCGACCTCGCCGAAGACATGCAGCGCCTGAAACAGGAGCCCGGCAAAGACATCCTCGCCCACGGAGGCGCGGGCTTCGCCCGCAGCCTCACACAACTCGGCTTGATCGACGAATACCGCCTTCTGATTCACCCTGTAGCGATAGGCTCCGGCCTTTCCCTGTTCTCCGGTTTGAGACAGCCGATCGATCTGAAGCTCGTCAGCACGTCCGTGTTTCAGTCCGGCGCTGTCGCGCACGTCTATTTGGCAAAGAATGCCCCGCGACCCTGAGTCAGACTGTGCCGGAAATTAGGGATGGTCGCGAGGAGCTTGCGGTGGCGGACATCTCAAAGCGCGGAGTGCTGCCCCGGACGCCAAGCCGGCATCACGTGACTTCATCGCACTCTTCACTCTCGTCTTCGGGCTTAGACAAACCAACGGCGCGCTGAACAACCAAAGACACGACAAAGAAAGGCGTCACAAGCAGCCACACATATGCTCCGAAGAAATAGATTCCGATTGCCGCGTGGTGCGCGCCGAATAGAACCCGCCCTATCGGCATGATTACGGGCCTCAGGCGGCCAAGCATGAATTGCGCTTGGTCGAGACCATATGCCAGGCAGACCAGCAAAACCGAATAGCTGGAAACCCAAGTCAGCAGTGTTTGCCACAACTTCGGTTCCACGCGTGGCCTTGGGGGCACCGAGCAATGCCATCAGCTTTTCGGTCAAACCGAGTGCCACGAACATGACGACGCACATTGCCGCCAGAGCGGGCAAGATCGTCCATGAGGAATGCAGCAGTACGCCGACAGTCGGGGAGATATCCTCCAAGCGCGTCCAAGCGACAAGGCCGAAAAGCCCGACGACACCCATAACGATGCTCATCAAAATGAATCGTAGTTGATCCGCGAGATATCCGTTCACGCCGCCCACCCGGATGCACGCGCGAGCAAATTGTGCCGCTCGTTCTGTCGCGTCAATTGCTGACGACACAATTGCTTACGCTTGCGCGAAATCGTTTTTCGGACGCGGAAATATCATGGGCCGGCGGTGAGAGGGGCGGACTGGCCGCCCCTGCCACAAGGAGGGATGCGAGATGACTATCGTCTTCTCCCTCCGGTTTGGTCGAAAGAGAACGATATTCCTTCTGGTCCGGCTATAACCGGCCCCGCCTCGGAGCTAGCCCTCCGGGGCGGGTGCCCTTCTTCTATACAGGATCGCCCGTAAACGATCAATTTCCCATGACCCTTCTCACTCGAAAATAGTGACGACGCTATCCACACGAACGGAAGTTATAGCGGTGGGCGTGATCGGCTCTGGCTCTGTTCTCGGTATTGTGCCAGCAACGGTAATATCGACGGCATCAAGTGAGATGACATAGCAGGCCTCGTCATGTTCCGTTGAGCAAGGCTCAACGAACTTGATCTTGGATGGATCATCCAGCGAGAGTACCCATTCGCGGCAGCTTTCCGCCCCATGCGGATCACAAGGCCCAGGCTTTACTCGTCCAGCCTTCACCTCGTCCTCTGCCATCCGAAACATGTTGGCAGCCCGAACAGCGTCGATGGCACTCGGTGCCGCGAACCAAGTTGCCGCTGTATCATGCATTCCGGTGACCTGCATTCCGGTGACAGGAGCAATATTTCCACCCCGGTTTCATATGGTAATGATGCTCCCAATTCCGAGGGAAAAGGCGGCTTGAAGTTGCTTTCGATACGTCCATACGTTGAAGCGGATTTTAATATCGTAACGTCGATACACTGGCTTAGCAGTTGGCAATCGACGCATGTTGCCGCGCCCCTGACTTTGGTTGAACTGCGCGAGCGATGGCCGCAGGAATTGGCCAAGGGCTGGATTGTGCACGTCGCAACCGTGGGGTCGGAGGTTGTCGGCTTCGTTGCATTTTGCGGGGATGTACTTGAACTGCTCTTTGTCGCGCCGGATTACCAATGCCGGGGTATTGGGAAACGGCTGCTTGATTTTGCAAAAAACCAAATGTCCGACGGATTTCACCTGACGACACCCCTGCAATCCCGAGCGGGCCGATTTTATGAAAGGGAGGGCCTGAGGCGAGGTGAAATTACGGCGCACCAGCGGTTTGGATATCCAGAGATTCGCTATGATTGGAGTCCGTAATTTCAAAATGTGTCACTATCCGAATCTCGGTGGTGCAGTTTGGGTTTCCTGACATTTTTCTTGCTCGCCCAATGCTGATCCCAGCGCCTGATCGGCCGCCCCATTTTCGGAGAATCGGGACGCATTCCGGTGACAGGAGCAATATTTCCACCCCGGTTTCATATGGCAATAGTGCTCCTGTCATCCAATTCCCCGCTGGCGGCTTTATCCGTCCTCCGGCTCCCGCATCCACGCCGGAATGTCGCGTCGGGCATGAAGCACACGCCAAACGTCCATGTGGTCTTCCCGCTCGATATAGAAGATGAGGTACGGGTATCGTCCGACCGGCCGGACGCGCAGACCAGGAAGATCGAGCTCATAAGCGTAGCGTGGCGAGCCGGACGCCGGACGGCCGGCAATGGCGCCGAAAGTGCGTTCCACGGCATCGACGAAGCGCAACGCCGCCGAAGCACCGGCTTCGCGGGCGTAATACTCGGCGGCATCTTCGAGATCGCGGCGCGCACGATCTCGCGGAATGACCGGCTTCATTTCGCCTTTGGGTGACGCACGCGCTTGCGCAAACTCGCGAAAAAGGCCCTGTCGGCCGGCGCCGCGGGCGGCGAGGATGCACCGTCCTCAAGCAGCCGTCGCAGCCGCTGGCGCTCCTGATCCTTGCGGATCAGGTCGCGGACATACTCGCTGCTCGTGCCATAGCCGCGGCCCGACACCTGCTCGTCGACGAAAGATTTGAGCGCGTCCGGCAGGGAGATGTTCATGGTCGTCATGCGGCGCACGATAAGCGGAATGGCAAAATTTGGCAAGAATGCAATCGTCACCCGGAAATACGTAAGAGGTCGCCGCGTTCGATAGCGAACGGGAAAAGCTCGGGCAGCTCAGGATCGAGCGGTTCTAAATCGAATTGGAATGCTTCCGGCTGCGGCTATCGAGGGACGGTAACAATGGTCCTGTCACCCAATTCGCCCGCATGAAGCGGGCGATGACGGATGTTTTAGGTGATTCAAGTCAAAGCAATCTGGCTCCAACTAAACTCCGATCCGGGTGCCGGGTGCTGCCGTCGAGATATCGGTGATATTGTGAAACTGGTCGAAGAATGGGAAGCGGCACAGACCGCAGAATGAATGAAGCTTGATGTGAAGCCGTTTTACGGATGGGGCTGGTTCGATGCGAAGGGTGGCGCTGTAGAAGTCCCACCTCCGTTCGAGCTGGACGCGCAGGTCATCAAGCAGGGGCAACCATTCCACAGCGCGTTGGGATTGGCTTCTTTGCCGGATCACCCGTTGTCCAATCTTTGGATTCTGCTGACCCAGCGTCATACGACCAATGATGGGGACTACAATCTCAGCGCCTTTTCTGAAAAGCCGACGGTCAAGACAGACCCCACTCGATTTTCTGGCAAGCAGGTCATGAGCGGGTTCGTTTCGGCAGCTGTAATTTCAAATTGACCCACTACCGACACTTCGCATCACCCCTGCAATGGCCGCTGGCGTCACGGATCGGGTTTGGGATATGTCGGACGTAGCGGCGCTGATCGCGGCTCAGGAAGCACCTGTAGCAAAGCGCGGTCCATACAAGAAGAGGGCGACATGAGTGCCGGGGACGCTGGAGCGGTCGAGAGAATTCAATTTGGTTTGGCTCTCGCAACATCTGTTATTACAGCTGGAGTAAGCCTAGCCGCGCCAGTCTACGTACTTAAACTGCCGCAATCTTGGGGTGGGCACGTCGCCTACGAAGTCCCGGCGCTAATTTGCGGCATCCTCTGCATTATTGGGTGGCGAACTGGCAGCCCATGGCGCCCGTGGCTTCTGGCCCCGTTCGGCATTTCTCTCTGGTGGGTCATACCAGTGGTCAACCTAGTTTGGGCCTGCATCGTTGGGCCGTACTGCCTCTAGAATTCAAAATGCGTCACTACCCAAATCCCCCCATGACTTGACTTTCCCGCCGAACACGTGCATCTGCAAGCCACATTCGCCGGGTTCGCGCGAAACGCGCGGCTTTCAGCTGCCAAATCGTCCCGGCTCCGATCAAAACTCTCCTCCTTCCAGATGCGCGTGGAATGCGGGCAACGCTCCGCGGTTCCGCTTGTGCTTTCGCACGGGCGGCCGGCGCATAAGGATTCATTACAGTGACTACCCAGACTTTTGCTTCGCTCGGCCTTGCCGAGCCGCTCTGCCGCGCGCTCGCGGCCCAGAACTACCAGACGCCTACGCCCATCCAGGCGCAGGCCATTCCCATGCTGCTCGAAGGCCGCGATCTCTTGGGCATCGCGCAGACGGGCACCGGCAAGACGGCCGCCTTTGCGCTGCCGATCCTGCAACGCCTGTCCGCGTCGCATGACGCGCGCCAGCCCAAAAGTGTGCGCGCGCTCATCCTGGCGCCGACGCGCGAGCTCGCCGTGCAGATCGGCGAGAGCTTCGCGACCTATGGCCGCCACATGCACTTCAAGACGGAAGTGATCCTGGGCGGCGTGAGCCAGAACGCGCAGGTGAAGGCGCTCGCCAAGGGCGTCGACATTCTCGTCGCCACGCCGGGCCGCCTCCTCGATCTGGCGCAGCAGCGCCATGTGCGCCTCGACCAGATCACGCATTTCGTGCTCGACGAGGCCGACCGCATGCTCGACATGGGCTTCATCCGCGACGTGCGCAAGATCGTGGCCCTGCTGCCGAAGCAGCGCCAGTCCCTCCTCTTCTCGGCCACCATGCCGAAGGATGTGGAGGATCTCGCCAACAGCCTCCTGCGCAATCCCGCGCGCGTGGAAGTCACGCCGCAGAAGGTGACGGTCGATCTCGTCGAGCAGCGCGTGATGTTCGCCGACATGGACGGCAAGCGGCGCCTGCTGCTCGACCTCCTGGGCGACAGGGCGCTCGAACGCGTCATCGTCTTCACGCGCACCAAGCATCGCGCCAACCGCATCTCCGACATCCTCGAGGGTGCGGGCTTCGCGGCCGAAGCCATCCACGGCAACAAGTCGCAGAATGCGCGGCAGCGGGCGCTCGAGCGCTTCCGCTCCGGCGAGGCGCGCGTGCTCGTCGCCACCGACATCGCAGCGCGCGGCATCGACATCGACGGCATCACGCACGTCATCAATTTCGAGCTGCCGAACGAGCCGGAGAGCTATGTCCACCGCATCGGCCGCACGGCGCGCGCCGGCGCCACGGGCGTGGCGATCTCGCTCTGCGATGCGACCGAGATGGGCTTCCTGCGCGACATCGAGAAGCTGACGCGCAAACAGCTGACGGTGGTGGGCTCCACCCCCGCGCCGCAGGCCCAGCGGCCGCAGCCCAAGGACAAGGAACACGGCCGTCCGCAGCAGCAGCGCAAAGCCAAGCGCCGGCGCCGTTTCAGCGGTCCCCGCAAGGCGGCGTAAACCGGGCGAAGCGTTCCGAAGAGTCCTGCCGGTGGCGGGGCTTTTCGGGGCGTGCACCGAGGCGCAGACTCCCTAAAACTCCCAAATCCGGCTTGACTCTCCCGTATCGCTACCTAAAATACCCAATCAGTCCACATGATATGGGCACTATAGGTATGGAAGAGGACATTTATACCATCAGCGAAGTGGCACAGCGCCTGAAGCTGCACGCCAAGACCGTGCTCGCATTCGTGCGCGACGGCCGCCTCCGGGCGACCAAGGTGGGCAAGCAGTACCGCATCGCCAAGGCCGACCTGGACGCCTTCACGGGCCATCGCCCGCCCGAGGCGGCCGAAAGCGCCCCTGTGAAGCGCCGGAGGCACGTAGAAGTCTCGAGCATCGTCGAGATCGACGCGATCAGCCTCGAGACCGCCGCCCGCGCCGTCACCCATCTGCAGGGCGCCCTCAAGGGCCGGTCGCCGGACGACGGCCACGCGCAGCTCGACACCATCTATTACGAAGAAATCGGACGGCTGAAGCTGATCATCTCGGCCAGCCCGGAAACCACGGCACGGCTCCTGAATTTCGTGCCGATCCTCATCGCGGATTGAACCCAGTTCCTCAGCGCCGCTTCTTGATGATCACATGCATCGCGCCGGGCGTGCGCAGGCAGTCGATCGTCTGGTAGCCGAGCTTCGGCAGATCGAGCCCCGTGAAGAGAGGCTCGCCCGATCCCAGCAATTGCTGCGAAACGGCCAGATGCATCTCGTCGACGAGCTGCGCCTGGAGAAACTGGCGGAGCGTCGCCACGCCGCCGCCGAGCCGGACGTCCTTGCCCTGGGCCGCCTCGAAGGCGCGCGCGAGCACATCGCGGATGTCGCCCGCGACGAAATGAAAAACCGTGCCCTCGTCCATGGTCAACGCGGCGCGTGCGTGATGCGTGAGCACGAAGACGGGCGCATGGAACGGCGGATCGGGTCCCCACCAGCCTTTCCATTTCTCGTCCGGCCACGGCCCGCGCACCGGACCGAACATGTTCCGCCCGATGATCCAGGCGCCGATGTTTTCGAAGCCGCGCGCGACGAAATCGTCGTCGGCGCCCGTCGCCCCGCCCTCGCGGCCTTCCATCTTGTGGAACGTGCGCGTGGCAAAGACCCATTCGTGCAGCGCGGGACCGCCGACACCCAGAGGATTGTCGCGATCCTGACTTGGCCCTGCGCCGAAGCCGTCGAGTGAAATCGAGAAGCTGTGGACGCGAAGGCCGGCCATGACGCGTCTCCTATTTCAGATAAGTCTCCAACCAGTCGATCCAGCGCCGATAGACGTCCATCTGGCGGACGGGATCGCCGGGCGAATGTCCGCGCACGGGGATGGCATAAAACTCGGTCGTGACGTGATTGTCCTTCAGCGCGCGATAGAGCCCGAAGGATTGCGTGATCGGCACGCGGAAATCGCCGGTGTCGGACATGATCAGCGTCGGCGCCCTGATCTGCGTCACCGCGATGTCGGGCGATTGCCGGCGGAATTCCGCCATGCCGCCGTCCGTATAGGGCGACGGCATGCCCACCTGGTCGGAGATGTTCACGTTGCCGTCGGAGAGATCGTACATCTCCACCCAGTCGGTGACGGCTGCGCCGGCGACGGCGGCCTTCCACACCGGATAATGTCCGGCGAGCCAGGTCGTCATGAAGCCGCCATAGGACCAGCCGCTCACCGCCATGCGCGAAGGATCGACAAGGCCGCGCGCTTTCAGCATCTCCACGCCCGCCATGACGTCCTCGCCGGGCCCCTGACCTGCGTCCTTGTAGATCGCGGCGTGGAAGGCGTTGCCCATGTTGTCGCTGCCGCGATAGTTGGGCTCGAAGATCACCCAGCCCTGCGCGGCCATCGACTGCTCGACGACGCCGAAGCGTTGGCGCGATGCGGAGTTCGGTCCGCCGTGGATGTAGAGCACCAGAGGATATTTTTTGCCCTCGCGATAATTCGCAGGATACGTGACGACGCCGTCGAGCACCTGTCCGCCCGGGCTCTTCCATGTCACCGTTTCCGTGCGCGCGAGCGTCAGATTGGAAAGTCCTGCATTCTCATGCGTCAGCGCGGCGGGTGCGCGGCCGTCCGCCGGTATCAGATAGAGTTCGTAAGGATCGTTCGCCGACTGGCCGATGAAGGCGATTGCCCCTGACGCGCTGACGTCGACATCCATCCAGTAGGCGTTGGTCGGCATGATGCCGCCGAGCGGCACGGGCGAAACGCTGCCGTCGAGACCGAGCTTCCAAAGCCCGACCGTCGTGTCGACATTGCCGCCGACGAGGAGCGATTTGCCGTCCGGCATCCACGCCGTCTCGTAGACGTTCTTGTCGAGCGCCAGGCTGATATCGCGGCCCGCGCCGCCGGCGAACGGCGCCAGCCACACGTCGTGGATCTTCCACGGATCGCCGTCGCGCGCGCGCCAATAGGCGATCGTGGCGCCGTCCGGCGAGACTTCGGGATAGGCTTCCAGCGTCGCCGTGCCGGTGACCGCGCGCACGGCACCCGTTTCGACGTCGAGCACTTCGATCTGCGTCTGGAAGCGCTGTCCCGTCGACGGCGACTCCTGATGCACGAACACGATCGAGCGGCCGTCCGGCGACCATTTGAGCGGCGACGACGGCGAGCCCGGCGGCAGGCTCGACGGCAGCGACCACGCGCCTTTGGTCAGACGCTTCGCCTCGCCGCCCTGCGCCGACACGATCCAGATATGCGTGGGCCTGACCGCTTCCGTCAGCGTCAGATCGTCGTCGCCGACCTTGAACGCGGTGCGGAACTTGTCTTCGCCCTTGAGCTCGGGCTTCGCGTCGGCCACGGCGAAGGCGATGGTTTGTCCGTCCGGACTCCAGGCGAATTGCTGGACGTCGTCCTTGCATTTGGTGAGCTGCAGCGCGTCGCCGCCGTTCATGGGCATGACGAAGAGCTGCTGCTTGTGATCGCCGTCCGGCGCCAGGAACGCGATCGCGTCTCCGCGCGGCGACCAGCGCGGCAGGCGCGCGTGATGCCGTTCGCGCGTGAGCGGACGTATCACACGGCTCGCCGTATCGACCAGCATGATCTCGGAGCGGAATTCGTCCGAGTCGAGATCGGCTCTGGTTTCGACGACCGCGATCGTTCGCCCGTCCGGCGAGAAATGCGGGTCGGCGAGCTGCACGATGCGCGCGATGTCGCGCACCGAAACAGGCTGCGCGGTTGCGGAGGAAACGGCCATCAGCGCCAGAGCGGCCGCTCCGGCGAACGCGCGCGTCCACATCGACATTCCCCTCAACGAGCCCGGCAAGATGTTAGAAGCCGGCTGCCGAGGGGGCAAGCGGACAAAACTCATCCGCGACGAGCGGGCAAAAGGCGCCGATTGCAGAGAAGCCCGGCGTTACCCCATCCCGCTGATGGTACTGGCGCGGCTGGCGGTCCGCATCGACAGACAGGGACGGAGCCTGGGTATCGGGCTGCTCAAAGATGCGTTGCTGCGCACACTGCAGGCTGCCGACATCGCCGGAATTCGGGCCATCGTCTTGCATGCCAAGGACGATGATGCGCGAGCATTCTATGAGCATTTCGACTTCAGGCCATCGCCGACGGACCAGATGCATCTTTTCCTGCTCCTGAAGGACATCAAGGCTTTGATTGGATAGGACGCCTTCGCAAGAACGAAACATGAGAGACGTGCTCGTGAACGAGGCTAATATCGCGGGGACATGGACTGGAACGATCACTGCCCACGCAGCAATACGGCGGGAAAATCCGGGGACTGGAAAGTCCGGCTACGCGCCCGCATGCCGGAGCGAATGGATCCGGGGCGTTTGCGGAAAGCCGCAGATTAAATGCGGCGAGTGCCCGAACCAGGCTGCCGGAAAGCGCGACATAAAGCCCCTTCGATACTCGCAAAATAATAATTGACGGCCGCGACGTTGGCGTCGACGCGAATTATTGGGCATCCTTCCCATCTGACAATTCCCGAAACGAGGGCCGCGGTTGTGTGGCCGAGGGGTACGAATGAAACGCACACCGCTTATTCTTCTGGTGCTGATCGTACTCGGGCTCAGCGGCTGGCTCGCATGGTGGCTGTTTCACAATGAGATGCCGCAAACCGAGCTCGTGCTTTATGGCAACGTCGACCTGCGGGAGATTGATCTCGCTTTCAACAACAGCGAACGCATCGCGCAGGAATTGATCGACGAAGGTGACCATGTGCGCCGTGGCCAGCTGCTCGCGCGTGTGGACACGAGCCGTCTTACGCCGCAGGTGGCGCAGGCTGTGGCCAATGTCGAAGTAGATGTCGTGAATCTCGCCAACGCCAGACGCCAGTACGACCGCATGGCCACGCTGTGGGCTTCCTCTCACGGACGCGCCATCAGCAAGCAGGATTTCGATAGCGCAAGGGCAACCATGGACGCTGCGGCCGCGCGCCAGGACGCGGACGAAGCACAGCTTGCGCTGCTCCGCCAGGAGCTCAAGGACGCAGAGCTCTTCGCGCCCACCAACGCGACCGTGAGAAGCCGCATCATGGAGCCGGGCGACATGGCGTCGCCCTCGCACGCCGTTTTCACGCTCGCCGTCACCGATCCCAAATGGGTGCGCGTCTATGTGTCTGAGCCCGATCTGGGCAAGGTGCATCCAGGGGCGCGCGCCTACGCGATCGTTGATGCGTTTCCCGGCCGCAGGTTTCCGGGCTGGATCGGATTCGTCTCCTCTGTTGCTGAGTTCACGCCCAAGAACATCGAGACGGAGGATCTGCGCACCAGTCTCGTCTATGAAGTGCGCGTCTACGTCCGCGATCCGAACGACGATTTGCGCCTGGGCATGCCCGCGACGGTGCATATTCCGCTCTCGGGCGCCACTGGAGCACCACGGCCATGACGGCGGGCCACGGTACACTCGTTCTAGACGGGCGCGGGATCAAGCGTAGCTTCAGGCGCAATACGGGAGAGATCGTCCACGCTCTCGACGACGTCACGTTTGAAGCCGCGCGCGGCACGTTGACAGCGCTGGTAGGCCCTGATGGCGCCGGCAAAACCACGCTTATCCGTCTTGCCTGCGGCCTCGTCTCGCCGGACGCGGGCACGCTTGAGGTGCTGGGCTTCGATGCTGTGCGCGACGCGCAGGAAATTCAGAATCGTGTCGGATACATGCCGCAACGGTTCGGCCTCTACGAAGATTTGAGCGTGCAGGAGAACCTCGATCTCTATGCCGATCTACACGGCGTGGACAAGCAGGTGCGCACCGAACGCTATCCGCGACTGATGAGCATGACGGCGCTCGCGCCGTTCACGCGCCGGCTGGCGGGCCAGTTGTCCGGCGGCATGAAGCAGAAGCTCGGGCTCGCGTGCGCCTTGGTGCGGGCGCCGGAGCTGCTGCTGCTCGACGAGCCCACGGCGGGTGTCGATCCGCTGTCGCGCCACGAGCTCTGGCAGATCATCTTTCAGCTCGTCCGCGAGGAAGACACGACGGTGCTCGTCGCCACATCCTATCTCGACGAGGCCGAGCGCTGCGGCCACGTCATCGTGATGCACGAGGGCAAGGTCCTGGTGCAAGGACCACCTGCCGAGGTGAGCAGACTCGCGGAAGGTCATGTCTTCGTGGTCGATCCGCCTGAAGGACAGACGCCGCGTGGTCTTCAGTCGCGCCTGCTGGACGAGGACGGCATCGTCGATGCCGTACCGGATGGCGGGCGTGTGCGCTTCGTGCGCCGCGACGACAAGACCGACATGTCCGCCTACCTTAAAGCAAGTGAAGCAATGCCGGTTCCGCCGCGCTTCGAGGACGGCTTCATGATGATCCTGCGCGAGCGGGACCACAGCAAGGCCGCCGCGATGCCCGATTTCGCGCCCGTCACGCACGCCGCGCGCGATGCTGTGATCGAGGTGCATGACCTCGTCCGCATGTTCGGCAATTTCACCGCCGTCGATCACGTCAGCTTCGAAGTGAAGCGTGGCGAGCTTTTCGGCCTGTTGGGGCCCAATGGCGCCGGCAAGACGACGACGTTCCGCATGCTGTGCGGACTTCTGCCCGTCACCAGCGGCACGCTGCGCGTGGCCGGACTTGATCTGCGCACGGCGCGCGCTTCGGCCCGCCAGCGTATCGGCTATGTGGCGCAGAGATTCTCGCTCTATGGCGAGCTGTCCGTGGTGGAGAATCTCGAATTCTTCGGCAGCGCCTACGGACTCACGGGCGAGCACAAGCGCCGGCGCATTCGCGAAGCGCTGAAACAGTTCGAACTCGAACCGCTGCGCGAACTTCCCAGCGCGCAGCTTCCCGGCGGTTTCAAGCAGCGGCTGTCCATGGCGGCGGCCCTGCTGCACGAGCCAGAGACGCTGTTCCTCGACGAGCCCACCAGCGGTGCTGACCCGCTCGCGCGTCGCGAATTCTGGCGACGCATCACGGCACTCGGTGAAGCGGGATCGACGGTCATTATCACTACGCACTTCATGGAAGAGGCCGAATATTGTGACCGTATCGCCATTCTTGACCAGGGCCGCATCCTGGCGCAGGGGCGGCCATCCGACGTTCGCAAGCTTGGCCGCGGCCGCGACGGACGCCCGCCCACTATGGAAGACGCCTTTATCGCCATCGTCGAGGAGGCGCGGTCGAAAGGCCACGGCGTCTTGTCTGGTGCGGCATGACGGGCGAGCTGTACGCAAGCCTCAGGCGCATCATCGCGCTCGTGCGCAAGGAAACCTACCAGATCGTCCGCGATCCTTCGAGCATCGTGATCGGCGTGGTAATGCCGCTCCTGCTTATCCTGCTCTTCGGCTATGCCCTGTCGCTCGACGTGAAGAACCTGGCCGTCGCGGTGGTGCTGGAGGCCCCCTCGCCCGCGGCTTCCGAGCTTGCGGCGGGATTTCGCCTGTCGCCGTACTTCGACGCCACTGTCATCACCTCGATGGAAGAGGCCCGAGAGCTGATGCTGGAGCGCAAGGTGGACGGCATCATCCGGCTGCGGCCGGATTTCGCCCGCCAGCTCGCCGCGGGAACCGCACAAGTGCAGGTGATCGTCTATGGCGGCGATGCCAATCGCGGCCGTGCCATCGAGTCCTATGCCGAGGGCGCCGTCGCCGAATGGACGGCACGGAGGCTCTCGGCCGGCCAAGGCACCGCGACCGGTCTTGTCACTGTCGTCAGCCGGCTGTGGTTCAACGAGGCCGTTGACAGCCACTATTATCTCGTTCCTGGCCTCATCGTGATGGTGATGACGCTGATCGGCGCCTTCCTTACCACCATGGTAATGGCGCGCGAATGGGAACGCGGAACGCTGGAGGCCCTGTTCGTGACGCCGGTACGCTCGGCCGAAATCCTGCTCGGCAAGACTCTCCCATACTTCGCGTTGGGTATGCTGGGACTGGCGCTCGTCATTCTGGCGGCACGCTTCCTCTTCGATGTGCCCTTACGCGGATCGCTCGTCGTCCTGATCGGCGTCTCGATGCTTTATCTCTTGGTGGCGCTGGGCATGGGGCTGCTGATTTCCTCGTACTTCAAGAACCAGCTGATCGCGAGCCAGATCACCATGCTCGTCACCTATCTTCCGGCTTTGATGCTGTCGGGCTTCGTGTTCGACTTGAGAAGTGTCCCCGCTCCCGTGAACGCAATTGCGTCGGCGTTTCCGGCCCGCTACTTCGTCTCGATCATGCAGACGGTGTTCCTCGCGGGCGACATCTGGAGTGTCATCCTGCCCAACGCCGCCGTTCTTGCCGGCATGGTGCTCGTTCTGCTCGTTTTGAGCATTGTCGCCACCCGCAAGAAGCTGGTGTGAGGCCGTCATGTGGGCAAGCCTGTTCCGCGTCGTCGCCCTGGTCCGCAAGGAGTTGCTTGCAATCCTGAAGGACCCGCGCAGCCGCTACAGCTTTCTTCTTCCGCCGATCCTGCAATGCCTGATCTTCGGTTACGCCGCCACCTACGACCTGAACGACATTCCCTATGCCGTGTTCGACCAGGACCATGGCGCCGCGGCGCGCGAACTTTTATCGCGGCTCGACGGCACGCGTGTATTTCACCGCATCGCAAATCTTACACGCGAGTCCGATATAGCCGCCGCGATCGACGACAAGAAGGCGCTGCTCGTCATCCAGATCGGCCAGGACTTTGAGCGGAATCTGCTTCTCGGCAAGGCAGCCGACATTCAAGTGATCGCGGACGGCCGCAATTCTAACACGGCAGGCGTCGCCTCCGGCTACATCAGCACTATCGTCAATGATTTCAACGCCCACTGGAGTGCCGATCACGGTCTCGACGCGCCGCCCGTGCAGGTGACCGAGCGCGCCTGGTACAATCCGTGGCTCGAGACGCGTTGGACGATGATCCCAAGTCTGATCGGCACGATCACGCTCATCCAAACCATGATGTTTGCGGCAATGTCGGTGGCGCGCGAGCGCGAGCTCGGCACCTTCGATCAGCTCCTCGTTACGCCGCTCAGGCCCTATGAGATCATGGTCGGCAAAGCCTTGCCGGCGATGGCCATCGGCCTCGTGCAGGCCACAACGATCCTCTTCGTCGCGCAGCTGTGGTTCCAGATTCCGTTTCAGGGCTCCTATGCCGCGCTCTACGCGGGGCTGATCCTATTTGTGCTGGCGGCGGTCGGAATCGGCCTGTTCGTCTCGTCCATCGCGAATACGATGCAACAGGCCATGCTCTATGCCTTCGTGCTGATCATGCCGTTCGCGCTTCTGTCGGGCCTCACAACGCCCATCAGCAACATGCCGGTTGCGTTCCAGTACTTCACGCTGATCAATCCGCTGCGTTACGCGATTACGATTGCCCAGCGCGTCTATCTGGAAGGTGTAGGCATGGACCGTCTCATTCCCGATCTCTGGCCCATGGCGCTGATCGCGATGTTCACGCTGGGGACGGCAACCTGGATGTTCCGCAACAAGGTGCAGTGATGCGCATGCAAGCCGCTGTCCGCAGTCTCGCTCTGTCCGCCACCTGCATCCTCGCGCTCGGCGCGTGCACGGTCGGCCCCGACTTCTTCTCGCCGAAGCCCGATACGCCGGCAGGTTGGACCGATACGGCGTTGATAGCGACGGGCAAGAGCGTCGCGGTTCCCGTACCGCCTTCGAACGATGCGTGGTGGCAGAGCTTCCGCGATCCCGAGCTTACGTCGCTCGTCACGCGCGCGCGCGCCGCCAATCTTGACCTGAAGGAAGCGGGGCTGCGCATTGCCGAATCCCGCATCCAGGAGCGCATCACCGCCGCCGCCGCACTGCCTACCCTCGATGCCAACGCCTCCTATGCCTCGACGCGCTTCAGCGACAAGACCGTGCAAGGTGGGCTGTACAACTCGCTCGGCAATTTCAAAGGCGCGCCGGGCGTTGCGGTCCCAAGCTTCCCCAACCCCTACGATCAATATCAGCTTGGCTTCGACGCATCCTGGGAGCCGGATCTGTTCGGCGGCGTCAAACGGTCCGAGGAAGCCGCGAGCGCGAATACCGAAAATGCGATCGCGCAAAGGCGTGATGCCCTGGTCTCCCTCGAGGGCGAGGTGGCGCGCGATTACATGGATTTGCGCGGAACGCAGCTCAAGCTGTCGATCACCACCGAAACACTTAAAGCAAATCGCGAGACGCTGACGCTTTTGCGCCAGCGCAGGTCCGCACAGCTCGGCAATGATCTGGACATCGCCAATGAGGCGGCGCAGGTCACCGCCACGGAGGCGCAGCTTCCCCTCCTCAGGCGCGAGATCGACAGCGACATCAACCAGCTGAGCCTTCTGCTCGCGCGCGAGCCGGGCGCGCTCAAGGCCGAGCTCGAGGCGCCTGAAGCCGTGCCGCCTGTACCGCCCGAAGTGCCGATCGGACTGCCGGGCGATCTCGCGCGCCGGCGGCCGGATATCCGCGCCGCCGAAGCGACACTGCATGCGGCCACGGCGCAGGTCGGCGTCGCGGTCGCGAACCTATACCCAAGCATCAGCTTTTCCGCGCCGTTCGGCGTGCAGGCAGAACGCCTTCCCGACCTCGCGCCCTGGGCGGCGGCCTTCTATCAGGCTGGTCCGACCATCACGCTTCCGATCTTCGAGGGCGGCAGACTGCACGCCACCGTGACGCTCGAAGAAGCCGCACAGAAGGAAGCGGCCGTCGATTATGCCAAGACCGTGCTGAACGCGGTCCATGACGTGGAAAATGCGCTCATCACCTATTCGACCGAACAGCAGCGCGAAAAGTCGCTGCAAGCGACGGTGGTCGAGAACCGCCGCGCCCTTGATCTGGCGTGGCAGCGTTATCGCGACGGCATCGCCACCTTCCTCGACGTGCTGGACGCGCAGCGAACGCTGCTCGCCACCCAGCTCACGCTCGCCGACAGCACGCAGGCCGTCTCGACCGATCTCGTTGCGCTCTACAAGGCGTTGGGTGGCGGATGGCAGATCGACGAACCAAGAGAGGCCATGAAGTAGGTCTCGACACGCAAGCCACAGGCTCCGGCTCCACCTGAGTCCCATGTAAAGAGAAACGCTTAGGCGACAGAGATTGCTGCTCCGTCACCCGCCTGGCGCCAACCCGCACCGTCGCGGCGCTAAAACCGCACGCCATTGGTCCGTGATTAGTCTTGGATCCGTTGACGCGCATCAAGGACCCCGCGCGCCGATCTGGAACAATTGCCGAGGGGAAAAGTAAAAAAGGAGATTTTCATGACGGAAGCGGCAACCAAACTGGCAGTAAGGACGGGCTCGAAGGATGTGGCCCCCTCTTCAAGTCGCGCATCGTTTCCATTCGAAGCCCTGCGGCGTGAAGTGGATCGCCTGTTCGAAGATTTCGACGACTCTTTCTGGAAGGCGCCATTCAGGCGTTCGATGCTCGGCTACGCCCCTTTCGGACGCACTCTGACATCGACGGTGCCTGCTGTCGACATCGCCGAAAAGGACGGCAACTATGAAATCTCAGCCGAATTGCCGGGCATCGACGAAAAAGACGTCGAAGTGAAACTCTCCGATGGAGGCCTCACGATCCGCGGTGAAAATAAAGAACAGAGAGAAGAGAAGCGGAAAGGTTATCATCTATCCGAGCGCCAATACGGCGAGTTCGAACGCTTCTTCGCTGTTCCCGAAGGCGTCGATACAGAAAAGGTATCGGCGGTCTTCAAGAACGGTGTGTTGACCGTCAGTTTACCCAAGACGACCCTGGCACAAAAGCAGGAAAAGAAATCGCAATCAAGGCAGCGTAACGATCGCGTTTACGGTACCGGGTTCCGCCTTGAGCCCGGTACCATGGTGTTGCCCCCGAAAGGACATCTCACATGAGCGGCACGAGCACGAAAGGCCTGGACCATTCGGTTCAACTGGCACACGAATGGATCAACGAGCTCGACGAGGCATTGGGCTGGGGCGACAAGCACCGTTCGTACAGGTTGTTGAGCGCGGTTCTGCAGACCTTGCGCGACTGTTTGCCAGTGGCAGGCGTTGCGCATCTGTCCGCTCAGCTGCCGCTGGTCCTCCGCGGCGTCTATTTCGAGCATTGGCGGCCCGCTGCGCAGCATCCTCATCACTGGGATCTGGATCGCTTCTTTGCAGCTATCGACGCTTTCTTCGCGCAGGACCCTATCGAAGATGTTGCCGACGCAGTGGCCGAAGTGTTCGGCGTCCTGGAGAATCGGGTCAGCGAAGGCGAAATCGAGAAGGTCGTAGGCTACCTGCCGGCAGAAATTCGCGCGCTATGGCCGTAAGCGAGCAAGGCAAGATGCGCGCGACGGAATCGTGATCATGTCGGCGCCCGACGAGAAAAGGTTCTTGCTCGGCGTCAAGTCGTGCCCGACAATCGCAGCGTTCTTTTCTCGTGCGGAGTATTACGCTGAACGAATTGCCTGACCAGTCGGACGACGCGGATATCTCGGCGGCCCTGGCCCGCCGGTTTGGCCGGCTTTACGCGAGGCAAAGGCTCGGCATAGAGCAAGATCACGAAGTCCGTGTGTTTGGGCATGGGCTCAACTTCTTTCACCCCGAGAATTTTTATGCGGCGCATTCTCTGGTCGCGCTGGGGCTCAAGCTGACGGGCCTCTACTGGCGCGGTCGGAGAAACGCGCTGGACGTACGGCTGAAGCGGAATTCCATCGTCAGCGCGAAGCTCCCGCAGAACTTTGACGGATACACGATTCTCCACCTGAGCGATCTTCACATCGATACCAACGAGCAAGCCATAACCCGAATGATCGATCTCCTGGACGGACTTCGATACGACGTCTGCGTCCTGACCGGCGATTATCGCGGGAAAACATACGGCCCCGTCCGGCGGACGTTAGCGGGACTGGAGCGCGTGCGTGACCATCTGACCGGAGACGTCTATGGCGTGCTGGGCAATCACGACAGCATACGGATGGTTCCGGGCATGGAGGCGCTGGGAATCCGAATGCTTCTTAACGAGGCTGTTGAACTTGCGCGGGAAGGACAACGCATTCATCTCGTCGGAATCGACGACGCGCATTATTTCCGAGTGGACAATATTGAGAAAGCCGCCGCGCACATTCCACCCGCGGATTTTTCCATATTGCTTTCCCATACGCCGGAAGTTTATCGCCAGGCTGCGCACGCCGACTTCGACGTCATGTTGAGCGGACACACGCATGGTGGCCAAATCTGCTTGCCGGGCTCGATCCCCATCACGTTGGATTCGGCGCTTCCGCGCCGGATGG
The DNA here is from genome assembly GCA_035504555.1 of Rhizomicrobium sp. Lineage (GTDB taxonomy): Bacteria > Pseudomonadota > Alphaproteobacteria > Micropepsales > Micropepsaceae > Rhizomicrobium. The sequence goes on along the minus strand of DATJRP010000058.1, from coordinate 6,832 downwards.
GCGCGGGCTCGTGGCGTTATGGCGAGATGCTGGGCTACACTTCGGTCGGTGCGGGAACGAGCATCGTCCCCGTCCGAATCAACTGTTTTCCGGAGATCACGCTTCACGAGTTCAGGCAGAGCTCTTTGCCTTTTTAATACGGCCGATCGCGCAGGCGAATCCGGTGCAGAAACCGCGACCCGAAAACCTCGCCCGCACCAAAGCACGCGACGACTATCGCGATGTCCGTCACCGACAGCGGCAGGAACGCGGCACAAGCCAAAAGCGGAAACAGCGATTCCGGAATTTGGTCCAGTCCCGTCGTCATGCTGCTCGGAGGCAGTTTCATGCGGCGCTTGATGAAACTGGAACAGAGATCGCCGAGCATCGCGGCGGCCCCGATCAGCGCCCCTGCAAGCCACGAAAGGCCGACAATCGGTGCCACCAACGTCGTTGCCAGCAATGAGGAAACCAGGCCACGGACCGACTTCGAAGCTCCGAGGAGCGGCTGCGCGTCGAAAAACATCGCCCGGCCATCGACCGGATACGAAAGGCTGCGGCCGAATATGTCCTGCGCAATGACGGGCGCGGCGTTCGCGACGGACACCAGAACAAGCACTTTGAGGTCAAGTGCGAGATTTATCCGATCGAACAGCATTTCATCGCCCGCGTGCGTAGCTTGCGAAAATTTATCGTTCTGCGATTCGCCCCATATTGATTTGCCTCAGTGCAGTCGCCCGGCAAACGAGGACTGCCATCCGCCGACGAGGAGCCTTGATGATGGCTGTTTGCCCTCTCAATGATCATTAGCGCTGGCATAGCGCTCTATCGGCATGGCCCCGGCGGGATCGAAGTCCTGCTGATACATCCCGGCGGGCCATATTGGGCAAAACGGGACGATGGCGCCTGGTCTGTGCCAAAGGGGCTCGTCGATCCGGGAGAAGACGAATTCGCCTGCGCGCGGCGCGAATTCGAAGAGGAAACCGGCTTTGCGGTCCAGGGGCGCGGCCTCGACCTCGGCGTTTTTCGTCAACCGAGCGGCAAGCGTCTGCGCATCTGGGCCATAGAAGGAAATTGCGACCCACGGCAATTGCGGAGCAATCTCTTCGAGCTCGAATGGCCGCCGCAATCCGGCCGCGTCCTGAAATTTCCTGAGGCGGACCGCGCCGCCTGGTTCGCGAAAAGAGAGGCATGGACGAAGATTGTCAAAGGACAACGACCCGCGCTCGAGAGATTATACGAACTCACGACGTGATCGCTGCTAGAGTCCGAAGGGATAGGTTTCGGGCCGCGCATGCTTCGCGCCTGACGGCAGAGGCGTAACGGCCCGCGTCGTCTCGAACCAGACGTAGGCGTCGAACTGCTCGCTCAGCACGGCTTCGAAATAATGGCTGAGAAATTCCGTGTCGGGCCGATAGACGACGCCTATCGCGCGCTCAAGACGGACTTCGGCCAACATCTCGTGAATGTCGGCCTTCGTGCGCCAGTCGGTCAAGGATCGTGCATGCCCTGTCGTTCGGAAAAGATGTTCGTAGCTCGCCTCACGCGCCGGACGCACGGTCATGAATTCCATTGCTGAATCCCAATCGGACGCGGCGGCGACCGTCCCCCGGTCGGTGCCGAAGCCGATCGCGGCCATGTTCGCGCCGTAGGCCTTGCGGCACAACTCGCCGATATTGAATTCGCCTTCCCATCCCATCGATGTCGCTGCGGCATTGCCGACGTGGGAATTGTGCGCCCAGACGACGGCCTTGGCTTTGCGGCCGCGATGACGCATGAGGCTCTGCAGGGTCTCAAACATGTGGCGGTCCCGCAGATTCCAGGATTCGCGCGAGCCTTCATACATGATGCGATAATACTGCTCCGCTGCGCGCACGATGCGGGCGTTCTGGGCCGCATCGAAAAAATGCTCGCCATCCTGCGCAACATAATCGATGCGGTGATGGAGCATTTCCAGCAACTGCTCGCGCACCGGCTCTTCGCAGGTGTCCGCTCCCATTGCCGCGCGGCGACCATATAGGGCCGGCTCCGATTGCCAGGGCGTGAGGCAGCCGTAGCGCCGCCTGGCAGTTTTCGCCGCTTCGGGATCGACGCGATCGAGATAGGTGAGCACCGCAGCGATGGAAGCGCCGAGGCTGTAAATGTCGAGCCCGCGGAATTCGATGCGCGCCTGCTCTGGCCTCCGTTCGTTCTCGGTCCTCAGCCATTCGACGAATTCCGCAACTTCGGCATTGCGCCACATCCAGCTCGGGAAGCGCTCAAACGCCTTTTCTTTCGATGGCGAAGGGCTGCGATGGCGGACATAGCGGTCGATACGGCCCGCGTCGGGCCAGTCAGATTCGACGGCGACGATATTGAACCCGTAGTTCCTGATCAGATGGCGCGTGATCGCGGCGCGCGCGCGATAGAACTCGCTCGTACCGTGTGTGGCTTCCCCCAAAAGGACGATCTCGACATTGCCATGGCGCGCGAAAAAGGCTCCGAATTCTTCGGCATGTTCAGGCGAAGGAAGATCCTCCGCGGCATCCTGCAACGCGCGAACAACCGCGCTTTGGGGATATTGATAGCGGCGCCGAAGAAGAGTGGTCATCTCCTAATCCTACTGATCGACGCTCAAGGTCAACAATTCATACCGGGCCGCATTGACACGCATCAAAATTCGCAAAGTCGGTCGACTACCCCCGTTGTTGATCCTTGTCATGTTCCGACTGCCTGCAGCACCTATGCTTTTTCGGTATTTACTCATGGAGGTCATCATGAAAAACATTGGATTGGGTTTCGCGGTGGCCGGATTGATTATCGCCGGAACGCTCGTCGGGTCGGGCGCCTGGGCGCAGGAGGGCGGAATCAAAGCAGGCGTGTTGACGTGCAACGTTTCGAGCGGCTGGGGCTTCGTCTTCGGTTCCACGCGCGATTTGCATTGCACCTACAAGCCCGCCAAAGGTGAGATCGAAGAATACTCCGGCCACATCACCAAGTTCGGCGTCGACATCGGTTATTCGCAGGGCGGGGTGATGGTGTGGGCGGTGTTCGCACCGGCGAGTGACGTGACGCCAGGCGCCCTGGCTGGACCTTATGGCGGCGCCACCGCCGGAGCGACGGTCGGCGTGGGCGGAAACGTGAACGCGCTCGTCGGCGGGTTCAAAAAGTCCATCTCGCTTCAGCCCGTCAGTATCGAAGGCACTACCGGCCTGAACGTTGCCGCCGGCGTGGCGGAGATGACGTTGAAGGCGCATCACTGACGGCCGGAAGGAAGCGTGCGGAGTTGCCCCCGCTCCGCCGCTTCTTTTCGGAAACGGATCGCCCGTCAAATCCGGGGCAAAAGCCGAACGATCTACAGGAGGAATGCGATGGCCATCGATCAGACCCGTGCCGTCGAGGAATTGGACATACGCATCGGTGCGCGCTCGCTGCCCGGCATACTACGCAGACCGCACGTTGCATCAGCCATGATCGTATTCGCGCATGGCAGCGGATCGAGCCGGCTCAGCCCCCGCAATACCAAAGTCGCGGAAGCACTGAGCGATGCGGGCTTTGCAACGTTGCTCTTCGATCTTCTCGAACCCGCGGAGGAAGCCGCGCAAAATCGCGCGAAAGTTTTCGACATACCGTTCCTCGGCGCGCGGCTCGTCGACGCGGTAAAGTGGCTCGACGAGACGACATCGTTATCGGCAATGCCGATCGGCCTGTTCGGCGCGAGCACCGGCGCCGCCGCAGCGCTCGTCGCCGCAGCACAATTGCCGGGCCGCATCGGCGCCGTAGTGTCCCGCGGCGGACGCCCCGATCTTGCCAACCGCGCGCTCGACGAGGTGCGCTCGCCGACGCTTCTGATCGTTGGGGGCGCCGATTATCCCGTGATCGACTTGAACGCACGCGCATTCGCGCGGCTCGCTTGCATCAAGAAAATGGAAATCGTTCCCGGAGCCACGCATCTCTTCGAGGAACGCGGCGCGTTGGAGCAGGTCATCGCCCTCGCGAAGGCGTGGTTTCTGAAATATCTGCGCGGATAGGAGTGCAGTCATGCCCTTCCACGATCGCACCGACGCCGGAAAGCGCCTCGCGGCGGCGCTCGTAGGTTATGCGGGACGCGATTGTGTGGTTTTCGCATTGCCGCGCGGCGGCGTCCCCGTCGCGGCGGAAGTGGCGGCGAGGCTGAATGCGCCCTTGGATGTTCTGCTTGTGCGCAAGATCGGTACACCAATGCAGCCGGAACTCGCGATCGGCGCCGTGGTTGACGGTGGAACGCCAGTTTATGTGCGCAATAAGGAGCTCTTACATCTCACAGGCACGAGCGAGAAGGAGTTCGACAGGATAGCCCGTCGAGAGCTCGCGGAGATCGAGCGGCGGCGACTTCTCTATCAGCAAGGCCGAAAGCCGCTCGATCCGAAGGGCCGTGTCGCTATCATCGTCGATGACGGCATAGCCACCGGCGCCACGACACGGGCCGCGCTCCAAGCCACACGGATGCGCTCGCCCCAGGAACTTGTTCTCGCCGTGCCGGTGGCGGCGCGCGAAACGCTCGAAAACCTGCGGGAGGAAGCCGATCGCATCATTTGTCTGGAAACGCCTGATCCTTTCGGCGCGGTCGGCTACTTCTACGAGGACTTCGGACAGGTCAGCGACGCAGAAGTTGTGACGATCCTCTCGAAATTGCGCACGTCAGCACGCGAGGCTTGATCGGAATGGTACGCCATCCGAAGTGCTTGCTGGCCGATAGAGCCTACGACGCCAATAGCTTCCGCCAGGAGTTGGCGGCTCGGCGCATCAAAGCCGTCATTCCATCAAACCCCACCCGCAAACACCCGCATCAATACGACAAACGCGCCTACAAAGGCCGCAACGTCATCGAGCGCATGTTCTGCAGGCTCAAGGATTTCCGCCGTATCGCCACCCGCTACGACAAGCGAGCCGATATTTTCCTTTCGGCGATCCTTTTAGTAGCAAGCCTGACTTGGTGGACCTAATTGAGTCCGGACCCTAGTCCGAATGCAAAGCGCAGGAGGATCGACATATGAAAGTCAAAGAAGCCATGCATGAAGGCGTGACGTGGGTTTCCCCGGTGGTCATCCGGGATCGCCGGCTTGATCGTCGGCATCGCTGTCGCCGCGCTCGATGTGATCGTTCTGTTTTGCGGTCCGCCAATCTCTCCGGCTTGAACCACCTCAGACGTTGAACGGTCCCTCGTCGAAGCGCAGATGACCATCATCGGCGACAGAGCGGCCAACACCTAACGCCGCTAGGCCCGAAATGGGGCCGCAACTGGAACCGGGCTAGGTCACGCTCAAAATAGTCATTATTTTTCAGTATGTTGCTCAAGAAGTCTGGCGGACAGGGAGGGATTCGAACCCTCGATACGGTTGCCCGTATGCCGCATTTCGAGTGCGGTGCCATCAACCACTCGACCACCTGTCCAACCCGCAGGAATGCAGCATTTCTCCTAGGAGAACAACAGCACGTTCCACGAACAAACCGGGGGCTTGGGCCATTCTTGGGCCAAATCGACCTCGCCCGGGCCCCGATTTGAGCGCGGGGTTCTACCTGTCGGCCGGATGGCACGCAAGTCGCTGGCCACCTTTGTCCAAGGCGGCTCACGGCCCCACGTTCGCTAGATTCTCAAGCCGCCCGAGCCAAAGCCCGAAATTCGCACACTCACCACGAATCGCATTGAGACCAACTCCGAGCGCGCCTAGCACTCCGTGTAGAGGCTTCTCATAGCGGCGCATGAGTTGCTCCAAGCGCTTGGACGGCGCCGTTACAGGCGAATCGTTGATGTGTTCTGGAGTTGCGAAGCCGTCCCGAATGGCTTGCAGATTGGGTCTCAAGTCCGCCCGCCCAATCGAATCCGCGAATCGATGACAGTCGCTGAACAGCAGAGCTTCAAATTCGTGGATTAGAACGAATGGTACGAACCTAGCGGCATTGAAGTCTGCCCCCATTTCGGCCTGCACGTCGGCGAACAATGCCTGTTGGACCGTCGCAGCTCGCTGTTCGAACGCTACAGCATTCGCAGCTGCACGGCCGGGCCAAGCCTTCGGACCCATCTGTGGCATCCCGTAGTAATCCACCATCAGGGTAGAGCAGCACGATGGGTCTGCCTGAAGATGACGCACAATGTCCCTGCGAACATCCCCCCAACCGCGAACGCCGCCACGATGGTCTCGTTGCCGCGCGTTTCCCATCAGCCGCGCGCTAGCAAAGACACCGAGCGCACCGAGATGCGGTCCAAGCATCTCATTCACGAAGGTTTCTTCCGTCTGACCTTCGACATGTATCAGCAAGCGTGTCATTTCAACCTGCGCCCGGACGCCCGCCAAGCTCGTTCTTTTCCCAAAGCTGTCCCAAGCTATAATCCTCCAACCAAGAGGCAAGCTTTGGTGGCTCTAATCGGGTCAGATGTGTGCCGCCTTCCATGCGCTCGGCCACAAGCACATCGTCAGGCTCAAAATTATCGAGCAGCAGCCCTGATTGCGTGGAGAGGATGACCTGCGTCTCGACTGCCGCTTGCTTCACCATCGCGGCCAACAGTGTCACGGCATACGGGTGCAGCCCCAACTCGGGTTCGTCAACGAGTATGACCGATGGTCGGAAGCGCTCCGGCTGCAAAAATAGCGTCGCAAGAACAATAAACCTGAGCGAACCGTCGGATAGTGCCGAGGCTCCAAAGTATTGATCGGAAGCCTTGTGCTTCCACGCCAAGCGGATTGTCTCCGTATTTTGGGGGTCCGGCGCGAGGATGAAGTCGTCAAAGAACGGAGCCACTCGCTGAACAGCGCCACGAATTAGTGCGTAAGACTGGGGATGGGCGTTTCGCAGCATGAATAGAAATGCGGCTAGATTTGATCCGTCCGGTCTC
>DATJRP010000057.1:0-16121 GCA_035504555.1 Rhizomicrobium sp. | reverse complement strand
GATCCGGACGGCGCCATTCGTCCCTATGTCGGCGCCGGCGTGAATTACACTATGTTCTACAGCCCGCGATCGGGCGCCGTTCCGGACATGAAGTATACCAGCGGCTTCGGCGGCGCGCTTCAGGCCGGCGTAGACATCCCGCTCGGCGACGGTCCCTATTTCGTCAATTTCGACGTGAAGCAGCTCCTGCTTGATGCCGGCATTAAGGCCGACGGCGGCGTCGTGCGGGCGCACGCCAATCTCAATCCCACGCTCATCGGCGCGGGCGTCGGCATCCGACTTTAAACTGCTCTGATACTTCGACATGCCCTGTTGCACCTTGATCGCCTTTCTCCTGAGCCAGCTCGGCATCGCGGGTGGGGCGGTCAAGGTGCGCATGTCGGGCACGTCCGGCCTCATGCGCTTCGTGCCACTGTCGGTCCAGACACTCTGTGAACGCTGGCGCTGGGCCGGTCTGGTGACGGCGCTGACAGTCGAACTCCTGCTCGCGGGCGCCGCCGCACCTTACGTCTTCACGCAGGACGGGCGCGCCGATGCGGCCAGCTCCTTCCGCTCGGCCTGGCATCTCTGCACGATGGGCAGTTTCCTCACCCGTCAGCCCAGCAGGTGACGCGCGAGCAGATTGCGGTGGATCTCGTTGGTGCCGGAGTAAATGCTGGCGGCGCGCGTGGCAAAATAGCGCTTGGCCGGCAAGGCGGCAGCACCGGCCGCATCAAGACCGAATTCCGAAATGCGCTGGTTGAGCTCTGTGGCCAGGGTCTTGAGCATCGAGGACGCAACTTCGTCGCTGCCGTCCAGCCTGTTCGCCGACAGGAGCGCCAGCTCGAGTGCTTCATAGGCGACAAGCGCGGTCTCGGCCTCGGCAAACGACGCACGGATCGGGGCGGCTTCCCGCGCGCGCCGGAGGGCACGGCGCAGATGCGCGGACGTCGTGTTGTTGCCGCGCGCAAAGCGCATCAGGAGCTTGGCTGCGGCCCAGCCCTCGCCTTCCCCGCCCACGCGATTTTCTGTCGGTACGAGCACATCGTCGAACACGACTTCATTGAAGTCGCACTCGCCGTCGATCGTGCGGATCGGCGAGACGGAGAGGCCCGGCGTATCCATGTCCATTAGGAGAAACGTGATGCCATGATGCGGCTTTTCCGCGCGCGCCGTACGGACGAGCGCGAACATCCGGTTGGCATGCTGGGCACCGGTCGTCCAGAGCTTGCGCCCGTTGATGCGGTAACGGTCGCCGTCCCGCACGGCCGATATCGAAAGCGCCGCGAGATCCGATCCGGCGCCGGCCTCCGAAAATCCCTGGCACCATAGGTCTTCACCGCGCAGGATGGCGGGAAGATAGCGGCGCTTCTGCGCCTCGGTTCCCATGGCAATGAGAAGCGGGCCCAGAGCGCGCAAGCCGCTCCCGAACAGGATCGGCGCATCGCTGTCGGCGCATTCCCGATCGAAGACAAATCGTTGTCGTGCGCTCCAGCCGGTGCCGCCATGGGCTTTCGGCCAGGCCGGTGCGATCCAGCCGCGGGCGGCGAGCCGCGCATGCCATTCACGGCATGCGTCGATGTCCGAGTGGACGCCCGTCGTGACGCGGCCGGCTGCGCGCAGATCGGACGTCAACGCTTCGGTGAGGAACGCGCGGACCTCTTGCACGAAGGCGAACTCGATGTCGGCTGGCGCTCGCATGACGATGACGGCTCTTCTGTCGGTCGAAAGCTAATCTGTCGTTCGGCGGACAAAATGATCCGTATCAAGATGTTCGCCAGCTGGCGCACTGCGTCAATTCGGCCAACCGTTTTGCGCACGCGATTGACGCAGATCAAGTCGTCCGGCCCCCATCTGCGCGATGGAACGCGCGTAACTTGGGGCAGACCTCATGGACAATGCGTTGGCAATAGATATCCGGTCTCCGCGCGCACGCGGTATCGGCGGATGGACCGCATATTGCGAAGCCGCACGCACGCAAAGCGAACCGGCGGCGCCTGCGAGTGCTTCAGCTTCGAAATCGCCGTCTAAAGAGGAAGAGCGTGATGGACGCCGCTGCCGCTAAATCTCCGCTGCGTCTCGATCTCGCCGTCATCCCGGCAATTCTCCTTCTGGGTTTCTTTGCGGGGATCATCGAAGTTGCGAAGTCGCCGGATCCGCGCATGGTCATCCAAGCCTGGACCTTTATCGCCTGCATCGCGGCGACGGCGATTTTCTACCTCGTCACCTATGGCGACGGGCTGCCCCAGGATGAGCGCAGCGGCTACGCCAACAATGTGGTGAAGGCCGGCGTCATCGCCGCCATGTTCTGGGGCATCGCCGGAATGGCGATCGGCCTCGCGGCCGCCCTCCAGCTCTCGTTCCCCAACCTCTTCTATTTCCCGGACTACGGCTTCACGAATTTCGGCCGCATCCGGCCGCTGCATACGTCGGCCGTGATCTTCGCCTTCGGCGGCAACGTCCTGATAGCAACGTCGTTCTACGTCGTCCAGCGCACGACCAGAGCGCGTCTGTTCGGCGGTTCGCTCCCCTGGTTCGTGTTCTGGGGCTACAACACGTTCATCGTGCTGGCCGGCACGGGCTATCTTCTCGGCATCACGCAGGGCCGCGAATATGCCGAGCCCGAATGGTATTCCGACCTCTGGCTGACACTCGTCTGGGTCTGCTACCTGCTCACATTCCTGGGCACGCTCTGGAAGCGCAAAGAGTCGCATATCTATGTAGCAAACTGGTTCTACCTCGCCTTCATCGTCACGATCGCGATGCTGCATATCGTCAACCATCTGGGCGTGCCGGTGACGCCTTTTTCGTCGAAGAGCGTTTCGCTGTTTTCGGGCGTGCAGGACGCGCTGGTGCAGTGGTGGTATGGCCACAACGCCGTCGGATTTTTCCTCACGGCCGGCTTTCTCGGCATCATGTATTACTTCATCCCCAAGCGCGCGCAGCGGCCGATCTATTCCTATCGCCTGTCGATCGTGCATTTCTGGACGCTGATCTTCATCTACATCTGGGCGGGCCCGCACCATCTCCTTTACACCGCGCTGCCGGAATGGGCACAGACGCTGGGCATGACGTTCTCCGTCATCCTGTGGATGCCGTCCTGGGGCGGCATGATCAACGGCTTGATGACGCTCTCCGGCGCCTGGGACAAGCTCCGCACCGACCCGGTGCTGCGCATGCTGGCGGTGTCGGTCGCCTTCTACGGCATGAGCACGTTCGAAGGACCGGTGATGTCGGTCAATGTGGTCAACGCGCTGTCGCATTACACCAACTGGACGATCGGCCACGTGCATTCCGGCTCGCTCGGCTGGGTCGGTTATGTCAGCTTCGGCGCCATCTACTGCCTTGTACCGTGGCTCTGGAAGAAGGAGCGCCTCTATTCCAATGCGCTCGTCGAATGGCACTTCTGGATCTCGACGCTCGGCATCGTGCTCTACATTACGTCGATGTGGGTCGCAGGAATCATGCAGGGCCTGATGTGGCGCGCCTATAACGACTTCGGCTTCCTCGAATACTCCTTCGTCGAATCCGTGCAGGCGATGCATCCCTATTACATCATCCGTGCAATCGGCGGGGCGCTCTACCTCGGCGGCACGGTGATCATGGCCTACAACCTCTGGAAGACCGCGACCGGCGCCGTGCCGGCCGTGTCCGCGGTGCCCGTCACGCCCGCCCCTGCACTCGCCGCGGAGCCCGCCCAATGAAACACGAGATCTTTGAACGCAATTCGATGCTGCTGCTCATCGGCATCCTCGTCGTCGTCGCCATCGGCGGGATGGTCGAGATTGCGCCGCTCTTCTGGATCAACGGCACGATCGAGAAGGTCGGCGGCGTGAGGCCGTATACGCCGCTCGAGCTCGAGGGCCGCAACATCTACATCCGCGAAGGCTGCTATCTGTGCCACAGCCAGATGATCCGCTCGCTGCGCGACGAAGTCGAACGCTATGGCCATTACAGTCTTGCCGCGGAAAGCATGTACGATCATCCGTTCCAGTGGGGTTCGGAGCGCACCGGCCCCGATCTTGCGCGCATCGGCGGCAAATATTCCGACGAATGGCAGTTCGCCCACCTCACGGATCCGCGCGCTGTGGTGCCCGAGTCGATCATGCCGCCCTACAGATTCCTTGCGGAGACGCCGCTCGACTATCGCGACATCCAGGATCAGCTGAGGGCCAACCGCACGGTGGGCGTGCCCTACTCTGACGCCGACATCGCCAACGCGGCGAAAGACCTCGAGGCGCAGGCGGACGTAAACAACGACGGCGTGGACGCGCTCAAGAAGCGCTACTCCAACGCCCAGGCGCACGATTTCGGCGGCAAGAAGATCACCGAGGCGGACGCGCTGGTCGCTTATCTGCAGGTGCTGGGCACGATGGTCGACTTCAAAACCTATCAGGCCGACGCACCGGAAAACCGGAGATAGACCGTGGAACGCTGGGCTTATGAGGATGTGCTCGCCTTCGTGCAAAGCTGGGGCGCCGTCTATTTCCTGATCATGTTCGCAGTGGCGTTTGCTTACGCGCTGTGGCCGTCCAATCAGGCCGGCTTCAAGGAAGCCTCGCACATTCCGCTCGGCGACGACGGGGATATCTGATGTCGAACGACAACAAGAAGGAAGTCGACGACGTCTCCGGCACGGAAACGACCGGCCATGAATGGGACGGCATCAAGGAGCTGAACACGCCGCTGCCGCGGTGGTGGCTCGGACTTTTCTATGCCTGCATCGTGTTTGCGATCGGCTATTGGATCCTGATGCCGGCGTGGCCCACATTCGGAGGCTATACGCACGGCCTCCTCAATCATTCCGTGCGCGACGATGTTCAGGTGGCCGTTCGCGCGCTCAAGAATGCCCGTACCGCGAAGGAGACCGAGCTCGCGCATGCAAGCCTGCAGCAGATCGAAAAGAATCCCGATCTCCTGCAATTCGCGCTGGCGGAGGGCAAGGCCTCCTTCGGCGACAATTGCGCGCCGTGCCACGGCGCCGGCGGCCAGGGCAGTCGCGGCTATCCCAATCTCAACGACGACGTGTGGATCTGGGGCGGCAAGCTCGAGGACATCCAGCACACGATCACGGTCGGCGTGCGTTCGACCAGTCCCGACACGCGGCAGTCGCAGATGCCGTCCTTCGGGCGCGACGGGATATTGAAGCCGGCGCAAATCGACGATTTGACGCGGTTCGTTCTTCATCTGCGCGGGCACCCGGCCGATGCAACCGCCGTGAAGCGCGCGGCCAAGCTTTTCGCCGACAATTGCTCGGTCTGCCATGGCACCGACGGCAAAGGCAACCGGAGCATGGGCGCGCCCGATCTCACGGTGCATTCCGGCTGGCTCTACGGTCCGCGACCGGAGGACATTCACGACCAGATTTGGAACGGCCATGGCGGCGTGATGCCGACATGGGGCGGGCGGCTGTCGCCCGAAACAATCAAGTCGCTCGCCGTCTACGTACACAGCCTCGGCGGCGGCGAGTGATAAGGAAGGATGTCCGGTCCAGTGAACGTGCGACCGACAATTTCCGACGGCACTTCGAGCCGCATGGCCGCGGACGGTGTGGCTCGCTCGGATGCGCTGGCGAGCAACAGCGCCGCCAACCGCCGCTTCTACAAGGCGCGCGTGCCGATTTACCCGAAGATGGTCCACGGCCGGTTCCGGCAGATCAAATGGATCATGATGGCGATTACGCTCGGCATTTACTACCTGGTGCCGTGGCTGAGATGGGATCGCGGCCCCTACGCGCCGAGCCAGGCGGTGCTCGTCGATCTCGCGCATGAGCGCTTCTATTTCTTCTTTCTCGAGATCTGGCCGCAGGAAGTCTACTACATCACGGGCCTTCTGATCCTGGCGGCGGTCGCGCTTTTTCTGGCGACATCGCTATTTGGCCGTCTCTGGTGCGGCTACACCTGCCCGCAGACAGTCTGGACGGACCTTTTTATCCTCGTCGAGAACATCATCGAAGGCGATCGCAGCGCCCGTATCCGCCTGGCCGCCGCCCCGCTTTCGGGGGGTAAGGTCGCAAAACGCGTAGCCAAACACAGCATCTGGCTCGTGATCGCGGTTTTAACAGGCGGCGCCTGGGTTTTCTATTTCACCGATGCACCGGCGCTTGCCCATGGCCTCCTGTACGGCTCGGCGCCTTTCGCCGTTTACGGGGCGATCGCCGTCCTCACTTTCACGACCTATTCGCTCGGCGGCCTCATGCGCGAACAGGTCTGTACCTTTATGTGTCCCTGGCCGCGGATCCAGGGCGCGATGACCGACAACGAAGCACTCGCGGTCACCTATCGCCGCGACCGCGGCGAACCGCGAGGACCGCACAAGAAGGGGCAAAGCTGGGAAGGCCGCGGCGCCTGCATCGACTGCAACCAGTGCGTCGCTGCCTGCCCCATGGGGATCGACATTCGTGACGGTACGCAGCTCGAATGCATCAATTGCGCGCTTTGCATCGACGCCTGCGACGACGTGATGGAACGCATAGGCCTGCCGGCCGGTCTGATCGCGTACGACACGGACGCCAACATCGCGCGCCGCATCGCCGGAAAAAAGGCGCGCTTTCGTTTCGTGCGGCCGCGCACGGTTTTCTATGCCGCCGTGATGACGGTTGTCGCGGCGATCATGGTGTTCGGCCTTGCCACGCGCCGGACGATAGCGCTCGACGTATTCCGCGATCGCAATCCCAACTTCGTCGCCCTTTCGGACGGCTCGGTGCGCAACGGCTATACCTTGAAGCTGATGAATCGCGCCAATAAGCCGCGCCGTTTCTATCTCTCGCTCGACGGAATTCGCGCGAGCAAGGTCGACGTGATCGGTATCGGCAATGTTGTGCTGCCGGTCAGACTGGACGTTGAAGCCGACAAGGTTCGCATGCTCCGCGTGCTCGTGACGGTCGCGCCGCGCAATCTCAGGCCCGGCACGCAGGACATCCAATTCCGCATCAGTGACGCGGCGCATAGAGAAACGCACGACATCGCCGCCGTTTTTGTCTCGGGAGGACCATGATGACCAGGGAACTGACCGGCCGCGGCGTGCTCGCGTGGCTGTCGATCTTCTTTATTTCGATCTTCGCCGTAAACGCCTATTTCATCTACGCGGCCGTTTCGACGTTCCGCGGAGAGGACGAACAGAAGCCCTACCTGCAGGGCATCGAGTATGGCCAGACGCTGGCGCGCCGCGCCGAACAGACCCGGCTCGGATGGAAGGCCGCGATCGTAGTGAAAAGATTGCCTTCGGGGTACGTGCGCGTCGACATCGCGTTGCGCAAAGCCGATGGTGCGCCGGCGCGCGACGTGAAGCTCGGCGGCGAATTGCGGCACCCCGCGGACGAAACGCGCGACCATCCTTTGCGCCTCGTCGAAGTGCGCACGGGCGAATACGAGGCCGATGTCGCGGGCGTCAGCGTGGGCGCGTGGGACGTGGTCGTGAACAGTTCGCCCAACGGCGCCCCGTTCGAAGCGAGCAGGCGGCTATGGGTGCCCTGACGCTTCCCGAAGCACGCCTGAACGGCCACGACGATCTCTCCCGCTTCGTGCGAAAAGATGCGGGCGAATCGAAGTTCGGGATAGCCGTCCGCGGCGCCCATTGCGCCAATTGTATCGCGAAGATCGAGTCCGGCGTGCGCGCGATACAGGGCGTCGCGAACGCCAGACTCAATCTTTCCACCGGCAGGCTTGAGGTCGGCTGGCACGACGATGCCGTCTTGCCGGCGCTGGTCATCGCCCGCGTGCGGGCGCTGGGGTACGATGCCCAGCCCTTCGATGCGGCGCAGGCACGGGACGCGGACAGGAGCGAGCAGACGTTCCTCCTTCGCTGTATCGCCGTTGCAGGCTTCGGCACCGTCTTTGTGATGGGGCTGACCGACGCGATCTGGTATGGCGGCACGGACATGAGCGGCGCCACGCGCGCCCTGTTCTTCTGGCTGGCCGGCGCGGTTTCCATTCCGGTGACACTCTATGCGAGCCAGCCCTTCTTCCGGTCAGCCCTGAAGAGCCTCGTCAAGCGGCAAACGAACATGGATATACCGATCAGTCTCGCGATCATCCTGTCGCTGGGGTTGAGCCTCAGTCAGACGATGGTGCGCGGCACGCAGGTCTATTTCGACGCGGCGGTGATGCTCGCGTTTCTGCTCCTCATCGGCCGGTATCTCGACTTTCTACTGCGCGACCGTGCGCGCAGCGCCGCGCGTCACCTTCTCGCGATGCAGGCGGCACCCGTGCGCCGTTTCAAGCAGAACGGAAATCTCGAAACGATCGCCGCCCGTGAGATCGAGCCGGGCGACCGCGTCTTCCTGACGAGCGGCGAGCGCGTTCCTGCCGACGGAACACTGGAAGACAAGGACAGCCTCGTCGATGTCTCCCTTGTAACCGGTGAAACGGAACCCGTTGCGGTCGTTCGCGGCGGCCCACTGCATGCAGGAACGATCATTCTCGGAAAGCCGATCACTCTCGCCGTCACCGCGCGTGTCGAGAACTCGCTGGTTGCGGATCTGGCACGCCTTCTCGAAGCAGGCCAGCAGACGCGGAGCCTTTACGTGCGCCTGGCCGACCGCGCGGCGCGCGCCTATGTGCCGTTCGTCACGGGACTGGCGGCGCTCGTATTCACATCCTGGCTGTTCCTGGGCACGTCTTTCGTCGCGGCTTTGACAGGTGCCGTGACGGTTCTTGTCATCACCTGTCCCTGTGCCTTGGGTCTCGCCGTTCCAGCCGTGCAAATTGTGGCGACGGGACGGCTTTTCCTTCGCGGCGTCTTCGTGAAATCGGGCGATGCGCTCGAGCGCCTTGCAGAAATCGATGTCGCCGTTTTCGACAAGACGGGCACGCTCACCTGGGGAACGCCGAAGCTCGTGAACGGCGATGAAATCCCGAAAGACGCGCTCGATGGGGCGGCAAGCCTGGCACGCGCGAGCCAGCATCCGCTTGCTCGCGCGCTGGCGGCCTTCGCCGGCGAAGGACCCGTAGCACGAGGCATTCACGAAACGGCCGGCGCCGGTCTTGAAACGGACGTCGGCGGCGTGCGGCTGAAACTCGGCAGCGCGCGCTGGTGCGGGATCGACGTCGCCGGGGGCGGCAGCGAGTTGTGGTTCCGGGCCGGCGGCGATGCACCCGTCCGCCTGCGGTTTCGCGACACGCTGCGTCCCGATGCGGCACGTATGCTGGATGCGCTCAGAGCGCGCGGCATTGCCGTCGAAATGCTCACGGGCGATCGCGAAGGGTCGGCCGCGGAAGTTGCCGGCGAAGCGGGCATCACAGAATGGCAGGCGGTCGTTGATCCGAAAGCCAAGGCCGCGCGTATGCAGGCGTTGCGTGCGCAGGGTCGCCGCACCCTCATGGTGGGTGACGGATTGAACGACGCGGCTGCCCTGGCGCTGGCCCATGTCTCCATCGCACCCGGAACCGCCGTCGATGTGAGCCAGCTTGCCGCGGACATGGTCCTGCGCGGCGACAGCCTGATGCCGATCGTCGAAGCTGTGGACGTGTCGCGCAAGGCCAAATCGCTCGTGCTGGAGAATTTCGGATTGGCCACGATCTACAATCTGATTGCGATCCCTGTTGCCGTTATAGGCCTGGTTTCGCCGCTCATTGCGGCCGCATCGATGGCCGCCTCGTCGCTGGTCGTGACCCTGAACGCGCTTCGCGTTGCCGGAGGAGTTGAGACGTAAACGGCATGGCTCTCATCATCTGCGCAGCTTTCGTCTTCGGTCTTACCGCGCTCTGCGTGCTTCTGTGGACGCTGAGCAGCGGCCAGTACGATGATCTTCAAGGCGATGCCGAACGTATCCTCATCGATGACGACGGTCCCGATCCCGATTGATCTCGATCAATCGTGGGGCTCCGCCTTTTCGTTAGCTTTTTTGGTGTCGAAACAGTGAAATGTCCGTGCTGAACCTTTCCACTCTCGCCGCGTCGCCCGCGTTCGCGGAGCCTTTTCCGTTTTTTGCTGCGCAAAACGCGCTAGACGCGCAATCTCTCGCCGCCATCGGGAAGGCATTCCCCGCCGTTCCCGGACCGGGGATTTTTCCGCTCTCGGAGCTCGATTTCGGCATGGCCTTCGCTGAGCTTATCGCCGACATCGAAAGCGCCGAGCTTGAAGCTCTGCTGGAAGAGAAGCTTTGCATGCGCCTGTCCGGCAGGCCGCTCATGATCACGGTGCGCGGATTCTGCCGCGCCCGCGACGGCCGCATCCATAACGATTCGAAGGACAAGATCGCGACCTGTCTGCTCTACTTGAACGAACCGGGCTGGAACGCGGAAGGCGGACGCCTCAGGCTGCTGCGCGACGGCAACGGCCTCGACAACGCGGTCGCCGAGATCGCTCCGGACGGCGGCAATTTCGTCGCGTTCAAGCGCACGGAGAATTCCTGGCACGGCCACGCATCTTACGAAGGCCCACGCCGCTACATCATGTTCAACTGGCTTACGTCGGACGTGGCACTGGCGAAGAATGTCGGTCGGCACAGGATCTCCGCGGCGTTCAAGCGACTGGGCCTGCGCGACCATGATTAATCTGATCGCACGATATTTTCTCGCAAGTCTTTCCAATGCCGTGCACGCGCGCGATCCCTTCGATCATTGGCTGATCGAGGATACGCTGCCCGCTTCGGTGATCGATGACATCGCCGCGTTGCCAGTCGACGCGCCGGGCGATGCCATCTTCAACGGGACGCGCGAGATCAACAACTCGTCGCGTCTTTTCTTCTCGCCTGAAAACCAGGCCCGCTACCCGGTGTGCCGAGGCGTCGCGAACCTCTTTCGCGAGCGCGACGTGCTCGATGCGCTCGAAACCATGACGGGCGCCCGCGTCTCGAGCGGACATCTGCGCGTCGAATACTGCCAGGACGTCACCGGGTTCTGGCTCGAACCCCACGTCGATATCCCGGTGAAGCTGTTTACGCTTCTGATCTATCTTTCCGACGAACCGGGCCTGTGCGACGCCGGAACTGACATCTACGACGCGAGCTCCGAACACAACCGCGTCGCGACCGTGCCTTACGAGAAAGGCAACGGTTTCATATTTATACCCGGCGCCAACACCTGGCATGGTTTCACGAAGCGGCCGATCGCAGGCGTGCGCAAAACCATCATCGTGAACTTCGTTTCGTCGGACTGGCGTTCCACAGGCGAACTCGCCTAGCGCCCAGGTTCAAGACCGCCAATTCGCCAACGCCGGTCCGAGCGCGTCCTTCAGCGGACCGAGCCAGGGTTCGTAACGTCGCCATTGGTCGACGCCGTCGCGAAAAATCGGACGGCGTACCTGCTCGGAGCTCGCGGTTCGGACAGGACGGTCGTTCCGATAGAATGTCAGGCAAGCATCTTCAAACGGCAAGCCGCAATAAGCCAGCACGCCTCTCACGATCGGTTCGGTGGACTCAACCAGATCCTCATAGACAACGCGATGGATGTGCCCCGGCAGAACCGCATCGAAATGGTGCATGAGCTCCAGGTAGTCGCGATAGTAGCGGCCGAGATCGACGAGATCGTAGGAGAAAAGCTGGCCCTGCGCGAAGTGCTGCTTATAAGCGGAAAAGCAGGCGGCGAGAGGATGGCGCCGGGCTTCGATGATTTTTGCTTGCGGCAGAATGAGGCGGATGAGGCCGACGTGGAGAAAATTGTTCGGCATCTTGTCGATGAAAAAGGCTCGCCCGAGCTTGCGGTGGATGCGTGTTCGATCCAGGAACAGGCGCCCGAAAGCAGCCAGACGAGCATCATCGAGGGCCGCGATGCAGCCGGGATATTGCGCGCCGTCGCCGTGGCGCATCCATCCAAGCTCGTGCGCGATAAATCCTATATCGGGCAGCTCCCGGGTGCCTTCGACCATTGAGTGGCTGGCCAGAATCTGCTCGATCAGCGTCGAGCCGGATCGCGGCAATCCCACGATGAAGATGGGCGCGGTCGATGGATCGCCGGCGCGCCTGCGATCCGCGAACAATGCGGACGTGAACACGGCCTTTGCCCTGTCGACGAACGCCGAGATCTCGTCCGCGTCATACAAGCTCGATTGCTTGCGCAATACAGCCCCCTGGCGGTAGTGACTGAAAGAGGAAGCATAATCGCCGCGATCCTCCAGCGCCTTTCCCAACGCGTAATGCAGATGCAGTCTATCATCCGCTCCCAGCTCGGATCGAGACAGCTGGACGCGCATGGCGTCTTCCTCGATGGCGGTGACCGCCGCCAGCTTCAAATTCGCGAGGCTCCAATAGGCGTCGCCCAAGCCGGGAGCGAGCGCCATGCAGCGCCGGTACGCCGCCGCCGCGTCATCGCTTCTCCCCACCGTGCGCTGGGCGTGACCATAATTCAGCCAGATGAGCGGCTGTTTGGGGTATTCCTCGGAAAGGCGTTTGTAAATTTCGAGAACCCGCTGGTCGTCGCCGATCAAGCCAAGTGACGTCGCCAACAGGTTCAGATAGGCGGGGTCATCGGGCTTTTGTCGCAACAGGAGTTCGGCCTGCGGAAGCGCCTCCGCGGCTTTCTGCTGATGAAGAAGAACCTCGGCATAGGCGAAACGCGCGCCGTCCCGACCGGAATCAAGTTCGAGGCAGTGCTTTAATTCGGTTTCCGCCGCCGAAAAACGCCCGAGGCGCTTCAATGCGTCTCCCATCAACTGCAAGGCTTCCTTGTCGTCGGGATGTGCCGCGAGATGAGCGCGCAGCTCGCTTTCGGCTTGCGCGAGTTTGCCGGCCGACAACGCTCTTGCGGCAGGTCTGAGCGCGTAATTACGAATGGAGGCGCGCAACTGTTCGGCGGAGGCCGCCGCTGCTGCCGAAATATCGCCCTCGCGAAACAGTTGTTCGCTCAGCGCACGCCAAGCCTCCGGCAGATCGGGATTGAGCGCCGTTGTTCGTCGCAGCACGGCAATCGCTTCGGCTGTCCTGCCGAGCGCCGCCAGCGTGGCGCCCAGTTCAAAATGCGTGTGTACGGCCCTCGGGTGAGACGCGGCCAGCGGCGCCAGCACGCTGTACGCCGATTGCGGGTCGCCGCGCCGCCTGCGTGCCGAGCCCAGGATCAGCAGCGCCGTGGGATCGGTCGGTCGCAGCTTGAGGGCCGAACGAGCCCAATCCTCGGCTTGCGCCGGATCATGGGCAAGTGCTGCGGCTGCCTGCTCAGCGGATAGAATTGCCAAAGCCTTCGCCTCACCCGTCTTGTCGAAAATTCGACAATGCCATTGCGATGAAGCCGGACACAACACGCTCGGGCGCCTGGCGCGCGCCATAGGGGCTCCGCCCCGCCTCGCCCTCGGCAAGAATAGGCCGGCGTCTTTACGCAAGCGCCAGCGCGGTCAATGATCCGGAGCTTTTCCGGATGACACCCGTTGCCAACGCCCAAAATCGCCCAACCCAAAGGCTTCTATCACGAGGTCAAGGCTGGCCAGCGTTATCTCTGGTGCAGCTGCGGGCGATCCTCCACGCAGCCCTTTTGCGACGGCTCGCATGCGGGAACGGAATTCACGCCGGTTCTGTTCAAGGCCGAAGCCGATGCGGATGTGATCTTCTGCGGCTGCAAGCAGACGGGTACAGGGCCGTTCTGCGACGGCACGCATAACAATCTCCTGGGTGGCTACTCGCAGGACGATCCCGAGAGCCCCGCCAACCGCGCGATCGCGACCGTGCCGCATGGAACTGATGCACAGGTACCCCTCGACGGCGCCTGCTACGTCTTTTCCACCAAACGCGCCAAGCTCGCGCGGCACGAGACCATAGCCTATTGCCCTGTCGTTACCCCCTCGCGGGGTGCGCGCTTCCAATCGCAGTTCTATGCGGAATTCGGCCGGGGCATCTCGCCGGTGATCGGCGCGGGCGGCGCGCATATCGTGGTGTTCGTGAGCGAAGGACAAGGCGAACTGGAGATCTCCGGCCGGCATTTCGTGCTCGCGCCGCGCATGGGTTTTTATATTCGGCCCCAGGAAGCCTTCCGCGTGCACAACGCGCAATCCGGGCCCGTGACTTTGTTCATATCCCAAGGCCCCGGCGTCGAGGACCTGACCTGGTTCGACGCGATGCCGGCCAATTTCGATGCGGACTATCCCAAACGCTCCGCCGAGATCGATCCGTCGCAGCGCCACGCCATGGCCGAGCGCTATTTCCAGGTGCTTGTTAGTCGTGAACACGGCTCGACGGAGATGACGCAGTTCATCGGCAATATCCCGCGCTCGAAGGCCGCGCCGCACAGGCACCTCTATGAGGAAGCCCTGATTTTCCTGAACGGTGCCGGCGTCGTATGGACCGAGCATACGAAGACCGCAGTTGGTCCGGGCGATGTCCTGTTCCTTCCGCGCAAGCTCGCCCACTCCGTCCAATGTGTCGTCGAAGGGGACTTCGACGTGGTCGGCGTGATCTGTCCGGGTGACAATCCGTCAATCAGCTACTAGCGCAGCAGAGGCTATACGGCGATTGCGCGCCTTCCAGATGAGATAGGCAAGCGACAGCAGGACCAGCCACGGCACGCCGACGATCCAGGAAATGTCCCAGAACGCCCTGTCGAGCCCCATGGTGATCAGGATCGCGACGAGGAGCACGAGCCCGGCGATCTGCATGAGCGGAAAGAACGGCATCCGCACGGGAAGATCCGCAGCCTTGTGAAGCCGGCGAAAGCGGAGATGGCTGACGAGGATCGTGATCCACACGATGACGGCGCCGAACAAGGCGATGCCGAGCAGATAATTGTACGCGAGCGGCGTGAACCGGGAGATTCCGGCCGCGGCCAGGATGAATCCACCCGAGAGCAACGTCGCCGCGATCGGCGTGCCGGCGCCGTTCAGTCCTCCGATAAATCGGGGCGCATAGTTTCCACGCGCCAGCGAGAACAACATGCGCGACGAGAGATACACATCGGTGTTCATGCTGGAGAGTGCGGCGCTGATCACCACAAAGTTCATGATGCCGGCGGCATGGACGATTCCGGTATGCGCGAAGACGCGCACGAACGGGCTCTCCGCTACCACCTTTGCGCCGGCTTCAGTCCAGGGAATGATCGTGACGAGGATGCCGAGCGCGAGGATGTAAAACAGGAACAACCGCAGCGCCATGATGCGCAACGCGCGCGGAATGGCGATTTCCGGACTCGTCACCTCGGCCGAGGTGACGGCGATGACCTCGATGCCGATGAAGGAAAACACCCCCATGATGACGGCCATCCGGGTGCCGTAGAGTCCGTTGGGAAAGAAACCGCCCGGAAGCCTGGTGAGGTTGTGGAAGCCTGAGGCCGGTTGCCCGAGGCCGAAAATTTCGGAAATCCCCAGAACGATGAAGAGGACGATGGCCACCACTTTGATCAACGCGAACCAGTATTCGATCGAACCGAAATTGCTCACGGCTCTCGTATTCACATAGAGAAGCATGGCGGCGAAGCCGACCGACCACAGCCAAACGGGTGTATCGGGAAACCAGTACGTCATGTAGACGCCCGCGGCGACCGCCTCGCCGCCCACGGCGATGACCTGCGCGAACCAGTACGTGTAGCGAACGACAAAGCCCGCCCAGGGACTGAGATAGGTCTCGGCATAGGTGCCGAACGAGCCTGCGGTAGGATGAACGACCGCCATCTCCGAAAGGCTGAACACCATGACGACGGCGATGAAGCCGGCAATCGCATAGCTGACGAGAACCGACGGTCCGGCATAGCCGATGGCGATGCCGCTGCCCATGAACAGCCCCGTGCCGATCGCGCCGCCAAGCCCGATCATCACCACCTGAGCCTGGGTCAGCCCTTTGCGGAGTCCCTTCTCGCGTTCGACGATCGCCGCCTCGTCCATGCCCTTCTCTCCGCCCGAGCGGCAAGCCCTCTGGAATTGTCTTAGCCCGCATTTCCGCGACGAACAACGCGAGCCGGGGCTCAGACGTTGTGGCGCGTTGTCATGGCCTTCAATTCGGGATTAGCTCCAGAAGTCGATCGGAATTCGAAGGCGGAGAGCGAAAGTTGACCACGAAAGAACACGATCTCAGTGCCCTTTGGGACGAACATTGCCGCCAGGAATTTGCCACGCGCGATGTCGACGCCACCATGAAGACGATGGTCGCCGAGCCTTATGTCAACCACATCCCGACGATGACGGGCGGCGTAGGCCACGACCAACTGAAGCGCTTCTATACGCATCATTTCGTCAACTCCAATCCGGAAGACACGAAGCTGATCCCGATCTCGCGCACGGTCGGCAAG
>DATJRP010000056.1:0-19426 GCA_035504555.1 Rhizomicrobium sp. | reverse complement strand
TCAGCGAGACCAATTTCACCCGTCCGGTCGTGCCGCACTTGATCAGACCGCGAAACACAAAATCCTTTTCGGAGTAGCGCGTCGCCGTCGCGCGTCCGTTTCTCGCGCTAGGGGAAACGCCCATGACCCACAATGCGGTTCCGGATGATCTTGAGATTGCTCCCGGCCATACAGTCGGGAAATGGAAGTCACTTTCGCTAGCAGATTTGGACGCCCACGAATCGCCAGATGGGAAATCTGCTTTCACGATACTTGGAGACCGAATTCGGCTACGCTTTTTTGACCCCGTCGATGCTCTTATTCGAGCAGAGTGCGGACGGAATCCAAAGCGATTTGGTTTCGCGATTCTCGCAATCGACTGCTTGGTCATTGAGACGCTCCAAGCCTTTCGGTGTGGCGTGTGCAACCATCACGGCAAAAGCGGCGAATTGTTTGAGCGCTTCCTTACACAATGGGATGCCTTCACAACCTGCTTACCGAATGGCACAGACGCTGCTGGTGCAAAGCAGTTTGCGCAACGATTTTACACGGGCTATCGCTGCGGCTTGCACCATGCGGGCGGTACGGATCAGGCCCTTCGCGTCCGCGCTGACGGCCCCGCTTTCGAATTCACAAATCAGAATGAAATGCGGGTCAATCGAACGCTTTTGCATCAGGCATTAGTTCGGGAATTCGATGGGTATCTCTCTTCTTTGCGGGAACCGTCCGGGTGTGCGTTGCGCAAAAACTTTCGGTCAAAGATGGATTACATCGCTGGGCACACGCGGCCATGAAGACAGTGGGGAGACAGAGCGCTGGGGCGCTGTCGTTTGCACTGCGAGGTTGCCGGTTAGGTGCCAGTTTTGGGTGCCATTCCTTCCGCTAATGTGCTAAGAACATTGAATTATTGGACAAACCGGCACCGACTTTTAGCCTCCTAGTCCCCCAGCCATCCTCGCCCGGTATCCGGCTCCGGCAGAGGCCGGCCCGCGCCCTAATACGGACGCCTGCGGAAACCGCGCGGCCGTGCCCCGGCCTCTGCCACACTTTCGGCGTGTGGCCGCATGCTAGGTTCGGGGCGGAAAGCGACAGGACAGGACCAGACACCATGCGGGCCGAGGACGGCGGCGGGAACAGGGAGGCCAAAAAGCCGCGCCGGCCGGCCTTTGCCGCCATCGATCTCGGCACCAACAATTGCCGCCTGCTGGTGGCCTCGCCCACAAAGACGGGCGGCTTCCGCGTGGTGGATTCCTTTTCCCGCATCGTCCGGCTGGGCGAGGGCGTCGCCCGCTCGGGCGCGCTCTCCGAAGACGCTATGGCGCGCACGGTTGCGGCGCTGAAGATCATCGCCCGGCGCCTCAAGCGTCACGGCCCCGTGCCGCTCCGTGCCATCGCCACCGAAGCCTGCCGTCGCGCCAAGAACGCGGACGCGCTGGTGGCGCGCGTGGAGGAGGAAGCCGGCATCCGGCTCGAGATCGTCAGCGAGCAGGAGGAAGCGCGGCTTGCGGCCCTGGGATGCGCGCCGCTGCTGGGCCGCGACTATGACGGCGCGCTCGTCTTCGATATCGGCGGCGGCTCGACGGAGATCATCTGGCTCAAGCGCAAGGCGGTGACGCGCGAGATCGAGACCGTGTTCGCGGCGTCGCTGCCGCTCGGCGTCGTGGTGCTGCACGAAAGCGGTCACGATTACGACACGCTGGTGCGCGATGCGAAGGCCGCTGTCGCCGAGGTGGCGCGTGCGATGGAGAAAAAGGCGGGCGCGTTTCCCGTCGCCACGCATCATCTCCTCGGCACGTCGGGGACGGTCACGACGCTCGCCGGCGTGGCGCTCAAGCTGCCGCGTTACGACCGCCGCCGCATCGACGGCAGCTGGCACGACCGCACACGGCTGATGGAAATCGTGGACGAACTGGTGGGACTGACCGTGGCGCAGCGCGCGAAAATGCCCTGCGTCGGGCCCAATCGCGCCGAGCTGATGCCGGCGGGCTGCGCGGTGTTTTCCGCTATCCAGGCGCAATGGCCCTGCGCGCGGCTGCGTGTGGCGGATCGCGGGCTTCGCGAAGGCATCCTGCGTGAGCTAATGGAGCACGCATGAAACCGAGCAACGACAACCCCTCCGGCCGCGGCGGGCTGAAAGTGAAAGTCAAAACCGCGAAGGGCCGCAAGATCTCTTCGCAGCACTGGCTCGAGCGGCAGCTGAACGATCCCTATGTGCGCGAGGCGAAAGCCAAGGGCTATCGCAGCCGCGCGGCGTTCAAGCTCCTCGAGCTCGACCGGAAATTCCGTGTGCTGAAGAAAGGCGCGCGCGTGCTCGATCTGGGGGCGGCGCCGGGCGGGTGGACGCAAGTCGCCGTGGCGCGCGGCGCCCATGTCGTCGCCATGGACATTCTGCCCATGGATCCCATCGCGGGTGCGGAGGTGCTTGCGCTCGACATGCTCGATCCCAAAACGCCTGCGCTGCTGAAGGCGGCGCTCGGCGGCCAGGCCGACATCGTCCTGACGGACATGGCCGCGCCCACCACGGGCCATCGCGCCACAGACCACATCCGCACCGTGACGCTGCTCGAAGCGGCACTGGATCTGGCGGACCAAGTGCTGGCCCCCGGCGGCGCCTTCATCGGGAAAGTCTTCCAGGGCGGGGCCACGGGCGCACTTCTGGCCCGCATCAAGAAGGCCTATCGCGAGGTCCGCCACGTCAAGCCGCCGGCGTCCCGCGCCGAATCGGTGGAGCTCTATCTGGTGGCGACCGGATTTAGGGGCTAGCCCCAGAGGTTAATACCGGCCCTTGCGCATTCGCCGTCCCGCTGATAGATGCTCGGCGCTCCAAGCAACTTTCTTGGGAGCACCCGGCGTATGACCATCCGCGAAGCCTTAACCTTCGACGATGTTCTCCTGGTGCCCCAGGCTTCCGAAGTCCTCCCCGGCCAGGTCGATACCAAGAGTCGTCTGACCAAGACGATCGAGCTCGGCATTCCGCTGATGTCCGCCGCCATGGACACGGTGACGGAAGCGGGCCTCGCCATCGCCATGGCGCAGGCGGGCGGTATCGGCGTCATCCACCGCAATCTCTCGATCAACGAGCAGGCCGAGCAGGTCCGCCGCGTCAAGAAGTTCGAAAGCGGCATGGTGGTGAACCCGGTGACGATCGCGCCGGACGCGACGCTCGCCGACGCGCTGTCGCTGATGGAGCGCTATCACATCTCGGGCATCCCGGTGGTCGAAGGCGGCAAGGGCACGACCGGCGCCGGCAAGCTCGTCGGCATCCTCACCAATCGCGACGTACGCTTCGCCACCGACAAGCGCCAGCCGGTGCGCGACCTGATGACGAAGGACAAGCTCGTCACCGTGCGCGAAGGCGTGCAGATGGAAGAGGCCAAGCGGCTTCTGCATCAGCACCGTATCGAGAAGATCCTCGTCGTCGACGACGCCTATCGCTGCGTCGGCCTCGTGACCGTGAAGGACATCGAGAAGGCGCAGATGTATCCCAACGCCTGCAAGGACGAGCGCGGGCGTTTGCGCGTGGCGGCGGCGACGAGCGTGGGTGACGACGGCCTGGCGCGCGCCATGGCCCTGGTCGAAGCCGAATGCGACGTCGTGGTGGTCGACACCGCGCACGGCCATTCGCGGGGCGTGCTCGAAACGGTGACGCGCATCAAACGCGAATCGAATTACACGCAGGTGGCCGCCGGCAATGTCGCCACCGCCGATGGTGCGAAAGCGCTGATCGATGCGGGTGCGGATGCGATCAAGGTCGGCATCGGGCCGGGCTCCATCTGTACCACGCGCATCGTGGCGGGCGTGGGCGTGCCGCAATTGACGGCGATCATGGATGCGGTGTCGGCGGCGAAGGATCGCGGCGTGCCCGTCATCGCCGACGGCGGCATCCGCTATTCCGGCGATCTCGCCAAGGCAATCGCGGCGGGCGCTCATGTGGCGATGATCGGTTCGCTGCTGGCCGGCACGGAAGAAAGCCCCGGCGACGTGTTCCTCTATCAGGGCCGCAGCTACAAAGGCTATCGCGGCATGGGCTCCGTCGGCGCGATGGCGCGCGGCTCGGCCGACCGCTACTTCCAGGCGGAAGTGAAGGACACGCTGAAGCTGGTGCCCGAAGGCGTCGAAGGCCAGGTGCCGTACAAGGGTCCGGTCGCGCATGTCGTGCATCAGATCGTGGGCGGTTTGCGCGCGGCGATGGGCTACACCGGCTGCCGCACGGTTGCCGAACTGCACGAGAAGGCGAAGTTCGTGCGCATCACCGGCGCCGGCGTGCGCGAGAGCCACGTGCACGATGTTGTGGTGACCCGCGAGTCGCCCAACTATCCCGGCGGGCAATAGATAAGTTTCACCACAGAGACACAGAGGCACAGAGAAAATTAAACGCAGAGGACGCAGTGGATACGCGGTGGACGCTGAATTTGTTGGCGCGCGAAGCGCGCCGATCCATCACCTCCGCGGCCACTGCGAGTCCTCTGCGGCCACCGCGCTAAACCCTTTCTTCTCCGTGTCTCTGTGCCTCTGTGGTGAATCTTTTGCGCGGTTCGGACGATGACACCCGCTGCCCGCATACAGGCCGCCATCGAAATTCTGGAAGGATTGAATGCGACGGCGATGCCCGCGGATCGCTTCATCCGCGACTGGTTTCGCACGCGGCGCTATGCGGGCTCGAAGGATCGCGCGGCCGTGGCCGAACGCGTCTACGACCTGTTCCGGCATCGCGCGTCCTACGCCTGGCGCATGCAGAGCGAAACCCCGCGGGCGCTGGCGATCGCAAGCGTGCTGGCGGAAGGCGGCGATGTCGATGCGCTGTTCGGCGGCACAGGTTACGGCCCGCAGCCTTTGAGCGATGAGGAACGCGCGAAGATCGCCGCGCCGCCGCAAGGCGGGATGCCGCAACACGCCCGCTGCGAATTCCCCGAATTCCTCGAAGCCGAACTCGTGCGCAGCCTGGGATCCACGCTCGAAGCGGACATGGCGGCGATGCAGATGCGCGCGCCCACCGATCTGCGCGTAAACATGTGGCAGGCGACGCCGGAATTCGTGATCAACGCCTTGCGCGCCGAAGGCATCGACGCGCGCCCGACGCCCTATTCGCCTTATGGCGTGCGCATCGTGAGCCAGGAGGACCGCGCGCGGCTGAGAGACAGCAAGATTTCCGACGTCGGCTATTTCGAGCCCCAGGACGAATCCGGACAGATCGCCGTGCTGCTGGCCCAGGCCAGGCCGCGCGAGCGCGTGCTCGATATCGCCGCGGGCACGGGCGGAAAGGGGATCGCGCTCGGCGCCGAAATGGAGAATGAGGGCGAAATCGTCGCCTGCGATATCGCGCCCGCGCGGCTGGCGCAGATCCACGAGCGTGCGGAGCTTGCCGCCATCTCCATCATCCGCATCCATGACGGCGAGCCGCCGCTGGAAGAGTTCGACCTCGTTTTCGTCGATGCGCCGTGTTCCGGCTCCGGCACCTGGCGAAGGCAGCCCGACCAGAAATGGCGGCTGACGCAGGCACGGCTCGACGAGTTGATCTCCATTCAAGATGCGCTTCTCGACAAGGCCGCCATGCGCGTGCGCGCGGGCGGGCGCATCCTCTATGCGACGTGCTCGCTCCTGAAATGCGAGAACGCGGATCGCATCGAAGCCTTTCTCCGGACGCATCCGGAGTTCACGGTGCGTGCGGCCGCCGAAATCTGGCAGGCCGCCGTGAAATCGGAGCCGCCGCCGGGAATGGGCGAATTCTTTTGCGCCACGCCAGCAACAACGGGCACGGACGGATTCTTTGCAGCCATTCTGGAAAGGAGCGCGACATGATTCGCGGAAGCTGTCTTTGCGGCGCCGTCCGGTTCGAGATCGACAAGGTTCTGGCGCTGACGCATTGCCATTGCGTCAACTGCCGCAAGCTGAGCGGCGCGGCCTTTGCCAGCTACGCACACGTGAAGACGAAATATTTCCGCTTCGTCGCCGGCGAGGATCACGTCGCGCATTACGAATCATCGCCCGGCAGCGACCGCACGCGTTGCAAGACCTGCGGCTGCCCGGTGCCGGGCAAAGCACCTTATCTCGAAACCATCAGCGTGCCGGCCGGGCTTCTCGACGACGATCCCGGCGTTCGTCCGATGCTGCACGTTTTTGCATCATCCTGCGCGCCCTGGTGGACAATCACGGACGACCTGCCGCGGCACGCCAAATGGATGCCCGGTTATGAACCGAAAAATGCCGGTGCAGCGGCCTCGCCGCCACTGGACTCGCGCTAACCCTCAACGGTAAATCCCTTCATGACCCCTCCCGTTCTTGTCATCGATTTCGGATCGCAGGTGACGCAATTGATCGCGCGACGCGTGCGCGAAGCGGGCGTCTATTGCGAGATCGTGCCCTTCAACAAAGCCGACGAGTCGCTGCGCCACGGCACGCCCAAAGCGATCATCCTGTCGGGCGGCCCCGCAAGTGTCACGGAAACGCACACGCCGCGCGCGCCGCAGACCGTGTTCGAGCTCGGCGTGCCGGTGCTCGGCATCTGCTACGGCCAGCAGACGCTGGTGCAGCAACTGGGCGGGCGCGTGGAAGCTTCCACCGACAAACGCGAATTCGGCCGCGCAACGGTCGAGATCACGGGGCAATGCCCGCTGTTCGAGGGCGTGTGGGCGCTGGGCGCAAAAGACGATGTGTGGATGAGCCATGGCGATCGCGTCACGGCGCTGCCGCCCGGCTTTCATGTCGTGGGCGAGAGCGGCGGTGCACCCTTCGCGATCATCGCCGACGAGACGCGCCGCTTCTACGGCCTCATGTTCCATCCCGAAGTCGTGCACACGCCGCGTGGCGCCGCACTCTTGCGGAATTTCGTGCTGAACATCGCCGGCATCAAACCCGACTGGAACATGAAGGCGTTCCGCGCGGAGGAGATCGCGAAGATCCGCAAGCAGGTGGGCAAGGGCCGCGTGATCTGCGGGTTGTCCGGCGGCGTGGATTCATCGGTCGCCGCCGTGCTCATCCACGAAGCGATCGGCGATCAGCTCACCTGCATCTTCGTCGACACGGGCCTGATGCGCGCGGGCGAGGCGGACGAAGTCGTGTCGCTGTTCCGCGGACATTACAACATTCCGCTCGTCCATGCCGATGCGCGCGAACTGTTCCTGAAGCGCCTGCACGGCGTGTCTGATCCTGAGAAGAAGCGCAAGATCATCGGCGCCACCTTCATCGACGTGTTCGACGCGGAAGCTACGACCCATGGCGGCGCGGAATTCCTGGCGCAGGGCACGCTCTATCCCGACGTGATCGAAAGCGTCTCCGCCATCGGCGGACCGTCCGTCACCATCAAGTCGCATCACAATGTCGGCGGGCTGCCCGAGCGCATGAACATGAAGCTCGTGGAGCCCTTGCGCGAACTCTTCAAGGACGAAGTGCGCGCGCTCGGCCGGGAGCTTGGCCTGCCCGAAAGCTTCGTCGGCCGTCATCCCTTCCCGGGGCCGGGCCTTGCCATCCGCATCCCGGGCGAAATCACGCCCGAGAAGCTCGACATCCTGCGCAAGGCCGACCGCATCTATCTCGACGAAATCCGAAAGGCCGGACTCTACGACGAGATCTGGCAGGCGTTCGCCGTGCTCTTGCCGGTGAAGACCGTCGGCGTGATGGGCGACGACCGCACCTATGATCACGTCTGCGCGCTCCGCGCCGTCACCTCCACCGACGGCATGACCGCCGAGTCCTACCCCTTCACCCACACCTTCCTCGCCGCTTGCGCCACGCGCATCATCAACGAAGTGAAGGGCATCAACCGGGTGGTCTACGACGTGACGTCGAAGCCGCCAGGAACGATTGAGTGGGAGTGAGGGCCAGCGGCCGTTGATTTCAGATAGAGGGGCGGGATCGGGGCTATGGGATTCGGTGTCTTCATCCATCGTGCAGATTCGATATATGACGACAGCCCTGCCGAGCGATACCAATTCCCAAATCCGTATTTGCGACGAGTCCAAGCCTGTATCGGAGACTGGATCGTCTACTATGAACCTACCAAGATATCGAACACGCGGGGTTACTTCGCAGTAGCCAAGGTCCGGAATGTGGTTCGTGACTCATCCGTTCAGAACATGCACTTGGCGCTGATCGAGCCGGGAAGCTACCTCGATTTCCCAAATCCTGTGCCGTTTAGAGATTCTGGGCAGCTGGTAGAGCAAGGCATTTTGAGCAGGGATGGAGGCGTTTCTGGGCGGGCACAGTCCGCCGTTCGTGCTCTCTCGCCTGAGGATTTCAAGAGGATCGTCGAGCGGGGACTCAAAGAAGAGGCTCCTCTATTGCCACGGTCTGGCGAGGACCTCGATTTTCAGGAAGAGCCTGCACCGTTCATTTTTGAAGGCGAGCGCGACAGAGTAAAATTTGCCGTGTCAAGAATCGTCCGCGACCGAATTTTTCGACGGGTCGTTTTGAGTGCATACGACCAGCGTTGCGCTATTACTGGCCTGCGGCTTATCAATGGTCGGGGACGAGCAGAAGTCGATGCCGCTCATATACGTCCTGTTGAAGCGAACGGTCCTGACATTGTGAATAATGGCATAGCTCTTTCCGGTACGGCGCACTGGATGTTTGATCGCGGCCTAATCGGATTGGCGGACGATCTGAAAATATTGATCTCCCGGCAAGCGAACGATCAAGACGCGATACGAGGTCTGATAAATAAATCAGGCTTCGCATTTCCGCCGTCACGCACGGCGGACAGGCCGCATCCGCATTTTCTCGATTGGCACCGGACACACTGCTTTAAGCAGTAGACCGTGCGCGCCTTCACGAGTGTCCGCCGCGTAGTGACGAAATACGGCGACATGATACCGATTTCCCAATTTCTTCTCGGCAGACATTTCGTGGCGAGGCGTAGCGTCCCCAAACTGCGCCGCCATGACAAACATGGCGGGACGCGAATCGTCACAACACCAACGCCCCCTGCTCCGGCGCCCGCCGCACACCCTCCAGCGCCAGCATCTTCGCCTTTGTCTCCGCACCACCGGGCGCCGAGAAGCCGCCGATTTTGCCGCCGGCCGCCAGCACGCGGTGGCAGGGGATGATCAGCGCCACGGGGTTCTTGGCCATCGCCTGACCCACCTCGCGCGCCGCTTCCCAATCGGTGCGGCCGATCGCTTTGGCCAGGCCGCCATAGGTTGTCGTTTCGCCGTAGCGCACGCGCCGCGCGGCGGCGTAGATCGCGCGGAAGAGATCGTCCTGTCCTGCAAGATCCAAGGTCACATCTGAGAAGTCGACCTTCTCGCCTGCGAAATAGCGCTTCGCGGCCTCCACGGTTTGCGCGATGGACGGCGGCGGCACGGCCGCTTCTGCATCCGGCACCCGCCGCAGAAGATTGCGCGTCGTCGTCTCCGCCTTCGCCGAGGGTAGCTGAAAGCGCGTGACGCCAGCCTCGTTCCACGCGATGCCGGCAAAGCCGAGCGCCGTATCGAAGATGACGTAAGAGCTTTTCATGCCGGTAAGATGGTGCTGCGCTGCTCCCGAAACAATCCGTTTCTTGCGCTTCAGGATTTGACGGGAGAATTCCCGCCGTGGAACTGCCCGAAGTGGCGCGCCGCGAACAGGCCCATGAGCAGGACGCCTAACCCGACGCTCGCGATCTGATCCGCAGCGCGAAGGTCGAACTGGCCCACGCGCAGAATGAGACCATAGGCGAACACGAGGTTCGCGAAGCCCCACAGCACGTTCACCGTCGACGACGACAGGCCCTTGCCGGACGGCCTAGCAAACGGGCTTTGGAACGGTCGCCCCATCATGCCGCTCACATAATGCGGCACGGCGTTGGCGAGGAACGCGCCGCCAAAGAAGTAGGCGAGATCGTGCAGCCAGTTTATCGAGTCGAGCGCAATCGCGGTCATGGGTGTCTCTTTCGATTCAAAGGTTGACGAAACGGCGGCCCCGCGGCGTCCCGATCGAAGGTGGCGAGAACGCGGCCTGTCATTGGATATCTCATCTTGCGGACAGACCCAAGGACGCGCCGGATCGATCAATTCCGGCAGCGCGCGATCATTTTCTTGCTGCGCGTTTCGCGCTGCGCGGTCGCTTGCCGTCGCCGTGAATCCGAGTTTCGCCGTCCACGGCCGCGCGGATCTTCACGTGATCGACGAAGGCGCGCAGCTTCGGCAGCATTTGATGGCGGCTGGGGTAATAGAGAAACACACCCGGCGTCATGGGCGCGAACGGCTCCAGCACCTGCACGAGTTTTCCGGCTTTCACCAGGCTGGCGGCGATCGGCGCGGGCACTTGCGCAAGCCCCACGCCTTCCGCGGCCGCGCCCAGCACGGTGGGAAAATCGTGCGCGATCAGCGGGCCGGAGACGACCACGTCCACCGTTTCATTGCCGTCGACGAACGACTAGGATGCAATCGACCCGTTGGAGCGGCGCATGCGCAGGCACGCGTGGTGGCGCAGATCGTCGATACGCATGGGCACGGTCCGCCCGCGCAGATAACCGGGGCTACCGACGACGACGTAGGGAAGCGGCGGCGTCAACCGAACGGCGACCATGTCGGCCGCGATGAACTCGCCCAACCGGATGCCGGCATCGAAGCCTTCGGCCGCGAGGTCGACCAGCTGCGGGCTTGCGGCGATCTCCACCTCGATCTCGGGATAGGCGCGGCAGAAGGATGCGATCAGCGGCTCCAGCAGGACCGGAACGACCGCGCGCGGCACCGAAAGGCGCAGCACGCCTTTGGGCCGCTCGGCAAGTTCACGCGCGGCCTCGCCGGCTGCGACGAGCTCCTCGAAGGCGGGCTTGGCGCGCGCAAGGAATCGTTCGCCGGCTTCGGTCAGGCCGACGCTGCGCGTCGTGCGCATGAAGAGCGCGGCGCCGACTTTTCTCTCCAGCGCGCGTATCGCCTGGCTGATCGCCGATGGCGTGACGCCCAGCTCGGCCGCGGCTTTGCGGAAATTGCGGTGCCGGGCAACGCTCAGGAACGCCTCCACGCCGTCGAGCGCCCCCTGCCGGACTGTGAAGTTCTGCTTCATGGCCCATCGACATTATCGCCGATAGTCGCACGCCGGAAGTATCCTTACGTCTGCGAAGCACCCCGCCATCCGACGAGGAAAATCGCATGTCGACGCAGACCATCTTCCAGACCCATCTCGTCCTGGGATACGTGGCCTGGCTTCTCTGCTTCAGCGCCTACATCTGGCCCTGGCTCAAGTCGATGGATCGGGTTTCGGCGCAGCGCGCGATCGCCACGCTGCACAGCTTCCGCTTCTTCGGGCTTGTCTTTCTCGTCCCCGGAGTTGCCGGTCCGCATCTGCCGCCAGGCTTTGCCACGTTCACCGCTTACGGCGATTTCGCAACCGGCCTGCTCGCCATGCTGGCGCTGCTTACGGCTGGGGTGCGTCCGCTCTTCTGGCTGTTCGTCGTTGCCTTCA
Organism: Rhizomicrobium sp.; assembly: GCA_035504555.1. Taxonomy (GTDB): domain Bacteria; phylum Pseudomonadota; class Alphaproteobacteria; order Micropepsales; family Micropepsaceae; genus Rhizomicrobium. The sequence goes on along the minus strand of DATJRP010000056.1, from coordinate 8,065 downwards.
ACCTCGTCGGCGTGGCCGACCTCTTCATCGCCTATTACCATGCCGTCGAGTTCGGACTGCCTGCCATGACGGGACAACTCGGCGCCTTATACGCAATCCCGATCCTCTATGTGCCCCCGCTGATGATCACGCACTTCACCGCGTTCTATCTTCTGGTGCGCCCTCAGTCCACGCGTGCGGGCGTCGGCGATGCGGCCATATCGTGATCACGCGACCAGGGCGCTCCGTCGCCGCGTTGCGGCTTCCGCCTTGTGCAGATAGCTCGTGAGGCCATCGTTCGGCGGCGTGATCCGTTCCGCTTCGGCAATGGCGGCTTCGACATGAAGATGCTGACGCTCGATCCCGGCAGGCACGTTCTCTGGGAGGTCATCGATGGCCCGCAGGAATGGATCGGCACGAAGATCGGCTGGGACATCCGGCAGGAAGGCGACTGGACCATCGTCTTCTTCAAGCACCAGGGCTGGAAGGAGCCGGTCGAATTCATGCATCACTGCAGCACAAAATGGGGCATCTTCCTGCTGAGCCTCAAGTCGCTTCTCGAAACAGGCAGGGGCACGCCCTGGCCGAACGAGATCAAGCTCGACAGCTGGGAAGAAAACCGCGTCGCGGCGTGACATTGGGATCGCGGCGCCGGGCGGCTACACTCTCCGGACGAAGGGAGACGGCGCCGCCCGGAACGCTTTTGATTGTGCGCTGCAAGGACGAGCGATGGCCGACTTCAAATCTCCGCAGATCAATCTTTATTCGCGCGATCTTCCGCGCGCGCTGGCGTTTTATGCACAGCTGGGGTTCGTCGAGACGTTTCGCACGCCGGCATCGGGCGCGCCCGCTCATGTCGAGCTCAAGCTCGACGGGTTCACGCTCGGCATTGCGACGGTCGAGGCCGCGAGAGAACATCACGGACTTCAGCCTGAAGGCGAGGGGCGCTGGATCGAAATCGTCGTTTGGACCGACGACACGGATGCCGCGGTGAGAATGCTGGCAGCCTATGGCGCGCCGGTCCTGTCTCCGGCGCATGATTTTCTTGGTGGCCGCCTGCGTTCGGCCTGGGTTGCCGACCCCGACGGCAATCCCGTCCAGCTCGTGCAGCGGAAACGCTGAAACGCCGGACAGCCGCAGCCGCCCGGCGCAGTTGGCAAGTTACGTGTCGAGGTGCAGAAGCTTCGCGCGCAGATTGGGCTCGCTCGTATCGGGCGAGAGCCAGATGCCGAAGAAAGCCTGTGCGAAGGACGCGTCATGCACCTGACCCGTCTCCTGGCCGTCGTGGAAGAACTTCACGGTGCCGTCGGGCGTCGAAAGGGCAGTCATCTCGTCGCCGGATTTCACCGCCGGAAACACGCCCGCGATCAGCGAACGATAATGCGCGAGCGTCGCCGTATCCAAATTCGGATTGGCGTGACTCATTTCGTCGATGGCACGATCGACGATATCGCTGGCGTCGCACCTGAAGTGATAGATCATGCTGATCGCGAACGGCGACTGCATCGACCAGCGCGAGGCGTCGGTCCACAGTGCGGCGTCGTAGGCCGACATGAAAAGCATGCGCAGGCTTCCTGTGCCATAGGGCGCATCGGCCTTGATCACGTTCGTGATTTCCGCCGGTTTGGGCGCCTCGGCAGCCTTGGGGCTGGCAGCAAAGGCAGGAATCGCGGCGGACAACGCGCCGACAACAGCAATGGCCCCGATCGTTTTACGCATGCGAAATGCTCCATCAAACGAGGTTGGTTTTTTGGACGTGGCGTGCGGCGGCTTCTTGGTCGAAGCGGCGGCACAATCGCCGGGGCTACGCCGCCAGCTTGCGCGAGTTCGCTAAAACCCGCGCGAACCGGTACATAATCGACGACATCCCCCGCAACAACCCACCGCTCGTTGAAATCGAAACGGGAAAACACGAATTGCGCGACCGCAGCCGATTTTGCGCGGTTTTCCGGCCTTCCGACCGTTAGGCTTAAGGCATTTTGTTCGCCCGAATCGCGATTGCGGCAGGGGAACTTTCTTGCGGGCGGCACTGCGAATGCTTAATCGTCTCGCGGGAACAGTCTCGAGCGGAAACAATGACTACCATCTACGGCATCAAGAACTGCGACACGATGAAGAAGGCGAGGGCGTGGCTTGACGCGCACAAGGTGGCTTACGCCTTTCACGACTACAAAACCTCCGGCATCGACAAAGCGACGCTCGCCGCGTGGGCCAAAGACGTCGGCTGGGACGCGCTCCTCAATCGTGCCGGCACGACGTTCAAGAAACTCCCCGATGCGGACAAGGAGAACGTCACCGAAGAGAAAGCGCTGGCGCTGATGCTGGCGCAGCCCTCGATGATCAAGCGACCCGTGCTCGATACCGGCAAGGCGTTGATTGTCGGCTTCAAGCCCGAGACCTACGCGGCAACATTCCGCTGACGGCTTCATTTGGTCTAGTATGATCGCAGGCTCTGCGGACGTCCGCACGGCAACGAAGACGGTGGGAGCACAAGTGCGATGACGAAATCCAACCACGCCAGGCTTGAAGACCTCCGCGCCGAGCATCTGAAGGCGTCCGGCTATGCCGCCGAGGTGCTGCGCAAATACGGCGAAGACTCGCCGCAATTCGCTGAGGCCGACAAGATCGCCGCCGATATTTCGGCACGCATCCAGGAACTCGAAGAGAAATAGCGCTCAGTCGCTGTCGATCGAATCCACGCGATCGGGATAGAACGCGACATAGTCCTTGATCTCCGCCACCGCTGCGTAAGGGGCTTCGTAGGTCCACACGGCGTTGACCGCGCGCGGGCCGCCGGCGGTGATGCTGAAATACGAGCAATCGCCCTTGTAAGGGCAATAGGTCGTGTGATCGGTCCGCGTGAGGAGCGACATGTCGACGTCCTTGCGCGGGATATATTGCACGACGGGGTAACTCGCCTCGCGCAGCGCCAGCGCGCCCTTCGTATCGGCGATCACGCGGCCCGCCACTTTGACCACGATGCGTTTGGGGTTGCGCTCGATCGTGATGGGATGTTCGGGACCGGGGATCCTCATCGGCTTTGCGGACACGGAAAGTCTCCTTCAGGACATAGTCCTCTTAATATAGGCGCGTTTCGCGAGGAGAGAATATGATCCGCGACAGGCGGTTATCCGTATTATGCGAGCCTATCGCGCACCGGGCCCCACCATGAGCCAACCTCTGATGACGCTGTCGCTCGCCTTCGCGATGATGACGGCGCTTTGGCCTGTCAGCCTTTTGCTCACGGATGTCAGCATCATCGACATTCTCTGGGCGCCGGCATTTGCGATCGTGGCCTCCGCTTGTGCGTTGTTTGCGGTCGAACTCGACGCGCGCGCCTGGATCGTGCTGGCGCTGGTCTGGGTCTGGGCCTTTCGCCTGGGCGGCCATGTCTTCCGCCGCTGGCGGCGTCACGGGCACGAAGACTATCGCTACGCCGCCATCCGCAAGACGCGCGGCCCGAACTTTCCGTTCACCAGCCTCTTCTGGATTTTCTGGCTGCAGGCGCTCCTTCTCTGGATCATCTCCTGGCCGCTGCAGGCCGCGTTCTCCTTTGTCACGCCGCTCAACTGGCTCGACGGCGTCGGCATCGCGCTCATCGTGGCAGGCATCACGATCGAAGGCGTTGCGGACGCGCAGCTCACGCGCTTCCGCGCCGATCCGCAAAGCGCCGGTCGCGTGCTCGACACCGGATTGTGGTCGTGGTCGCGCCATCCCAACTATTTCGGCGACTTCACCCTGTGGTGGGGATTCTTCCTCGTCGGTCTCGCTGCCGGCGGCCCGTGGTGGATCCTGCTCGGACCCGTCGTCATGAGCGCGCTCCTCATCCATTATTCCGGCGCAGGTCTCATGGAGGATACGATCGCGGAGCGCAGGCCCGGCTATGCGGACTATGTTCGCCGCACGAGTCTCTTCGTGCCATGGCCGCCGTCGCGCCAGAAGCAGATATCGCCGTCACATTGATATCGCCGAATCCGCGCAAGATCACGCTTGGCAAAAGCGGCAACCCGGTCTAGCAGTTCTTATGCCTCAGCAATTGTCTCTGTTCGAAGTACCCGAGCGCGAGCTCAATCCGGATCCGCTGTTCTTCGCGCTTTTGCCCGACGAAGACGCCACGCGGCACATCGAGCAACTCGTCGAAAATTTCCGTCGGGCGCACGGGCTGACGGGCGCGCTGCGTCCTCTGCATGTCACGCTGTGCGATCTTAGCGTCCGCACGAACATCCAAAGGACGATCGACATCGCCGTCGAAGTGGCCGCCTCGGTTGCGGCCGCGCCGTTTCGCATTGCCTTCAATCGCGCGGCGCGTTTCAGGGGCGGCAAAGGGGAGCGGCCGTTCGTGCTCGTGGGCGATGACGGCGTTACCGGCGTGGCCCGCTTCCGCCAGCCGCTGTCCTTCGAATTGCGCAAAGCCGATCTCGGGAAATGGCCGGCGGCCTTCACGCCGCATTTGACCCTGTTCTACGACAAGGTCCTGCCCGAGGATCAGGACGTCGCGCCCGTCGCGTGGACGGCGCAGGAATTCGTCCTCGTCCGCAGTCTCGTCGGGCAGACGCGCCATGAAGTGCTGGGCCGCTGGCCATTGCGTGTCTGATGGTCGACGCCTGCCCCGTGGCCTAACGATTTCAATTACTTAGGCGACTACCGGCGAAAGGCCGCGACGGCTCAGGGAACTTTCTTCGATTCGGCCGCTTTTTCAGTTTACGCTGGGTTGCATACGGCGACTGGCGCACGGCTGGAAGGGCGTCTTAATGCTGAAGCGGTTCATTATCCTCAAGCAGCTCCTGAGCAGGGTCATTCGGGAAGGCACGGTGACGATCATCGGGCCGCGCGGCGGCGAGATGACCTTTGGCACCGGCGGTCCCAAAGTGACGGTCCGCGTCCGCGATCGCGCCGCGCTTATCGAACTGGGGCTGCATCCCGATCTCAAGCTGGGCGAGCTCTATATGGGCGGGCGCATCGCCATAGAAGACGGTGATATTTCCGATCTGATGGCGATCCTGATGGCCAATCTCTCGCGCGTGCGTCCGCCAGCGACGCTCCGGCTCGTGCGGAGCCTCAGACGCGCCATCAAACGCTGGACACAATACAACCCCGCGTCCCGTTCGAAGGCGCATGTCGCGCATCACTACGACTTGTCCGGCAAGCTCTACGACCTCTTCCTCGACAACGATCGGCAATATTCCTGCGCCTATTTCTCCGCAGCCGGCGAAACCCTCGAAGAGGCGCAGATCGGCAAAAAGCGCCACATCGCAGCCAAGCTGTATCTCCATCGTCCGGATTTGAGCGTGCTCGACATCGGCTCGGGCTGGGGCGGACTTGCGCTCGATCTGGCGCGCGACTGCGACGCCAATGTCCTCGGCATCACGCTCTCGGAAGAACAGATTGCGATGGCGAGAGAGCGCGCCGCCAAGGCGGGACTGTCCGATCGCTGCAAATTCGAGCTCATCGATTATCGCGCACTGGGCGGCACCTTCGACCGTGTGGTTTCGGTCGGCATGTTCGAGCATGTGGGCGTGCATTATTATCCCACCTATTTCGCCAAGGTCCGCGATCTGCTCAAGGACGACGGCGTGGCGCTTATCCACACCATTGGCCGCTCCGACGGTCCCGGCGTTACCAATCCCTGGATCTCCAAATACATCTTCCCCGGCGGCTATACGCCCGCGCTGAGCGAAATGCTGCCTGCGATCGAACGAGCGGGGCTCATGGTGACCGATGTGGAGATCCTGCGCATCCACTACGCGGAGACGCTGAAGGAATGGCGCCGCCGCTTCAAGGCGCATTGGCGCGAGGCGGCCGAGCTCTATGACGAGCGTTTCTGCCGTATGTGGGAATTCTATCTCGCAGGCGCGGAAATGGCCTTTCGACACGAAGGGCTTGTGGTATTCCAGGTTCAGCTCGCCAAACGCGTTGACGCACTTCCCATCACGCGCGATTACATGCTCGAATCGGAGCGGACGATGCGATTCGCGGGTGTGGAAGAGATGCCGCGACAAAGCCGCGCGGCCTGATCCGTCCGCGACAGATACAATCGCGTCTCCAACTAAGCTGTGGGAAAGCGGCTCCGATGCCTTGCGGCGGAGGCGGCACATCGGTTGATTCGCCTCCCCGCTCGACCCGAACACGCGTGACGTACACGGCATGGAACAAGAGGCTTACCGCCACGTCCCTTACGACATCGAGGTCGAGCAGGCGCTGCTCGGCGCCGTCCTTGTGGACAACAACGTTCTCGAGCGCGTGACCGCGCTGGTCAAATCGGAAGAGTTCTATGATCCGATGCACCAGCGCGTGTACCAGTCGATGGTCACGACATGGGAACGGGGCAGCGTGATCACGCCGCTCACGCTGCATGCGGCGATGAAGGCCGATCCCGGCCTCATCGAGGTTGGAGGCCACACCTATTTCGCGGGGCTGGCGCAAGCCGCACCTGCGCTCGCCAATGTTCGCGATCTGGCGCGCATTCTTCACGACCTCGCGATACGGCGCTCGCTGATCCGCATCGGCGAGGACATGGTCAATACGAGCTATGAAGCGCCGCTCGAGAAGACGCCCGCGCAGCAGATCGAAGAAGCGGAAAAAGCGCTCTATCAGGTCGCGGAGAATTCCCGCTACGGCGAAGGCGCGCTCGATTTTGCGGCTGCGCTGCAGGCCGTGGCCGAAAGTGCGGAACGTGCGCAGCGTCTGGGCGGCGCCATTTCCGGCGTCACCACCGGCTTTACCGATCTCGACAAGGCCATCAGTGGCCTTCAGAAATCCGACCTTCTGATCCTCGCGGGACGCCCCGGCATGGGCAAGACATCGCTTGCCACCAACATCGCCTTCAACGCCGCCGTTCGCTACATGCACGACACCCGTGACGGTATGGACACGCCGCGCGGGGCGCCGGTCGTCTTCTTCTCGCTCGAAATGGCCGCGCAACAGCTTGCCGCCCGCATTCTCTCCGAGCAGGCGGAGATCGAGATGTGGCAGATCCGGAACGGCCGGTTCTCCGACGATCAGTGGAGCAAGTTCGTCCGCGCCATGCAGGACATTTCGGAGCTGCCGCTCTACATCGACGACACAGGCGGCATCTCCATCGCGCAGATCGCCGCGCGCTCGCGGCGTCTGAAGCGCGAGAAGAAGATCGGCCTCATCGTTATTGACTATCTGCAGTTGATCGCGCCCTCGCGCCGCGCCGAGAACCGCGTGCAGGAACTGACGGAAGTGACCAAGGGCCTCAAGACGCTCGCCAAGGAGCTCGACGTGCCGGTCCTGGCGCTGTCTCAGCTCTCGCGCGCCGTCGACAACCGCGACGACAAGCGCCCCGTGCTGTCGGACTTGCGCGAATCGGGCTCCATCGAACAGGATGCGGACGTCGTCATGTTCATCTACCGCGAAGAATATTACTTGAAGACCCGCGAGCCCGACGTCACCAGCGACGACCACGCAAAATGGATGGCGAAGTGCGAGGCCGCGCACGGCCGCGCCGACCTGATGATCGAAAAGCACCGCCACGGCGCCACCAAATCGATCGATCTCCAGTTCGACGAGCGCTACACGCGCTTCAGCGATCTGGCGAAGGACGTGACGCCGCCGCCGAGATAGGTAAGCTTGCGAGAGCGCAGCTTACGGGATCGTTTGCACCAATTTCATATGATATTTTTCTTGTACCGGATCCCAAGTTTCTTCCTCGATCCCTCGGAGGCTGCGAAAATGCATTGGGTTGCCGAGATATTCAGGATCGAAAAAGCGCATTCCACCGCATCGCTTTTGCAATGCCCTAACCGCCAATCCATCAGTGCAAAAGATATATCCCGAGAATGAGCTGTCTCGAGATAATTCGTGTTTCGGTTCGGCGCCGGACCTGATGGCGATTCGCGTGGGCAATTTAATTGGGGGCTGACGTAGATAAGGGTTAGAGGTTAGCCCATTTTTTGAGTTGTTCGAACTGCTGTTTAGGCGATCCGTAGTTGAAGCGGAACTCGCATTCCTTGAGGAAGAGATAGAAGGTCTTGCGCGGGATGCCGTTGTATCGACGCAAGGTGCGCTTGGCCTGGTTCCAGAAATTCTCGATGCCGTTGATGTGATGGCCGCGGCGGCTCAC
>DATJRP010000055.1:0-8684 GCA_035504555.1 Rhizomicrobium sp. | reverse complement strand
CGCGCCTTCGAAACCGCCGATCTGCTCGCCCGCGGCCGCGATGCGGTGCTGCTCTTCCGCGGTGAATCCACCGAGCGGCCAGATCGGCGCGCCGAACGTCGACGTCCAGACGGACGCTTCGTGCAGGATCTCGATCGCTTCGAGCGCTTCGGTGCCGTAGACGCGCCGCACCTGCCAGGTCATTCCCCTTCACTCGCCTTGAACCGCACGCGTATCCCAGCATGCCCGTCCACCCAAGGCGAGGCGGCGTTTCGCTGCCGGTTTCGCCGTTCGCAGGCCCGCGACAAGACCCGGGCTGCGACGCCCGGGCGTGACGGGGCAGCCCACCGGACACTGACATAGAGCAATGAGCCGCGGCCGTTCTTCTCGTTGAATGCCGTCGCTGTTCTTTGGCGGATTTTATGACGGAAAAAGCCGAAATCGTGCGCCAGCTTGGCGAGCAGGCCCTGTTGCTGCCGGCGCTCCTGTCCGATGCGCTCGCGGCCAATGACCGGCTAAAGCTCAGGCTGTCGCTGCTTCAGGACGCAGCCGCCCATGCGCGCGATCCGGAAAGACCGCTGCGCACTTTCGATCGCGAGCGCCAGGCGGCCGGGCTTTCCGATCCCGGCTTTGACAGGATCATTACGGGCGCGCACCTGCTCGCCGGCGAACATATTCTGGCGCCCGGCGCCAAGCTGCTGATCGACGGCATCAAGCCCGATCTCGTGGCGATGCTCGCGCCGCTCAAGGTGGCCGGTTCGCGGGATTGCGGCGCTTTCGAAAAGCGGTTGACCGCTCTTGCCGCAGACATTCCGGCCGCGAAAAACGACGAGCTCGTGCTTCACGAGATCCAGGCCCTGACGTCCGCACGCGGGTCCGACAGCGTCCATCTTCTGATCATGGATGTGCACAAGGCGATCAACCGTCTTGCGGCGGAGACCGCCGTCGAGAGCATCGACGGCGCCCGCGTCCATCACATCGAAGAACGCGACCGGCCGCGGATTCGCGCGTTCATGGCCGGCATCAATCGCACCGCGCCGCTTGCTTTCGGCCATCCCGGCCTCGGCACGACCGCCGCGCGCAGCGGCGCCCGCCTGACGATCCAAAACGACATCGGCACCACCGACGCCCACGTGCTGGTAATCCACGTCGACGACATGGGCGTGAGCATCACCTACACGGACGTGCACCGCGCACGCGCGAAGTTCTTCGTGTCGCTGTGCAGCGGAGAGGGCATCGAATGGAGCCCGCTCGACCAGAGAAGCGCTCGCGATCTCGGCGAGGACGACGCATTCTACCTGGTATCGGGGCGCCTCGCCGCTTCCGACGAGGCCCAGCTGCAGCGCATTCTCGAATTTCTCGGGGCGCGCATCGTGTTTCTGATCGACTGGAACAAGGCGCGGAAATCCCTGCAGACTTTTGTCGCCAAGAAATCCGCCGTCGCGATCCTGCATTGGGCAGCCGTCCACGAATTCGGCCATCGCGCATTTCTCGAGCTCGGCGGACCCGAGCTGGTGTTCGAGGCCGTCCGCCGCGTCGCGTCCGGGCGCATTCCCTACGGCGCACGTCTCGACGGAACGCTGGGAGCGTCGGACGCGGAGGAATTTCTCAAGCGCATCATGCGTCTGACCAGCGAGGGTCTGCGCGCCGGCCGTTCGGCGCGACTGATGCGCGACGAAATCCAGGCGGATCTGGCCCAGCTCTTCGACACCGCGGAGTTCGGCGTGCTGGCCGTGCTGTTGCGGCATCTGGGGATCACCAGGATGCTGGCTGCGGCCGTCGCCGACGCATTTGCGCAAGGCGCGCCCGACACATCGCGGCTGGCCGTCGCCGCCAAGACCATGGAAGAGAAAGCGGACCGGCTGACGGTCGAGGCACGCGAGATCTGCGCGCGCATGCAGAATGCGGGCAGTCTGCGCATCATGGTCGACGCGGTGGAGAACGCGACCGATGCCCTGGACGAATGCGCTTTCCTTTTCAGCCTGACGCCGCGGGACAACGCGGCCGCGAGCCTCGAGGTCCTCGCGGAGCTTGCAAACATCACGATCGAGAGCATCAGTCAGCTGGTCCGCGCGACCGAGGCCGCATCGCTTCTGCCGCAGGGACACCGCTTGGACGCCGCGGATTCGCTTCGCGCCATCGATGCCGTTGTCGTGGCGGAGCGTCTGGCCGACACGGCCGAGCGCAACGCCTTCGCGGCCCTGGCGCACGCGCCGGCCGCCGATTCCCGGTCGCTCGTGTTCGGCCTGGAAGTCGCGCGCGCACTCGAGACTGCGACCGATCACCTCGCGCATGCCGCACTCTCGCTGCGCGACCGGGTGCTCGAGGAATTGTCCGCATGAGCGCGAACGACCTGCCGCTGTTCATCGGCCGCGATACGCCGGAAATCACGGCGGACATCGCGGGCTCCAAGGCCGCCGAGATCTGGCGCATGGCCAGCATGGGCCTCGACGTGCCGCCCGCTTTCGTCATGCCGACAACCTTGTGCTCAGCCGTCAACGCCGGCGATGCGGCAGCGCTGGAGATGCTTCGGCAGGGCCTCGCCAAGGGTATCGCACAGCTCGAAAAAGCCACCGGCCGCCGTTTCGGCGACAGTCGCATGCCGCTTCTGGTCTCGGTGCGCTCGGGCGCCGCCGTGTCGATGCCGGGCATGCTGGAAACGGTTCTCAATATCGGCCTCAACGACAAAACCGTGCATGGCCTGATCCGCCTGAGCGGCAATCCGCGGCTTGCCTTCGACAGCTACCGGCGATTGGTTCAGGGCTATGCCGAGGTCGTGGACGGCGTCGCCGGCGCCGTCTTCGAGCAGCGCCTCAACGATCTGATGCGCCGCGAAAGGGCCGCAAGCGAAACCGAGCTCGATCCCGAAGCGCTGGAGCGGCTGACGGGCGAGTTCCGCGAACTGGCGCTGCACAATTCCGGCCGCGCCCTGCCCGACGATCCGCACGATCAGTTGAGAGCGGCTGCGATCGCCGTCTACCGTTCGTGGGAAAGCCCCCGCGCGCGCGCGTACCGAAAGCTGAACCGTCTCGACGGCGTGAACGGCACGGCGGTCACCGTGCAGGCCATGGTGTTCGGAAACTCGGGCTACAATTCGGGCGCCGGCGTCGCCTTCAGCCGCAATCCGGCGACGGGTGCAGACGAGCCCTATGTCGATTTCCTGTTCGACGCGCAGGGCGAGGATGTGGTGTCGGGGCGCCGCACGCCCGCCAACGCGAAGCAGCTTGAAGCGCGCCTGCCCGAAATCGCAGCCCGGCTTGTCGACGGCATGAAGCGCATCGAACGCGAGCGGCGCGATGTGCAGGATGTCGAATTCACCGTGGAAGACGGACGGCTCTATTTCCTGCAGACGCGCAGCGCGAAGCGCACGCCGCGCGCGGCTCTGCGCATCGCCGTCGATCTCGTGCATGAGAAACTGATCGACGTGGAGACCGCGCTTTCGCGGCTGGCCGGCATCGATTTCGACCGCCTGGGGATCAAACGGTTTTCGGATTCCGCGCCGGCGATCGCGTCCGCCATCTCCGCCTCGCCGGGCGTCGCCAGCGGGCGCGCGGCATTCAGTTCTCCCCGCGCCGCGGAGATGGCCGCGTCGGGCAAGCCGGTCATCCTGGTGCGCCCCGATACGTCGACGGACGATGTTGCCGGTTTCGCCGCCGCCGACGGAATTCTGACGGCGGTTGGCGGGCGAACCGCCCACGCCGCGGTGGTCGCACGCCAGCTGGGCAAGGTCTGTCTCGTCGGATGCCGCGCCTTGGCCGTCGACGAGGAAGGCCGCGAAGCAAAACTCGGCGAAACCCGGATTCGCGAAGGCGATTGGCTGTCGCTGGACGGCGACAGCGGCGAAATCAGCCTCGGCCAGCGCGAGATCGCCGTCACGCAACCGCGTGAACTCGCGGAAGTCGAGGCCTGGCGAAAGCGCGGCGCGTAGATCACCGTTCGTCTCGCCGATGCGCGCACGCCAGCCGATGCCGCTTCGTTGCCTGTTTCGCCGACGAACGTTCGCAGATCGCCCTCGAAGATTCTTCGCTGCCCCCCAACTGTTGCTCTTCACGGCGAAGGATTTCGCGCGCAGACTCCGCGGCCTTTGCTCTTTGACAAGTGAATACATACCGGCGGGTTGATGGCGCTCTCCCATCGCGCTTGACAGCCCATACCTTTCGGCTCAAGGTATCATACATAGCGGCTCGATGCATGGTGTGCGATGGTCAATCCGAACTTCATGAACGGCGTGCCGGAGCTCCTGATCCTGCGCCTGCTCGAAGCGCAGGAAATGTACGGCTACGAGATCGTCGCGGCCATCCGCACCAAAACCGCCGACGCGATCAGCCTGGGCGAAGGCGTGGTCTATCCGGTGCTGCATGCGCTGGAACGCGAAGGGGCGCTCAAATCGCGCCGCAAGGCCGTGAACGGCCGCACCCGCGTCTATTACACGGTCACCCGCAAGGGCGAAACGCGCCTCGCCGGCCTCGTCCGGCAATGGACGCACATTACCGACTCCGTCAACCGCGCGATCAGGGAGCCCAGCCATGCTTCAGTCACGATTTGACGAATTGCGCGAGCGCCTGCTGCGTGCGGGCATCGCGCCGCGCCACGTCCGCCGCTACATCGCGGAGCTGCGCGATCATTTCGACGATCTCGTGCGCGAGGAAACGGCGAACGGCGCATCGCAGAGCGCTGCGGAAATGAAAGCCCGTGCGCGGCTCGGCAGCGACAACGACCTCGCCGAGACCATGCTGGCGCGTCCGGATCTGCGCTCCCTCATGGCGCGCTATCCCTGGGCGGTGTTCGGCGTGGGGCCGGTCGCGATGCTGATCGCCGGGCTTGCGGCGGCGGTCGCAATCGAGGTCGGCGTGCTCAATCTCATCTCCGCGCAGATGCATGCGACGGGCTGGAAGCCAAGTCCGGCCGGCCTTAGACGGTTCATCCTCGCCGCCGAAGTCTGGAACACGCTCGCAACGTACGTCGCGCCTTTCGTAATCGCCGTCACCTTGTGCGTCATGGGCTTGAGGCAGCGCATGCCGGCATTCTGGATATTCACAGGCATCGTCATCGCCTGCGTGCTGGGTGGATTCCAGGAGGTCCACTTCTCGGATGACGGCCACCATGGCGAGCTCTCGCTGGGTTCGGGCCTTTTGCCGCCGTTTTCGATGAAGATGGTCGTCGGCGGTCTCTATCGCGCTGTCATCACCTCTGCGGCCGCCGCTGCACTCTATTGGTTCGGACTCCGCCGGCAGAGGTCCGGAAACACGACGATCGACTCGGCGGCGACGCTGCCGGCCGAGTGAAGGCGCGGCTCACGAAGGCTGTGTCTGTCAGGCGCCGCGCATAGGACGTACACGGACGAAAAATTCCCCGTTACCCCCTGATAACGTCCATGCGCGCGCCGCCGGAATCGCGGGAAGGCCTGTGGCTGTTGCGTTTCGCGCACGCGCCGCGAGCCCGCGATTTTCCACGGCCCTGTTAAAGTCGCTGTTCGCTGGGATTTCGCGAAGCGGCACGCAATGGGAACAGGCCTCAAAGCTCCACGTCGGCTCCGGCCGTGTACGCCGCAGCGATAATGCCGCCGTCGACGGGCAACACCGCGCCCGTCACGTAAGAGGACGCCTTCGAACAGAAGAAGATCGCGGCGCCGATCATGTCGTCGTCGCGGCCTATGCGGTGGCGCGGGACGCTGGCTTCGAGTTGCGAACGCGCGACGGCGAGCACCGGCGCCAGCATCTTGGTCTCGAATGGTCCCGGCGCGATGGCGTTCACGTTGATGTGGTCGTGGGCGAGATGCTTGGCGAGCTGCCGCGTCAGGTGATGCACCGCCGCCTTGGAAGCCGAATAGGCGTAGCTCTCCAGATGCGGCGACAGGATGCCGTCGATCGAGCCGATATTGACGACGCGCGCGGGATCCTCCGCCGTGCCGGCTTTCTTCAGCGCGGGCAGCAGCGCCTGGGTCAGCGTGAAGATCGCCTTCAGGTTCAGATCGACGATCTTGTCCCATCCGCTTTCGGAGTATTTCTCGAACGGCTCGGCCCAGGCGGCGCCGGCGTTATTGATGAGGAAGTCGAGCTTGGGCTCGCGCGCCATGACCTCCGAGGCCAGCTTATGCACTTCGGCCGTCGAGCCCAGATCGAGCGCCAGCGGCACGCAGGTGCCGATCTTCGAGAGCTCCGCCGCCGCCTTTTCGCAGGCATCTGCCTTGCGCGAGCTGATATAGGTCTTGACGCCGGCCTCGACGAAACCGCGCGCGATCATCAGACCGATGCCGCGGGAGCCGCCGGTGACGAGCGCGGTCTTGCCGCTGATGTCGAAGAGCTCGGAAATGGGCATGAGGACCTCCCGATATTGCCGGGCCGAAGACTACGCATTTCCGCCGGCACGGCTATCCCCTCTTGCGCCGAATGGCCCCGGCGCTCACGATTCGCAAACAGGCGAATCACCCAGAGGGATCCATGTCGAAAGCATTTGGCGGCGCTGCCCGGCTCGGGCTCTCGATGCTGGGACTGCTTATGCTGCCTGCCTGCTCGACCTTCGACGACAGCAACGCGGCTCCTCCGCCGCCGCCCTACATGCCGGTCGAGTTCGCCATGCCTGCCGGTTCGTCGATCGATCGCGGCGACACCATCGTGGTCGGCGACAATCTCAACTGGTACGGCACGCTCGCCATCACCTCGGATTCCGACATGGATGAGGCGCACCAGTTCTATGCGAGCGAATTGCCGCGCGAAGGCTGGGAGCCGATTTCGGCGCTCGTCGCGAACCGCGTGGTGCTGCAGTTCATCAATCGCCACCAGAACCGCGCCAGCATCGTGACGATCGAGTCCCGCACCATCGGCGGCTCGCATATCGAGGTCATCGTGGCGCCGCTTCTCGCCCATTCGCAGACGGCCGACGACCGGATGAGCGAGCGCAACCTGCCGCCCCCGCGCGATCGTTAGAGCAAACTTCGCCCTCCACCGCTTCGCGGTTCCCCCGTGGTCGCGGGGGAGGAACGCTATTTCAGTGTGGATTCGTCGCGGGTCTGGCGGCCGAGTGGTCGAGCACACCCGCTTCGTCCCATTTTCCTTCGGGACGGATGATCACATAGGGATCGCTTGTGATCGCGATGGGATCTTCGTGCGGCGGAACCTCGGCCGAGATCTCGACATACTCGTGATCCGAAAAGACGAGATTGGCGTTCTTCCGCATCGGCTGGAAGCCGAACTTCGACCAGAACTTGACGAGCCGCTTTTGCGACTGCCCGTAAATCAGGCGATAGCCCTTGCGACGGCAAAGCTCCATCGCGTTCTCGATGGCAACCTTGGCGATCAGCGTGCGACGGAATTTGGGTAGCACCGCGAGGCGTCCCAAATGGGCGAACTCTGCGAAAAACCGCAGACGCACCACCGCGGCCGGCTCGCCATTGACCAGGCCCAAGACGTGCGTGGCGCAATAGTCGTTGCCGTCGAACTCCTCGTCGTAAGGACAGTTCTGCTCCAACATGAAGACGGCGGCGCGCAGGGCGAACACCTTGGCGATGTCGTCGGGTGTTGCGGCAACGCGGGCCTCGAGTTTCATCGCCATGCCCTTCACGCCGCCGACGACGGAGCGCGGTCCGCTTCGCCAGGCATATAGAAATGGAAGAGACCGCCCAGCTCGTCGGCCGGCTCTTGGCCCGCGCCGGTGAACCCGTAGCCCTTGAGGCCGTTCAGCCCTCCCATGGTCGCCGCCGTCGCATAGAACGGCAGGCCGCCATAGCGCTTGATGCCGAGCCCCTTTCCCACCAGCGGAATCGTCAGCGTCGTGAGCTTCCGGGCCACGATCGCCCAGATATAGACCGCCGAGGGCCGTTCGCCGGCCGGGGTCAGAAGGCTCAAGTCGGGCCTGCGCGGCGTGAGCGTCCGGGCTTCCAGCGCCTTGTGGCCAGCCGCGTTCAGGTGGAGGAAGCCGTAGTAGCCCACCAGCTGCGCCTGGGATTTGTCACCATTCGGCGCCCGGAAGATTATCCACAGGGTTTCAGGGTTATGCCTATAAACATCCTGCATAGCCTCGAGGGGCGCCACCTGCTGTCCGATTTGGGACACTGTGAGCCGGTGGAGGGTCTCGATCTCGTCTTCCCGCGCCATCCGGATGAACACGATCCCACCCTCCGGATGGGGTGCCTCCGGCTCCAGAACGGCCGGTTTTACCGTTAAATCAAGGATCTTTGTAAAGCCCTGTTTACTCATAAGCCCTTTACCCCACACCATGACGCCCGGGCTGCCCGATAGGGCAGACTCGAACAAAGTTTATTTTGTATTAAAGGTGGCACCGTGGCGCGTCCAAAAAAAGTCGCGAATTCTGAAGTCGCTTATGCGGAAATAGCTGAAGCCGTTCAGCCGGACACCATCGACTGGGACGACTTCCGGATTTTCATGGCGATCGTCAAAGCCGGCAGCCTGAACCGGGCGGCCGAATTGCTGGATATTGTCCAGCCGACGGTCAGCCGCCGGCTTGCCCGGCTCGAAAATGCCTTGGGCGTCAAGCTCTTCGAGCGTTCGACCTCGGGACCCAGACTGACCTTCGAGGGCCGCCGGGTGCTGAACTCAGTCTCCATGGCGCAGCTGTCGCTGGCCCAGGCCTCCCGCAACGCCCAGGCCAACGCTCCCAAGATCGAAGGCGAATGCAAGGTGGTGATGGGCGACGGTCTGGCGGCCTATTGGATGCCGCTGTTCATGAGCGCCTTCTTCGACCGCTAC
>DATJRP010000054.1:0-142700 GCA_035504555.1 Rhizomicrobium sp. | reverse complement strand
CAATCTCATGGCAGCCTCAAGAGCCGGCGAAGCGTCCAAGCGGCAGACGCTTGCGGAAAATAAGGACGACCGCGCCGTAGACAATGCCGCTGGCCAGTATCGCAAGCGCGAGCAGCGCCTGCTGGCGGAACAGATGGAAATGCAGCAGGCCGCCGCCGATGTCGACCGCCGCATAAGCCGCGCCGGCTGTTCCCGCGGCCGCAAGGACTATCGGGACGAGCGCGCGCCAAAAGTCTCGACTGAATTTCAAAAGATCGCGACGCCGCGCGAGAAACACGAGGAGACCGACATTCACCCACGCTCCGATCGCCGTCCCGAGCGCAAGGCCCGCAATTCCGAAACCCGCACCGCGCACCAACGCGAGCTTGACGGCGATATTGACGACGACGGCGGCCACGGTGACGCGTGCCGGCGTTCTTGTGTCGTGGCGCGCATAAAAGGTGGGTCCGAAAACACGCACCAGTGCCATCGCCGGCAACCCTATGCCGTAGGCGCCCAGCGCTGCCGCAGAAAGCAGCGCATCTTCCGTCGAGAAGTGACCGCGCACGAAAACAGCACGCATGATTGTTTGGGGAATGACCGTAAACGCGGCCAGGAACGGCAAGGTGAAAAGCAGCGACAGCGCGGCAGAGCGATTCTGTGCGCGATCGGATCCATCGCGGTCGCCGAGTGCGAGCTTCGCCGACATCTCCGGCAAGAGAACCGTACCGATCGCGATACCCAGCACGCCCAGCGGCAACTGGTTGATCCGGTCGGCATAGTAGAGTTCGCTACGGCTTCCAGCCGCCAGATAGCTCGCCAAAACGAGATCGATGAAAGGCGCGACGACGACGCTGGCGGCGCCGATGGTCACGGCGCCAAGCGCCATAAAGAATTCTTTGATCTCGGGCGTCCAGCGCGGCCAGGTGATGCGCAGGCTGAGACCGTGACGCGCGCCGGCCCAGAGCATGAAGAAAAGTTGCAGGAAACCGCTGATGAGCACGCCCCACGCTGCGGCGTAAGCGGCATTGGGAAACCAGTTCGAGAGCAGCAGCGTGCCGATCATCGCGACGTTCTGAAAATTCGACCAGGCCGCGGCGGCCCAGAACCTCTCGACCGCGTTCAGCATCGCAGAAATTTGAATCGCCACGACCGTCAGGATCAAATAGGGAAAGGTGATCCGCGCAAGGCTGACGGTGAGCGGAAGCTGTCCCGGATTTTTCGCGAAACCCGGCGAGATGACGTGCATGATCGCCGGCATGAACGCCATGGCCAGCACGAGGAACACGACCTGCACCAGCATCTGCCATGAGAAGACGCGGTCGGCGAATGTCGCCGCTGCGTTCTTCTCGCCCCTCGCCCAGAGCGTGGCGTAGCGCGGAAGGAAGGCGGGGTTGACGGTGCCTTCGCCGAAGATCGTGCGGAAATAACCCGGAAACAAAAACGCCACGACGAAGGCGTCCGACAATACACCGGCGCCCAATATCTTCGCCTGGAGGACATCGCGCAGAAAGCCCGTGATGCGCGACAGCAGCGTGAATCCGCCGACGGAGAGAAGACGCTTGAACATCTAGTGCTTCGCCTCGGCGACGAGCTTCTCGACATAAGGCAGCATGCGGTCGACGATCACCTTCACGCCGGCGGGATTGGGATGCATGCCGTCGGCCTGGTTGAGTTTGGGAATGAGCGCGACGCCATCGAGCACAAAAGGATAAAGCAGCACGCCGTAGTCTTTCGCAAGCTTGGGATAGATGGGATCGAACGCCTTCTGATATTCGGGCCCGAGATTGCGCGGCGCCTTCATGCCGAGGAGCAGCACCGGCACATGCGCGGCTTTGAACTTGGTGAGCATGGCGGCGATGTTCTTTTTGGTCAGCGCGGGATCGATGCCGCGCAGCGCGTCGTTCGAACCCATCTCGACGATCGCGGCGTCCGGATGATCGGCGAGCGACCAGTCGAGGCGCGACAGGCCGTCGGACGACGTATCGCCCGAAACGCCCGCATTGACGATGGTCGCATCGATGCCGGCGGCTTTCAGCTTCTGCTGCAGGACGACGGTGAACTCGGTGCCGGGCGGCAGGCCGTAGCCCTGCGTCAGGCTCGTGCCGAATGCGAGGATCTTGATCGGCGCGGCCTCAACCGTCGCAGGCGCTAGAAACGCGACCGCCAGCAAAAACCCCAGGAGAATATGCTTGAAACGGGGGCTGCTCATGCCATATCGCCAATAGCGCCTTCTGTTGCAGCTCCCGCGCCAGGCCCGCGACCCTCGCACCGAGTCACGATCATGACCGCGATCAATCTCGAAGACGTACGCCTCACACTGGCGAGCGCCGCCGGTCCGGTCAACATCCTTGCCGGCATTTCGCTGACAATTGCTGAAGGCGAGACGGTGGCGCTGTTGGGGCCGTCGGGCTCCGGCAAATCCTCGCTTCTGATGGTGGCGGCCGGCCTCGAAGCGCCGACGTCGGGATGCGTGTCCGTCGCAGGCACCGACCTGACGCGGCTGGGCGAAGACGCGCTGGCCCGTTTCCGCAGAGCCCATGTCGGCATTGTCTTTCAGTCCTTTCATCTGATCCCCACCATGACCGCGCTCGAGAACGTGGCCGTGCCGCTGGAATTGCAGGGCGCCAAGGATGCGTTCGCACGTGCCACAGCCGAACTCGATGCGGTGGGATTGGGCGCGCGGCTTGAACATTATCCGAGCCAGTTGTCCGGCGGCGAACAGCAACGCGTCGCACTCGCCCGCGCCATGGCACCGAGACCGCAGGTCCTCTTCGCGGATGAACCTACGGGCAATCTCGACGGACAGACCGGCGCAGGCGTCGCCGATCTTCTCTTTGCCTTGCAGGCGCGCGCGGGGACGACGCTCTTTCTCGTCACGCATGAAGAGGTGCTCGCCCGGCGCTGCCAGCGCATCGTGCGGCTGAAGGATGGCGCGATCGTGGCGGACACACGCGTCGCGGCGGCGGCGTGACGAATCTTTTCCTGGCGCTCCGGCTGGCGCGGCGCGAAATGCGCAGCGGCTTTTCCGGATTCCGCGTCTTCTTCGCCTGCCTGGTCCTGGGCGTGGCCGCCGTTGCGGGAGTGGGGTCGCTCTCGTCGGCGCTGTTAACGGGTTTGGCGGAAGAAGGGCGCGTGCTTCTGGGCGGCGATGTTTCCGTGCATCTCGTCCATCGTCCGGCGGATGCGAATGAGCTTGCGTTCCTGGAGGCGCATGGGCGCGTGTCGGAAACTATCTCCATGCGCGCAATGGCGTATGCGATCAAGAACGGCCGCGAGGACGAACGCCAGCTGATCGAACTGAAGGCCGTCGACGGCGCCTATCCGCTGTACGGATCGGTGGGACTTTGGCCGGGAATGCCGCTGGCGCGGGCGCTCGCCTGCAATGCTTCGATGTGCGGCACAGCTGTCGAGCAGACCTTGCTCGATCGCCTGCACTTGCCCGTCGGCGGAGAACTGCGCATCGGTTCGGCGAATTATCGCGTGACGGCGGTGCTGGCGAGCGAACCCGATCGCATCGCGAGCGGCTTCAGCCTCGGTCCGCATGTGCTGATGTCGAAGCAAGGTCTCTCGCGCACGGGCCTCGTCACCGTCGGCAGCCTTATCGAATATGCCTACCGCGTGGCAATGCCGCCCGCGGCGTCCATTCAACGGTTCAAGGACGATGCGGCGGCGGCGTTTCCGGACAGCGGCTGGGAAATCCGCGACCGCAACAACGCCGCGCCCGGCATCAAGCGCTTCGTCGAGCAGGTGACGATGTTCCTGACGCTCGTGGGGCTGACCGCGCTCGCCGTCGGCGGCGTCGGCGCAGGTCAGGCCGTCAGCGCCTTCCTCGACCGCAAACGCGAGGAGATCGCCACGCTCAAATCGCTGGGCGCCGAAGGCGGGCTCATCTTCCTCGTCTATTTCTTGCAGGTGATGATGATCGCGGCGGCCGCTGTCATCGCGGGACTGATCGTCGGCGCGGCGCTGCCGTTTCTCGTCGAGGAATTCTTCGCAGCCGACATTCCCGTCGCCGCGCGCTACGGCGTCTATCCCGAGCCGCTGCTGCTCGCCGTCCTGTTCGGACTTCTCTCCGCCGCCGCCTTCGCCATACCGCCGCTCGCCCGTGCGCGCGAGATCATGCCGGCGAGCCTGTTCCGCGATGTCGTGTCCCGCGCCCGCGCCCATGGACGCCTGCCCTATCTCGCCGTCGCGGCGGTTGCCGGTCTTTGCATCGTGGCCTTGGCGCTCGTGCTGTCGCCGTCGCTCTTGTTCGCAGGATGGTTTCTCGCCGGTGCCGCCGGAACGCTCGTCGCGCTGCGGCTGACAGCCTTCGTGCTGCAGTGGCTCTTACGCCGAGTGCCGCGCCCCAGAAGTCCGGGGCTACGTCTCGCGCTTGCCAATCTCACGCGACCTGGTGCCGCCACCGCATCGGTGATCGTGGCGCTGGGTCTGGGTCTCACGCTGCTCGCGACGGTGACGCTGCTCGACCATACGATCTCGGCGCAGGTGAAAGACAATCTGCCGACGCTCGCGCCCACCTTCTTCTTCGTCGACATCCAGCCAAGCCAGACGGCTGCGTTCGACCAGACCATCGCCCGGTTCAAATCCGCCCGCGACTACAAACGCACGCCCATGATCCGCGGACGCATCACCGCGCTGCACGGCGTGCCCGCCGCCGACGCGAAAGTCGATCCCGGCGTGCGCTGGACGCTCTCGGGCGATCGCGGCATCACCTATGCGTCCGTGCCGCCGCCTGGCACGCAGATCACCGAAGGCCGATGGTGGCCGGCGAACTATCGCGGCCCCACGCTCATCTCCTTCGACGGCGATCTGGCGAAAGGCCTCGGCCTCAAGCTCGGCGACACGCTGACGCTGAACGTGCTGGGCCGCGAGATCGAAGGCAAAATCGTCAATTTCCGCCACGTCGATTTCTCGAACGGCAACCAGAACTTCATCCTGATTCTGTCGCCGGGCATCATCGACAAAGCCCCGCACAGCTTCCTCGCCACGGTGCGCGTCGCTGCGCACGATGAAGAGCCGATGTACCGCGCCGTCACCGACAAATTCCCTGGCATTTCGACCGTGCGCGTGAAGGACGCCATCGCGCAGGTGAACGGCCTGCTGCAGCAATTGAGCGATGGCGTGCGCGCGGCGAGCCTGCTCACGATCCTCGCCGGTCTTCTCGTGCTCGCAGGCGCCATCGCCGCCGGCCAGCGCGCGCGGCTCTATGACTCCACGGTGATGAAAGTGCTGGGTGCCACGCGCGCGCAGATCGCCTTCGTCTATGCGCTCGAATACGGCTTCATCGGGCTCGCGACCGGCCTCATTGCCCTCGCCGCCGGAACGGCCGGCGCGCAGGCCGTGACGGAGCGCGTCTTCGCCGTTGCCTTCGATTTCGATCCGGGCGCCGTTCTGACCACGGTTTTGGGCGGGGTGGTGGCCACGCTCGGCTTCGGACTTATCGCCGCCTGGTCGGCGCTGGCCGCCCGGCCGGCCGAACTCCTTCGGCATCCATAAAGATTCCATATACTTTACAAGCGCGTAGCCGGAACGTCCGACCTGTCGCCGAAAGGTTCGCCTTGATACTGCCACCGCGGAATCCGATATTAGGACGGTATGGGCTGATTTGGCCCTGAAAGGATTTCGCCATATGGCTGACTATGACAATCGCGTAATCCGCGGCACCGTGACGGACCAGGTCGATTCCGGCCTGCGCGCCCACATGCTGCGCATCTACAACTACATGCTGATCGGGCTTGTGCTGACCGGCTTGACCGCCTGGGCTGCATCCGTCCCGCCGCTACGGGACGTCTTCTTCCAGGTGAGCGCCGAGAACGGCCATCTCGCCCTGACGGGCTTGGGCTGGGTCGCCCTTCTGGCGCCGCTGGGCATGGTGTTCTTCCTGTCCTTCGGCATCAACCGCATGAGCGTGGCCACAGCCCAGATGACGTTCTGGGTTTACGCGGCGCTCGTCGGCATCGGCATTGCGCCGATCCTGTGGATCTACACCGGTGCGAGCGTGGCCGAGACGTTCTTCATCACCGCCGCCACCTTCGGCGCGATGAGCCTGTGGGGCTACACCACGAAGGCCGATCTCTCGGGCATGGGTTCGTTCCTGTTCATGGGACTGATCGGTATCATCATCGCGATGGTCGTGAACATGTTCCTGCAATCGGCGATGATGGACTGGATCGTGTCGATCCTGGGCGTGCTCATCTTCACGGGTCTGACGGCGTACGACACGCAGTGGATCAAGGAGATGTACGTCGCCAATGACGACGGCACGGTGGCTGGCCGCAAGGCGATCATCGGCGCCCTGAAGCTCTATCTCGACTTCCTCAACCTGTTCCTCTTCCTCCTGCGTTTCCTGGGCGTGCAACGGCGCTAGACCTGCATTCTCCGACGGCAAAGGGCCCCGATGGCGACATCGGGGCCTTTTTGTTATGTTTAAGTATGGTGGAAATCATTCCCGTCGAGCTTGTTCCCCATTCGCCGCAATGGGCGGAGATGGCGCGGGACGAAACGGCGCGGCTGCACGAGGCCTTGGGCGGCGTGCTCGTCACCGTGCATCACGTCGGCTCGACGTCCATTCCCGGCATCCTGGCCAAGCCCATCATCGATCTCATTCCGGTCGCGGTGTCGCTCGACGCGCTCGATGCCGCCCAGCCGAAATTCGAGGCGCTCGGCTATCGCTGGTTCGGCGAGTTCGGCCTTCCCGGCCGGCGCTATTGCTGGCGCAAGGATCCGGCAACCGGCAAGCGCGCGGTGCAGCTCCACTGCTACGCAAAAGGCTGGCACGAGATCGACCGGCACCTCGCCTTCGCGGATTATCTGCGCGCCCATCCCGCGATCGCCAGGGACTACGAAGCCGAGAAGGTCCACGCCGCCAGGCTGCATCCCGACAACACGCTCGACTACAACGCCGCCAAGAACGACTGGATCAAGCGCACGGAAGCCGACGCGCTCATCTGGTGGCGCATGGAGAAGGCCGCGCACGTGCATCTGTCGCCGGCGGCGTTTCGTCACGATTCTTAGCGCAGAGGACGCGGAGGTTGCGCGGCGGTCGCGGGGCGGGGAGGCTTGCCCGGAGCCTTACGTTTCGTCTTTCGGCAGGGCGTATTGCGCGCGAAGCGCGCAGGAAATTTCACAGGGAGACGGTGAGATACACTTCCCTCACGTTCTCCCCCGTGAATTATTTGCGCGCTTCGCGCGCGACAAGCCCCATCGAAGGATGGAACGCAGGCGTCCGATAAAATCTCGGTGCCACTGCGTCCACTGCGCAACCTCCGCGTCCTCCGCGCTAAAACAATGTCGCCTCAGAATCCGACGAATGACGCGAACTCGTCGAGCGGTGCGCGTTCGGTGACGAGTTTGTTGACCGGCGCGCTGTCGTCGCGATAGCCGATGGCCATGCCGCAGAAGAGCATCAGCTCCGGCGGCGGCTTCACGAACTCGCGCACCATGCCGTTGTAGATCGACCAGCATTCCTGCGCGCAGGAATCGAGACCTTTCTCGCGCAGGAGCAGCATCACGGTCTGCAGATACATGCCCATGTCGGACCATTGCGGCGGGCCCATGCGCTTGTCGAGATAGGCGAAGATCGCCGCCGGCGCGTGGAAGAACTCGTAATTGTGCTGAAACCATCTGAGCCGCTCCGCCTTGTGCTCGCGCGAGATTCCGACGAGGCCGTACATCTGCTCGCCCACGCGGAAGCGCCAGGTGCGATGCGGCTCCCACAGATCCTGCGGATAGACGTGATATTCGAGCGGATCGGGCGACGGATTGGTTTTCAGCCGCTCGGCCATCTTCGCCTTGAAGTCCGCAAGCGGCGCGCCGGAAGCCGCATAAATGCGCCAGGGCTGCAGATTGCCACCCGACGCCGCGCGCGCCGCCGTCTCCAGAACCTCGCGCAAGGTCGCTTCGGGCACGGGCTTGTCCAGAAACGCGCGGATGGAATGCCGCGAGCGCACGGCTTCGGTGACGTTCATCTAGGACCTCGAAGAATGGCGTTCGCGAGAACGATAGGCTGGAATTCGCCGAACGCGAAGAGGACGCATTCACGGCCAATCACATCTTACATTCCGCCTCCCCCTCGCGGGGAGGTCGACGCGCGCAGCGCAGCGAGCACGCCCGCCTACGCTAAAGCTTCGGCGGGTCAAGAATGTCATGGCGTCCGCCGAAGCCTTGGCGTAGGCGGATCGGATGGGGGCCCCCACCCGAAATCGCTGACGCGATTTCGACCTCCCCGCAAGGGGGAGGTAGAAATCAACTTGCAATTCAAACGAAGCGGGACTTTCTTGGACCCGACAACATCCAGGTCCCCGCTTCGTGCCCTCTTCGTCCGACGAAAGTTTCCCGGAAATCCGCGAATCCGTGCGCCGGC
Source organism: Rhizomicrobium sp. (assembly GCA_035504555.1). GTDB lineage: Bacteria > Pseudomonadota > Alphaproteobacteria > Micropepsales > Micropepsaceae > Rhizomicrobium. Next base: position 134,353 of record DATJRP010000054.1, on the reverse strand, counting down.
TCTGCGCGCGCTTTCCCGGCGAATATTGGCGGGCGCTCGACCGCGAGCGCGCCTATCCGACCGACTTCGTCCGTACGCTGACGGAAGAAGGTTTCCTGAGCGTGCTGATCCCCGAGGAATACGGCGGCTCCGGTCTGGGCCTGCGCGCGGCAACGGCCGTGCTGGAAGAGATCCACCGCTCGGGCTCGAACGGCGGCGCCTGCCACGCGCAGATGTACACCATGGGCACGATCCTCAGGCACGGCAGTGCCGCGCAGAAGGCGAAATACCTGCCCAGGATCGCGAGCGGAGAGTTGCGCCTGCAAGCCTTCGGCGTGACAGAGCCCACGAGCGGCACGGACACCACGCGCATCCGCACTTTCGCGCGCCGCGAGGCCGACACATATATCGTCAACGGCCAGAAGATCTGGATCAGCCGCGCCGAACATTCCGATCTCATGGTGCTCTTGGTGCGCACATCGCCGCGCGAAGATTCGAAGAAGCCGACGGATGGCATGAGCGTGCTGATCGTCGATCTGAACGACGCGAAGGGCAAAGGGCTGACCATCCGGCCCATCCGCACGATGATCAATCACGCGACGACGGAGCTGTTCTTCGACGATCTGAAAGTCCCGGCGGAGAATCTTATCGGCGCCGAGGGTCAAGGTTTCCGCTACATCATCGACGGCATGAACGCCGAGCGCATCCTCATCGCCAGCGAATGCATCGGCGACGGACGTTTCTTCATCGACCGCGCCGGCGCCTACGCGAAAGACCGCTCCGTCTTCGGCCGTCCCATCGGCGAGAACCAGGCGATCCAGTTCCCCATCGCGCGCGCCTATGTGCAGGTGACGGCGGCGGCCGAGATGGTGGCGAAAGCAGCGGCGATGTTCGACGCCGGCATCCCCTGCGGCACCGAAGCCAACATGGCGAAGCTCCTCGCTTCGGAAGCCGCGTGGTTCGCGGCCGACATGTGCATCCAGACGCATGGCGGTTTCGGTTTCGCGGAGGAATTCGACATCGAACGCAAATTCCGCGAGACGCGGCTTTATCAGGTGGCGCCGATCTCGACCAATCTCATCCTTTCGCATGTGGCGACCCATGTCCTGGGTCTGCCGAAATCGTTTTAGTGTCCGGAAGCGTGCCGCATGAAGATTCTTAGCGCAGAGGACGCGGAGGTTGCGCGGCGGACGCAGAAGAAATTTGGCGCGCAAAGCGCACAACAAAATCCCCCGCGCCCCCTGCGCAACCTCCGCGCCCTCTGCGCTAAAAAAGCTACGATCGTTCGCGAATCACTCTTTCGGAAAAGCTAGCCATGGATATCGATCGCCTGCGCGGCTGGATCGGCGGCACGGAAGCGGCGGACGACATCGCTGCGGCCGCACCACTTGCGGGCCTTGCAGCTTTGCTCGATCACGACACGCCGCCCTGGCCCAAAGACGAAGTGCCGCCGCTCGGACACTGGCTCTATTTCCTGCCGCGCGCGCGCCAATCCGAGATCGATGTCGACGGCCATCCGCGCCGCGGCGGCTTCCTGCCACCCATCGATCTGCCGCGACGGATGTTTGCCGGCGCCACGATCACGTTTCACGCACCGATTGCGATCGGTGCGAAAATCGAGCGCGTCTCGACCATTCTCGACGTCACCGAAAAAAGAGGCGCAAGCGGCCGCCTCGTGTTCGTGAAACTTCGCCATGAGATTTCCGCGAATGGCACGCTGGCGCTCTCGGAAGAACAGGACATCGTCTATCGGGAGGCAGCAATCCCTGCGAAAGCAGGGACGCAGGAAAAAGAAGCGTCGCCGCAAAGCCCTCGTCCGGCCGAGCAGACACGCCGCATCGTACCCGACGCGACGCAACTCTTCCGCTTCTCCGCACTGACCTTCAATGCGCACCGCATCCACTACGACCGCGACTACGCACGCAATGTGGAGTTCTATCCCGCCCTCGTCGTGCAGGGACCGTATATCGCGACGCTGCTGATGGACCATCTCCTGCGGCACGACCCGGCCATGCGGCTGCATGCGTTCCGCTTCCGCGCGAAAAGCCCGCTCTTCGACACCGCGCCGTTCGACGTCTGCTTCGCGCGCAAAGAGAGCGGCTACGATCTCCGCGCCATCGACACGCACGGCCGCGAGGCGATGACGGCGGAAGCGATCCAGACTCCGTAATGCGGGCGAGACGCGCGAAAGCGCGCGTTTCGGCCTTGGGGTCCCTTGGGCTTGGGGGTATTATTGCACGTCCGAAAAGCGATTGGGGGAGGCATCAAATAGCACGGGCGATTGGTTTGGCGCTGGCGATCTCACTGTTCGCGACATCCGCGTTCGCGGCTAGAATTTTGACTGACGCAGACATTAAATATATGAATGAGCACACTCCGACATGGCCCATGGTAACGCTCTATATGGACGATGTGCAGCGGACCCACATACATTTTCTGATTAATGACCCCAACATCGCCAACAGACCGGACGAAGTGCAATATTATCTGGACTGGATATCAGATTGCGGAAACAAAAAATTGGGAAATTGCGATGCGGTGCCCTCCGGTCACCCGCACGAATAGCCAATTCAAACTGTAACAGTGCCCAAGTCGAAAAACGCCCCGCCGATGTCATCGGCAACGCCGTCCGCGTCATGCGGATCGTCGCGGGACAGCACCCGACAGCGGACCGGTGGAAGAAATAGAGCGCCAGTGGTGGCCGGGTCACGCTCGTCACTGGGACCGCGGGCATCCTGCCCACCTTCCAACTGCGACAGGCGTCAAAGCTTCCTTCGGAGAAACTCGAAGAACACGTAGCCGACCAGCGCGCAGACGACGGCGATGGAGAAGTCGGTGCGCGTGAATATGTCCCCGATCGCGAAGGCGAGCGTCTTGCCGTGGGCGCTGTTCGTTCCCGTGAATTCGCTCATCAGAAGGTTGGAATAGAACAGGAAGATGATGAATCCCATCTCGACGACCGCTCGCCAGAACGGCCTCAGGCGCTTCATGTACTCCCCCTTCTCGAACCAAGTCTGGCGGCTTCCCGCGCCTCGATGGCTTGCACCATAACGTTGACGCGCCGCCAATGACCAGAAAAACCGGGAGCCGGCCGAAGCGACACTCGCCGTCGGCGCAGACTTTGAAAAATGCGGGCGAGACGCCCGCGCTCCGGCACCATTGCGTATGCATCGAGGCTCTTCCGCTACCAGCGACAAGATTTCAAAATCTGTCGAAGCCCTGACGAACAGAACGCGCGATGTCAGCGATGGCGCCGGAGCGCGGGCGTCCCGCCGCGGCGCAAACTTTCGCGACGCCGGATGAGGCGCCGGGACCGACGATGGCGTATTCGAAGAAGATCGAAAACCACGCGCACATGGTCGCGCTCTATACGGTCTGGTACAATTTCGCGCGGATCAATTCTGCGGTGAAGATGTCGCCCGCGATGGCGGCCGGTCTGTCAAAGACGCTTTGGGACGTCGCCGATATCGTGAAGCTGGTCGAGGCTCACGAATTGAAAGAGGCTGCGTAGTGCTGGCGACAGAGGCTAGGGCTGAGATGTCGTCTGCTCAGCCGGTGCCCACGACCCTGGGCGCGGTCAGCATAACCCTCTGGTGCCCCTTGCGGGGTGACCTTCCCCTCTGTCGCTCAGAAGATTATAGCCCACCACATTTTCAAACTGTAACAGTGCCCCCCGTTGACAGATACATCAAAATATCATCATATATTGATTATCACGCTGAACCAGGAACGACCCCATGTCCCGTCTTATGACCATCACCCCCGCCCTCCAGGACTACGTCGCGCGCTTCGGCGCCCGCGAAGTCCCCGCCCAGATCAAAAGCCGCAAGGAAACGGCCGAGCTTCCCATGGCCATGATGCAGATCGGGCCGGACCAGGGTGCCTTCATGGGGCTCATGGCGAAAGCCATCGGCGCCAAACGCTGCCTCGAGATCGGCGTGTTCACGGGCTACAGCGCGCTGTCGGTGGCGCTGGCGCTGCCGGCGGACGGCAAGCTCGTGGCGCTCGACATCTCGAAGGATTTCACCGACCGCGCGCGGCCGATCTGGAAGGACGCGGGCGTCGAAGGAAAGATCGACCTGCGCATCGGCCCCGCCATCGCATCGCTCGACAAAATGATCGCCGCCCACGAAGGCCCGTTCGATTTCGCCTTCATCGACGCCGACAAGCCCAATTACGACGGCTATTACGAGCGCGTGCTGAAGCTGCTCCGGCCCGGCGGGCTCATCGCCATCGACAATGTGCTGTGGAGCGGCGCGGTAGCGGACCCGAAAAACAACGACGAAAGCACCGCCGCCTTGCGCGCGCTCAACGCCAAGATCCACGGCGATGCCCGCGTCGACATGGCGCTCGCCACCATCGGCGACGGCGTGATGCTGGCGGTCAAACGCTGAGACGTCACCGAACGGGGCACAGGCGTCGCCGCTTCGTCCGACGAAATCGTGTCTGTCCCCCAAATGTCGCTCTTCACAGCGGACGATCGCGCGCGCAGACTCGGCGCGCTCTTTGACAGTGTGAAGACTGAAACGGTGTGCGAACCTCGCGGCAGCGCGCGGCGTCACGGCCGTAAGATTCACCACAGAGGCACAGAGGCGCTGAGATAACGAATGCGTCGCAGACGGCGCGACTCGCTTTCGAAATCTGCCTGCGCGCGTTCGCGCGCAAAGAAGCTCGTCGAAACTGACGCACGATTTCGGAGAGAGGCTCGCTATCTCATTGCCTCTGTGCCTCTGTGGTTCAACTTTCTTTTTGGCGGCGCCCCGCTCCTCGCATGATAGTATGTACACGGACGAATAATTCCCTGCGCAGCCCTGTTTTTGTCCGCGCGGGCCAGGGCCGGAATCGCAGAAAGGCCCGTGGTTGCTGGTCTTCCCGTATGGGCGTCGCGGCTGCGTTTAAAAAATGCCCCGATAAAAGTCGCTGTTAGCAGGGATTCCGGAAAATGGGCGCGACGGGCGCAGCGGCCCGCGCCTGCGGCCCTTTTTTGGGCTTGCGATCCTCCGTCCACGGTATCAAGCTGTCCGCGATGGTGGATGACGCAATAGCGTATCTCCGCGAGGGATCCTGCCCGCCCCCGCGGATCGCTTATCCGGGCAGCCCCCCGGTCAGCTTCGACCGGCGCGAGCTCAATCGCATTCTCAATCTCTATGGCCGCATGGTCGCAGCCGGCGAATGGCGCGACTACGCGATCGATTTCGGCGACGACTGCGCGACGTTTTCGATCTATCGCCGCACCAGCGAGATGCCGATCTTCCGCATCGAAAAACGGCCGAAGCTGCGCGCGCGGCAGGGGCAATATGCGGTGATCGCGGTGACGGGGCACATCCTGAAGCGCGGCCACGAACTCGACGCCGTCCTGCGCGTGTTCGACCGGAAACTTCTGAAAGCGCTCGAAAAAGCCGAGTGACGCTTTAGAGCGACAGCCGCACGCTCAGCTGAAACTGGTCGTCGACTTCGTCCTTCGAAAGACCTTCGGTTTCGCGCTCCAGGCGACGCGCATCGAGCGCGATGAATTCCGCCGTCAGCCGCAGCCAATCTTTGGGCATCCAGGACGCCGCCGCCGTCGCCGCGCGCCCGTGTTCGCCGAAGGGCTGCCAGTACGCGCCCGTGGCACGCATGGCAAATGAAGGGTGATTGCGGTCTGGCTAACGCGCCGCCGTGCGGCGTTCCGGTTTTGCGCGGATGACGCGCGCGGGCGGAAACCAGGCCGCCAGCGTCGTCCCGACATTGGGCGCGCTGATCACGCGCAATTCGCCGCCGTGCAGCTCCATCAGCGAGCGGCAGATGGGAAGTCCGAGCCCCGTACCGTCCTGCCTGCGCGCCAGCCGCGAGTCGACTTGCCCGAACGGCGCCAGCGCCACTTCGATCTCCGCCGGCGTCATGCCGATGCCGGTGTCGACGACGCGAACCGTAAGGCCTTCGTCCTCCTCGACCTCGACGCGCACCTCGCCGCCTTCGGGCGTGAACTTGACCGCGTTCGAGAGGAAGTTGAGCAGCAGCTGCTTCACGGCGCGGGCGTCCGCCCGGATGGATGGCAGGGTCTTGGGCAATGCATTCTTCAGCCGCACCTCGCCCGATTCCGCGCGGGCGCGCAGGAGCGTGAGGCATTCCTCCACGAGTTCGGGCAGCTCAAATTCCGACTCGCGAAGCTCGAGCTTGCCGGCTTCGAGCTTGGAGAGATCGAGCACGTCGTTGACGAGCGCCAGAAGATGGCGACCGCTGCTGTGGATGTCGGCCGCATAGTCCAGATATTTCGCGCTGACGGGGCCAAACATCTGCCGTTCGATGACTTCCGAGAAGCCGAGGATGGCGTTCAGCGGTGTGCGCAGCTCGTGGCTCATATTGGCGAGGAACTGCGTCTTCGTGCGGTTCGCGAACTCCGCCGCCTCCTTGCTGCGCAGCGTTTCCTCTTCCATCGCCTTGCGGACGGAAATGTCGCTGATCCACGACAGGGACGCCGTCTTGCCGTCCCAGTCGACGTTTGCCGCATACGTCTCGACCCAGATGGGCGTTCCGTCGCGATTGAGGAGACGAAACTCGTAATGGGAAACGGCCTCTTCGCCGCGGATGCGCGCCTCCAGATGCCTCAGCACGACCGGAAGGTCCTCCGGATGGATGAGGTCGTTCACCGTCGCCTGACTGTCCATGCACTCGCGATACGTCCCGTAGCCCAGAAGCTTCGCAAACGAGTCATTCATGTAGAGCACCTCGTCGCGCGTGCGCACGACGATGCCCTGCGCCGATCCCTCGACGACGCGGCGCATCTGCTTCTCGGCGCGGCGGAGCTGGGCGATGTCGTCGTAGCGCAACGACACGCGCACGGCGCCCGCGTCCACCGGCCCGAATTGCGTCATGAGGTTCGACCAGCGATTGCCGGAACGCGCCCAGCGAAGCTCGGCGGTGGCACCGCGGCGCTCCCGCAGCGCCCGCGCGACAAGACTAGACGCAATATCTCTGTCTTCGGGATGAAGGCGGTCGAAAAGTGTTGCGCCGGGTTCGAACTCTTCTACGAGACGGCCGGCTCTGCCTTCGGCGTGGACGTGCAGGACACGGCCGGAATCGTCGACGACGATCTCCGCGCGCTCCGTCTGAAGCTGCCCGCTGTCCTGCATGGTGCTCCCGCCCGTTGTCCGTGCGCGTGTGACCCGCGCCTCAGCTTTCAGGGTGAGGACAGTGTAAACAAAACGGGTTAAGCGGGGCTTACTGCGGGCGTCCGGGTACGCTGCCGGCGTTTTTTCAAATGATGCAAGAGCTTAGAGTTCAGTAAATTCCCGCAGCCTTCAGGAAAATCCCTACGATGGCGGCACTTGCGAGCGGTATTGCAAGCAGGACTCCGATCTCCTGGATCACGCGTGCGGGCCTATTGAATCTGACGGATGCAGTATCGTTGGCGCTCCAGGCATTCGGCACCCACTGCCAAGTGTCGTCGGAATAAGGGCCGGGAATGTGCATCGCTCTTTCGTCCGCGTGTTGCAGGCGAAAGATTGGGCGGCGGCCCGTATAAAATCGAGGGCGGCCGTTTCGGGCAAAAATATAAGCGCCGTAAAGAGGCCCTTAGAGCGCAAACGGCTCGCGCATCACGAGTTGCAGCGAGATCAGCGTGGCGTCCGAATTGCTGATGCCCATGAGGCTGCCACGCGTCGCATTGCCGGGCCCGGTCGCGAGTTGATCGATGTCGCTGTGCGGCGTGAAGAGATGGGCGACGGCGAAGTTGACGTCGGTACCCGGCCGCCACCTGTAACCGATGCCGCCCGACAGCCAGTAGCGATTGGCGTCCGGAATGCGCGGCTCGACCGTTTCGGACGGCGCGGCGGCTTCGTCGTAGGCGCCGCCCAGACGCAGCGTCCACTGCTCGTCGTAGCGATATTCCCCGCCGAACGAACCGAACCAGGTGTTCTTCCAATCGAGAACGGTGAGCCCGGTCGGATTGAGCGGATTGTCCGGCACGATGAGGAGCTGTTTGAGCGAGCTCCAGTTCGTGTATTCGACCTCGGCGAGCGCCGTCCAACGATCGTCGAGCGCCCAATGCGCGCCGCCCATCACGACGGCCGGAGTCGGCAAGGACGTCCTGCCCTTGCCGTCGGCGAAGGCGCCGGTCAGCGCATTGATGGTCGCGCCGATACCGGCGCTGTCATACGTGAAATCCTCCGTGCCTTGCAGCGCTTGATGGATGGTCGAGCGGTAGGAAGCGCCGAGCGACAGGTTCGGCATCATCTCCCACATCGCGCCGAGTGTGTAGCCCGCGGCCCAGCTGTTGCCGTGGAGCTGGACGGCGCCGTCGCTGTCGCCGGGAACTGCGCCGGGAAATCCGTTGAGCGCGCCCAAGGTTCCGAAGTCGATCGCTTCGCTCAGTTCGGCGTTCAGATACTGGATCTGCGGACCGGCGGCGAAGGTGAATTCGGGAACCGGTTGATACGAGATGAGCGGCGTGATGTCGACGCTCGTGAGCCGCGTCGTCATTGCGTAATAACGCCCGGTCCATCCCGCCGGATATTTCGTGCTCTCGCCCCAGGGCGAGGACAGCGACACGCCCACCGCGAATTGATCGTTGATGCGATAGCGAATATCGCCGGCCGGTACGAGAGCGTTGCTCAGGAAGCCGGAAGGATTGGAGAGTCCACCCGCCGGCGTTCCCGCCGCCGTGGTGCCGGTGAAATTGCCGCTCGTTCCGAGAATCAATCCCGTGGCGTTGAGCGACATGTCCCACGTGTCGACGCCGCCGAGCGACGCCGGATTATAGAAAAGAAAACCCGCATCGCTGTTGGATGCCGCCGCGCCCGCATAGGACGTCGCCATGGCGTGCGCGCTCGACTCGCGCAGTTCGAATCCCGATGCGAGCGCCGTTGCCGGCACGAATGCGGATAAAAGGAGGATGACGGCTATTGGGCGACGCATGTTTGGCTCCCTCTGTCACGCGACAGACGACCGCCCCAAAAAAACGCGTGCCCCGGGAACATCCGATAAAACTTTAAACTGATTCCCTCACCGAGGAATTAAGCCTCCCCGGCTTGCGAACAGATATGGGGCCGGATCGGTTGCAATCCAGCCCCAGGGCTTCGAAATCGCCCGGCGATTATCCGTGCAGTTTCGCCGCAGTCTCGGCGATCTTGCGGCCCTGATAACGCGCGCCCAACAACTCGTTCTCGGTCGGCTGCCGCGCGCCGGTTCCGCCGGTGATCGTCGACGCACCGTAAGGCGAGCCGCCAGTGATCTCCTCGAGCGTCATCTGGCCGGCGTGGCCGTAGTCGAGCCCCACGACGACCATGCCGAAATGCAGGAGATTGGTGATGATGGAGAAGAGGGTCGTTTCCTGTCCGCCGTGCTGAGTAGCGCTCGACGTGAAGGCGCCGCCGACTTTGCCGTGCAGTGCGCCCTTCGCCCAAAGGCCGCCGGCCTGATCAAGAAAATTGGCCATCTGCGACGACATGCGGCCGAAGCGCGTGCCGGTGCCCACGATGATGGCGTCGTAGTTGGCGAGATCTTCGATCTTCGCGACCGGCGCTTTCTGGTCGAGCCTGTAATGCGCGGCTTTCGCCACCTCTTCGGGAACGAGTTCGGGCACGCGCTTGATGTCGACATGCGCGCCCGTCAGCCGCGCGCCTTCCGCGACCGCTTCGGCCATTTTCTCGATGTGGCCGTAAGCCGAGTAATAAAGTACGAGGACCTTCGCCATTGTTGTCTCCTGGATCGATGGTTGAAAAAGATGTCCGGCAATTACGCCGCGTCGACGAGCACGAGCTCTGCGTCTTCGAGCGCCTTGATGTCGAGCTTCGGCACGGCGGTGATCGCGGCGCCGTCGCGCGCGTTGACGCGAACGCCGTTGATCTCTATCGCGCCCGTCGCGGGCACCAGATAGAGATGCCGCTTCGGATCGACTGCGTATTCGACGCTCTGACCGGCTTTTACGGTCGCACCCAAAACGCGCGCATCGGCGCGGATCGGCAGCACGTCGGCGTCGTCCTTGTAACCGCTCGCGAGCGTCACAAAGCGGCCAGCGCGATCGTCTTTCGGAAAAGGCTTCGCGCCCCAGGTCGGCTGGCCACCTTCTTCGCGCGGCAGGATCCATATCTGGAAGAGCGTGGTCGGCTCCTGCTCGAGATTGTACTCGGCATGGCGGATACCGGAGCCCGCGCTCATCACCTGGACGTCGCCTGCCTCCGTGCGGCCGAGATTGCCGAGGCTGTCCTTGTGCGTGATCGCGCCTTTGCGGACATAGGTGATGATCTCCATGTCCGCATGCGGATGCGTAGGAAAGCCGGTGTTGGGCTGGATCTCGTCGTCGTTCCAGACGCGCAAATCACCCCAGCCCATGCGTTTGCCGTCGTGGTAATTGGCAAACGAGAAATGATGCTTGGCGTTGAGCCAGCCGTGGTTGGCGCCGCCCAGTGAGCCAAACGGTCTTACGTCGATCATTGAACTCTCCTTGGCCAGGACACCTGGCCCGGCCGATTTCTACCGGGCAGATGTATGGACGGCGGACCGGATAAGAAATAGAAACTGAGGAAACCTATTGTTTCCAAAAATGACCAAACTTCCCGACCTCGAAGGCCTGGCTATCTTCGCGAAAGTGGCGGAACTCCGCTCTTTCGCGGCCGCGGCGGCCGAGCTTCAGCTCTCGAAGGCGACCGTTTCCAAGGCCGTGGGCCGGCTCGAAGACCGCTTGGGTACCCGCCTCTTCAACCGCACCTCCCGGCGCCTGGCGCTCACCAATGCGGGCCAGCAGCTTGTCAGCCGGGCGGCCCAGATCCTGGCGGATGGAGAGGCGGCCGAAAGCGAGGCCCTGGCCCAATCGGCGACCCCGCGCGGCGTCGTGCGGCTGGCGGCGCCCATGTCGTTCGGGCTCCTGCGCGTGGCCCCGCTCCTGCCCGATTTTCTCGCCGCCTACCCCGAAATCACGGTCGACCTGCATCTGAGCGATCAGATGATCGACATCGTCGGCGAAGGCTTCGACGCGGCGCTCCGCATCGGCTCGCTGCCGGATTCGTCGCTGATCGCGCAGAAGCTCTGCAACGTGCCGCTGCTGCTCGTTGCAGCGCCGTCCTATTTCACGCGGCACGAACGCCCCACGCATCCGCTGCACCTGGCCGAGCACAATTGCTTCACCTATTTCCTCGCCGGCGACACGTGGCGATTCACGAACGGCAAGGGGGAGACGGCGTCCGTCAAACCGCGCGGCAATCTCAGCGCCGACAACGGCGATGCATTTTTGCCGTCATTGACGGCGGGTCTCGGCATCGCGCGGCTGCCCGACTTCCTCGTGCGCGAGGCGCTGGGAGAAAAGAAACTCGAATCCGTGCTGCCCGACTGGTCTTCGCCGCCCGGCGCGCTTCACTGGGTGACACCGCCCGGCGGCCCGCGGCCGGCGCGCGTGGATGCGCTGGCGCGCTTCTTCGCGGAACGGTTGGCCCTGCGCTGAGCGTCGTTATACGTAGCGATACGTAGTCATTTCAATGCCTTGCCTTCGCACGTGCGTCTCAGGATTGAGCGACGTCAATGTGGGCCCGGACGTGAATTTTAAGATCATGGCCGCGGACCTGCCGAGCGGGCACATGAACTGGGGCATCATCACTATTGCCTACAAACTCCTGGTCAACGACCGGGCGAAGTTCACCGCCCTGCTCGTCGGCATCACGTTCGCCGTTTTCCTGATGATCGAAATGACGTCGCTGTTCGCAGGCATCCTCAGCCGCGCCTCGGCGACCGTGATCAACATCGGGGCATCCGTCTGGGTGATGGACCCTTCGGTCCAGACCGTCGCCAACACGATCCCGCTGCCCGACTACGTGCTCGATGAAGTGCGCAGCATCCCCGGCGTCAAATATGCCGTGCCGCTCTATTCGGGCGCAGCACTCCTCAAGCTTCGCGACGGCACGTACCAGGCCGCCAACATCGTCGGTCTGGATGACACGAGCCTCTTCGGGCGGCCCAGTCTCATCTCCGGCAACATCGAGGATATTTTCGCCGAGAACGCCTTCATCGCCATCCAGGATTCGGAGTTCTCCAAGCTCGAGAACCCGGCAATCGGAACGACGTTCGAGCTCAACGACCATCGCGGCGTCATCGTCGGCATCGCCCGCGTATCGTCGAGCGGATTGTTCGGCGTTCCGACGCTCTACACCACCTACAACCGCGCGCTCCAATACATTCCCAACACGCGCTTCACGATTTCCTATCTGCTCGTCGAGCCGAAATCTCCCGCCGATGTGCCGGAAATCGAGCGCGAGGTGCGCGCCGCCGGCTATCTCGCCCTCACGAAGGACGAATTCATCGCCAAGATCTCGAAGTTCTACATGTACCAAACCGGCATCGGCGTGAACATGCTGTTCATGACCGTGATCAGCTTCATCATCGGCCTGTCGATCTCGGGCCAGACTTTCTACTCGTTCGTCCTCGAGAACATCGAGAAATTCGGCGCCTTGAAAGCGATCGGCGCGAAGGGGCGCGAGCTCGTCGCCATCATCCTGTTCCAGGCGTCGCTCGTAGCGCTCACGGGCTACGGCGCCGGAATCGGTCTGTGCGCCATCGCGATCTGGCTGGCGCGCCTCTATTTGCCCGATTACGCGGCCATGATCACCTTCCTCAATCTCGGCCTCGCCTTCGCGATGGTGGTGCTGATCGCAGTGATCTCCGGCTATTTCGGCGTCCGCAAAGTGCTGACGATCGAACCTTTCGATATCTTCCGGGGCTGACGATGCGCCAAATGGCAATCCAGGCGACAGGCCTCAACAAATGGTTCGGCGAGGGCGAAGCGAAAACCCATGCCGTCAAGGACGTGGATTTCGAGGCCTATCTGGGCGAGATGGTCTATGTCGTCGGTCCTTCGGGCAGCGGCAAGACGACGATGCTCAGCATGATCTCCGGCATTCTGAGACCGAACAGCGGCAGCGTGAAAATCGAGGGCACCGACATCTGGAGCCTTTCGGAGGACGCAATCGCCGAGTTTCGCCTTCATAAGATCGGCTTCGTTTTCCAGGACTATCATCTGTTCCCGCGCCTCACGACGGCCGAAAACGTCGCCATCCCGCTCGTTCTGCAGTCGCGTGACTGGGACGACGCCATCAAGGAAGCGCGGCAGGATCTCGAGATCGTGGGGTTGAAGGACCGCGCCGATCTCCCGCCGGTGAAGCTCAGCGGCGGCGAGCAGCAGCGCGTCGCGATCGCGCGCGCGATCATAAGCCGCCCCGACATTCTGATTTTCGACGAGCCCACGGCGTCGCTCGACGGCGACACGGGACGGATGATCATCAGCTTCGTGCGCGAGCACATACTCAACGAACACCGTTGCATCGTCATCGTCACTCACGACGCCCGCATCTTCGAATACGCCGATCGCATCCTGAAGATGGAGGACGGACGCGTGACCGTCGCCGAGAAGGGACATTTCCATGAGGAATAGGTTGATATTTCTTGGCTCGGCGCTCGGCGTCATAATCGCCCTCGTCAGCGCCTACGTGTTCGGGCAGCAACCTTCCGCGCTTCCGCCCGAGTACAATCCCGCCGCCAACCCTTACGCGCACGGCATCTACTCGGAAGGGATTGTCGAAAGCGTCCAGTCTCAGGGCGAGAACATCAACATTTATCCGGAGGTGACGGGGCCGATCACACGCGTTCTCGTCGCGGAAGGCCAGGCCGTCCGCAAAGGTCAGCCCCTGGTAACGATCGACGACTCCATCCAGCGTCCGACGACCGAACAACAGAAGGCGCAAGTCGACGTAACCGTTGCTCAGATCGCCGCCGGCAAGGCAACCCTGAAGAGCGCCGCCGACACCTATTCCAAGCAGGAAAGGTCTTACGAGCTCGATCCCAAATCGGTCAGCAAGGATGTTCTGGATACCGACAGAAACGCCGTGAAGATCGCGCAGACCAATCTTGTGGTCTTCGAACGCCAGTCGGTCGAGCAGGCGAAGACGTATGCGGCATCGGCGGCGCTCCTTGCCAAGTACACGATAAAGGCCCCGGCGGACGGCGTCGTCCTTTCGATTCAATCGGCCCCCGGCAGCTACGTCTCGACCCAGGGCGCCTACGATTCCTACACCCAGGGATTCGATCCATTGATCGTCATGGGGACGCAGCCGGCGACTCTCGAGGTGCGCACCTACGTCGACGAAATTCTCATTCCGCGACTGCAAAACGCGAAAGCGATGAAGGGGGAGATGTTCATCCGGGGGACGAACATTCACGTGCCGCTGACGTTTACCCGCGTTCAGCCTTTCGTGTCTCCCAAGATCGAGCTTTCCGACGAGCGGCAGGAGTTGGTCGACGTGCGCGTCTTGCCGATCGTCTTTCAATTCCAGCGGCCCAAGAACGTCAACGTCTATCCGGGACAATTGGTCGATGTCTACGTCAGCGCGAAATAGCGGCTCGAAAAATCCGGCACGGCGCGCCGCGCTCGCGGGGACGGTGAGCTTGCTCGGACTCTTGTCCGCCTGCGCGGTCGGACCCGACTTCGCGCGGCCCGAACCGCCTGCCGTGACGCACTACACGCACGGCGTCGATCCGGCCGCCACGGTTCCGGCCGACAACGTCGTGCAGCATTTCTCGGCCGGCGCCGAGGTCGAAGCCGAATGGTGGCGGCAGTTCAAGTCGCCGAAGCTCGATGCCGTAATCCACGAATCGCTCGAGCGCAATCAGGGCCTCGAGGCCGCGCAGGCGAGCCTCCATGCGGCACAGGACAATCTGCGCAGCGGCTACGGCGTCTTCTTTCCGCAGATCGGGGCCGACTACGGCGCGACACGCGAGAAGTTCTCGCCCAGCAAATTCGGCAGCCCGGCATCGGCCAGCCTATTCAATCTCTATTCGCTCTCCGGCACGGTCAGCTATGCGCTCGACATCTGGGGTGGTGAGCGGCGCGAGGTCGAAGCGCTCGGCGCGCAGAAAGACGTCGAGATCGCGAACGAAAGAGCGACTTATCTCGCATTGGTGTCGAATATCGCAAACACGGTCATTGCGCGCGCGGCCTATCGCGCCGAAGTCGACGCCACAAAGGCGTTGATCGAGGAGATGAAGCAGCAGGTCGCACTTGCGAAGACCCAGTTCCGCGCCGGCACGGTTTCCTATTCCAATGTTCTCGCGCTCGAGACCCAGCTGGAGACCTACGAGGCGTCGCTTCCGGGGCTCGAACAGAAGATCGTCCAGGCCGACGATCTTTTGGCGTCTCTTGCCGGATATGCACCGGCGGAATGGAGCGCGCCCGCTGTCACGCTTTCGGAGATTTCGCTGCCGCGCGATCTGCCGGTGAGCCTGCCTTCCGCGCTTGTCGGCCAGAGGCCCGACATTCTGGCCGCGGAAGCGACCGCACACGGCGCCAGCGCGCAAATTGGGGTCGCAACGGCGGCCATGCTGCCCAACATCACGCTGAGCGGAAGCTATGGCGGCAATTCCAACGCCATGAACAATCTGCTGACGGCGAACGGAACGGTCTGGAGCTTCGGCGCCGATGTGGCGCAGCCGATTTTCGAAGGCGGAACCCTCTGGTTCAAGCGCAAGGCCGCGATCGACACCTACAAACAATCGGCGGCGCTTTACCGTCAGACGGTCCTCAACGCTTTCGAGCAGGTCGCCGATACGCTGCGCGCACTCGATCATGACGCCGAGGCACTGGATGCGCAGGAGCACGCGCTGAACACGGCAAAAGAGGCGCTCCATCTTGCCCAGTCGAACTACGAAGCGGGAACCGCGAACTATCTCGACGTGATTGTCGCCGACACGCAATATCATCAGGCGCAGATCAACGAATTGGCGGCCGTGGCGGCGCGCTATCAGGATACGGTGGCGCTTTTCGTGGCGCTTGGCGGAAGTTGGAACACGCCCGATGCCACGGATTCTGAGGTCGCCCTGACGAAGCCTCAGTAGGAGCGCATCGCGCGCGAAATTGGCCCAGGAGCGCACTACGCTCCGGCATCCGCGCGGCGCAGGACGGCCTGACAAGGATTGTTCTAGACTCATTGGCCGAATTGGGGTCCGCTGCGCGCGGTTGTGATGCAACCGGGCTCTCGCCGGAGCCGTTTCTGACCGGAGGTAGGATTATGGCGCGCGCGCACGCGACGATCGGCACCAAGCACTATGCCGTCCGCATCGAAGCGGCCGGACACGTCATCGTCGCCGACGAGCCGAAATCGAACGGCGGCGGCAATATGGGCCCCGATCCCTACGACCTTCTACTCTCCTCGCTCGCCGCCTGCACCGCGATCACGCTGCGCATGTATGCCGATCGTAAGGAATGGACCGTGCGCGCCATCGCGGTCGATCTGCACATCGTCCGGGAGGATAAGGCGGAACGGATCGAACGCAGAATCACGCTCGACGGCGAGCTGAACGAAGAGCAGCGCGCGCGCATGGCCGAAATCGCCGAGAAGACGCCCGTGACGCTCACCCTGAAGCGGGGCCTTCCGATCACGACCGTACTGGCGCCCGCGGGCACGGCGATCCTGCCGGGTATCGAGCAACGCCTCGACGAAGCGTTGGACGAGTCCTTTCCGGCGAGCGATCCGCCGGCCGTGACGCCCTAACCGGAACATGGGGTTCAGGAATGTTCGTCCATGACACCCCACGGCCGCATTATGGAAAAGATTCAGTCCGCACGGCCGTGGCGAACCCTCCGTCGCGCGCTGGATGAATTCTCTCAGGATCGTATTCCTTCCGTCGCCGCTGCGATCACGTTCTTCTTCCTGCTGGCACTCTTTCCCGCAATCGCCTGCGTGGTCTCGATCTATGGCATCTTCTCGGATCGCGCCACGATTGCGCACGAATTGAGGCTTGTTTCCGGGTTCGTGCCCGACGGGGTTATCAATGTTCTCGAAAGGGACTTCGACCGGCTGGCCGCGATGCCGGCGAGCAAATTCAATCTCGGCTTCCTGACGGCGCTGGCGGTGGCCATCTGGAGCGCGAGCGGCGGCGTCAAAGCGCTGATCGATGGGCTCAACGTCGCGTACGAGAGGCGCGAAACGCGCAGCTTCCTGCGCCTGTCGCTGCAAGCCTTCATGCTGACGGCGGCTGCGGTCGTCTTCGCCGCCTTGGCGATCGAACTCGCGGTTGTTGTGCCCGCCGCGATTACGCACCTGCCTTTCGACAATTGGCTGGTGCTGTCCTTTCACATCCTCGTCTGGCCTTTGTCGTTTGCCGCCTGCGTGTTCTTCTCGTCCCTGATCTATCACTACGGCCCCAATCGCACGCGCACGAAGTGGCGCTGGGTCACGTGGGGCGGTGCGATCGCATCGGTTGTGTGGATCGTGGGTACGATACTGTTCGCGTGGTATGTGCACACCTTCGGGCGCTACAACGAAATATACGGAAGTCTCGGCGCCATCGTCGGCTTCCTCACCTGGATCTGGCTGTCGCTGGCCGTGTTGCTTTTGGGCGCGGAGATTAACTGCGAGATCGAGCGCAACGGCGCAGCCGGCCCGGATTAGCCCTAAGTCCAATAGTGCGCATACGCCCGCATCCTTAACGTTGGATGGGACGTTCCCATGCAAGGGAGCGGCGTCCGTTTAGCGGCGGGCGCTGGCGACGGGAAAAGGGGGCGAGGCATGAACTGCGCACCGGTCTTTGAACCTCGGACGGGCAGGACCCAATGGTGGACCGGTGATCCTCACCGGCTCCGGTCTCAGCAGGTCGACGAGCCACACCGCCATATCATCACGCGGCCGCACGTCCTTTCGCTCGGGCAATGCCGCGTCCTTATCGATTGTTTCGAGCGGAACCGGGAGGACTGCGCGACCCGGCAAGGCGATGCATTTTGGTCTGGGCGGTTCATCTGGCAGGACGCACTTCCCCCGCACGAAATCGACGCCGTCCGGATCATGCAGCAGGCGCGATTTCTCGCACAGACCCTGCTCGACCAGATCGCGCTGCCGCGACGTCCCCTCTATTCGGACACGGCGCAACTCGTGCGCTGGCACGAAGGGCAAGAACTCACTCCGCACGCCGACAATATCGAGCCCGACGGACATCCCAACGCGACGCCGCATCGCGCGTTTTCGTCACTGATCTATCTCAATGACGACTACGACGGCGGCGAGACGTATTTTCCCGGCTATGGCGTGCGCCTGGCGCCCAGCGCCGGTGCACTTGTTCTCTTCGGCGCCGGGCCGCAATATGTGCATGGCGTTACCCGAGTCACGCGCGGGCAGCGCTACACCTATGCGGGGTGGTTCACGTTCGACAAGGATCGCGAAGACAACAACGCGATGCGTGTGTTCTGAAAGTGCAAATCAGCCGACGGAACGCCATGCCGAAGCTCGTCGCCTATGTGATGGAAGGCCATTCCGTCGAAATCCGTCCCGCGCCGCTCGAGCGCGACTGGATGGATCAGACCCATCAGCGTTTCGCCTATCGCTGCCTGCCGCTCAACATCGCCAACGCGCATGGCTGGGAATTGCTCACGCCGTCCGGCTTCACCGCGCGATGGAACGGCTCTCCCGACAAGGACGCCGTTGAAATCATTCCCGATCGTGAAGGAGAAACCGCGGCGGCAGTCAGCCATTTCGGACATGGCGTTCTGACGTTTCATGTCTCCTGCATCTTCCGCACGGAGCCGGGAATCGATCTCTTCGTGACGGGGCCGCTCAATCGCCCGAAGGACGGCATCGGCGCGCTGACGGGCGTCGTCGAGACGGACTGGTCGAACTACTCCTTCACGATGAACTGGCTTTTCACGCGGCCCTTCGCCGAAGTGCATTTCGATCCGGGCGAGCCTTATGCGCATCTCTTTCCCGTCGCGCGCGGCGGGCTCGAGCGCATCGAGCCGGAAATCCGCGCACTGTCGGAAATGCCGCAGATGGAGCGCGAATATAAGACGTGGAGCGAGAGCCGCGACGGTTTCAACGCGGATCTCGACAGGCCGGGATCGGCGGCCGCGCAGGAGCGCTGGCAGAAGTCCTATTTTCGCGGCGTGACGCCCTTGGGCGAACCCGCGCCGTCCACGCATCGGAGCCGGCTGCGTCTCAACGCCTTTGCGACGATGTCGCCCATCCCGCCCAGGCGCTGAGGCTTTCCGGGAGCGAAGCCCCACCTTATATTTGCGGTTCACATTCCTTTGGACGCCCCATGAGCAGTCAGAGCTTCGCCATCCCTCCGGAACTTTTCGCGAATACGGGAACGATGCCCGGCAACGGCCCGATCCGGTACGGCAGCGACGAGCACAAGCGGCTCTTCTGCAAAACGCTCCTCGACACCTTCAATCCCTATAAGCCCGCCGTCATCGACTGGCCGAAGCTCGACCAGGAGACCGAGAACCGCATCACCAGCCTGCCGATCTGGGACATCGCCGTGCAGACGGAGAACCGCGCCGGGCTCTATGTCGCGTCCTATGCCGACCTCGTTTCCGATCCGCTGCTGAAGAAAGCGGTCGAGCTCAACGGCTATGAAGAAAAGCGTCACCGCCACGTGCTGTCCAATCTCGTCGAAGCCTACGGCATCAAGCTGGCGCCGGAGCCCGCCTACGAGCGGCCCAAGGATCCCGAATGGGCCTTCATGGTGACGGGCTACAGCGAATGCATCGACAGCTTCTTCGCCTTCGGCCTTTTCGAAGCGGCGAAACGCACCGGCTTTTTCCCGTCGGAGCTGATCGATACGTTCGAGCCGGTCGTGCACGAGGAAGGCCGTCATATCCTGTTCTTCGTGAACTGGGTCGCCTGGTGGCGCCGCAACATGCCCGTCTGGCGCCGGCCCTGGTTCGAGCTGAAAGTGCTCGCCGTCTGGGTGTTCCTCATCTACGAACGGCTGGGCATCGCGTCGGATGTTTCGAACGGCCAGCAGGACAACAACTTCACGATGAACGGCGCGCAGCAATTGGGCGCCGACATCGATGTCGGCCAACTGATCGATGTGTGCCTCAAGGAAAACGACCGGCGGCTCGGCATCTATGACGCGCGCCTCAAGCGCCCGCGTTTCGTGCCGTTCATGGCAAGGCTCGCGCGGCGTTTCCTGCCCGCGCCGAAAGCGGCTTAACGGCCCGCTCTTGCGCTCCGGTCCGGGGCGCTTATCCTTCGGGCGACACGTTATCCGAAGGCTGCATCATGCCGGAGAAAAAAGGGCCGCTCGACGGCGTCAGGATTCTCGATCTGACCGAGTTCATCTTCGGTCCCTACGCCACGCAGACGCTGGGCGATCTGGGCGCCGACGTCGTCAAGGTGGAAAATCCCACCGGCGACCGCCAGCGCCACGGCAGCAAATACGCCAAGAGCGAAGACATGGGCGCCACCTTCATGACGCTCAACCGCAACAAGCGTTCGGTCGCGCTCGATCTGAAGTCCGAGGAAGGCCGCGCCAAATTGCGCGCGCTGATCCCGACGGCGCAGGTCTTCATGCACAATATCCGCGCCGACGCCATCGCGCGGCTCGGCTTCGACTACGACTCCGTCGCGAAGCTCAATCCGTCCATCGTCTATGTGCATTGCGTGGGCTACGGCTCGGACGGACCCTATGCCGGCCGGCAGGCGTTCGACGATCTCGTGCAGTCGGCGTCGGGCGCCGCCGATCTTCTGCCGCGCGTCGATCATACCAAGGACATGCGGCTGATGCCGTCGTTCCTCGCCGACAAGGTGTCGAGCCTGCACGCGATCTATGCCGTGCTGGCGGCGCTGTTCCATCGCGAGCGCACGGGCGAAGGCCAGTTCGTGGAAGTGCCCATGCTGGAAAGCTTCACCAGCTTCATCATGGCGGAGCACCTCTACGGCGAAACCTTCGACCCGCCGGTCTCGCATGTGGGCCACACGCCGGCGCTCGCCAACGATCGCCGGCCGCTGGCGTCGAAGGACGGGCACATCGCCATCCAGCCGGTGAGCCGCGCGGCGGCGGCGAAGTTCATGGAACTGGGCGGGCTTTCCAACGCCTACGAAAGCGAACGCTTCACGAGCGCGAAGGGCGGCAAGGCGAAGGTCGCCGTCTATTACGAGATGCTGCGCGAAGCCGCCGCCGCGCACACGACGGAGGAATGGCTGAAGCTCGGCGAGCAGCACAACATTCCGATCATGCGCGCCAACACGCTCGAAGAGGTGCTGCACGATCCGCATCTGGAGGCCGTCAATTTCTTCCAGCGCCGCGAGCACCCGACCGAAGGCACCTGGCTCGCGATGAAGCCGCCGATCAAGTTTGCCAAGACGCCCGCCTCGATCCGCCGCGATCCGCCCAAGATCGGCCAGAACAACGGGGACTTTTGAGCGACACCCGGACGCCCTGCTAACAGGGCCGAGAACAGGGCGTTCGAAAAAAGCGTCCGCGGACCGCGTGCGTCCCGGCCAGCAATGACGGGCGTTTCCGGCATTTCCTCGCCGCGGGCCGTGTCGAAAAACAGGGCGGAACAGGGGCGACGGCGCTATTTCGTCCGTGTACGTTATTTCAGCAACCGCGCGCAGGTCGCCGGGGAAATTGCCGTCAGGTTTCCGCGCCCGTTCGATCTTCACAATGTCAAAGAGCCCGCGCGACGTCCGGACATCGCACAATACGGAGTCTGCGCGCACGCTCCCGATTTGTGAAGACAGACGTTTGGGCGACATCCGTTGCCGCGAGCGTCGTCAATTGTTGCAGCCGCGTTGCCGTTTCCGCTCTGCAAGCCGTTGGCGACCTCGCTTAAGCGATTGATACGCCGTGACGCGGCCGTCGCGGTCCTAGTAAATCGTATACGCCCCGTCGATCACGATCTGGTCGCCGGTGTGGAAGCGCGAGGCGTCCGACGCCAGATAGGCGGCGATGCCGGAGAAGTCCTCGCCGTCGCCCCAGCCGCCGATCGGCACGCGGCTGATGACGTTCTCGTTGAACTTGTCCCAGGCCTGCGCGCCCGCGGTCATCTCCGAACGGATCCAGCCGGGACAGATGCTGTTGACGCGAATCTTGTGGCGCCCGAGCTCCACCGCCATGGCGCGGCACATCGAGACGACCGCGCCTTTGGTCGCGCCATAGTGTTCGTTTCTCGCCGCGCCGTGAATGGCCGCCGTCGAAGCGACAGCCGCCAGCGAGCCGCCGGGCTGGCCCGCCTTGGAGCGCTCGACCATGTGGCGCGCCGCCTCGCGCAGCGTGAAGAACACGCCGTGCAGATTCACGTCCTCCATCCTGCGGAAGTCTTCGATGGCGATATCGAACATGTCTTTCGCGCGGATGCCGATGCCGGCATTGGCGATGGCCGTGTCGAGCCGGCCAAAGTCTGCGAGGATCTTTTTCACGCCCGCCTTCACCGCATCTTCGTCGGAGACGTCCACCTTCGCTGCGGCGACTTTCCCGCCCCATTTCTTCAGGCGATCCACCGCGGCTTCGTTCTTGCCTTCGTTGGTGCCCCAGATGACGACAGTGCCGCCCTGGCGCGCGATGCCCTCCGCCATGCCGATGCCGATGCCGCCATTGCCGCCCGTGACCAGCGCGACTTTTCCCGTCAGATCGAACAGCGATTTCATGGAGTTTCCTTTACGGCAGCTTGGGTTTCTTTCGACCGAACTAAGCCTCCCAATCGGCCTCGGATCAAGTCCCCGTGGACTTGGGCGACGATGTCTGGTGAGCTTGGCGAAACGCTACGCAAAGCATTGCTGCCATGGAGGAAATCATGTCGCTCGTCACCATCGAGATCGTCGATCAGGTCGCGGTTCTCAAGCTCAACAACCCCGCGGCGCTCAACGCGATGTCGCCGGACATGGCGCGCGCGCTGCACGAGAAGGTCGAAGAGGCCGAGAAGAGCGCACGCTCCATCCTTTTGACGGGCGAAGGACGCGCGTTCTGCTCGGGCGCCGCGCTCGGCGGCGGTGGCGGGGTGGGCTCGAACGACGGCGAGTTCGATGCCGGCGCCCGGCTCGAGTCGCACTACAATCCGATGATGCTGAAGCTGCGCGCGCTCTCGATTCCGTTCGTGACGGCGGTGCATGGCGCAGCGGCCGGTGTCGGCTGCTCGGTGGCGCTGGCGGGCGACCTCATCGTGGCGGATCAGACCGCGTATTTCCTGCAAGCCTTCCGCAACATCGGCCTCGTGCCGGACGGCGGCTCGCCCTATCTGCTCGCGTCGGCTGCCGGGCGTGTGCGCGCGATGGAAGCGATGCTCCTGGGCGAGCGCATCTCCGCCGAAACGGCCTACAACTGGGGCATGATCAATCGCCTCGCGCCGGAGGGGAA
Source organism: Rhizomicrobium sp. (assembly GCA_035504555.1). GTDB lineage: Bacteria > Pseudomonadota > Alphaproteobacteria > Micropepsales > Micropepsaceae > Rhizomicrobium. The sequence goes on along the minus strand of DATJRP010000054.1, from coordinate 111,283 downwards.
AGATTTCGAAGTCGGCTTCGAACTCGCGAAGAAACTGGCCGACGGCCCGCGCGCCACGCTCGGCCTGATCCGCCAGCTCGCCTGGGGTGCGCTCGACAAGCCGTTCGAAGAACAGCTCGCCGCCGAACGCGCGACGCAGAAGATCGCAGGCCGCACGGCCGAATGCCGCGAAGGCGTGGCCGCCTTCCTCGAAAAACGCAAGGCGCGGTTCAATACGCTTTAGATATCCAGCATGTCATCACCCGGCGCGCTAGCGTCCGGGTGACCCAATTTTTGCGAACCGAGAAAATAGGTCACCCGGATCGCGCTGTTTCGCGCGACCGGGTGATGACGGTTTATTGCAGCGACATATGCGCGCTTTGTGTGCCGCTTCGCGCGGGGACAGCCGCGAAGGGGCGGAGCCATTGACCGGTCTGCAGGACGGCACGGCCGCTATCCGTCGCGATGGCGACACTGCCGGTCCATTCGATCAGGCCTTCTTTCGAGAGGAATGTGATGTCTTCGTCCGCAATGCCGTCCGCCGGAAAACCTTTCCAGGCGGAACGCCAGCGGCGGTCGCTGCAGCGCCAGATGGGGCCGATATTGACGGTCATCAATGCCAGAAGCTGATCGGTGGAAAGCTCACGATATTGAATCATCGCACGCCCCTGTTCTGCAGCTGCCCCTGCGATTCGACCTTTAGAGTGTAAAAGCGAAAAATCGGGGACCGCAATCGGGCAAAAAGGCGACAGTCGCGAAGTCCGGCGATTTGGTTAAGGCCGCCGCGCATTGCCGCGTGCAAATCGCAGCGAGATCTATGCGAGCGCGGTGCGAAGCGCTTCCGCCAGCTGCGCGGCGGCGGGCCCGATCACGACATGGACGGAACTTCCGAGTTTGACGACGCCCCGCGCGCCGCTTGCCTTCAGCGCCGCCTCATCGACCGTTTCGCTCCGCGCCACGCCGACGCGCAAACGGCTTGAGCAAACGGAAACATCCCGGACATTCGCCGCACCGCCCAGCGCCGCCAGCACCGCTTTGCCGTCCTGCAGGCTGAAGGAGGCTGTCGAGGATATCGCCACCGACGGCATTTCAGGCGCCGAAGCCCGCTCGACCGCGACGCCGCCCTGCGCGAGGAAGGCGCGCATTTCCGCCGCCACCTGATCGGCGATCGGCCCCAGCACCACCTGCACGGCGTTGGCGGAAGGCTTCACGATCCCGCGCGCGCCGAGCGCCTTCAGCCTCTGCGCATCGACCTTCCGGCTGTCGGCTACGACGAGCCGCAGGCGCGTCGTGCAGGCATCGACCGACCGGAAATTTTTCGCCCCGCCCAGCGCCGCCACAAAGGCGGGACCGCGCGCGCCGGAATCGAACGGCGCCGCTTCGGCGATCACTTCGCCCTCGGGCTCACGCCCAAGGGTCTTGAGGTCGAAATAGCGGATCGCGGCGCGAAAGACCGTGTAGTAGAGCGCGAAATAGACGGCGCCGACCGGCAGCAGCCAGAGCGGGCGCGTCGCCTTGCCGAAATTGATGAGGTAGTCGAAAAGCCCCGCCGAGAATCCGAAGCCCAGTTTCACGCCCAGAAGGTTCATCGCCACCATGGCGATGCCGGTCAGGACCGCGTGCAGCAGGAAGAGTGCCGGCGCCAGGAACATGAAGCTGAACTCGATGGGCTCCGTCACGCCGGTGAGGAAGGCCGTCAGCGCCATGGAGAGCAGCAGGCCGCCGACCGCCTTGCGGCGCTCGGGCCGCGCCGCGTGATACATGGCAAGACACGCCGCCGGCAGCCCGAACATCATCACGGGAAAGAAGCCCGACATGAAGGCGCCCGCGTTCGGATCGCCCGCGAAGAAGCGCTTCAGATCGCCCGTCGTGCCGTGATAGTCGCCCAGGATGAACCAGGCGATGTTGTTGATGATGTGGTGAAGTCCCGTCACCAGCAGAAGACGGTTGAGCACGCCATAGGCAAAAAGGCCGAAGTTTCCTGCGCCCAGGACGGCATGGCTCAGCGCGTCCATGCCTTCGGAAAGAGATGCCCAGCCCCAACCGAAAATCGCGGCCAGGATCAATCCTGCAAAGCCCGCCGCGATCGGCACGAAACGGCGGCCGCCGAAGAAGGCGAGATAGTCGGGCAATTTGATCGCGTGGAAGCGATTGTAGAGCCAGCCCGCGACAAGGCCGGATATGAGTCCCGCCGGAACGCTCAGCTTCGAGATCGCATCCGCCTTGAACGCACCTGCCGCGAGATCGATGGATTTTCCGGTCAACCCTGCCAGCGCCGAAGGCGGCACGGCGATGATCGCCTTGGCGCCTTCGGTCATGACAAGGAAACACACGACGCCCGCAAGACCCGCGGCGCCGTGATTTTCGCGCGCCAAACCTACCGCGACACCGATCGCGAACAGCAATCCGAGATTGGAGAAAATCGCATTGCCGGCGGCGTAAATGAACGGCAGCACCGGATGAACATGAGCGGCCCAGGTGGCGGGCAATGCGTAGTCCCAAATGTCGGGCGCGCCGAGTCTGAGCAGGATTGCCGCCACCGGCAGGACCGCGATCGGCAGCATCAGCGCGCGGCCCAGCGGCTGGAGCGTCTCGAGGATCGATTTCATCGTATCTGCCTCCTCAGAGATGGACGGGCGCGAGCGTTTTTGCGGGCGCCGCCAGCAAGGCGCGGACCTCGTCCGCTGCGTCGCATTGCAGGGCCTTCTCCGCGAGCGCGCGGCAATCGCCCATGCGCCATTCGCGAATGGTCTGCTTCAGGCCCGGAATGGCGGCGGCCGGCGCCGACAATTCCGTCACGCCGAGACCGATGAGCAATGGCGCGGCCAGGCGATCCGCGGCCAGCCCGCCGCACACGGCCACCATCTTTCCCTTCGCGCCACGCGCGGCTTGCGCGATAAGCCGCAAAACCGCCGGATGCAGCGCGTCGATCTGGCCGGCGAGCTGCGCATTGCCGCGATCCATGGCGAGCACGTATTGCGTGAGATCGTTGGTGCCGACGGAAAAGAAATCGGCTTCTCCGGCGAGGCGATCGGTCGTGACGGCGGAGGCCGGCGTCTCTACCATGACGCCGAGGGCGATTTGCGACTCGACGCGGCGCTCGCGCGCGATCTCCGCAAGCATGGCGCGCACGGCTTTCAGTTCCGCGACCGAACTCACCATCGGCACCATGATGCGGCACTGGCCGAGAGGCTTCACGCGCAGGATGGCGGCCAGCTGCGTGCGCAGAAGCTCGGGCTTCCACAGCGCCGCGCGCACGCCGCGCAAGCCCAGCGCGGGATTTTCCTCCGGCGGCAGCGCAAGATAGGAAACCGGCTTGTCGCCGCCGATGTCGAAGGTGCGGATGATCAGCGGCCTCCCGCCGAGCGCATCGGCGATCGCCTGATATTGCCCCGCCTGCTCGTCTTCCGAGGGCGGTGTCGCGCGCTCCTGGAACAGGAATTCCGTGCGCAGCAGCCCGCAGCCTTCCGCGCCCTGCGCCACGGCCTGGGCCGCCTCGTCCCCACCGGCGCCCAGATTGGCGAACACTTCGATGCGCACGCCATCGGCTGTCCGGCAATCCTCGCGCGCGCGCCTCTGCGCGGCGTAAGCTTCGTTGCGGCGCGCTTCCAGGCGTCCGCGCAATTCGTGCAATGCGGAGGCGTCGGTTTGCAGGCGCAGTTCGCCCTGATCCGCATCGAGCACGGCCTGCGTGCCCTCGGGCACATCGAGCACGCGCTCGCCGGCGCTGACGACCGCCGGAATGTTCATGCCGGCCGCGAGGATCGCCACATGCGCGGTCGGTCCGCCCCCGGCGGTGCAGAAGCCGGCGATGCCGCGCGCCGACACGGCCAGCAGCTGCGACGGCAGAAGCTCGCGCGCGACAAGGATCGCGCCGCGCGGGATTTCGAACGGCGCCTCGCCCGACGCGCCGGTGAGCTCCAGCAACACCTGCCGTTCGAGATCGAGCAGATCCTGCGCGCGCTCTTTCAGCAGCGCGTCTTTCAAGCCTTCGAGCGCACGCGCATAGTTCCTTACGGCGTGACGCCAGGCGAAGCCCGCGCTTTTGCCTTCCGCGATGGCGCAGCGCGCATTTTCGACCAGTTCGGGATCGTCGAGCAGCGCGATATGCGCCTCGAGAATGCCGCGGCGATGACGGTCGCCGCTGCCGGCCGACAGTTCGAGTTTCGCGCGAACGCTTGCCAGCGCGCGGGCGATTTCGGCCGCTTCATGGGCGATGCCGGAGCCTTTTTCGGCGACCGCGATCTCGGGCACTTTCAGATGCGCAACCGGACCGATCGCGATGCCGGGGGCCGCGGACACGCCGCGGATGCGCTTTGGATCGCCGCTGTCTTCGTGAGCGGCCGCCGCCGCGACCGGCGCGCTTTCCTCGCCCGGCGCTTCGCCCAATCCCGCCGCGATCAGCTCGGCGAGCGTATCGACGGCTTCGCGCGCATCTGCCCCTGTCGCAGACACCGTCACACGCGCGCCGTTGCGCACGCCGAGCGACATCAGCGCCACGACGCTTTTCGCGTTGACGCGGCGTCCGTCCATCACCAGTGCGACTTCGCAGGCAAAGCGTTTGGCGCCGTTGGCGAGTGCGGCGGCCGGGCGCGCATGAATGCCGTGCGCTAGCGGCACGACGACCTCGCGCGCTTCTTCCGCCGACGCGTCGTCGCCCTCGCCTGCCGTTTGCTCTCCGAGCGATTTCAACTCCATCAGGAATTCGCCCACCTCGGTTTCGCGGTTCGCCTCGCGGCGGAGGATTTCGAATTCGTCGCCATTGGTGACGACGACGGGCGAGATGAGGCTTTTCACCTTGCAGGCGAGCAAGTCGATATCGAAAGTCAGGAGCGGGTCCCCGGTCCGCACGGAACGCCCTTCGCCCACATGGGCGACGAAGCCCTGGCCGGCCAGCGCCACCGTCTCAAGGCCCACATGGATCAGGATCTCCGCGCCGCACGTCGCGCGTAACGTCACCGCGTGCTTGGCCGACGTCATGATCGTGCCGTCGCAGGGCGCGTAAACCGTGTTGCCGGTCGGATCGACGGCGACGCCGTCGCCCAGGAGGCGGTCGGCGAACACCGGATCGGGCACTTCGTCGAGCGGCCCGACCCAGCCCTTCATCGGCGAAACCAGCACCAGATTGGACAACCTCTGAAACTCCCTGACGATCAATGCGCGTTGGGGACCAATTGTACCCAGTCCAGAAGCCAAAGCGGATCGAGTTTTTTCTGTGTAAAGGCGAAACAGAGATCGTGCGCGCCGTCCTGTCCGGAAAGCGGGGCTGTGAGCCGGGTCACGGCGTTGTTGGAAAGGGCCGGGGCCAGCGGCAGGACGGCGATTTTCGGCCCGTCGCAGCTGTCGCGGTGAACTTCCAGCTCGCCCGCGGGCGTCGCGGGCGGGCGCAGCACGATCTTGGCGCGGTCGTCGCCGATCTCGAAATTGAACGGCACCTGCCCCACGCCCGCCGCGATGCCGGAGATTCCGTTGAGATCGGCGCCGCGCCAGATCCAGCACGGGTTCATGATGTCGGCGAGAAAGATCGCCCGCGGTCCCCTGAGCGGTGCATCGTCTTCGAGATTGAGCGCGATGTCCTTGCTGCAGAGCTCGAGCTCCTGGCTGAAGCGGTGGCGCAGCGACATCGCATCGACGGTCACATCGGTTGGATCGACGATCTCTCTTGCGCCGTCGAACGCCGCCGCGCGCAGGTGCTGCGGCAACGGCAAAAACAATGGCGCGCTGTAGAGCGGCGACGCGGCGCTCGGCGCAGAGCCATCCAACGTGTAGTGGACATCGCCGAAGCCGCTCTGGTCGCCCAGCCTGACGGTTGCGCCGACGGGATTTTCCGCGGTCTCCGCCTCGACCTTGAAGGCCGTCGGCGATGCCACGATGCCGAGCGCCTTGTAGCGGGCCATCTGCGGCGCCAGACGCGCGAGAAAATTCTTCCAGTCGGGCTTCGCGCTCCATCCCACTTCCGCGAGAGCAGCGGCGCGCGGGAACGCCATCAGATCGACCCGCTCGTCGGTGCGGATGTGCTCCGTCCAGATATTCGCCTGCACGCCGATGATGTGCGTGCGCTCCGCTTCGCTCAAATGATCGGGCATGGCGTCGAAACCGTAGACGCGCTCGAGCGTGAGAAGATATTCGCGGCCCGGCGGCTGATCGGGTCCCGTGCCCTGGCGATTGTCGAAATAGAGATCGGGCGCCGGCGAGAGGACGGCATCGTGGCCCGACTTGGCCGCCGTGACGGCGCCGTCGACGCCGCGCCAGGAGGTGATCGTCGCATTCGGCGCCACGCCGCCTTCGAGGATTTCGTCCCAGCCGATGAGCTTGCGCCCGTGTGCGCTGAGGAACTTCCCGATCCTCGCAATGAAATAGCTCTGCAGCGCGTCCTCGTTGGCGATCCCGAGCTTCTTCATCTGCGCCTGGATCTTGGGCGAGGCTTTCCACTGATCCTTGACCGCCTCGTCGCCGCCCACATGGATGTATTCGCCGGGGAACAGCGCCATGACTTCCGTCAGCACATTGTCGAGGAAGCGGAAGGTGGAATCGTCGACGTTGTAGAGATTGTCGAAGACGCCCCAGGCGCTCGGCACGGCTTTCGGCGGATGGGAGGTCGAGCCGAGCTTCGGATAGGCCACGATCGCAGCCGTCGCATGTCCCGGCATCTCGATCTCGGGAACGATGCTGACGTGGCGCGCGGCCGCGTAGCGCACGATCGCGCGCACCTGGGCCTGGCTGTAATATCCGCCATAGAGCCGCGGCTTGTGGGTCCTCGGATCGATATCGTGCGCGGCCGCCGCGCCCTCCGGCACGCGCCAGGCGCCGATTTTCGTGAGCCGCGGGTAGCGTCTGATCTCCAGCCGCCAGGCCTGATCGTCCGTCAGATGCCACTGCAGGACGTTCAGCTTGTGCAGCGCCATGGCGTCGATGAACGCTTCGATGAATTCCGGCGACTGATAGTGCCGCGCGGAATCCAGCAGGAGCCCGCGCCAGCGAAAGCGCGGCACATCGTCGATGCGCATCGCCGGGATCGCCACGCCGTGCGACGGCGTCTGCGTCAGAAGCTGCCAGGCCGTGACGGCGCCGTAGAAAAGTCCCGCCCCCTGCCCCGCGGCGATGACCATGCCGTCGGGCGTGACGTCGAGCTTGTAGCCCTCGGCGCCGGTCTCGTCCCGGTCGGCGAGGCGCCGCAACACGATCGCATGTGCAGGCGGCAACGTGACATCGCCGGCCCGCGGGACCAGCAGCGGCCCCTGCGTGCGCCGGACGAGGTCTGCAAGATAATGCGCAAGGCGCGGCGTCTCGGCGTCGGACGCGTCGTAGAGGATCGGCGCACCATCCTGGAGCGCCAGCGCGCCGGGCGCCGGTGCGACATGCGCCGGCCAGGGAATGATCGATGGCTGCGGCACTGAAACTTGTGCCGCCGCGGGCTTTTCGACGGGCGGTGGCGTGGGAATCTCGCGCGAACAGGCCGCCGGCAGCGCGGTCACGGCTGCAATCCCGATGACGCCCAAGCCGCGATGAATCTTCAAGCGCATTCCCGATATTGCTCTCGCCGGCCCCACACGAAAAGGTCGCCTGAAAGCCCGGCAGAAAGAAGGGGCGGAGTGGGTTTCCGCCACGCCGCCCCTAGTGGTCGTTTTACACACGGGGGATTGCACCAGAAAATCGGAGCCCCGGTATCGTCCGGGGCTCCGCACGAGATACTCAGTACTTCACTTTCACGCCGAGATAGAACTGACGGCCGTTGTCGTAGAAGGCACGCGGCTGCGTCGGATCGTTGGCGTAGTACTTCAGGATCGGATCGTTCAGGTTCAGCGCATCGAACGTCAGCGTAATGTTGTCGTTGATGTCGTAGCTCGCCGACAGCGCAAGGTTGCCGGTCGCCGCCATGTTCTCCGCCGTGCTCCGGTCGAGGCCGACAAGCACCTTGGTGCGCCATGTGTAGGCAAGACGCAGGCTGACGCCGTGGTCTTCGTAATAAGGCACGATGTTGTAGACATATTTCGAATCGCCGATCAGCGGACCGCCGCCGGTCGATGCGCCTTGCTCGCCGTCCGACACCGTCGCGTTGGTCTGGATGCCGAAGCCGTACCAGAGATCCTGGTCCCAGGCGAATTCGAAGCCCTTGTCGGTGCCGTTGCCGTTGACCGGCGAGGTGATGGCGTAGGTCGAATAGACCGGAACGCCGGCCACGTGCGTGGGCGTCGTCTGGCCCGTGAGCGTCGCGTTGAGATAGGTCGCGTTGGCCACGCCGTAGTCCACGTCTGTCGTCAGGTCGGTGTAGAAGGCCGTGACCGACAGAAGGCCGGTCTTGGCGAAATACCATTCCCAGGACGTCTGATAGTCCCAGGCGCGGACGGGTTTCAGGTTGGGATTGCCGCCCGTGCCGGTGAGGATGCTGTCGGTGAGCGACACCGCACCGCCCAAGGCGCTGTAGTCCGGACGCGACATCGTGCGAGCGACGGCCGCGCGGATGTCCATCTCGTCATTCAGATTGTAGACGAAGTTCGCGCTGGGCAGCGGGTCGATATAGGTGTGATCCGTGCCGACCTGATCGTAACAACCGTAGTTGTTGGGTGTTGCGGTGGTAATCGAGCACGACGACGTGCCCGAGCCGTCCGACGCATAGGACAGGACGTCTTCCTGCGTATCGACATAACGCAGGCCGACATTGCCCTTCCAGTTCTCGCCGCCGAGATTGGCCATGATGTAACCGGCCCAGACCGACTCCTTCACGCTGAAACTGCCCGGCCAGTAATTGGCGAGCGGGCTGTAGGGCGTGACCTTCGGCAGAACCAGCGACTGCACGAGCGACCAGTTGGGCGCCCAGAGATTCTGCAGGAAGCCCGGAGGCGGATTGATGCCGTTGGCGAATCCGCTCGGATAATACTGGCCGTTCGAGATCATGCTCGACGGATCGCCGCAATAGGCGCAGGTGCCCTCGTCGTAGCCGAAGACCTTGCGCGAATGCTGGTCGTAACGCGCGCCGACCTTGATCGACTGCAGGATGCCGTCGCCGATGTCGTACTCGGCATCGGCCTTCGTATAGAACTCCGTGTCGAGCGCCGTGAATTGATCGCTCCACGCCCAGTCGTTCTGGAAGTCCGCGGGGTTGGTCGTGCTGATGTTGGGGAACGACACGACGGCCGGCGTTCCGCCGGCGAAGTTGAAGTTCACACCGGTCATCGCCTCGCTTTCCCAAGTCGGCTGCGACGGCGTGAAGCCCTCGCCCTTGGTATAGCCGACCTGATAGTCGACGACGAGATTCGAGAGCGGTGTCCAGGTCGCGTCGCCGTTGACGTACCAGGTTTCCGCGCCTTCGCCGGGACGGTCGATCGAGTCTTCGACCGCACCGTTGACGCCGTTATACGGGAATGCCGCCTGCACCAGCGTTCCGTTCGAAACCGTATAGCTCGACGGCAGGTTCTGGCTGGCGATCTCGTTCTGCACATACGCCATGTAGTTGTTGTTCGTGTCGCTGGCGTTGAGCCGCGAGTAGAAGCTCGAGACGACGAAGTTGAGGCTGCTGTTCGGCTTCCATTGGAACGTGGCGGCGCCGCCTTCGCGCTCGCGGTGCTGCTGGAACAGCGCGGCGCCGATGAGCGTCGGATAAAGCACGTTGTTCAGGTCCGGGTGGGCTGCCACGAGTGCAGGCTCCGCCGCAGCCGTAATCGTGTTGTAGCCGAGGAACTCCTGGCCTTCGCGGAGCAGATCGCGCTCTTCATAGAAGCCCTGCACCATGATGCCGAAATGATCGGTGTCGTCGTGCCAGGCGACGAGGCCGTTGAGGTTCGGTTCCGTCGTGTGCGGCAGATCGGAATACTCCGCCTGCGCCGAACCTTCGAAGGTGAGCGAATCGGCGAAGTCGAGCGGTTTGCGCGTGATGATGTCGACGGTGCCGGCCGTGCCGCCTTCGACCATGTCGGCTTCCTGGCTCTTGTGGACCACGACCGAGCTCACGATTTCCGACGGCAGCAGGTCGTAGCTCACGCTGCGGCCGACCGTCTGGAACTGGTCGAGAATGTACCAGTCGCCGGTGGCCACGGAGTGGCCGTCGATCGTCGTCAGCGTCAGGCTGGGATCGGTGCCGCGAAGCGCGACGCGGTCGTTTTCGTCGAAACCGCCTTCACCCGAGGATTGCGAGAAGGTCTCGACACCGGGGAGGCGTTGCAGCGCGTCGGCCACGTTTTTGTCGGGGAGCTTGCCGATGTCGGACGCGACGATCGCGTCGACCATCGTATCGGCGTTTCTCTTCACGTCGAGCGACTGCTCTTCCGAATAGCGGAGGCCCGTGACCACGACCGTTTCCGGTTGATTCGAATTGTCCGTGCTCTGTGCAAACGACGACGTGGCGACTGTCAGAAGCGCAACAACGCTCGCTGAGCCGGCCAAAACCCCCTTAAGCGACATGATTATCCCCTCTAAAAAATTCGAGACTCACCCGAATTTGCTCGCACTCCCGCGTGCATCCCCACGCGCGGTCCCGTTCTGGCACTACCATCACAAGACCTATCTAATACCATTTATCGATTGGATATGCCTGTCAAGCCCAATTTTGCCGTGAAATATTGAATTGACGGCAGAGCTGAACTATGTGGTATGCAATTGGTACTAGCATAGTCTGCGACATCGCCTGATAGGCCGAGGAGAAGATATTGACGTCGCTTGTGACCCTTATCGGCAGTCTCAGTGAGACGGACAGTCTTCCTCTCTACCAGCAGCTGCAGCGCGGGCTGCGGCAGGCAATCCACAACAAGCTGCTGGCGCCCGAAGACGCGCTGCCGCCCGAGCGCGAGATCGCCGAAGAATTTTCCGTGTCCCGCATCACCGTGCGCAAGGCGCTCGACGGTCTTGTCGGCGAAGGCCTGCTGACGCGTCGCCAGGGCTCGGGCACGTTCGTGTCGAGCCGCGTGGAGAAGAACTTTTCGAAGCTCACGTCGTTTTCGGAAGATATGCAGGCGCGCGGGCGCACGCCGAAAAGCGTGTGGCTGCGCAAATCGGCGGGCACGGTAACGCCGGAAGAATCCCTGACCATGGGCTTGAGCCCCGGAACACCGGTTTATCGCTTCCATCGTCTGCGCTATGCCGATGACGCACCAATGGCGCTCGAATATTGCACGGTGCCGGCATTCTGCCTGCCGTCGGTGGATGCCGTCGAATCATCGCTGTATATGGCGCTGGAGCGCGCGGGAAACCGTCCGGTGCGCGCATTGCAACGCCTGCGCGCCGTTCTCTTCACGGCCGAACAAGCCTCTCTTCTCGGCGCACAGGAACACGATGCGGGCTTGCTCGTGGAACGGCGCGGATTCCTGCGCGACGGGCGTGCTGTCGAGTTCTCCCAGTCCTACTATCGCGGCGACACATATGACTTCGTCGCGGAGCTCAGCGATTCGGAGCAGACCTCGTGACAGGCGACGGCGTTGCCCCGGTTGAAAGGGCCAGCAAGACGCTGATGCTTGCCGAGGCCGGCGAGGCACCGCAGCGCATCGCCGCGCAGCTTGTGCGCAATCGTGCCGCCATCGCGAAATTGGGCGAAAGGCTGCGCCGGAACAAGCCGCGCGCCGTCGTCACGGCCGCACGCGGAAGCTCGGACAACGCAGCCACGTTCGCGCGCTATCTGATCGAAACGCGCGCGCAGACTTTGACCGCGTCGCAGGCGCTCTCGATCGCATCGGTCTATACGGCGCAACCGCGCCTCGACGATTCGCTGTTCCTTGCCATTTCGCAATCGGGCCGCAGCCCGGATCTCCTGGCCGCCGTTTCCGCCGCAAAAGCCGCAGGCGCCTTCACGGTCGCATTCGTCAACGCGGAAGACTCGCCGCTCGCCTCGCTGGCGGACGACATCATCCCGCTTTGCGCAGGCCCGGAGAAAAGCGTCGCCGCCACCAAAACCTATCTCGCGGCCAACGCGGCCATCCTTGATCTCGTCGCGGACTGGACCGCAGACGAAGACTTGCAAAAAGCCGTCGCGCGCCTTCCGGAGTTGCTTGAAAGGGCCTGGGCGCTGGATTGGAGCATCGCCGCGCCGCATTTTGCCCGCGCGCAGGATCTCTATGTGATCGGCCGCGGTCTGGGCTTCGGCCTGGCGCAGGAAGCGGCGCTGAAATTCAAGGAAACCTGCGGGCTTCATGCCGAAGCCTTCAGCGCGGCCGAAGTGCAGCACGGTCCGATGGCGCTCGTCGGCCCCGGATTCCCCGCGCTCATCTTTTCGCAGGCGGACGAAACGAGCGCCGGTGTGGAAACGCTGGCGAAGCAGTTCATTGCCGCCGGCGCCGATGTCATTCTGGCCGGGCTGAACGCCCCGGGCGCCTGCAATCTGGCGACGCTCGATGCGCCCGCCGCACTACAGCCCGTGCTGATGGCCCAGAGTTTCTATCGTCTCGTGGCTGCCCTTTCGCTGGCGCGCGGGTTCGATCCCGACCGTCCGCGCCTCCTAAACAAGATCACCGAGACCATTTGATGCTCACCGCCCTGATCAACGGACGAATCCTGACGGATCAGGGCGTGGTCGACGGACGCACGCTGCTCATCGAGAGCGGCCGCATCCGCGGGCTCGTGGCGAAATCCGACGCGCCGGGCGATGCACGCACGTTCGATCTCCAAGGGCTGCTGCTGATGCCCGGCTTCGTGGACATTCAGGTGAACGGCGGCGGCGGCGTGCTGTTCGGCGAAGTGCCGAGCGTCGAAACCCTGAGGACGATGGCCGCCACCCATCGCCGCTTCGGCACGACGGCCTTTCTGCCGACGCTGATCAGCAGCGATATCGACGTCATCGCGCAGGCGATCGCAGCCGTCGACACGGCCATCACGTCCGGCGTTGCCGGCGTGGCCGGCATTCATATCGAAGGGCCGTTTATCAGCCCGGCCCGCAAGGGCATTCACGACGCGTCGAAATTCCGCAAGCTCGACGGCGGCGCCCTCGCCCTCATCTCGTCGCTGAAGCACGGCAAGACACTTCTGACGCTGGCGCCCGAAGAAACCACACCGGAGGTAATCGCGTCGCTTCGCCAGGCCGGTGTCATCGTATCGGCCGGACACACGGATGCGACCTACGACGAGACGCTTGCCGCGCTGGATGCAGGTCTTTCCGGCTTCACGCATCTCTTCAACGCGATGTCGCCGCTCATGAGCCGCGCGCCGGGCGTGGTCGGCGCTGCGCTGGACGACCGCGACAGCATGTGCGGCATCATCGTCGACGGCCGTCACATCCATCCGGTTGTGATGCGCGTGGCCCTGCACTGCAAATCGGCCGACAAGCTGATGCTGGTCACCGACGCCATGCCCAGTGTCGGCGCGCTCGAGAAGACTTTTCATCTCGATGGCCGCCTTATCCGCGCCGAAAACGGGGCCTGCGTGGCGGAAGACGGGACATTGGCGGGGACCGACCTCGACATGGCGAGCGCGGTGCGCAACGCCATGCGCTTTCTCGACCTCGACCTTTACAACGCCGCGCGGATGGCCAGCCGCAACCCTGCGACATTCCTGGGGCTCGCGGGCGAAATGGGTAGGATTGCACCGGGCACTCGCGCTAATCTCGTTCTCGTCACGGATGAGCTGTCGGTGGTCCGCTGCTGGATCGACGGCCATGCTGGAGAAGGCGTGTGACTGCATCCTCAGCTCTGGTCATTTTTGGCGCCACGGGAGACCTCGCGCAGCGCATGCTGTTCCCGTCGCTGTACTTTCTAGAAGATGACCATCTTCTGCCCGACGGCGTGGCGATTGTGGGCTGCGCGCGCACGAAGATGTCCAACGACGCGTTCATCGCGCTCGTGGAAAAGGCCGTGCGGGCGCGTTCCGAAGGCGCTATCGACGAGCGGACGTGGAAGAAATTCCGCACAAGGCTTTCCTATGCCAGCGCCGACGCCGGGGATCCGGGGTCCTTCAAGGTGCTGGGAAAAGCTCTCGAGGGCGTGGGCGAGCTCGTGTTTTATCTTTCGACGTCGCCAGCCCATTACGGGAATATCTGCAGCAATCTCGACGCCGTCGGACTCGTGCACGGGAACAGCCGGGGGGTCGTGGAAAAGCCGATCGGCCACGACCTCGCGAGTTACCGTCAGATCAACGAGTCGCTCTCCAGAACCTTCGCCGAAAATCGCATTTTCCGTATCGACCACTACCTGGGCAAGGAGGCGGTGCAGAATCTGCTGGCGCTGCGCTTCGCCAATGCGCTGTTCGAGCCGCTGTGGAACAAGGTCAGCGTCGATCACGTGCAGATCACCGTTGCCGAAACGATCGGCGTGGAGGACCGCTGGTCCTATTACGACGAATACGGCGCCATCCGCGACATGGTGCAGAACCATTTGCTGCAGCTCTTAGCCCTCGTGGCCATGGAGCCGCCGGCCGATCCCAACTCCGTGCGCGACGAAAAGGTGAAAGTTCTGCGTTCGCTCCGCCCCATCACGGATCGCGACGTCGAGCGCAACACGGTGCGCGGCCAATATCGCGCCGGTGTCTCGGGCCGCGAGTCGGTGCCCGGCTACACGGAGGAAACGGGCGGGCGCGAGAGCAACACGGAAACCTTCGTCGCACTTTGCGCGCATATCGACAATTGGCGCTGGGCCGGCGTGCCGTTCTATCTGCGCACGGGAAAGCGGCTCCCCTCGCGCAAATCCGAAATCATCATGCAGTTCCGCGACGTGCCGCATTCGATCTTTCCCGGCAATCGCCTGCTCGCCAACCGGCTCATCATCAAGCTACAGCCGGAAGAGGAAATCGCGCTCACCTTGATGAACAAGACGCCGAGCCTCGAGCGCAACGGCATGGAACTGAAACCGCTGGCGCTCAATCTTTCGCTCAGCGACGCCTTCAAGCGCCCGCGCCGCCGCATCGCCTATGAGCGTCTCCTGCTGGAAGCTCTCGCGAACAAGCCCACGCTCTTCGTGCGCGGCGACGAGGCCGAAGCGGCCTGGACGTGGATCGACCAGATCGTCTCGAGCTGGGAGCGCCAGGGAACGCCGCCGGCGCCTTATGCCTCCGGAACCTGGGGCCCGGCCGGCGCATTCGCACTCACGGAACGCAATGGGCACAGCTGGTATGAATGAACCCGTCACGTTCGAGCCTTCGGTCATCCGCTTCGACGACGCGGAAAGCATGACCGCGGCGCTCGCCGACAAGATCGTTGCGCGGCTTTTCGAAGGCGTGCGGCGTCGCGATGCGGCGAGTCTGGTGGTCTCCGGCGGCACCACACCGGGTATTCTCTTTGACGCCTTAGCCACGCGCACGACGCCATGGGATCGCGTTTTCGTCACTGCAACGGACGAGCGCTGGGTCTCGCCCGATGACGACCGCAGCAACGAAAAGCTCGTGCGCTCACGCCTGATCCGCGGACAGGCTGCTGCCGCGCATTTTGTTCGGTTGATGACGCGCCATGCGTCGCCGGCTGAGGCCGAAGCAGACGTCGATCGCGCGGTCGGCGCCATGCCGCGACCGTTCGACGTGACACTTCTGGGCATGGGCAATGACGGTCACACGGCTTCGCTGTTTCCAGGCGCTAAGGAGCTTCCTCTGGCGCTTGATTATCATGCGCCGGCCCTGGTCCGTGCGATTACGCCCGCGAACGTCGCGACAACAGGTCCGCGCATGTCGCTCAGCCTGCGGGCGATCCTTGCCTCGCGCCTGATTGTCGTGCTCATCCGCGGCGACGAAAAGCTGGAAACCTTCCGCCTCGCCACGGCGGGCCACGACGCGCTTGAAATGCCCATCCGCGCGGTGTTGCATCAATCTGGCGTGCCCGTCGAGGTATATTGGTCGCCATGACGAAGCTTCATCCCGTCATCGCGGAGGCGACCGCGCGAATTCGGGAGCGGAGCAGGGAAACACGCGCGGAATATCTCGCCCATGTCGGCGAAGCGCGCAGGCGCGGGCCGAGCCGCATGCATCTCGACTGCGCCAATCTCGCCCATGCCTTCGCCGCGGCGCCAATGGCCGACAAGCTTCGTCTGCGCGAAGACAAATCCGCCAATATCGGCATCGTCACGGCCTACAACGACATGCTGTCGGCGCATCAGCCGCTCGGCACCTATCCCGAAATCATCAAGGAAGCGGTGCGCGCGGAAGGCTGCACGGCGCAGGTGGCGGGGGGCGTTCCTGCCATGTGCGACGGCATCACCCAAGGCCAGCCGGGCATGGAGCTGTCGCTCTTCTCGCGCGAAGTGATCGCGCTGGCGACCTCGGTCGCGCTCTGTCACGACGCGTTCGACGCCGTGCTGTGTCTCGGCGTCTGCGACAAGATCGTGCCGGGACTTCTCATGGGCGCCTTGTCGTTCGGCCACCTGCCGGTGCTTTTCGTGCCGGCGGGCCCGATGACCACCGGCATTCCGAACAAGGAGAAAGCGCGCACGCGGGAGGCTTTCGCACGCGGCGAAATCAGCCGGCCCGAACTTCTCGCGGTAGAAGCCTCGTCCTATCACGCGGCGGGCACATGCACGTTCTATGGTACGGCCAATTCGAACCAGATGCTGATGGAAGTCATGGGCCTGCACCTGCCCGGCACGGCTTTCGTCAATCCCGGCACCGCACTTCGCGACGCAATGACGCGCGCCTCCGCCCATCGCGCCTGCGCCCTCGCACGCGAAGGCAAAGCCGCCCTCGCCGACGTGATCGACGAACGCGCCATTGTGAACGGCGTGGTGGGCCTGATGGCGACGGGCGGTTCGACCAATCACGCCTTGCATATTCCCGCCATCGCGCGCGCGGGCGGAATCCAGATCGAATGGGAGGACTTCGAAGCGATCTCGGAAGTCACGCCGCTGCTCGCGCGCATCTATCCCAATGGGTCCGCCGACGTGAATCATTTCCACGCGGCCGGCGGCATGGCGTTTCTCGTGCGCGAATTGCTGGATGCGGGTCTGCTGCATTCCGACACGACAACCGTGGCCGGCGACTTCCGAGCCTATGCCGGAGAACCCGGTCTCGAAGACGGCAAGCTCGCGTGGCGCGATGCGGTCCCCGCGTCCCTCGACGACGATATTCTCCGGCCGGCGTCGGACCCTTTCGATCACAAGGGCGGCTTACGGCTTCTGACCGGCAATCTCGGCCGCGCCGTGATCAAGATCTCCGCCGTGGCGCCCCAGCATCGCGTCGTGGAGGCGCCGGCGGTGGTTTTCCACGACCAGAAGGATTTTCTCGACGCCTTCAGGCGCGGCGAACTCGAGCGCGACCTGATCGCCGTCCTGCGCTTCCAGGGACCGCGGGCGAACGGCATGCCGGAACTGCACAAGCTCACGCCACCGCTCTCCGTGCTTCAGGGCAAAGGTTTTCGCGTCGGGCTCGTCACGGACGGGCGCATGTCGGGCGCGTCCGGCAAAGTGCCGGCCGCTATTCATCTGACTCCGGAAGCCGCCGACGGCGGACCGATCGCCCGCCTGCGCGACGGCGACGTCATCCGCATCGATCCGGGAGAAGGCAGGCTCGAAGTCCGCGTCGATGCGCGCGAGTTCGAAAGCCGCGCGCCGGAACGCTTCAGCCAGCAAAGCTGGGGCCTCGGCCGCGAACTGTTTGCGCCGTTCCGTGCGCATGTCGGTCCCGCCGACAAGGGCGCCAGCATTTTCGGACGCAGAGCATGAAGTCCGTTGCCGACATCCTGAAGCTCTCGCCGGTCATCCCGGTTCTGACCATCGAATCCGCGGATGCGGTGGTCCCGCTGGCGCGCGCGCTGCTTAACGGCGGATTGCGCGTCCTCGAAGTGACGCTGCGCACCGAGGCGGCGATTGCTTCGATATCCGCGATTGCGCGGGCGGTACCCGAGGCCGTCGTCGGCGCGGGCACCGTGCTCAACGGCGACGACTACAAACGGGCCTGCGACGCGGGCGCGCGATTCATCGTCAGCCCCGGCCTTACCGACGCCATGCGCGAGGTCGCGAAAAAGCACACCGTGCCGCTCTTGCCCGGTGTCGTGACCGCGAGCGAGATCATGCGTGGCCTCGACGCCGGCCTCACACATTTCAAATTTTTTCCGGCAGAGAGCTCGGGCGGCGCGGCCGCCGTCAAGGCTTTCGCCGGTCCGTTCGCGCATGTCCGCTTTTGCCCGACAGGCGGCGTCACGCCGGACAATGCGCGCGACTACCTCGCGCTCAAGAACGTCGTCTGCGTCGGCGGCACATGGCTTGCGCCGAAGCATCTTATCGACAAACAGGATTGGGCCGCCATCACGGAGCTCGCGAGCGCAGCGGCTGCTTTGGGGAAGTAAGGGGCAAAAATGCTGGACAGTATCGTCATCGTAGGCGGCGGCACGGCCGGCTGGCTCACCGCAGCGCTTCTCGCGAAGCGCCTGGGCGCCGACAAGCCCAACGGCGTGAAGATCACGCTCATCGAATCCACCGACATCGGCACGATCGGCGTCGGAGAAGGCACGTTCCCGACGTTCCGCCGCACGCTGCGCACCATCGGCGTGGGCGAAGCCGAGTTCATGCGCGAATGCTCCGCGAGTTTCAAGCAGGCGATCAAATTCGTCGATTGGGAGCACCCGCCGCAGAACGGCAAGCACGCGCATTACTATCATCCCTTCAACGTGCCGCATCTGATGTCGATGGCGACCGACATGGCGCCCTACTGGGCGCTCGGCAGCGCGGGGCAGATTCCGTTCTCCGATGCGACCACGCTGCAGGACAAGGTGGTCGACGCGCTGAAAGCACCCAAGCGCATCGACGATGCGCCCTATGACGGACCCATGAACTATGCCTATCACCTCGACGCCGCGAAGCTCGCGGTGTTCCTGAAGAGCGCCGGCATCAAGCTCGGCGTGCGCCATCTCGTCGGCAATGTCGAAAAGGTCGAGCTCGATGGGCAGGGGGCAATCTCGGAGCTCATCACCAAGGAGCACGGCACGCTGAAGGCCGGGCTCTATGTCGACTGCACGGGCTTTGCCGGAATCCTGATCGGCCGTGCGCTGGGCGAGCCGTGGCGCGACGTGACGAACATGCTCTTCGTCGATCGCGCCGTCGCCATGCAAGTGCCTTACGATCGCGAAGATGCAGCGATCTTCCCGGCGACGATTTCGAGCGCGCATGAGACGGGCTGGACATGGGACATCGGCCTCGATACGCGCCGCGGCATCGGCTACTGCTACTCCAGCAAACACACCGACGACGACAGCGCCGAAGAGGTCCTGCGCCGCTATATCGGCAAGGCTTCCGAAGGCCGCAATGCGCGCCGCCTCAAGATGCGCGTCGGCTATCGCGACCGGCAGTGGGTGAAGAACTGCGTGGCGATCGGGCTTTCGGCGGGCTTCCTCGAGCCGCTGGAATCGACCGGCATCATCCAGATCGAAGCTGCTGCGCACATGATCGCGGAATATTTTCCCCGCCACGGCGACATGGAACGCGTGGCCCGGCATTTTTCGAAGATCATGGCACGGCGCTTCGAACTCGCCGTCGATTTCATCAAGCTCCATTATTATCTTACCAAGCGCACCGACAATGCGTTCTGGATCGACAACACCAAGCCGGAGACGGCGAGCGACGCCCTGAAAGACAAGATCGAATTGTGGACGCGGCGGCCGCCCACCTCGCTCGATTTCGACACGACCTATGAAGCATTCAAATACCAGAGCTATCAATATATCCTGTTCGGCACCGGATTCCGGCCCGACATGGGCGGCAATGAATCGGCCTATCCCTTCACTGCGGAAGCCGAGAAGGAATTCCAGCGCGTGCAACGGGCGTCGCAGCAGGCGGTGAAGGCGCTACCCGATCATCGCGCGCTGCTCGACCAGGTCTACAAGCACGGCTTTCGTCCGAAGAACGCCCATGCCGGACCGACCATCGCCGCGCGCGAAGACGCGGTGCCCACGTCGGAATTGATGCATCGCTGAAGAGTTACGCATTTCACCGCCGCGTCTCGACGAAATTCACCTGCGGCGCGATCTGCGCTGAACAGTGCGGGCACAGGCTGTGCGCGCGCCGATGCCGCCGCGCTCGTCAGGGCAGCCGTACCGACGTTCACCGGAAGAATCTCGATCCGCATCCGGATCCGTCGCGGCGTGGCCGGCTGTGGACGCCGCCAACAATATCTTGTGCAGCAAGTCTTTGCTTGACGGCGCAAGCCCTGCGTCCATTAATGAACGTTGGGTGACGGTGGGGGATGGCGTGGGAACACGACTTGTTCTGAATCCCGAACAGAAAGGCGCGTCGCGCCTTCGCGCTTTTTGCACAAAAAGTGGACGGACTGCCATGAAAAGACACAGCGCTGCGCTGGCGCTCCTTGTCGTCTGTGTAGTGCCGTTCGTTGCGAACGCGGCGCCGCCGATACTGCAGGCGGAGAAAAGCGACACGGCGACGCTTGCGCCGATCGCTGCGCATTGGGTGTTTGTCCAGACCGCGCCGAGCGGCATGACGATCTATGACGGCGACAAGGGCAAAATCGTGGGCAGCGTGCCGGTCAACGATTTTCTCGGCAACGTCGCGCTGGCGCCGGACCTCAAGCGCATCTACGTGGCGCAGACGATGTGGAGCGAAGGCACGCACGGCACGCGCCTCGATCCGCTGGATGTCTACGACGAGCACACGCTGAATCTCGAACGCGAGATCATGTTGCCGCCGCGGGCGCTGACGGTATTCAAAAGCGAGAACTTCACGGTCAGCGCCGACGGCCGCTTCGCCTACGTTTTTAATATGCGTCCGGCGACATCGGTCACGGTCGTCGATCTGGCGGCGGGCAAGGTGCAGCAGAGCGTCGACATTCCCGGATGCGGGCTCACCTATCCCTGGCGTCAGGGCGGCTTCTCGTCGTTGTGCGGCGATGGTTCGCTGCTCGACGTTGCCATCGGCAAGGACGGCAAGGCCGCGATCTCGCACGTGAAGCCGTTCTTCGACGCCAACGAAGACCCGGTGTTCGAATCGAGCCCGGATGATGTGAAGAGCGGTCAGGCATTCTTTATTTCGTATACGGGCAAGGTCTATCCGGCGCAGCTGGGTCCGGGTTCGAAAGTCGGTGCGGCGTGGTCGCTGCAGGAGGCCGCAGGCCAGCCGGCTGCAACGACCGGCGTGCAGGCGCTCGCCTGGCGCCCCGGCGGTGTGCAGGTGGCCGCCTATTACCGTCCCGGCCGCCGGCTTTTCGTGCTGATGCACACGGGCACGCACTGGACGCAGAAAGTGCCAGGCACTGAAGTCTGGGTATTCGATACGGTGAAGCACACGCTTCTCAAGCGCATCCCGCTCGAGAAACCCGCCAAAGGCATTGCCGTCAGCCAAGACGCCGCGCCGCAGCTTTATACGGTTTCGGGAAGCGGTGATCTCGCCATTCTCGATGCCCGTTCCGGCAAGCCACTCAAGACGGCGAAGTTCGACGGCGGCGGGCCACTCGTGATCGCGCCGTCGTTCTGAGGTCCGCTGCACATGATCCTTGATCCCACGGCAGAGCTCGGCATCCGCGTCGCAGCGGCGCTGTTCTTCCTGTGGGCAGGCGTGGCGAAGGCGCGCGACTGGACGCGCTTTTGCGCGGCGCTGGCCGAATATCGGCTTGTTCCGGCCTTCGCCATCACGCCGGCGGCGCTCGCCGTGCCGGCCGCAGAGTTGGGCGTCGCGGCAACGCTTCCCTGCGTGGCGCTCAGGCCCTGGCCGGAAATCGCCGGCGCCGCGCTGCTCTTCGTCTTCGCCGGCGCCATGACGATCAACCTCCTGCGCGACCGCAGCGACATCGCCTGCGGCTGTTCCTTCGGCGCGAAGGAGAACGGGCTTCACTGGTCGTTCGTCGCCCGCAACGTGGCGGCCGCAGCCGCACTCATCGCAAGCGGCGTCACGCCTCTGCCGACATCGCCCCTTCAAGTCGCGACGGGAATCATCGCGGGTTTTGCACTGCTTGCGCTTTTGACGGCGGCCGACGCGGTGTGGGCCCTGTTCGCGCGTCATCCTCTTCCGGCCGGAAAGGCAACATGATGCTGATTTCGCAGATATTCCTCTGGATCGTCGTCGGCGCCTTGTCGCTGATGGTGCTGGCGCTGGCCAGGCAGGTGGGCGTGCTGCATGAGCGCCTGACGCCCGTCGGCGCGCTGACGAACGCCGGCGGCCCGGCCGTCGGCAAGCCAGCGCCGCTCCTGCGCGCCACCGCGCTCGATGGTACGACGTATGAGATCGGCACGCATCGTGCGCGGCCTCTGCTGATGCTGTTCGTCGCCCGCAGCTGCCCCATCTGCAAGGTGCTGATCCCCGTGGCGCAGGACGTCGCGCGCAAGGAACAGCTCGATCTTCTCTTCTTCGGAGACGGCGAGCGCGCCGAGCAGGAAGCGCTGATCACCGATTTCGCGATCGCCCCGCAGCTCTTCGTCAACAGCGCCGAGATCGGTCTCGCCTATCAGGTCGACAAGCTGCCGCACGCCGCATTGATCGACGAGCACGGTACACTCGTTGCGCGCGGCCTGGTCAACAGCCGCGAACATCTGGAGAGTCTTCTCGTGGCGCGCGAAACGGGCTTCGCGTCGGTGCAATCCTATCTGAAAGCGCAGCGGGTCGCGGCGGAATAACGAAGCGCCTATGCGGGCGCGAATTGGGGGCGTGCATGTCCAGTTTCGACAGGATCAACGAGCAGCTCACGCGGCGGCTGGCACGCGGAACCTCGCGGCGCAGCCTTCTGGCGCGCCTGAGCGCACTGGCGCTGGCGGCGCCTGTCTTTCCGCTTCTGCCAGTCGCGCGCGCAGCGGCTGCGGGCACTGGAGGAGACATCACCAAGCTGTCCGATTTCGAGCGCAACGCGCAGACCAAAGACCCGGCCAAATGCACGTATTGGCGGCATTGCGCGCTCGACGGGATCATGTGCGGATGCTGCGGCGGCGGCCCGCACACCTGCCCTGCCGGCGCCGAGCCGTCCCCGATCGCGTGGATCGGCACCTGCCGCAATCCCGACGACGGCCGTTCCTATGTGATCGCCTATCGCGATTGCTGCGGAAAAACGCCATGCGCCGCATCGGATTGCGATTGCAACACGTCCGACCGCGATCTGCCCGTCTATCGTCCGTCCAACAGCAACGATATTCTATGGTGCTTCGGCAAAGCGTCGGCCACCTATCATTGCTCGACGGCGGCGCTTGTGGGGCCCGCGAGTTGAGGACAGGCGTCATTGCATTCGCATTTTTTGCGTTCGCCGCCGCGCCGGCCTATGCCGCAAGCGGCGAGGCGCTGTATGTGCAGAACTGCGCGCTGTGCCATCAATTCGGCGCGACGGGTTTGCCGGGGCAATTTCCGCGTCTCGCGGGCCGTGTGGCGCAGATCGCGAGCAGCCGCGAAGGACGCGACTATCTGATGAAAGTGCTCTCTTACGGCATGTCGGGCACGGTCAAGATCGACGGGCAATCCATCGCAGGCGCGATGCCGCCCTTCCGCGCCATCTTGTCCGCCGGCGACACCAAGGCCGTCGCCGATTACCTCGAATCCCTGCCGCCGAAACCGGCCAGGCCTTTCGCGCCGCTCGATGCCGCCGACATCACGAAAATTCGGAACGGGCCGCCGTCAACGCCCACCCAGGTCTTCGCCCTTCGCATGGCGCTCGTGAAGGCAGGAAAGATCCCGTGAAGCAGGCGTGGCGCCGGCACTGTGCGACAGGTGCCTTGTCGGCCGCAGGCTTTCTCATTTTCCTCGTGCCGTTCGTCGGCACGCCGGTGAGCGCTTCGTCGCCGCGTGCGATTCCGCCGGCGGCGAGTTCCTATCTCGAAGGCTGCGGCGGCTGTCACGGCGTTGAAGGCCGCTCGCTGGCCGAACGCGTACCCGATCTCGCCGGACGTGCAGGCTTCTTCCTGTGCACACGGTCCGGCCGCGAATATCTCATTCAGCTCCCCAATGTGGCCTTCGCACACATGGACTCGAACCGGCTCGCAGCGGTGATGAATTTCGTCGTGTTCGATCTGGGCCGCGGCAGCGCGCCCGCCGGCGCCAAGCCTTACACACCGGCCGAAGTGGCGGCGTTGCGTACCAGGCCGATCGATACGACCGCGCTTGTCGCTTTGCGCACTGGTATCGTCACGCAGATCGTGGCGCGCTGCCCCAAAGCCGCAAATTTGAACGCTTACGGTGGCGGGTTATAACCGCCGGGCGAAATCAGGGAGAGTATGTCATGGATCGACGGTCTTTGCTCGCGTCGCTATCGCTCGGCGCGGCCGCTATGGCGTCGGGCGCGCGCGTGGCGATGGCACAGCCGCAGCCGGTGCCGATCGTGCGGCCGCGGCCTGCGGCCGAAGGCGGACCCGGTCCGCGCAATCTCATCACCGACGTGCCGGGACTTCAGGTAGGACAGGCGGAAGATCCCAAAGCCCGCACGGGCGTGAGCGTGATCCTTCCCGATGCACGCGCGACGTGCTCCGTCGATGTGCGCGGTGGCGGCCCCGGCACGCGCGAAACCGATGCGCTCAATTCGTGGAATCTCGTGCACTCCGTCGACGCGGTCGTCCTTTCGGGCGGTTCGGTATACGGACTTGGAACGGCGGATGGCGTCGCTGCGTGGCTCGGCGCGCAAGGCCGCGGCTATCAAATGGCAAAAAGCCCCGGCGTGCCGCCTTCCCCCATCGTGCCGGCCGCGATTCTTTACGACCTCGCCAACCACGGGAACAAGGAGTGGGGTCTCGAACCGCCTTATCGCAAACTCGGAATTCGCGCCGTCGAAACGGCCTCGCAGGATTTCAAGCTCGGCACGGCAGGTGCGGGCTACGGCGCGGAGGCGGGCTCGCTGAAAGGCGGAACCGGCTCGGCCTCCTACGTTTCGAAAGACGGCATCGCCGTCGGCGCCATCGTCGCGGTCAATTGCCTCGGCTCGGTCATTGTTCCGGGCACGAAGAATTTCTGGGCGGGCGCGTTCGAAGTCGGAAATGAGTTCGGAGGTCTCGGCGCGACGAATGCGCGCGTGGTCGGCGAAGACTGGGGCCTGTCGAAAGCCAATCCCGCGGCGCGGGCCAACACGACCATCGCCTGCATCGCCACAGACGTCGAGCTCACGATCGACCAGATGAAGCGCATCACCATGATGGCGCAGGACGGACTTGCGCGCGCCATCCGCCCGATCCATTCGCCGTTCGACGGCGACGTCGTGTTCGGGCTCTCGACGGGCAAGCAGCCGATGAAAGGGCCGTTGGCCGACTATACCGTCGCGCGCATCGGCTCGATGGCGGCCGACGTGCTGTCGCGCGCCGTCGCCCGCGGGGTCTACGAGGCGACGCTGCCTCCCGGCATGGAAGGCAAGACCTGGCATAACCTCTAACGCTTTCCCCGGAGCTCTACCGTGTCTCCAGCCTTGCGTCTCACGATCGGCTTGGTCGTGCCGTTCCTGATGGTCGTGCCGACGGTGCCGCTGCTCGGCCACCTCCATGTCGCGCCGTTCGGCGTGCCGCTGGCTCTGTGGTGGCTGTTCGGCTGCATTCCGCTGGCGTCGCTGTGTCTTGCGATCTGCTGGTTCGCGCATGACCGCCACCAGCCGGACGAATTCATCGAAGCCGACTACGACAGCGGCGAACGTCCATGACGATCGCCTTTCTTAGCGTCATCGCGCTGTCGCTGGTGCTGGCGCTGCTTTCCAAGCGCGGCCATCGGCACCAGAAGGCGGAAGATTTTTTCGTCGCATCCGGCCAGTTCCGCGCCGTGCTGTTTTTCTTTCTTGCCGTCGGCGAAACCTACAGCATCGTCACGATCCTGGGTTATCCGGGCGGTATCTACGCCAACGGAACCGTCGCAGCGACCTGGTTCCTCGGCTACATTCTTCTCGCCTTCGTCGTCGGCTATTTCCTCAACCCGCTCATCTGGCGCGCGGGCCGCATCCACGGTGCCGTCACCCTGCCCGATCTTTTCCGCCGCCATTTCGACAGCCGCGCGCTCGAGATTGTCGTGACGCTCGCCTCGCTCGTCTTCCTCGTGCCGCTCGGCATGAGCCAGTTCCTTGGTCTCCAGGTGTTGCTGAAGCAGCTCGACTGGTCGATCCCGCCTTTGATGCTGACGGGACTCGCGGGCGCGCTCGCCTTCACCTACATCGCCATCTCCGGCATCCGCGCGTCGGCTTACGTCGCCGTGCTGAAGGACATCCTCCTGATCGCCGCGATCCTGCTCACGGGACTCGCGGCGCTTGCCCACTGGGGCGGCGTGCAGACGATCACGCCTGCCTGGAAGCACGCCGTGCAGCCCTCGCTTGAGGGCGACGTGTTCGCGATCACCACCATCCTTCTGCAGAGCCTGGGCTTCTGCGTCGTGCCGCAAACCTGTGCCTATGTCTTCACCGCGCGCTCCGCCAACACCGTCCGGCGTGCGCAGGTCACCATGCCGCTCTATATGGTGATGTTCCCCTTCCTGACGCTGGTCGCCTATTTCGCGCTCAGCCATCCGCTGCCTGTCCGGGCACCGAACGAAGTCTTCCTCGCGGTGACGCGGGCCCTGCTTCCGTCCCAAATTGTGGGACTCGTCATGGCCGGCGCGGCGTTGGCCGCCCTCGTCGTGCTCACAGGCATCTGTCTTGCAATCGGCCCGCTCGTTTCGCGCAATCTCGTACCTGGCCTGAGCGGCGATCAGCAGCGCCGCTGGTCCCAGGTGGTAATGGTGATCTATCTTCTGCTCTCGATCGCGAGCGCAGCACAATCGTCGCAGCTGCTCGTGACAATCAACAATCTCTTTTATTTCGGCATCTCCCAGTTCCTGCCCGGCATGATCGGCATTCTGTTTCTGCGCAAGGCTCACCCCTTCGCGATTATTGCAGGCATCTTGGCCGGCGATGCCGTGGCGATTGTCATCTTTGAATTCAGGGTTCCAGTAGGCGGAACAAACGCCGGATTCATCGGCCTGATCGCAAATCTCGCAATTGTTCTCGTCGCGCTTTTTCTCTTGCCCAGTCGCGAACGCATGCCGATTTTTGCAAGGCGGCCGTGTCAGAACGCCTAACAACTTCATCGGCCAATCATGCGTGTGCGAACAATCGCCGCGCGCAATGTGTTGCCAGCGGTCGCATCGCATCCTTCGTTGACAATTATGACAGAACGCCGACACTGCGGAATGCCGCAGGGGTGCGGTGTCGCATGAGGGGGCGTCGCAAATGAAACGTTTGCTTCTCGGAATCTCGGCTCAGGCATTCCTGATCGCGAGCGGAACCGATGCTTGGGCACAAGCCACACAGCCACAGGGCGTCGAAACAGTCGTTGTCACCGCGCAGAAACGCCAGGAATCTGCACAAAACGTAGGCATTGCGCTTACGGTTTTGTCGTCCGATACGCTCCAGAAGATGGGCATCGACCAGATCAACCGGCTCGAATATGCGACGCCAAGCCTCGAAGTGGTTCCGGCTTTCGGCAGCGGCCAGCCAGAGTTTCGCCTCCGCGGCGTAGGCTTCGACGATTACGCCTCGAACAACTCGTCGACCGTCGGCGTTTATGTCGACGAAGTGGCGTATCCCGTACCGGCGCAGACGCAAGGACTGCTCTTCGATCTCGCGCGAACCGAAGTCCTCTACGGACCACAGGGCACGCTCTACGGCGTCAACACAACCGGCGGCGCGATCAATTTCGTCACCAACCGGCCGACCGATGTTTTCACCGCGGACGTCTCCACCGAATACGACAGCCACAACGAATCCATCACGCATGGCTATGTTTCGGGACCGATTGTCGACGGTCTCGACTACCGCGTCGCGGCGATCACCGACCAGGGCGGCGCCTGGCAGACCAACCGCGAGACGGGGCAAAGTCTCGGCAGCAAAAATACAAGCGCGGTTCGCGGCGAACTGCAGTGGCAGGCCAACAGCGACTGGACGTTCCTGCTCGAGGGCCATCTGGGCTATGACCGCTCGCAGGCCGTCGGGCTTTACCTTTTCGCGCCGATCGAGGCCGGCAACCCTTACAATCTTTTCGGCTTGGGCCCCACGATTCCGGCCTACACGAAGACCACGCAGACGGATTGGGGCGGTTCGCCGACCTTTGCGGCACTCACCGGCATTCCGACCGATGCAAGGCCCTTCCGCCACAACGACGACGGCGGCATCAATCTTCAGGCGAACGGCGATTTGGGCTTTGCGACGCTGACGTCGATCACGTCCTACGAAACGCTGCATCGCCGCGAATACAACGACTGGGACGCCACGTCTCTTGCACTCGCAGGCACCTATTTCGACACCGAGGCGCGCGTATTCTCGCAGGAAGTTCGCGTGGCCTCGCCCGAGACCGACAAGCTCAGCTGGTTGCTCGGCATCTATTACGGCCATCAGTCGATGGACGAAATCTTCGATTCAGACTTTGCGCAGTCGCTGGGCCTGGTGATCGACACGAGCTACCAGCAGAAGGTCGAAACCGAGGCTGTGTTCGGGCAGACGGAATATCACTTCACGGACAAGCTGAAGCTTGTCACCGGTCTGCGTTACAACGACGAATCCCGCTCGGAAGGCAACTTCGAAACGGCCGGCACTTTCCTGCCGGGCGCGCCTCTGATCGACTTCAACACGCCCGCCAACCAGTCCATCCGCAACCGGCGGCTTTCCGGCAAGGGCGAGTTGCAATACAGGCCGAGCGACGAGGTGATGTTCTATGCAAGCGTCAGCGAAGGCGTCAAATCAGGCGGCTTCACGACTTATAACGGCTCGGCCTCGGCGCCGCCGGTGAAGCCCGAAGTCCTGTGGGCGTATGAGACCGGCTTCAAGTCGAATTGGCTTCAGAACACGCTCCAGCTGAACGGTGCGGCGTACTATTATCACTACGAAGACCAGCAGATTCAGTCGGCCGTCTGGGGAATTGCCGGTCCGGTCGGATCGCTCGTGAATGCTCCGAAATCGCACCTCTACGGCGGCGAACTGGAAGCGGACTGGCTGCCAATCGACAATTTGAGGTTCGCGGAATCGGTGGGCTGGGTCGCCGGAGCGTTTGACGTATTCCCCAACTTCCTCAACATCGCGGCATCGACGGCCAAATGCGTGCCGGCTTCGATCTGCGTGCCTCCCGGCACCGAAAGCCCGGTCTACAGCAACGAACAGGGGCACAATGTCGGCTTCCCGGCGCTCAGCTACAACGGCTCGCTGTCCTATACTTGGGAGATCGGGGGCTACGATCTCGAAGCCGCGGGCGATTGGGTGTTCCACGATCATCTCAACCCGTTGCTCCTGGGTCCGATGTATTTCGTGAAGTCTTACTGGCTCGCGGATTTGAACCTTACTTTGACGCCGGATGACGGCCCTTGGGCGCTGACCGTCTTCGGCCATAACATCACCAACACCACCTACGATACGACGCGGAACTTCTTCCTTACCGGGATTCCCATTGCGCAGCGCGGCGAGCCGGCGACCGTCGGCGTCAGGATCGAATACAAATACTGAGGTTGTGCGGCGGGGGCGTATCGCGTCCTCGCCGCTCCTGTTCGCGTCATTGACCTGGCCGTCCGCCTGCGCTTGCATGTTCGCGATGCAGAGCGAGACCGCCGCATGATCACCGAAAAAATCCTCGTCGCCGGACGCTGGCGCGACGCGAAAGCGACGCTGCCGATCGAGGATCCGTCGACGGGTGAAATGATCGGCACGCTGGCCGCCGGCGACGCAAGCGATGTCGACGCCGCGGTGAAGGCGGCGCAAGCGGCCTATGCCGGCGCGTGGGGCAAGCTCACCGCGGCCGAGCGCGGACGCATCCTCATGAAAATGAGCGCCGCCGTCGCGGCGCACGCGGACGTGCTCGCTGATCTGGAAGCGCGCGACGTAGGCAAGCCGCTGAAGCAGGCGCGCGCCGATGCCGTAGCCCTTTCCCGCTATCTAGAGTTCTACGCTGGTGCTGCCGACAAGCTGCACGGCGAAACCATTCCCTACCTCGCCGACTACACCGTTTACACGCTGCGCGAACCGCATGGCGTCACCGCGCATATCATCCCATGGAACTACCCGATGCAGATCATCGGGCGCTCCGTGGTCGGCGCATTAGCGGCCGGCAATGCCACGGTGTTAAAGCCAGCCGAGGAAGCAAGTCTCACCGCGCTCGCCTTCGCGCGTATCGCGCAGGAAGCAGGATTGCCCGACGGCGCGCTCAATGTCGTCACGGGAAAAGGCGAAGTGACCGGCGCGGCGTTGGCGGCGCATCCGGGCATCCATCATCTTTCCTTCACCGGCTCGACCTCTGTCGGCGCACTGGTGCAGGCGGCTGCCGGGCGTAATGCCGTGCCCGTCACGCTGGAACTCGGCGGGAAATCGCCGCAGATCGTGTTCGAAGACGCCGACATCGAGCGCGGGTTGCAGTTCCTGGTGAGCGCCGGCATCCAGAACGCCGGCCAGACCTGCTCCGCCGCCTCGCGCCTGATCGTGCAGCGCAGGATCTATGACTCACTTCTCGAGCGGCTCGCCGAACGCTATCGCGCCTTGCGCGTGGGGCCGGCCAAGGACGACCTCGATGTGGGTCCACTGATTTCCGCGCAGCAGAAGACGCGCGTCGAGCAATTCCTCGAACGCGGACGCAAGGATGGTCTTTCCATCGCCGCAGAGGGTCGGATCGAACGCAGCGCGCCGTCGGGCGGCCATTACATCGCGCCGACATTGTTCGCCGGCGTCTCGCCAGATCATCTTCTGGCACAGGACGAGATTTTCGGCCCCGTGCAGGTCGTCATCCCGTTCGACGACGAAGCGGACGCCATCCGCATCGCCAACGCCACGGATTACGGCCTCGTGGCCGGCGTGTGGACGCGTGACGGCGGCCGCGCCATGCGGTTGGCGCGCGCCATTCACAGCGGCCAGGTCTTCATCAACAATTACGGCGCCGGCGGCGGCGTGGAATTACCGTTCGGCGGCGTCGGCCGCTCGGGACACGGGCGCGAAAAAGGCTTCGAGGCACTTTATGCCTTCACCCGGCTCAAGACCGTCGCCACATTTCACGGATAGGATTCAGATCATGCGCTTGAGAGGCAAAGTCGCGATCGTCACCGGCGGAGCATCGGGCTTCGGCGAAGGCATCGTGCGCCGCTTCGCGGCCGAAGGCGCGAAAGTCGTCATCGCCGATCTGAACGACGACGCGGCACAGGAGATCGCGCGCGAGATCGATGGGCTCGCCGTGCAGACGGATGTCTCGATATCGGCCGATGTGGAGGCGCTGGGGGAAGCAGCCGTCGCGCGGTTCGGCGACATCGATATCCTCGTCAACAATGCCGGCATCGGCCACAAGCCGCAGGCGCTCGATACGATCGAGGAGAGCACGTTCGATCGCATCATCGCCGTGAACGCGAAATCGATGTTCCTGACTGCGCGAGCGATCGTGCCGCGCATGAAGGCGCGCAAGACGGGCGCCATCCTCAACATCGCCTCGACCGGCGGCGTGAGCCCCCGCCCCAACCTCACCTGGTACAACGCCTCCAAGGGCTGGATGATCACCGCGACCCGCGCCATGGCGGTCGAGCTAGCACCCTTTGGCGTGCGGGTGAACGCGATCAATCCCGTGGCCGGCGAGACGCCCCTGCTTTCGACCTTCATGGGCCAGGATACGCCCGAAATCCGGGCCAAATTCCTGGCCTCCATCCCCATCGGCCGCTTCTCCACGCCCGCGGACATCGCCGCCGCATCCCTGTTTCTTTGCAGCGACGAAGCGTCCATGATTACGGGTGTGGCCCTGGAGGTCGACGGCGGCCGCTGCATTTGAATCAAAGGGAGAAGTGCCATGAACGCACCGATTGCCACGCCCCGCATCGAAAAGCTGCTGCGCGACATCGAAGCGCGCGCCGATGACGTGACGGCGCTGGCGCAGGACCTGATCCGCTTCCCGACCGTCAATCCGCCCGGTGAAGCCTATCGGCCCTGTGCCGAATTCGTCGGCGCGCGTCTCGCCCGCCGCGGCATGAAAATCGAATATGTGCGCGCGGAAGGCGCACCCGGCGACAACGACACATTCCCGCGCATCAACGTCATCGCGCGCCACGAGGGTGCCGGCTCCGGACCGTGCGTGCATTTCAACGGCCATCTCGACGTGGTGCAAACGGGTGCGGGCTGGACGGAGGATCCGTTCGGCGGCGTCGTGCGCGACGGCAAAGTCTATGGCCGCGGCGCCTGCGACATGAAGGGCGGAATCGCGGCCGCGATCGTCGCCGTCGAGGCGCTGATCGATTCCGGGATCGAATTGCCCGGCGCCATCGAGATTTCCGGAACGGTTGATGAAGAATCCGGCGGCTATGGCGGCGTCGCCTATCTCGCCGAACGCGGCTGGTTCTCGAAACCGCGCGTCGATCATGTGATCATTCCCGAGCCCCTGAACGTCGACCGCGTCTGCATCGGCCATCGTGGCGTGTGGTGGGCGGAGATAGAAACGCTGGGCCGCATTGCGCACGGCTCCATGCCGTTCCTGGGTGACAGCGCCATCCGCCACATGACGGCGGTGCTGGAGAAGTTCGAGACCGATCTTTATCCCGCACTCGCGGCGCGCCATTCCGACATGCCGGTCGTGCCCGACGGCGCGCGCCAATCGACCATGAACATAAATTCGGTGCATGGCGGCGAGACCGAGGACTATGAAGGCTTGCCCGTACCGTGCGTTGCGGATTCCTGCCGCATCGTCATCGACCGCCGCTTTCTTATCGAAGAAGCCCTCGATCAGGTGAAGGGCGAAGTGAAGTCGCTGCTCGACGGCCTCGCCGCTCACCGCCCGAACTTCCGCTACAACATGCGCGAGCTCTTCAGCGTGGCGCCGACCATGGCGGATCGCGACGGCCCTGTGGCGTCAGCCACCGCGAAAGCCGTCCGACAGATTCTCGGCCGCGAGGCGCAGATCGTCTGCTCGCCCGGGACCTACGATCAGAAGCACATCGACCGCATCGGCCGTCTCAAGGACTGCATCGCCTACGGCCCCGGCGTTCTCGATCTGGCGCACCAGCCCGACGAATGGGTGGGTATCGCCGACATGGTCGACTCGGCAAAAGTGATGGCGCTGTCGACACTTGACCTGCTGACCCGCGGATAGCGCGACACGCGTAATGTTCTTCCAGACGAGAAGTTCCCGCGGCATTGCGTCGGCGACAAAACGCGATGTCGCGCCACCCCGACATTGTAGTGCGGCGCGCCGCGAGTAACATCCGCGCGAGTCTTCGGGGCGCCGATCCTTGAGGAGATGGACATGCATGAATGTTTAGCGACAGCGCGGCGGCTGCCCGCAATCGGTTCAGTCGCAGTGGCGCTCATGGCCGGATCGGCGACCCAAGCCGTGCTGGCCGCAGAACCCGCGCACCACTGTCAGGGCGACAACGGCGGCCTCACGCTCTCGCCCGGTTTTTGCGCGACGATTTTCGCTGATAATCTCGGCCACGTTCGCCACATGGTTGTCGCGCCCGACGGCAGGCTTTACGCGAACACCTGGAGCGGACGCTATTTCGCCAATTCGCCTCCGCCGCCGGGCGGCTTCCTTCTCGCACTGAAAGATACGAAGGGCAGCGGCAAGGCTGACGTCGTGAAGCGCTTCGGCGTCACCGTCGAGGAAGGCGGCACGGGCGGCAGCGGCATTGCGCTCTACAACGGCGGTCTTTATGCGGAAGAAAATAGCCGCGTACTGCGCTATCCGCTCAAACCGGGCGAAATGGTTCCGACGGGCAAGCCCACTGTCATCGTGTCCGGGCTGACGCTCGTCGGCGACCATCCGATGCATCCCTTCATCATCGATTCGAAGGGGCAGATGTTCCTGGACGTCGGGTCCGCGACGAATTCCTGCCAGCCGGAGAACCGCATCGCGGGCGTGCCGGGCAATTCTCCGTGTACGGAAAAAGAGACCCGGGCCGGCACCTGGCTCTTCGATGCGAACAAGACCGATCAGGCTTTTTCGCCCGCCCAGCGCTATGTCAGCGGCCTGCGCAACGGCGAAGGCTTCGCGTTCGACAATGAGGGGCGACTGTTTGCGACCCAGCACGGCCGCGATCAGCTTTTCCAGAATTGGCCCAAGCTTTATAACGCCGAACAAGGCGCGGCGCTTCCCGCAGAAGAACTCGTTGAGCTCGTTCCGGGCGCCGATTACGGCTGGCCAGAATGTTATTACGACCAGATTCAGGGAAAGCTCGTGCTCGCGCCGGAATATGGCGGCGACGGCGGCAAGAAAGTGGGCGTTTGCGCCCAGCGCCGCGGCCCGGTTGCCGCGTTTCCCGGCCATTGGGCGCCGAACGACCTCCTCATCTATCACGGCAACAAGTTTCCGGCGGGCTATCGCGGCGGCGCCTTCATCGCCTTCCACGGTTCGTGGAACAGGGCGCCGGAGCCGCAGCAGGGTTACGACGTCGTGTTCCAGCCGCTGGCGAACGGCAAAGCGTCGGACCCGTTCGTCATTTTCGCGGACGGCTTTGCAGGCGGCTTCAACGATCCCGGCAAGTCCGCGTTCCGACCGACAGGTCTGGCCGAAGCGCCCGACGGATCGATCTATGTTTCCGACGACAAGCACGGACGCATCTGGCGCATCGCTTATGAAGGTGATGGATCGGACAAAGTGGCGTCCGCGCCGCCGGCGCCTTTGGCGGCAAGCGCACCACAGAGTCCGTTGCCGCCCGAGGGCGTGCATCCGCATGCCGGCGCATTTCCCGTGCCGCCGGGCGCCACGATGCAACAGGTCGAACTCGGCAACCGGATTTTCCATGGGCAAGCTGCCAACGGCACCTGCAGCGGTTGTCACGGCGGCGACGCTGGCGGCAGTCCGCAAGGCCCGCCGCTCAACAGTGGGCACTGGATGTGGAGCGACGGAAGCCTCGCGGGGCTCCGTCAGACGATCGAGAAAGGCGTGTCGCACCCGAAACAGTATCAGGGCGTCATGCCACCGCTCGGAGGCGCGCCGCTTTCGAAAGCGGATCTCGACGCGGTCGCGGCCTATGTCTGGTCGGTCGGTCACGCGCGCAACCAGTGAGTCAGAGTCTTGGCAGGCTCCAGCGCCTTTCGGATGTGAGCTTTTGCCGGCCCTCCGGTGAGATGTGCGCCAGCGCATCGACGAGCGTGTCGTCGAAATCGTCGAAGAACCGATTCCACGCGGCGCGCCATGCCTTTCGCGTCGCGTCGGTGTTGAACCGGTCGGACACGATCTGGCGATGAAGCGCCAGCCGTGCCGCTTTCAGCCGCGCTGATTCGAGATAGCGCGGCGCATCCCGGCGGATGACAGCGTCGAAAGCGGCCGCATCCTGACGCGACAGCGCGCCAGCGCGTCCTCGCGCTCGCCGGCAGGCCACGGATCGGCGCTCGAAGCTTCGAGCCGTTAAAGAGCGATCGCCACGCCCTTTGCCATCATCGTCTTTGCGATGGTATCGAACAGCGTCGCCATGCTGACGGGCTTCATGATGAAATCGTCCGCGCCGCCCGCGATGCAATTCGCACGAAGCCCCGGCGCCGAATCGGCCGTAACGACTATGATCGGAAGCTTCGCCTTCTCGTCGCTGCGCTCGCGGATTTTCCTGATCGCCGTCATGCCGTCCATGCCGGGCATGCGCAGATCCATGAGCACAAGATCGTAGGAATTGTGCTCGATCATATCGAGGCCGCGCAACGCGTCCTCGGCTTCGTAGAGCGTGCTGCCAGCCTGCTCCACCATCGCCTTCAATACACGGCGATTCACGGCATCGTCTTCCACGAAGAGAATTTTCATGTTCGATCCCGTTCAGGCCGCCGCCACGGCTGCACCGCCCGTATCCGTGGCGTGCACCCCTTGGCGCATGTCCACGAGCTTCGACAATAGGCTCGCCGGTGCTACGGGTTTGTTAAGAATTTCGACAAGGCCGCCCAAAATCCCCGAAAGATCGCCCGCCTGACAATCGTTGAGGACCAAGGCCTTGCCACGCCCGCTGGGCAGCCGTTCAAGCCGCGGACCGAGGTCGGCAGCCTCACGCGGGAGCGACGGGCCATCCGCCACGATCAGTGCGAAGTGCTCCTCGCGGCATGCCGCATCGGCCGCTTCGAGGCTCGGCACGATCTCCAGATGTTTGCAATGCGGTCCCAAAGCCATGCGCAGCACGCTTTGCGTGAGCGGGTTCGCCGCGATTGCGAGTATCGCGCTGTCCTTCAGCGAAGCATCGGCAGCGAGAGAATCCGTCTTGGCTTCGGGAACCTCAAGGGGCAGATTGACCGTGAAAGTCGAACCTGTCCCGAGGGCGCTTGTGATCTCGATCGTACCGCCCATGGCGGCGACGAGCTTGCGGCAAATGGCAAGGCCTAGTCCCGTTCCGCCGAAGCGGCGAACGACGCTACCATCGACCTGCGTAAACGGCTCGAAAATTCGTGACTGATCTTCGGGCGCAACACCAATGCCGCTGTCGGTCACCTTGATGACAAGACGCGCTTCTCCCGCTTCGAGGGCTTCGATGCGCACGCCGCCGCGATCCGTGAACTTGACGGCGTTGGATACGAGATTCTGAACGATTTGCTGGAGCCGTTTTTCGTCTTCGACAATCCGCCGCGGCGCGCGCGCAAAAGAGAGCTGCAGATCGAGCCCCTTGGCCTTCGCCTGGTCCGACCAGGCCGTCGCAAGGTCGCGCAACAACTGGTGCAAATCCATGTCCTGCTTGTCGATCGTAAGCGCGCCGCTTTCGGTCTTGACCACGTCAAGAAGATCGTCCACCAGCGCGCGCATCTGTTCGCTCGATGCATGCACGAGCTTCAGGCGTTCGCGCGCCGACGACGAGAGCTCCTTGTCCGTCAGCAGGACCTCCGTCATGCCCAGGATGCCGTTCAACGGCGTGCGGATCTCGTGGCTCGTGGTAGCCAGGAATTCGGCCTTGGCTTTCAGCGCTTTCTGCAAGGCCGTGTTGGAAGCTTCCAGCTTGGTGTTAATGGCGCGCACCTCGTTGCGGCTGCGGCGCATCGCGATCAGGCTGTAAGTGATGATGAGGAGCAGGATCGCTCCGGCGCCACCGACCGTCTCGCTGATTGCGACACGCTCCTGCTCCCGCGACCGCGCAAGCTGCGCGGTCTTCTCCAACTCCTGCGTTCTCAGCCGCGCGATCTTCAGATTCTGATTTTCGAAGTCGAATTTGGCCGACATGAGGGCGGAGTTTGTTGACGCCGCGAGATCGCGCGCCGCATCGGCGAGGCGTTTGTAGGCCTTCAGGTGCAGAAGCGCATGATGGTCATCGCCCAATTTCGTATAGATGTCGAAGGCGGCCTTGTGGAAATCGAGGTATTGCGGGTCGGTCTTCCCGAGATCGGTGTGCGCGAAGGCGCGTTCGATCGCATCCTTCGCCTTGGCAAGATCGCCGCGCCTGAAGGCGATGATAGCCCGTTCGCCCCGGAGAAACGGCTCCTCCGTTGCGGCACTTTTGTTCTTCGCGGCGATGCGGAAGGCTTCATCGACACTGGCCTCGGCGGCGCGCAGGTCTCCGTCGGCTATCTGGCTCGACGCGATGTTGTCGAGAATCTGGACTTCCAAAGACGGACTGTCCAATTTCCGCGCGATGCCGAGGGCGCGGCCGAACTCCGTCGCCGCGTCGCTGTAGCGTCCCATGGCCTTGAGCGCCCGAGCGATATTGTTGTGCGCGGCGAGATCCAGTGCCGGATCGCTGCCATAGATCTCCGACGCCTGCTTGTAGTACTGCAACATGCGTGGATAGTCGTGGGCGTCCTGATAGAGCCAACCGATCTGCTGCAGCGCAATCGCCTGATGGCGGGGATCGTTGGCTTTGCCGTAGATATCATAGGCGCGCTGGTAGTCAGCTAGCGCCGTCTGCACGGAACCCGTTGCCGACGAAAGGCGGCCATGCACGAGCATGAGAGCGCCAGCGAGTTTGCTTTCAGGACCGAGACGCAAAGCATCTGGCAAGACCGAATTGACGAGCGGGATTGCCTTCGGCGCCTGATCGAGCCGGAAGAGCGCCTCGGACTGAAGCCAAGTGCCCGTGATTTCCGCGATGCGCTTTCGTGGACTTGGCGGAAGGTCGTGAATTTGGGCCAGCGCCGCCAACGCGCTGTCGAGCGCCTTCTGCGGGTCGCTCATCATCGCCGTCATGGCGTTGGCAGTGTCCTGCTTGTAGACGCGCCAATGATCGCTTGCGGTCAGGGTCGCGGCGTGTGCCACCGGCGTCGCCAAGACGGCAACAGCAAACAACCAGCGCGCAATGGTTTGCCGAGCCGCGGTCATGAAATTGCCCACTTCGCCTTCGGTCGAGGGTACGATGCCGCCGGTTAAACCCTCGTAAACCCAAGCATTCCTGGAGACGGCGTGCCTAGAATTCCAGGCTGAATTTGCCGCCCACGACGTAATCGAAAGAATTCCCCGTGGCGACTTCGGCGCTGTCGGTTTCGGCACGCACGTAGAACGAGACGTCTGCCGTCCTGTTCCACAAGAGGCGACCGTAAAGCGCTTCCGCCGAGAGCGGCAGGTGGCTCGTGGACGGATCGACGATCTCGTTGATCACGCCGAGCTGTCCCGTCTGGCGGTTCACGACGCCATAGTTGGAATAGACGATCCCGCCCGCATCAGGCTCCATCGATTTCGCAAACGACACGCGCAGGCGGTCGTTGTCGACGAAGAGATCGCCTTTGGCGAGCGCGATTTCTTCAGAGGAGCTCCAAAGGCCGCCCGATGTCACGCGCAGCGCCTGTCCGTCGGGCGTCGTCGTGCGTGCCATGGTGTTGGAAGCCGTCAACAGCATGTTGTCGGGCAGCGTGAGATCGAAGCCCATCGTCATGCCCGTGGTATCGGAACCTTTGGCAAGATCGAAGGCGTCCGTGGATTGCGTGCCCAAAAGACCGGTATCTTCGTGCAGTTCCGTCAGGCTCGTGTGCAGCAGGAGGCCCTGCGTCACGGCATAATCGAGACCCATCTGTTCGGCCCGCGCCTGATAGAGCAGCGCGCTTTCCGTGGTGTCGGCGAGTCCGAATTCGGAAGGATCGCGGACGTCGCGGCGCTGTGTGATGCCGAAGTTGAGCGCAAGACCCGTGGCGAGCGCTGTTCGATAGTCGAAGAACGCGCCGCCGGAGGCGAGACCGAGAAGCGGATTGGCGCCGCCCTGGTCGATGTTGTAATCCGAGGCCAGGCCGAAGCCGTTCTGGCTGTCGAGTGCCGGCGCGCCCGCGCCGAAGCCGAAATGCACGGCCGTGCCACCGCCGACGAACGCCATCTCCATGTTGTAAGGCGAGCTTCCCTGAAAATAGCCGGGCGTCGTCGTGCTCGGAGTCATCTTGGCACGGACGTCCATGCCCATGATGTTCCCTGCGGGTTCACTCGTCTCGACAAAGCCGGCAAGCTCGGACGTCACGACGTCGTTACCGTCGGCGAGGCTTGCGCCGCCCTTGATCCATGACTGCAGGCTCGAATTCAGATAGCTCTGGAATTGCTGCACGCCGCCGAGCGTAAGCGTGCTCTGGCCGACGAGCTTTGACGACATCGGGATTTCGAAGTCGCGGAACGTGGCTCCGATCGGTTCGATAGCCGTGAAATAAAGCCCTTCGGCATTCCACGTCGATTGATTCCCGTTGTTGACCATGTTGATCACAGTCGTGGCCTTCACCGGCAAGAGCGACGGAATGCCGTTGACGACGGGATAAAATTCGAGGTTGTTCCAGTTGAGCGGGGATTGCGACGCCTGGATGTTTAACTCGCCCGCGCCATAGATCGGATCGTTGCCCGGATCGGTGCCGAGCTTGGTCGCGGATTCCAGGAGAATGTCGGCCGTCTCCGCGGGGTAATTGATAAGCCACGGCCAGCGCCCCCAAAGAAGGCCGATTGCGCCGGTGACGAGCGGCGCAGCGAGCGACGTGCCCGTCTGCCGCGAGATGTTTCCGTTGTTGTCCGAAATCAGGATCAGCTCGCCCGGCGCCACGAGAAACCGGCTGGCGAGCGTTTCCGTACAGGCGCCAGCGGGGCCCGACGTGCTGGTCAGGCAGGCCGTGCCCGGCGTGTTCGAGAAATTCGAGATCTGGCCGTCGAGGCCGATCGATCCCACGATCAGAAGCGTCGGATTGATCGCGAAATTCCAAGGCACGTTCGTCGTCTGGGAGATTCCCTCATTGCCAGCCGCGACGACGAGGATCGTGTTGGCTGCGGCGCCAGTCGCCAGCGTCGGATTGTTCGCGAAGACCGTGTTCCAGCCGGGATTGAGCGTCCAGCCGGGAACGCCCAGGGACGCATTGACGACGTGTGCGCCGGAAACCAGGATTCCATTGCCGAGATTGATCTTGTCGGCAATGAGAGTCGCGTAGCCATCGCCGATGTCCGTCCAGTTTGTGGTGTCGGTGTCGTCGTACGGATCGTAAACAACGACCTTCGCCGAACCCGACGGCATGACGCCCATGATGCCTGTGCCGTCGGTCGAGCCCGCGATAAGGCCTTCGACGGCCGCACCGTGTCCGTCGTTGAACACAGTCGAGCCGTACTCGACAACGGTGCCCTCGGAGTCCTTGACGCCGTTCTCGGCCGTGAAATCCAGCATGCCGATCGTCATGGGGAATTCGAGCAGATTGCCGACGGCTGCGTTGGCGAGCGCAGGGCTCCAATTCACCGAGCCCATCCACCAATCGACGTGGCCAGTACCTGAGTAGCTCATCAGCTGGTCGTAGAAGTCCAGGAAGAACATTGCCTGGTCTGTTTGCGACACGTCGGCGAGGCTCGACGCATCGATCTGGCCGTTCGTGAACGTGACGCCTTCGTTGGCAAGGAGCCCGTCGGCGATGCTCGTCACCGTGCCGTTCGAGCCGTGCAACACCGCCTGGCCCCAGAAAGAATTCGCCGGATTGATGATCGTGCTCTGCAGAAGATTGGCGAGATTCGCAAAATCGCTCGGCGATTGCGCGCTCTGCCAGGCCGTGAAGACGGTGTTCCAATTCGCAGACTCTCCGCTCCAGAAGCCGGCGATCTGGGAATAATTCACATAAGGGCTTGGATTATGCATGAAGGGATCGCCTGCCCCGCTGCCCCAGAACGCATCGTAGGAGGAGCCGTAGAAAGTGACCTGCGTGCCGCTCGTCGCCTCGATAAAGGGGTTGTCGTCGGTCCAGAACGCCGAGATGTCGCCGTAGAACGGGCTGATATCCCCATAGAAGGGAGCGATATTCCCGTAGAAGGCGTTGATGTCGCCATAGAATGCGCTGATGTCGCCGTAGAACGGGCTGATGTTGCCGTAATAGGGCACGATTGCGTCGCTTGTGGTCGACTGCGCCAGAGCGGGCTCGCCCAGCATCATCAACGAACACAATGCCACACCTGAGAGATATGCCGAACGCGCGTGCCCCGGAACGCCCATTTACAACCCCGAGTGGTCCCAACCTTCGGGGGTATTTGTCGCAAGTTGGAATTTATAAATCGTTCTTAAGGTCAGTTAACAAGCGTTAGCAAAGTGGAAAAGCGCTTTCGGACTTTCGACTTAAATCAAGCGCTTGCGAATTCGCGCTCCAATCCCGTTAACCGTCGGACCCCGAATCCGCATTAGTCCCTCTGTTTTGCGGGAAACAGAGCCCGCACTCGGCCCGATTAGCTTCGCGCCTTATGGCGGGCAATGAGCTGATCGGTGACGTCGTTTTCCCTTTCTCGCCGAAGATACGTTACGACGACTCGGAGCACCTCAGATCTTCGCCTTGATGCCCGCGAAGAAGCCGCGGCCCGGCCTCAGGAAACCGTCCGGATCCTGATAGTGCTCGTCGAAGATATTGGAGACGCGCCCGTAGATGGTGAGCGTCTTGTTGACGTCGTAGTTGACTGCCACGTTCGTGGTTGTGTAGCCGGGCACCGGAAAGTTCTCGGCCGTGCCTTCGCGGTTAGTGTCCGTCCATGAGCTGACGTAGAGGATATCCGCGTCAAACGACAGCGCCTCTGTCGCATGCCACCGCGCGTCGACCGATA
Organism: Rhizomicrobium sp.; assembly: GCA_035504555.1. GTDB lineage: Bacteria > Pseudomonadota > Alphaproteobacteria > Micropepsales > Micropepsaceae > Rhizomicrobium. The sequence continues at coordinate 69,639 of DATJRP010000054.1, read as the reverse complement.
TCTTGTTCTTGGGGCGACGCTCCAGCTCCAGATGCGCGACCTCGTCGTTGGCTTCCGTATATGTATAGTCCGCGCGCAGGTTAAGAGACTTGATCGGCTGATAGGCGATGAACGCCTCTACGCCGTCCGTCTCGGCCTCGCCGACATTGACGAACGAGGTGAAGGTCGCGTTGTAATCGATCAAATTCTTGATGTCGTTGCGATAGTAGGTGGCGCCGAATTGAACCGCGTTGACAACGAGCGACTGCTCGAAGCCGACATCGTACCCAGTGCTGGTTTCCGGCTTGAGGTCCGGATTCGCGTAGAATCCGTAAGACGGAAAGTTCTGATAGAGCTCGCTCAGCGTCGGCGCCTTGAAACCTGTGCCGATGCTCCCTTTCAAGGTCGTGCCGGTCGCCGCGATGAGGTATTCGGGTGCTTCGCGGAAGGTGAGCTTGTCGCCGAACTGATCGTTGCTGTCATAACGCAAGCTAAGCGCGTTGAAAAACTTCCCAAACAGGGTCGACTGCAGCTCGGCATAGCCGGAATCGATGTCGACGCCGGCAGAGAGCGGCACGCGGATCTCGTCACGCTCGTGTTCGGCACCGATAACGAGGGTTTCGCTGTCGGAAAGCCGCAGGTTTCCCTGCCAGTCCACCTTGATGCGGTCGCCCGCATAAGGGCTCGGGCCGTCGTCCGGGCTCAGATCGTTGGAACTGGTGCTGCTATAGGCAAATCCGAGCGTCTGCTCGAAGAAGCCGTCGAACAGGACGAGATGCGCCGTCGCGCGCGAGAAATATTCGAGCACGGAACTGTCGCTCTGGGTGGCGTCCGGATAGCCGGTGTTGTAATTGTCGCCCGTGAAATGGAGCTGCGAGTTGGTGTAACGGCCGACGAAGCCGAGATCGAGATTGTCGGTGACATCGTAGCCCAGCTTGGTCGACGCCGTGACATTGTCATATCGATCGTCATTGCGCACTTCGCTGGGCGCGAGGAGATCGAGGGGTGTCACTGGCGTAGCACCCGAATAGAAATGTTCGATGTTGGCAACATAATGGAAGCCGCCCTCCGAGCCGCTCACCCCGCCTGTCTGGTTGAACGTATCGAACGACCCGCCTTCGACGCCGGCCGTGAACTGGGCCGGCCCCTCGCCGCTTTTCGTGATGATGTTGATCACGCCGCCGATCGCATCCGATCCGTAAAGGCCGCTCTGCGGTCCGCGCAGGATTTCGATCCGTGCGATATCCGGCGTGAGAAACTGACCGAAGTCGAACGAGTCGTCCGTACTGCTGGGGTCGCTGACGTCGATACCGTCGACCAGGACCTTCACATGGTTGGCATTCGTGCCGCGCATGAACACGGACGTCTGGCCGCCCGGTCCGCCGGCTTGGACGACGTTCAGGCCCGGCGCGTCCGCAAGGACGTCCGGAAGCGTATCGAGGCCTTTTGCGGCGATGTCGTCAGCCGTGATGACGGTCATACTGCTCGCGACTTGCGATTCCGGCGTGGGAATGCGCGTGGCCGTGACGACCACGGTTTCCGCGGAATCATCCGCCGACGCTGCAGTGGCGGCGCCCAGAACGATGAAAGCCGAGGTGGAAAGAAGAAGGGATTTGCGCATGACATTCTCCTGGTTTGAACCCAGGAGCCGGTCCGCGAAGGCTACAGGCTTTGAAGAAAACCGATATCAACTGCTGCCCCGCGACGACGACTCCAACACTGTCGTCGCGACGGTTTCCCCCGCAGCTCCCGGCGCACCCCGGCCGGAAACAGGACGACAGCGCGAGGCAGGTCTCCTGACTCCCGGGTCTCCACTCCCGTCCGCCTTCCCGAAAGCCGCAGCTCCAGTGGCACTTTGGACGGTCGCTCGCCGGTCACAGTTGCGGGGGCAGCCGCGGTATCTCACCGCGTTCCCATGCTAGTCCCTTGCGGGAACCTTGCGCGTGGCCGAACCATACCGAAGTCGAGCACGAGGTCAATGTGGTCTGCATGCCACGCATGCAGCGCTCAGGGCTTTCGCGGCGACGCAAAGAGTTGCATCCGACCGGGGTTGACATCGCGACGTCGGGATCGGCGCCTGGTCACCGACAATTGGAAGGACGAATGAATAAGGTCCCCTCTCAGCCACCGACATTCACGGGCCGATTTCGGTCGGATCTGCTGGATCTGTTTCTCTGGCGTCGCGACGTGCGGCGCTTCAAGCGCGACCCCGTGCCCGAAGAGAACGTCAGGCATCTCATAGCCGTCAGCGCCCTGGCGCCCTCCGTCGGGTTCAGCCAGCCGTGGCGTTTCGTGATCGTAAACGACGCCGCACGGCGAAATGCCGTCCGGAGCAACTTCGAAGCCTGCAACGCCGATGCGCTGCAGAGGCAGAGCGGCGATCGCGCGGCGCTTTATGCACGTCTCAAACTTGCGGGCCTTGACGAAGCGCCGGCGCACATTGCGGTCTTCGCCGACCGCGCCACGGAGATCGGCCACGGTCTCGGTCGTTCCACAATGCCCGAAACAGTCGAATACTCTGCCGTTATGGCCATCCACACGATGTGGCTCGCGGCGCGTGCGGAAGGCCTGGGCCTGGGTTGGGTTTCCATTCTCGATCCGGCACGCATCACCGCTATTCTCGAAGTGCCGCCCGATTGGACGTTCGTCGCCTATCTTTGTCTGGGATACCCCTTTGAGGAGCATGATACTCCGGCGCTGGAGCGCGAAGGTTGGGAAACGCGGCTCGATCTTTCCGATACCATCATCCGGCGATGAGCACCGGTCCGCAATCATCCCGAAAAACTCGAGAGGAGCCGCGTCATGAATGAATCCACGCGCGAGGACGAGCGTCACAATGAGAAAATGCGCAAGCACAAAGCCGCGCGCGACAAGATCATGGCGACGAAGACCATCGAAAAAGGCCTCCTCATCGTTCACACCGGCGCAGGCAAGGGAAAGACGACGGCCGCCATGGGCATGGTCTGCCGCGCCATGGGCCATGGCCAGCGTGTGGCCATCATCCAGTTCATCAAAGGCGCGTGGGCGACGGGAGAGAAGGCGATCTTCGATGCCTTTCCCAACCAGGTGACGATGCGAGCGATGGGCGAAGGCTTCACCTGGGAAACACAGGATCGCAAACGCGACATGTATATGGCGCGCGCGGCCTGGGACACGGCCAAGTCCTACATCGGCGACTTGGACTACCGGATGGTCGTCTGCGACGAACTCAACATCGCATTGCGTTACGGCTATCTGCCGCTGGACGAGGTTCTCGCCACACTGAAGGACAGACCCGCGGACAAGCACGTCATCATCACCGGGCGCAATGCGCGCGAGGAACTGATCGAAATCGCCGATCTGGTGACGGAGATGACGCTCATCAAGCATCCGTTCAAAAGCGGCGTGAAAGCACAGGAAGGTATCGAGTTCTAACGTTCATTCCTGGCCATTCGGCCGTGCACCGCGCGGGCAAGCGCTGCAACGGCATAGGGAAATGACGGACCGCCGCAAACGGTCAGCCTGTCCGGAATGTAGACATACTTGCTGCGCAGGACCCGAAACACCGGATGAGCAAGCAACGCCACACCCCAGTCGCGAATGTCGCGCCGGTCGTTCGTAAACAGGATGTAGTCCGGCTGCGCCTCCACCACGGATTCGAGATCGAGCCTTGCAAGCTGAGCGTTGCCGAACTGCGAGGCGAGATTTCGAAGCCCGGCACGCCGCATCATTTCGTCCATGAGCGTGCCAGGACCGGTGACGAAGCCCTGGCGCTGGTAATGCACCGCAACCGGCACCCATCCGCCGGAGTGCTCGGGGATCCGCTCCAGAGCGGCACGCATCGCCGCGATCAATGCCTCGCCGCGCTCGGGATGTCCTATTGCCGCGGCGATGAGGCGCGTGTGCGCGACGATGTCAGCGAAGTTTTGGTCGGTCCCGATATCCAGGATGGGGAAACCGAAATGCTTGAGCAGCGCGCGCGTCTGCAAACGCCGCATCGGATTTCCGACGATCAAATCCGGCTTCAGGGGCAGTATGGCCTCCGCTGTGCTGGGCACGATCGGATAGCCTCGGGCGCGCTCGTAATAGAAGGAGAGCAACGGATCCCGGGCATATAGCGTAAGGCCGGCGATTTGGCTCTTGTCGGCCAAGGCGATGAGATACTGATCGGCACAAAGATTCGTGGATACGATCCGCTGTGGGCTTCCCATTGCCGCGCCCGAGAAACAGATCAGCGCGGCCATGCCGACGAACAGGATCCTGAAGGTCATTGAGTTTGCGGCCGCGATTTCCTACTGCTTGGGGGCACGTTGCCCGTTCCCGTCTCCTCCGGCAAGCCAGCATGAAACAGACTTTTTCGCAGACGCTGCTTCTTTTGACGCTTGCATTGGCGACCGTTGCCGTGACGGCGACGTCGCTTACAATCGGGAGCGCGCATATCCCGCTTTTTCGTACGGTCGCCGCCGCCTTCGGCAAGTCCGACCCCATCAGCAATGCTATCATCGATCAGATCCGCCTTCCGCGAACCTTGCTGGCGTTGATCGTCGGAGGGATTCTCGGCATGTCGGGTGCTGCGCTTCAAGGCTACCTGCGCAATCCCCTCGCCGAACCATCGACGCTTGGCCTTTCCAGCTGCGCGGCGCTCGGAGGCGTCATCGCGCTCTATTTCGGCTTTGCCGCGACATCCGAATGGGCTTTGCCGCTCTTCGCTATTGCAGCGGCAGTTCTCGGACTGATCGTGCTCATGGCGCTGGCGCGTCTTTCTGAAGACGCCGTGACCTTGATCCTAGGCGGCATTGCGGTCGGCACGCTGGCTGGTGCAGCCATTTCGCTGGCACTCAACATGTCGTCCGATCCCTTCGCTGCCAACGAGATCGCCTTCTGGCTTCTGGGATCCGTTGAAGATCGCAGCATGCAGCATGTTCTGCTCGTGCTTCCATTCGCGATCGCCGGCGTCACACTGTTCCTGTGGGACGGCAAGGCCCTCGACGCCTTGTCGCTCGGCGAGGAAACCGCAAAATCCCTGGGCTTCGATCTCAGATGGATCGAATTTCGGCTGATGGCGGCCGTGGCGCTGGCTGTTGGCGCCGCCGTCGCGGTAGCGGGTTCAATCGCCTTTGTCGGCCTTGTCGTCCCGCATATCCTGCGCCCGATGGTCGGATCGAGGGCGTCGCGTCTTCTCATACCCTCCGCTCTTCTCGGAGCCATCCTTTTGACCGCCTCGGACATTTTGGTGCGTCTGGTGCCCACGACCAACGAACTCAAGCTCGGCGTCGTGACGGCCTTTCTGGGCACGCCGTTCTTTCTCCACCTGCTGTTTCGCATGCGCAGGTTTGGCCAGACCTCCTAGAGGACGTGATTCTCCGCCGGTCTTCCGCTTGCTGCTGGGGGACGGGTTGGCTAGTTTCCGTGCCGGTGGTTCCCCCGCGAGGGGGTTAAATTGGAATGCCGTGCGCCCGCCAGGGGCAAATCGGCGGCTGTACCCGCAACTGTCATTGGGGAATCCGAGCGCAATTGCCACTGGAGCTTTAGCTCTGGGAAGGCGCGACCGGATGACGATCCAAGAGCCAGGAGACCTGCCACCACCGTCGCCCGTCTGTCGGCCGGGTTAGCCGAGAGAGCGGTCCTCCGTAGAGGCGACACCTGTTGGGCGGGCGGAGCCATGCGAGCGTGACCGGATGACCGGACGTTCGCTTGCCGTTTTCGTGCTCACCGCCGGTGTTTGCATTGGGCCTTTGCGCCCCGCGGATGGAGACGCATGACAACGACAATCACGATTCGCGGACTCGACGCTTCGTTCGGCGACACGCCGGTGCTGCGCGGCGTCGATCTCAATCTTGTCTCCGGCGGCCTCATAGGACTGATCGGTCCGAATGGCGCGGGCAAATCCACTTTGCTGCGGCTTCTTGCGCGCCTCCACGAGCCTGCGGGCGGTTGCATCGCCCTGAACGGCCTCGACATCACCACACTCAGTCGCCGCGACCTGGCGCGACAGGTGGCCTATCTGCAGCAAGGCCACACGATGTATTGGCCGCTCCGGGCCGATCATGTCGTAGCGCTCGGGCGCCTGCCGCATCTCGGACGTTTTGCATCGCCGTCCGCGCAGGACGCGCGCGCGATTCGGACGGCTATGAAGCGCGCCGATGTTGCGATGTTTGCGGATCGCACCGTGGACACACTTTCGGGCGGCGAGCGTTCGCGTGTCATGTTAGCCCGCGCGCTGGCGACGGAATCCACGGTGCTGCTGGCCGACGAGCCGGTGGCTTCGCTCGATCCCTATCACCAATTGCAGGCCATGGAGCTGCTCCGGGAACTCGCTCAGGATGGTGTGCTGGTGATCGCCGTGCTCCACGATTTGCCACTCGCGGCGCGGTTTTGCGACCGCGTCGTATTGCTGCATGACGGCACGGTGATCGCCGAAGGGCGCACATCCGATGTGCTTGTCCCGGAGCATCTCGGGAAAGCCTACGGAGTCGAAAGCATCTATGGCCGGGAAAACAACGAGCGGTTCGTCCTGCCTTGGCGTCGCCTGAACGCGGAAGGCCGCCACCATGCTTGAGAAGACGCAGGACGGCGCCTCCATCGTCGTGTGCAACACCTGCCGTTTCTCGGCCGAGACGCGCGAAAATACTGACGGACATCGTGGCGGCGCATTGCTGCTCGAACAGCTGCGACTGCATGCAAGCGATATCGTGATCGAGGAAATGCCCTGCCTCTTCAATTGCGAGCAGTATTGCTCCGTCCATCTGCGGGCGCCCGCCAAGATCGGCTATGTGTTGGGTCGCTTCCGACCGACACAGGAAGCGGCGGAAGCCATCCTCGCTTTTTTCCGTCTCTACCGTAACAGCGAATTTGGCAGCGTGGCGTATAGCCAGTGGCCGGACGGGGTGAAAGGACACTTCATCGTTCGTGTGCCGCCGCCGGGCCATGTCGTAAAGCCATGAGCGCCGCAGCACCCTTCCTGCCGCACGGAGGATCTGGAGAGGATTTCCTCGCGCGTTATTATCCCCACGCGCCGCGCCCGTGGCTTGATCTCTCCACGGGCATCAACCCCTCACCCTATCCCGTTGCCGATTTTTCGCCCGCTGCCTGGCATGCGCTTCCCTCACCGCAGCACTATCGCGATTGCTCTTCCGCGGCTGCGAACCATTTCGGCGTGGAGCCGCGCAATGTCGCCATCCTTCCCGGCTCTCAGATCGCCATCGCGCTTCTTCCGCGCCTGTTTTCTCCGACGACCGTCGCAGTTCTCGATCCGACTTACGGCGAGCACGCGGAGTGCTGGCAAAAGGCAGGACATGAGGTCGAGCCTGTAACTGCGGACCGCGCCGCAACCAGCAATGCGGCGATACTCGTGCTCACGAATCCCAACAATCCGGACGGCGTTGTCTGGACCCCGAACGAAATAGCACGTGTCGCTGCAGAGCGAATGGCCGCCGCACAATGGCTCGTCGTCGACGAAGCCTTCGCCGATGTGATGCCGGAGATCAGTGCGGCAAAATATTGCACTGGCTCCAATCTTATCGTCCTGCGCTCGTTCGGAAAATTTTTCGGCCTCGCTGGCGCCCGTCTGGGCTTTGCCATTGCGCCCGAACGCCACGCCCGAGAACTTGAGGACATGATCGGGCCTTGGGCCGTATCCGGGCCCGCCCTCGAGCTCGGCGCGCGCGCCTATGCCGATCGTGACTGGCAGGAGGGAACGCGCCGTCGGCTTGCCCGCGCCATGATGCCCCTGCTCGATCTTCTGACGCGCTATGGCCTTTCCCACGCAGGCGGCACGATGCTGTTTTCACTCGTCGCGCATGCGCGGGCGCCGTCGCTTTTCACGGAGCTCTGCGAGGCAGGCATCTATGTTCGCCGTTTCGCGCAGAATCCACGTTGGCTGCGCTTCGGACTGCCGCGGGACGATGCGGAGCTGCGCCGGATCGAGTGCGCCCTGCGGCTTTGGACGGAGCATTCATGACGGCGCGCGTGCTGATGTTCCAGGGCACGGGTTCCGACGTCGGAAAGTCCGTGCTCGTCGCGGGGCTCTGTCGCCTCTTCCATAATCGCGGGCTTCGCGTGGCGCCATTCAAACCGCAGAACATGTCGAACAATTCGGCGGTGACACCCGACGGCGGCGAGATCGGTCGTGCTCAGGCGCTGCAAGCGCGCGCCTGCGGTATCGAGACGAGCGTTCACATAAATCCGGTGCTACTGAAGCCGGAGGCCGACCACGCATCGCAAGTCATCCTGCAGGGGCGCGTCGCGGGCAGGCTCAATGCGAAGGACTGGCGCAAACGGCGGGAGATGATGCTGCCCGTGATCGCAGAGAGCTTCCGGCACATGATCGCCGCGTACGATCTTCTGCTCGTGGAAGGCGCCGGCAGCCCCGCGGAAACCAATTTGCGCGAAGGCGACGTCGCCAACATGGGCTTCGCGGAAACATTCGGCGTTCCCGCCGTCCTGATCGGCGACATCGATCGCGGCGGGGTCATCGCAAGCCTGGTGGGAACGCATCAGGTGCTTTCGCCGGGCGACCGTGCGCGTATCCGTGCGTTTCTGGTCAACAAATTCCGCGGCGACGCATCACTCTTTGTCGCCGGCCTTCGCACCGTGACGGAATACACGGGTTGGCGCGCGCTGGGAATCGTCCCGTGGCTGGCGGCTGCGGTCCGTCTTCCCGCCGAAGATGCCGTTCCCTTGCAGACCGAGATGCCCCGCTCACGCGGTGATATTCATATCGCCGTGCCGATGCTTGCGCATATCGCGAACTTCGACGATCTCGATCCGCTCAAGGCGGAGCCCGGCGTGACGGTGACGTTCCTTCCGCCCGGCAAGCCCGTTCCGCTCGACGCCGATGCCATTGTCCTGCCGGGAACCAAGTCCACCATTGCCGATCTCGCATTCCTGCGCACACAAGGATGGGACATCGACATCCTCGCCAAGGCGCGCGCCGGCACGCGCATCCTGGGCCTTTGCGGCGGCTATCAAATGCTGGGACAAAGGATCTCCGATCCGGACGGCGCGGACGGACAATCCTCCATCGCGGACGGACTCGGCCTGCTCGATGTCGAGACGACGATGGCGGCGGACAAGACGGTGCGGCGGCAGCAAGGCTATGCGCAGCGCTACGACGCCCGCGTCGACGGCTATGAGATCCATATGGGAACTACGTCCGGTCCCGATTGCGCACGTCCGCTCCTGCAGCTGGGCGGCCACGGCGACGGCGCCGTTTCGGCGGACGGACGCATCGAGGGAACCTATCTGCACGGCCTGTTCGGATCCGACGGTTTCCGCACCCAATGGATCGCTTCGCTGCGCGGCGGCGCACGACCGGCACTGGATTTTGCCGCGCATGTGGACGGCGCGCTGGACGAAATCGCCGACAGTCTGCGCGCGTCGCTCGATATCGAGGCACTGCTCTCCGTCGCAGAGGCACCGGGATGGTCGCCTCCAACCTGACGCTGATGGCGGCGGCGCTGATACTAGACGCGCTGATCGGCGATCCGAATTTTCTCTACCGTCGCATTCCCCATCCTGTGGCATGGATGGGAACGGCCATCGCTGTGCTGGATCGCCTTCTTAACCGCGACGGCTTTTCGCCGGGCGTGCGCATCGCACTTGGCGGCATTGGACTTTTTACTCTGTTGATCGTGTTCGGGGCCGGTGCGTGGGCTCTGGATTCGTGGCTCGTGCACTCGTGGGCCGGGTGGATCGCTCTGGCGCTCCTTGCGAGTACGCTGCTGGCGCAACGCAGCCTCTATGATCACGTCCACGCCGTAGCCGTTCCGCTGGCCTCGGGCAACATCGCAAACGCACGCGAGGCCGTATCGCGCATCGTCGGGCGCGACGTGACGATGCTGGACGAAAGCGCCGTATGTCGCGCTGCGATCGAAAGCCTCTCGGAGAACCTGTCCGACGGCGTCGTTGGGCCACTTTTCTGGGGCTGGCTTCTCGGCTTTCCCGGACTTGTTCTCTACAAGGTGATCAACACCGCCGATTCCATGATAGGTCATCGCACGCCACGTCATCGGCAGTTCGGCCGCATCGCGGCCCGACTGGACGACGCGGTCAATCTGATGCCGGCGCGTCTCACGGCACTTCTGATCGCACTGGCGACTTTTTCCGGAAACGCACTTGCGGTGATGATCGCCGACGCACGCAAGCATCGCTCGCCCAACGCGGGATGGCCCGAAGCCGCAATGGCCGGCGTGCTCGATATCCGGCTTTCCGGTCCGCGCTCTTATCACGGCAGCGTCGTGGACGAGCCCTGGGTGAACGACAGGGGGCACATGCCTGACACTGCCGACCTCGAAACTGCACTCCAGATCATGGTGCGGATCTGCGCGATCCTGCTCGTCATCACACTTCTCGCGGCCGTCTATTTTATTTTGAGCGGCAGTCCCGCCACGACCAACTCGACATGATCGGCCAATGCGGCGATCGCCTGATTCAGCCGCCCCTGCGCGTCGCGGAATTTGCGGGCCAGCGCATTGTCGGGCACGATCCCCAAGCCCACTTCATTCGAAATCAAAATGACGGTAGCCGACAGCGCGCAGAGCGTCTCGGCAAGCAGGGCCGTCTCGGCCTCGACGGAACGTTCCCGTTCCACAAGGTTGGAAAGCCACAACGTCAGGCAATCGACGAGGACCACCGTGCCAGCGCCGTCCGCATTGCGCAGGGCTTCGCAAAGATCGAGCGGCACCTCGACGGTTTTCCATTCGACGCCGCGTTCGGCGCGATGGTGTGCGATGCGCGCCTGCATCTCCGCGTCGCGCGCTTCAGCCGTGGCAATGTAGACGCGTGACGGATAGCCGCCTGCGATGGCAAGGCCGCGCCGCGTCTTGCCGGAACGCGCGCCGCCGAGGATCAGCCATACCTCGCCGGTCACAACCACCTCCCGCTTGCGGCGACGAGCGCCAGGCATTCCGCGCCGAGCGCGCAGGCGCCGAGGACATCGCCCGTCTGGCCGCCGAGTTGGGACCACGCCAGCCAGGTCACGGCAACGGCCGCCACCAGCACCACGACGAGAAGCGGCAACGCTCCGATCCCGAGAAGCGCAACGGCAATGCCGACAGCAATGACCAACGCGGCCGCAATCGACCAAGCTGGCGGAGACGACGCCCGAACGCCGAGTCCGTCCGAACGCGCCGGCGGCAGGAGCGCGAGCGGCAGCGCGATCGCGCCGCGCGACAGCGCACCGGCGGCAATCCAGGCGATGAGAACGGCCTCCGGTTCCGCGAGTGTCGTCAGCGCCGACCAACGCAGGAGCACAGACAGCACGATACCGAGCGCGCCGTACGCCCCGATACGGCTGTCGCGCATGATCGCGAGCTTGCGCTCGCGGTCGCGCCCTCCGCCAAGACCGTCGCAGAAATCCGCGAGCCCATCTTCATGAAGCGCACCGGAGGCGAGAAGATTTGCGCCGATGGCGATCACAGCCGCGATGCTCGCCGGAAGTCGGACCAGAACAGCCAGGACGAACACAACTGCGCCAGCCGCGCAGACAAAGGCACCCGCCAGCGGATAGGCCCACACCGCGCGCGCAAGCGTCGCGTCCGTCCGCAAGTCACCCTTGCCCATAGGCAGGCGCGTAAGAACCATCATGGCGAGCCGCAGATCCTCCGACCGACTTCGAAGCCACATGGAAAGAGTCACGCCGGTCTGTCGCTCACGCCGGCATCCTCGAACGTCGCCATCTTCGTGTGCGTCGCCACCGCCGCGCGAACGATTGCCGTGGCAAGTGCTGCGCCGCTGCCCTCGCCCAGCCGCATGCCCAGATCGAGCAGCGGGCGAAGATCGAAGCGCTCCAGGAGACGGCCATGGCCGCGTTCTGCCGAGCGATGGCCCGAGAGGCAATGATCGAGAATCTGCGGCTGCTGCGTGAACAAAGGCGCGAGCGCTGCGCAGGCAACGAAGCCGTCCACCACGACGGGAATGCGCTTGTCCCGCGCGGCGCACACGGCGCCCGCCATCGCGCCGAGCTCGCGTCCTCCCAGGCGCTTTAGGATGTCGAATGCGGCCCGTGACGAGCCTGCGCGCGCCAACGCACAATCTATGATCTTCGCCTTGTGCTGCACACCCGCGGGATCAAGCCCTGTGCCCGCTCCTGCCCAGTCCAGACCATTGCCGCCCAGTGCCGCCGCGCACAACGCCGAGGCAACCGTCGTGTTGCCGATGCCCATCTCGCCCACTACGACCAGATCGGCTGCGCCGTCGATGGCCTGCGCGCCGGCGTTCAGCGCCGCGAGCGTTTCTTCTTCGGTCAATGCATCTTCGACGCTGATGTCGCCCGTCGGCCGATCGAGCGACAACGGATGGACCGAAAGCTGCAGGCCGAACGTATTTGCAATCGCGTTGATGGCAGCGCCGCCACGCTCGAAATTCGCCACCATCTGGACGGTGACTTCGGGCGGATATGGCGAGACGCCCTGTTTCGTCACGCCGTGATTGCCGGCAAAGAGGACAACCTGAATCCGATCCGCGCGTATCGGCGCACCCTGCCAGGCGGCAAGGAAGGCGGCGATGTCTTCGAGGGCGCCCAGCGAACCCGGCGGCTTGGTCAGCCGCGCCTGTCTCGCGCGCGCATCCTCGCGTGCCGCAGCATCGGGCTTTGGAAGGCGGGAGAGAAATTCATCGAAATCCGCGCGTGCCGCAAACATCAGGCCCTCAATTGTCGTGAGCAACGTCACCGGAACATGCCTGTGCGCCCATGAGAGATGCGAGCGCGACCTTGTCCAGTCCCAGGATCGGATAGCGTCCTACATCCTGTACAGCATACCACGGCGAGCGCTCGAAGAAGAAGTTAAGCCGCTGCGCCGGGCTTGCGGCGAAAGTGGGATCGTCCTTGAGCTTCTTCGCAAACTCCGCCGCCAACTCGGGCCGCTCCTGCAGCATGTCACGCGCCAGCTTCTCCACCACGCGCGGCTCGCCGAATTCCTTGGGCTCGAAGATCGCGTCGAGATAACCCCAACGCAGCAGCGAATCCGGCGCCTGCGGTTCGAGCAGCTCGATCGCCACATTGGCCGCCGCCTGATCCAGCGGCACGATCGCGGAGCCGGCCGGCAGCAGATCTTCGCGGGCGACGCGTCTCGCCTCGAAGGCCTGAAGCATATGATGGCCTTCGAAAGGCGCCGTCCTCCAAACCGGATCGTCGATCTGGTAGCTCGTCCCGTGCAGGCTGACGGGGCATGCAAGGCGACGATAATGCAGGCCGTGCGCGTCCAGGCGCGCAATGACGTCCTGCCATTGGGCCGGCACGACGTACGCAGCCGGCGGCTGCACGGAAATGTCCGGCAGCAATCCGTTCCAGTTCGGTATCACATAAGCCTGTGGCTTCGTGGGGTCGTATTGGATCCAGGCGGCGCCGGAAACATCGCTCTTGGTCAACGTGTAGGCATAACCTTTCAGCGTAAAATCCGTCGCATGCGGATCGGGCTTGAACGTCAACGGCACTTCGGCTGCCGGATCGCTTGCGCGCGCGATCGTCGCCTTGTCGGCTTCGGCATTGGCCTTCATCAGATCCGCGCCGTGCCGACCCGCATAGTCAAGCAGCAGCGCCACGAGGTCATATGTGGCGTGCACCCGGACGGCATAGGATTTCAGCATGTGGGTTTCGACCAGCAGAGCCGGCCGGTTTTGCAGGGCGGCATAGCCGGTCGAGAAACGCGGGCCCGAACCGAAATTGGCGATGCCTTTCGCCGGATCTCTGCCGTCCTTGAACTCCAGATAGATCGAAGCCAAATGCCTCCGCGCTTCATAGGCGGGGAGCACCTGCGCCATCGCGGTCTGCTGCCAGTCGCTGATGGCAGGAAACAGCTTATGCGGGTCCTCCAGATACCAGGTGAGATCGTACTGATAGTCCGCGCCGTCCGTCGTGTGTATGTCCATCAGAAAGTCGGGCCGCCAGTGCTGCCACAGTTTGAGCCACGCGCGCGTCTCCGGCGCGTCAGCTTTCACGTAGTCGCGATTGAGATTGAGATATTGCGTCTGACTGCGCGCGCCCATCTCCGCCGGGCCGTTCTGGTTGATGCGGTTATAGGGCGAGAATTTCTCGTGGCCGTCGATGTTGTAGACCGGTATGAACACGAGGACGGCGCGATCGAGCAGATGCGGCAGCTTGCCCGTGACGGCAAAATCGCGCAGCAGCATGAGCCCCGCATCCTTGCCCTCAATCTCGCCGGAATGGATGCCCGCCTGGAGCAATATCACGGGAATATGCGCAGCCCGCGCAGCTTCGGGCGTGAAGAGCCTATGGCCGCTGGCCACCGCCAGCATCATGGGCCGGCCCTGCGGCGTGGTGCCGAAGCGCTCGAGACGGATCCTGTCCGGCGCGGCTTTCTCGAGACGCTTGAGATAGTCCAGCGTGTCCTTGTAATCGGGCGTGGTCGCAAATCCGGACTCTTCTGCCGGCGTGCGCCAATCGGCTGCGGGTTGCGCCATCGCTGCAGTTACGGTGAGAAAGATAAGAAGGAATACGGCATGGACGGCCCTCACTGCGCGGGTCACTCGGATATTCTCCGTAAAACGATCGACAGGGCGTCCTTATTACCGCGTTTTCGGGAGTGTCAGTAGAACCCCATGAAACCGGCGGATTGCCGCGGTTCGGGTCCCAAACAAGCCCCATAAGACCGATGAAGTCCCCGGCGGGCCCGGCAGCCACCGAATTGCCGGAAGAAATCTGTACGTTTCGGCGGGTCATCGTTGGCGATCTGCAACGTTCCATTAGGTTTTGGAGCCAGGCGATCGCAGCACGCGGGAAACCCTTCGCAGCCCGGCAATATCTTCCGACTAACCGCTTGCCTCCGCGCGCGCGCGCGCGGGCATAACGGAAATTGCGGGAAAAACACCGGCACGACTTTTGCGACGCGGCCGCCCGAGCGTCGTGGTCAAGGTTGCAGAGCTGGTGACGAAATGTATCCCGGAAGGACTGCGCGCGGCTTGCAGGGCAGATGCTCGCCGTATGGCGACGCGCCGCCCAGGGCCGTGAAGGCGCCATTGCCAACCAGCACCGTCGTACCCGCAGAGGCGAACCCAGAGAGAGCGCCGTGATCGGCTCGCTGTCCTATCTGACGCCGATGCAGGTCGCCAGTCTGCCCGCCACCGTCATCACCGGCCTGACCGCGACCAACATCGACAGCCTCTCGAATTCCCAGCTCTCGGCGTTGACGACGACTCAGATCGCGGAACTCTCGAGTACACAACTCGCCGAGCTGACGACGACGCAGATGCGATATCTGGTGCCGGCGCAGATCGCGGTCATGTCCGTCGGTCAAATCAATTTCAGCCCGTCTCAGCTCGCGGTGCTGAACACGTCGCAGATCGAAGCCTTCGGCAGCGACGAAATCGGCACACTGACCACGACCGAGCTGGACGGGTTCGTCGCAACCGAAATATCGGCTCTGACGACGACACAGACGGCGGCGCTCACGAGCGATCAGATCGCATCGCTGTCGACGACACAGACCCGGTCGCTCAGGAACACCGACATCGCGGTGCTGTCGCAGACGCAGCTCGGCGCTCTCAGCTCCACGCAGATATCGTACCTGACCTCTACCGCAGCCTCAGGCCTTACCTCCACCCAGTCCGCGTTTCTGACCGCCACGCAGCTCGCAGGCTTTACCCCGACGGTTCTGGGCGGTCTGACGAACACTGCGCTCGCCGGCATCTCCCCGACCGACATCGCGGACTTGACAGCGACGCAGCTTGCCGGATTGACGCCGGGGCAACTCGCTTCGCTGGGCACGACCGGCATCGCACTCCTCAGCACAGACCAGATCGCGAGCCTTTCCGCTTCGCAATTGGAAGGCCTGACCTCGACACAGGTGTCCGCGCTCGCCGTCACGCAGCTTGCCGCGCTGGCGCCGACCTCTCTGGGCGGCCTCTCGGCCACGCAAATCGTAGGTCTTTCGGCCGCGCAGATCGCGGGCCTTTCAACCGCGCAGGCCTCTGCCCTCTCGGATGCGCAAATCTCCGCGCTGTCGACGACGCAATTCTCGGCGCTCACAAGCACGCAGCTCGCCGCGCTCGATACCACGCAGATGCGCGTCGTAACCGGAGGCGACATCGACGCGCTGTCCGCGGCGCAGCTTTCGGTCCTGACCTCAAATCAGCTCGGTTATCTGACGACGACGGCGATGGCGAGCCTCTCAGCCACGCAGACGGCGCTTCTTTCGCCGGCGCAGTTGGGCGGACTGAGTGCGGCGCAACTTGGCTCTCTGAACGTCACCGCGATGAGCGCCTTGACGGCGACCCAACTCATATCCCTCTCGACGACCCAGTTCGCCGGATTTACCAGCGGCGAGATCGCCGCGATCGGTTCGACGGGCTTCGCCGAACTCAGTACACAGCAAATCTCGACGCTGACGCTGTCGCAGGCGAGAGGGATGAGCAGCGACGAACTCAACGGGCTCACGTCCTCCGCGCTCAACGCCATGAGCATGACCGCGCTCGGCGGCCTCACTGTCACTCAGGTCGAGAACCTGTCGGCCACGCAGCTCGCCGCTCTTACGACGACGCAAATGACCGGCTTGAGTGCGGCCGGCATCGGTGCGCTCGGCGGCAGCCAGCTTGCGGCACTTTCGACCGCGCAGCTTGCGATGCTGTCCTCCACGCAGATGAGAGCGATCACCAGCACCCAGATCGGCGACCTTTCAAACACGCAGCTCGGCGCATTCGGGGCAACGCAGTTCGGCGCCTTGACGCCCGCCGCGGTCAACGGATTCGCCGCGACGCAGATCGCGGGCCTGTCCGACACACAGTTGTCCGGCCTTACGTCGACGCAGATCGCCTCGCTCTCCACCACTGCCGCCGACGCGCTGACCGCACCGGGCATCGCCAGCCTCGGCGTGACGCAGCTTGCGGGGCTTACGGGCAGCGACATCGCATCATTCTCGACGACCGAATTGGACGAGCTTTCCGGCGCGCAGCTGGCCGGTCTGACGAGCGCGCAAACGCGAGCCCTTACGGCCGATCAGCTGGGGCAGCTCGCGGCCACGCAGTTTGATGATCTGTCCTCGACGGGCCTGAACGGCCTGACCGCGACCCAGCTAAGCGAGCTGCCGCCCACGCTTGTGGCTACGCTCTCGACGACGCAAATCCAGGGCCTGACGGTTGCGGATATTGCCGCTCTTGGCGATGCCCAACTAACGAGCCTGACCACGACGCAACTCGCCGCGCTGACGACGACGCAGATGAAGGGCCTTACCGGCAGCGAGGTCGGCGCGCTCACGACCAGCCAGCTTACCGCTTTTGCGTCCACCCAGCTTGCGTATCTCAGCACGTCGGCGATTGCCGGCCTCGCCGACACGCAGGTTGCCAGCCTCGACACCACGCAGACCGTCGGTCTCACAGCCACGCAGATCGCCTATTTGACCTCCACCGCGATCGAAGCACTGCCGGCATCGGAGATCGGTGCGCTTGCGGCGTCGCAAATCGGGGGCCTCGCGAGTACGCAGGTTGCTGCCCTCAGTTCCACCGAACTTGGTGAGCTTTCGACGCAGCAGCTTGCCGCTTTGACGGCAACGGGCATCAAAGGGTTGACCGGCGACCAGATCGACGGGCTTTCCCAGACCGCGCTTGACACCCTCTCCACGACCGCTTTATCGGGCCTTTCGACAACGCAGATCGGCCAGTTCACGACGACCGAGCTCGAAGAGCTTGCGACTACCCAACTCGGCGGATTCACCGCTACAGAGATGAGCAGCCTGACCGCAACCGAAGTCGCGCCGCTTGCCGATACTGAGCTCGCCGCGCTGACGACGACGCAGATGCACGGGTTGAGCAGCACCGGCGTCGCGGCGCTGACGACGACCGAGCTCGGCGATTTCAGCTCGACGCAACTTCAATACCTGTCGACGACGGCAATGATCGGCTTTACGGACACGCAGGTCTCAGCCCTGAGTACCACGCAGATCAGCGGCTTCACGGCGGCACAAATCGCCTATCTGAGTTCGACGTCCGTGAACGCGCTGTCGTCGACGCAACTTCAGTCGCTGACGACCGCGCAGATCGCAGGTATCAGCAAGACGGCCATGTCCTCGCTCAGCACGACGGTGCTCAACGATCTTGCCACCACGCTGGCTGCAGCGCTGACGGCCACTCAAATCGAAGGTTTGAGCGGCAATCAGCTCGAGTCTTTGACGCAGACAGAACTCGAGGACCTGACAGCGACCGAACTGAACGGGCTCACCGCGACGCAGATGGGGGCGCTGACAACAACGGACGCCGGCGAACTGACGGCGACCCAATTGGCCGGCCTCACGAGCACGCAGGCGGCGGCGCTGGGAACGCTGATTGCCGCGCTGTCGCCCACACAAATGGCGGCATTTTTGACGACCCAGATGGCCGGGCTGACGAGCACCCAGGTCAGCCTGCTCAGCACCGCACAGCTCGCCACCCTCAACGCCATACAGCTGGGCCAGCTGGGCACGGCGGCAATGAAAGGCTTTACGGACATACAGGTCTCCTCCCTGTCGACGTCACAGGTTGCGGGCCTTACGTCGACGGACATCACGTATCTCACCTCGACGGCCGTCGACGGACTTACGGCGACAGAGCTTGCGGCACTGTCGACCACGCAAGTCGCCGGGCTGACTTCGACCAACGTCGGCTCGTTTTCCACGCAGGTCGACAATTTCGACGCAACGCAGTTTGCCGCCCTGACGCAGACGCAGATCAAAGGCCTGACAGGTGATCAGCTGAGCAGCTTGACGTCGACGCAGCTTGGCGCGCTCACCTCGACCGCGCTCGGCGGATTGACGACAACTCAGATCGGTCAGATATCGACGACGCAGTTCTCCTATTTGACGACGACGCAGCTCGAAGGGCTGACAAGCACGAGCATAGGTGCGCTGAACACGAGTGCGATCGAGGCGTTGTCGCCGACACAGATTGCCGTGCTGTCCATCACCCAGATCGCCGGCCTGACGAGCACCGACGTGTCGACGCTTTCCGCCGATCAGCTTGGCGCGCTTTCGACGACGCAGATCGCTTATCTGACGAAGACCGCAATAGCGGGCCTCGACGATGTGCAGGCGGAGGCTCTTGCCGCCACGCAGATCGGAAGTCTCACGTCCTCTCAAATCGGCTATCTGAGCACGACGGCGCTCGGAGCATTCTCGACAGGCGATCTCACCCAGCTCTCGACGACGCAAATCCGGGGGCTCAACAGCACGCAAGTGGGTTCGCTTTCTTCCGATCAGCTCGGCACATTGTCATCCACACAGATCGCGTACCTGTCCACGACAGCCATGTCGGGACTGACCAACGCGCTGGCTGGGGGCCTGACGACGACGCAGATCGACGGACTGACGGCCACCCAGATCGCCTATCTCTCGGCGACGGCCGTCCAGGCGCTGAATGCCACGGAGCTTGACGAGTTCTCGACGACGCAGATCGCGGGTCTAAACAGTTCGGACATCGCCGCCTTCGCCACGACACAGATACAGGTCCTAAGCGATGCGCAGCTCGCAGAGCTGACAACGACGCAGATGAAATATCTGACCGTCAGCGAACTTGAAGCGCTTACGCCCGACCAGTTCGGGAGCCTCACGTCCACCCAGCTCGGTGGCTTGAACGCGACCCAGATTGCCGGGTTGTCGACGACGGAGATCGGGGATTTGACGGGGACCCAGCCTGAAGGCTGGAGCAGTTCGCAAATCTCCGATCTCACTGTCACGGGGCTGGCCTATTTTGCTCCGTGGCAGCTCGCGTCGCTTTCGACAACGCAGCTCCTGGGTCTGAACGCCACCGATGTAAGCGCGCTTTCCACGACACAGCTCTCCGCCCTGGGCGCCACGCAGGTCGGCGCTTTCACGGTCGCGGCGATGACGGGTCTTTCCGACGTTCAGGCGGAGGCGCTGACGACCACGCAGCTCGGCGGCCTGACGACGTCGCAGATCGGGGATATGAGCGTCACCGCGATCGATGCCCTGGCACTGACCGCGCTGGATGCACTCACCACGACGCAGATCGAAGGACTCACCTCGACCGACGTCATGTCGCTGACGACGACGCAGCTTTCCGGCCTTACCACAGCGCAGCTAACCGCGCTGACACCGACGGAAGCGTCCGGGCTCAGCGAGGGCCAGCTTGACTCGCTCAGCGCGACCCAGTTCGGGGATCTCAACTCGACTGAACTCTGCGGCCTGACGACGACGCAGGTTTCCGAACTGGCGACGACCGACATCAGCGGGCTGACGACAACGCAGCTCGAGGGGATGACGAGCACGGAAATCGGCGCACTTGCCGTTTCCCAGATCACAACACTTGACGCCACGCAGCTCGCGGCACTTTCGACGACGCAGATCGCCGGGCTGAACAGCACCGGAGTCGCCGCACTGACCACCACCCAGCTCGGCGCGCTTTCGCCCACGCAGCTGTCCTATCTGAGCGCGTCTGCCGTCGGCGGATTAGCCGCGACGGAAATCGGGGCCATGGCGACGACACAGCTCGCGGCCTTGAGTTCGACCGAGATCGCTGACCTGTCGACCACGGCGGTCGATGCCATGGCGACGACGGATTTCGCCGTGCTGACGACCACCCAGCTCGACGGGCTGAACGGCGCCGATGTCGCCTCGCTCGATTCGACCCAGATCAATCTCCTCAGCGCGCAGCAATTCGCGTCCCTCAACACCGCACAGATCGAAAGCCTGACCGGAGACGAGCTTGGCGCGCTCAGTCCGACGCTTCTGGCCGCCATGACCTCCACAGAGCTGGGTGAGATGACGGTAACGCAGATCGGCGAGATGTCGACGGCGCAGTTCGCGTCGCTCTCGGCGACCCAGTTGAGCGGGATCGGCGGCACGAGTTTCGCCGCGCTCGACAGCGCCAAGGTTGCCGCGCTTTCCACGTCGCAACTTGCGTCTCTGACGGCGACCCAGATCGCATCGCTCACCGGCAGCGATGTGAGCGCACTGAACACCACGCAGCTCGGCGCCTTGAGCTCGGCGCAGCTTTCCTATCTCGGTCAATCCGGGATCGCCGGCCTCAACGGCGCCCAGGCGCTCGCGCTGACCACGACACAGCTCGCCGGCCTCACATCCACCCAGATCGGCTACCTGACTTCGACCGCCGTCAACGCGCTCGGCACGACCGAGATCGCGTCGCTGTCGACCATGCAAGTCGAGGGACTGACAGGCACCCAGACTTCGGAGCTGTCGCTTGACCAGATTGGCGCGCTGGGGGCCTCTCAGATCGCCTATCTGACCACGACGGCCATGGCCGGCCTTGCGCCGAGCCAGATTGCCGCGCTGACCACGACACAGATCGGGGGTTTGAGCTCGACCGAAATCGGCGCTCTGACAACCACCGCCGTTGCCGCTCTGAGCGACACTCAGATCGCGGCGCTGACGACGATGCAGATCACCGGCCTGACCGCGATAGAGCTCGCGGCGCTGAACATGACAGCCATATCGGCGCTCGCCGGAACCCAGCTCGAGATGCTGACGACCACGCAGCTCGCCGGATTCACGAGCACCGACGTGGCGACGCTCTCCATGACGCAGCTCGGCGCGCTGGCGACGACGGCCGTTGCGGCCCTGACTCCCACGGCCATTTCGGGACTCAGTCTGACACAGATCGCGTCCCTGGCGACGACGCAAATCACGGCCCTGACCGCGACGCAGTTGGGCGTCCTGAACCAGACACAGATCGGCGCTCTGACCGGAACGCAGCTTGCCGCGCTGACGGCGACCGAGATCGCAGGTCTCACAATGACCGCGCTCACGGCTCTGAGCGCAACGTCGCTGGCGTCGCTGACCACCACGCAGCTCCAGGGGCTGACCAGCACGCAAATCGGATCGCTTTCGGTAACGCAGATCGAAGCCCTGACTGCACCGCAGGTCGCCGCGCTGACGACAACCCAGGTCGGGGGTCTGACCAGCACCGAACTTGCGAGCTTCTCGACGACGCAGATCGCGGCACTGACCACCGATCAGATCTCGATGTTGCCGGTTACCGGGCTTTCGGGCCTGACGGGCGACCAGATCGGCGCCTTGACGACGGCGCAGCTCGACGCCATGACGGCGACGCAGATTGCTTCGCTCAGCGCGATCCAGGCGGCGGCGCTATCCACCGGCCAGATCTCCGCACTCACGACGACGGCCGCGGCCGGCCTCACATCGACGCAGATCAATGCGCAGTCCTCGGCGCAGATCGGCGCGCTCACGTCAACGGAAATCGCGGTGCTGACTTCGACCGCCATCGAAGGGCTTACCTCGACCGACGTCGCGTCGCTTGCCACCACGCAGCTTGATGCGCTGACTTCGAGCCAGGTCGGTAACCTCGACTACACGCAGTTGACCGGCCTTACGCCGACCGGCATGGCGAGCCTTGCTGCGACGCAGCTTTCGGGCTTTACGGCGACGGAGGTCCAGGAACTTTCGACCACTCAGCTTGCCGCACTGACGGCAACGCAGATCGACGAACTGACCGCCACGGCCGTGAGCGGCCTCGCCACGACGGGCGTCGGAGCGCTTTCCGTCAACCAGATCGGCGCCCTCACCACGACCGAGATCGCCGCCTTGACGGCCACGGCCATACAGAACCTCAGCGCGAGCGACATCGCAGCATTGACCACGACGCAGCTTGCCGCTCTGGGCTCGTCTCAGATCGCCGCACTGACGATCGGCGAAATCGCGGCGCTTTCCGCCACACAACTCGCGGCGATGTCTACGACCCAAGTCTCCGGACTTGTCGATACACAGGCGGCGGCGCTCTCGACCACGCAGCTTGGTCAGCTTTCCACCAACCAGATCGCCGCGCTCTCGACCACGGGCGTCAGCGGATTGACGACGGACGAGATGGTTGCACTGTCGATCGCGCAGCTTGACGCCTTTACCGGCACGCAGATGGGCGAACTTGCCGACACCCAACTCGCGGCGTCGTCGACGACGCAGCTTGCATCGCTGTCGGCAACTCAGATCGCGGCGCTGTCCATCACCGGCATCTCCGGATTGACGGCTACCGATATCGCGACGCTGTCCACCACTCAGCTCGCGGCCATGACGCCCACGCAGATCGGTGCGTTCAGCGCCGCACAGATCGGTGCGTTGTCGACGACCCAGTTTGGCGCGCTGACCGCCACGGAAATCGGCGGGCTGCAATCGACCCAGATTGCTGCCATGAGCGCCACGCAGCTCGACGCCTTTTCGAGCGGACAATTGGCGGCCATTTCCGGTTCGGCTGCGACCGGCCTGACCACCACCAGCATCGCCGAGCTTTCGACCACGCAGCTCGCGGCAATGACGGCCACACAGTTGAGCAGCCTGTCCACGACGCAGCTCAACGCGCTCTCGGCGACACAGGTCTCCGGGCTTACGACGACCCAGCTCAACGATCTGACGAGCACGCAGATCGGCGCGCTGACCGCCACGCAGTTCGAAGCATTGACGACGGCGCAAATCGCCGGACTGACCGCGACGTCCGTCAGCGGGATCACCGGCACTCAGGCGGGCCTGCTCTCGACTGCGCAGATCGCTGCGCTGACGACCGATGAAATCGCCGCGCTGTCCATCACGGCCATAAATAATCTCGCGACCAGCGAAGTGGCCGCGCTCGCCACCATTCAGGTCTCGGCGCTCACGCCCGCGCAGATCGGCGCCATGACGACGGACGAGGTCGCCACCCTGACGGACACGCAGCTCGGCGCACTTTCGGCGGTGGAAATCGGCGGCCTGTCGGATACGCAGGCGGCGGCGCTCTCCGCCGGCCAGCTCTCGGCTCTGTCGACCAATCAGGTCGCTGCGCTTTCGACGACGGCCGTCAGCGGGATGACGACGACGCAACTTGCATCGCTTTCTTCGGCGCAACTCGCCGCGCTGACGGCGACGCAGCTGTCCGCATTGAACACGACCCAGATCGCCGGTCTATCCACGTCACAATTGGCGGCGCTCAGCACGACACAGATCGCCGCCTTCACCGGCACCGAGATCAGCGCGCTTTCCACGACGCAGATCGAAACGCTCAGCCCCGAGCAGCTCGCCGCGCTCATGGCTTCGGAAATCAGCGGCATGACGTCGACGCAGGTCGACGCGTTGACGACGGCCGAACTCGCCGGGCTGGCCACGACGCAGATCGGCTCGATCGCGACTACGGCTATTACGGGCCTTTCGGTGACCGAACTTGCATCGCTGGCAACGACCCAGCTTCAGGCGATGACGACAGGGCAGATCGGCGCGTTGACGGCAGCCCAGGTCGCCACCCTGACGACGACACAGCTTGCAACGCTGACCACGACGGAAATGGGCGGCCTGACGGGCACGCAGACGGCTGCGTTAGACGCGACGCAGCTTGGCGCGCTTTCCGCGACGCAGATCGCGGCGCTGTCCGCCGGTGCGGTGCAGGGCCTGACGGCGACGCAGATCGCCGGCCTCTCGACCACCCAACTCGACGCACTCTCGGCGACAGAACTGGGCGCCATGAGTTACACGCAAATAGCCGATCTCTCGAACGCGCAGGTCGCCTCGCTGACCGCGACGGAGATCGCCACGCTCAGCAGCAACGACATCGGCGAGTTGACGGCCACGCAGATCGGTTCGCTGACGACGACACAGCTTGGCGCCCTCGATCTCTATACAATCGAGGGATTGACCTCCGATCAGGTGGGAGCGCTTACGGCCACGCAGCTCGCGGCGCTCTCGACCACGCAGCTTCAGTGGATCTCCGACACCGCGATGGCCGGCTTCACCGCGACGCAGTTGGGCGAGCTGACGACCAGACAGCTGTCGTCCCTGCTCTCCTATCAGGTCGGCGCGCTGACGACGACCCAGATCCAGTCTCTCAGCGTCTCGCAACTCAACAATCTGAGCGCCGACGAGGTGAGCGGTCTGATGGACACGCAGATCGCGGCGTTCTCCGACACGCAGTTGGGCGCGCTGTCGATCACCCAGATCGCTGCCCTGTCCACGACGGGCGTGAGCGGTTTCCAGGCCGCGCAAGTCGCCGAACTGACGCCCGACCAGCTTGCCGCCCTGACATCGACCGAAATGTCGGCGTTTTCTTCGACGGCCGTCTCGGGATTCACGACGACCCAGCTCGGCCAGCTTACGAGCACGCAGCTCTCGAACCTGTCGACCACCGGCTTCGCCGGTCTTACCGCCACGCAGCTCGCGAGCCTCTCCACCACGCAGATGACGCAGCTCTCTCCGTACCAGCTATATTACGGATTTACGTCGACACAGGCGGGCGAGTTGACGTCGACCGCGCTCAATGCGCTGACAACCACGCAGATGGGCGATCTTTCGACGACCGCCGTTTCCGGGCTGACCGGAACGCAGATCGCGGACCTTGCGACGACGCAGCTCACGGCAATGTGGGACGGCGATTTCGCCGCGCTCACATCCACCGCGGTTGCCAATCTGACGACCGCGCAGTTCGCCGCCCTTTCGACGGATGAATTCGCCGACCTGTCGGCGAGCGGCATCACCGGCCTCACCGCAACCCAGATCGCGAACCTTTCGTCCACGCAGATCGAGCTCCTGACGTCGACGGAGCTCGCCGGCCTCACGTCTGCGCAGTTGGGTGCGATTTCCACGACGCAGTTGGGGCTTCTGACATCGTCGGCGATTTCCTCGCTTTCGCCGACCGCGATCACGGGCCTCAGCGACGACCAGATCGACGCATTGACGCTGACCCAGCTCGGCGGCCTGAGCACAACCCAGATCGGAGCACTCAACACGACCGAAATCGGCGCGCTCAGCACGACCGACATCGCGACGATGACCGTCACCCAGCTGGGCGGCCTGGTGCGGATGCAATTGCGGACACTGACGGCGGCGCAACTCAATGCGCTTTCGACCACGCAGTTCGGCGCGCTCGGCGACGTCCAGGTCGGAAACTTCTCTGCGGCCCAATTCGAAAGTCTCGCGCCCACCTTGTTCGCGACGCTGGGGTCAACGCAGGTCGACGCCATCACCGGAACCACGATCAGCGCCTTCGATACGACCACGATCGACGAATTCTCTGCGGTCCAGCTTTCCGGGCTGACAACCACGCAGATCTCGGAACTCTCCGCGTCTGCCGTGGCCTCGTTCACGGACGACCAGCTCGAAGCGCTCAACGGCACGCAGATCGGCACGTTCACGGACGACCAGCTCGCCGATCTCAGCACCGATCAGTTGAACGCCCTGAATGAAGCCCTGGTGTAGCCGCGGGGCCGTCAGCCGAAAGGCGGCGGGGTTTTCTCAAAAGCCGTCATGGCTGTCTTGCCTTTGACCAAAGGAAAGCGACGGTCCGTCGAATTTTACGCTTTTGCACGGAGGCGGGCCGTAACCGGGTGCAAAAAAGCCCGGTCGGCGGACAGATTCGCCCGCTGCCGGCCCATGACAATTGTCGCCAAATATCTCGCGGCACGGGTCGAGCGACAGCGCATCACAGATGGGCGTTAAACCATTTCCGCGCCGAGGAGTTGTCTTGGCATCGCTCTGCTCGTGCGGGGGTTCCGCGCAGGAGGGGTTTGTATCGTAGTGCAAGTACAAGTTGCATAGGCCGCTATTTGCGGCCGCGCATGGAAGCGACCGCGCACCACGGATCGCGCGAGCGGAACGACGCCCAAACAGAGGAGAGCACAGGGAGAGGACTGCAGCCGGTGTGACGGGGAGCGGGCAGGCTTGTCCAGGATCCAACATGAGCAACGTTGAGAACTGGCCCCAAAGGTTTCGCAGCCATCGCCTGCGTTGGATTCTGATATCGCTGGCGCTGATCGTCATCGTCCTCCTGGCATGGCACCTCTTCGGTGGAAAAGGGCCTGCCAAAGGCCCGGCGCCGCAAGTCGTCAAAGTCGCTCCTGCAACGCTGGGCCAGATGCCGGTGATCCTGAGCGAACTGGGCACGGTCGCGCCGATGTCTACGGTGACGGTGCTGCCGAACCAGGCCGTCAGCGGCTATCTGATCGAAGTGCCCTTCCGCGAAGGCGAGGACATCCAGAAGGGCCAACTCCTGGCGCAGATCGATCCGCGCCCCTACGAGGTCCTGAAACAGCAAGCGGAAGCCCAGCTCGCAAAGGACAGCGCGACGCTCAATCAGGCACGCTCGGACCTTGTCCGCTACGAAGTGCTGGAAAGACAGAAATCGATAGCCGAGCAGACCTACGTCGATCAGAAATTCCTCGTCCAGCAGGACGTGGCCGCGGTCAAGATCGACCAGGCGAACATCGCGCAATACGCGCTCGACATCACCTATTGCCATATCACCGCGCCGCTCTCGGGCCGCGTCGGCCTGCGCCTCGTCGATCAGGGAAATTACATCACCGGGTCCTCGAGCTCGGGACTTGCCGTCATCACGACGATGAAGCCGACCACGGTCGAATTCACGGTCGCCCAGAACGATCTCGCCAAGGTTGTCGAACGATTCAACGCCGTCGGCCCGAAGCTGCCGGTGACCGCGTTCACCAGCGACAACAGCAAAAAGCTTGCAACCGGCACGCTCTATGCGATCAGCAATCAGATGACGGTGAGCACCGGCACCGTCACGTTGCGCGCAACCTTTCCCAACGACGACGAGGCCCTGTTTCCGAACGAGTTCGTGAACGTGCAGCTGCTCGTCGACACTTTGACCAACGCCGTGCTGGTGCCGACGCCGGCTATCTTGAACGGCGCGCCCGGAAATTACGTATATCTGGTCAACAAGGACGACATGGTTTCGGTCCACAAGGTCATGCTGGGCCCGAGCGACGGCAAGAACACGGCCATCGCGAGCGGTCTTGAAGCCGGCGACATCGTCGTGATCGACGGCACCGACCGGCTGAGCGACGGCACCAAAATCAAGATCGCCAACCCGACCGCGCTGGGGCATTCCAAGACCCACGGGGCAAAGCGACCGACAAACGGTTCGCGCCCATGAACATATCGGGTCTGTTCATCATGCGGCCGGTAGCGACGGCGTTGCTGATGATCGCGCTCGTGCTCGTCGGACTCGTCTCGGTCGGCTTCCTGCCCGTGTCGTCTCTGCCCAACGTCGACTATCCGACGATCCAGGTCCAGACCTTCTATCCCGGCGCCAGTCCGCAAGTGATGTCGACCACGGTGACCGCACCGCTGGAGGTGCAGCTCGGCCAGATTCCGGGTTTACAGCAGATGATCTCTTCGAGCTCCGCGACGGCTTCGGTCATCACGTTGCAGTTCGATCTGTCGATTGATCTCGATGTCGCCGAGCAGAATGTGCAGGAGGCGATCAATGCCGCCAACAGCTTCCTGCCGAGCGGCCTGCCGGCGCCGCCGACCTATGCCAAGGTCAATCCGGCCGATCAGCCGATCCTGACGCTGGGCGTGACGTCGAAATCGATGTCGCTTACCCAGCTGCAGGACATCGCCAACACGCGGCTCTCTTCCAAAATCTCCGAAGTCCCCGGGGTCGGTCTCGTCACCGCCTCCGGCGGAAATGTACCGGCCATTCGCGTCGCAGTCGATCCGCAGAAGCTCGCCGCCTACGGTCTCAACATCGACGATCTGCGCACCCTGCTCTCGGACATCACGCTGAGCCAGCCGAAGGGCAATTTCGACGGCCCCGAGCTCGATTACACGATCAACGACAACGATCAGATCTCCGATCCAGAAGATTATCTGAACACCATCATCGCCTATCAAAACGGCTCGCCGGTCCTGTTGCGGGACGTGGCGACGGTCAGTGAGGCCGCCGAAAATGTCGAGCAGGGCGCCTGGTTCGACAAGACGGGCGCGATCGTGCTCAACGTGCAGCGCCAGCCGGGCGCCAACGTCATCCAGACGGTGGATCAGATCAAGAAGGAGCTCCCCCAGCTCCTGGCGAGCCTGCCGCCGGCGATGCATGTGGACATCGTTTCGGACAGCACGACCATGATCCGCGCGTCCGTCGACGACGCTTTCTTCGAGCTGGTGCTGGCTATCGTACTCGTCGTGCTCGTGATCTTCGTCTTCCTCAGGAACGTGCCGGCGACGATCATCCCGAGCATCTCGGTGCCGGTGTCCCTGATCGGCACGCTCGCACTGATGTACAAGCTCGGCTACTCGATCGACAATCTGTCGCTCATGGCGCTCATCATCGCGACCGGCTTCGTCGTCGACGACTCGATCGTGATGATCGAGAACATCGTGCGCTATCTCGAGGAAGGCTTAAGTCCGCTCGAAGCCGCGCTGACCGGCGCCGGACAGATCGGCTTCACCATCGTCTCGCTGACCGTGTCGCTCATTGCCGTGCTGATCCCGCTCCTCTTCATGGGCGGCGTAATCGGCCGCCTGTTCAGCGAGTTCGCGGTCACGCTTGCGATCACAATCGTGCTTTCCGCCGTTGTTTCGCTCACTTTGGTGCCGATGCTCTGCGCGCGCATGCTGAAGCGCCAGTCTGAGCGTCACCTGAGCTGGTTCGAGCGCACGAGCGAGCGTCTGTTCGACCGGACGCTCAAGGCCTACGAGCGCGGTCTCACCTGGGTGCTGCGCCACCAGGGCCTTACCCTGATTGTCGCCATCATCACCGTGGGACTGACCGGCTTCCTTTACGTCGTCATCCCGAAAGGACTGTTCCCCACGCAGGACGTCGGCGTCATCCAGGGGATCAGTGTCGCCGACAATTCGGTCTCCTATCATGCAATGTCGGGGCGGCAGACGGCGCTGGGCAACGCGATCCTCAAGGATCCCGACGTCGTCAGCCTGACCTCCTATATCGGCATCGACGGCACGAACCCGACGCTCAACGACGGCCGCTTCCTCATCAATCTGAAACCGGTCGACGACCGCAGCCTCAGCGCCGAGCAAATCGCGCGGCGTATTGCGCGGGAAGTCGCAAATGTTCCCGGCGTCAAGCTCTATCTCGAGCCCGAGCAGAATCTGACGTTGGACACGACGGTCTCGCCGCAGCAGTACCAGTTCGTGCTGCGCGGACCGAACACGCAGGACTTCAACACCTACGTGCCTCAGATCGTGGGCAAGATGAAGCAAATCGCATCGATCAGCGAGGTCGCGAGCGACCTCGACGTGCAAGGGCTGGCGCTCAATATCGAAGTCAACCGGCAGCTCGCCGCGCGCTTCGGCATCACGCCCGCGACAATCGACAATACCCTGTACGACGCGCTCGGTCAGCGCATCGTCACCACGATCTTCAATCAGTCGACGCAGTATCGCGTGATCCTCGTCGCCAAGCGCGAACGCCTCCCGAACCTGCAGTCTCTGGGCACGCTCTACCTGCCGAGCGAAACCAGCAGCTCGGGCCAGGTGCCGCTTTCCGCCATCGCCGATATCAAGGTCGTCAAGTCGCCGCTGGTGGTCAGCCATCTGGAGCAGTTCCCCGCAGTGACGATATCGTTCAACCTGGCTCAGGACGCTTCGCTGAGCACAGCGATCGACAAGATCAACGACGTGATCGCCGCCGTGCATCTGCCGCCATCGATCACGAGCTCGTTCACCGGCGCCGCACAGGCGTTCGAGGATTCGCTTTCCAGCGAGCTGTTCTTGCTGATCGCGGCGGTCGTCGCAGTCTATATCGTGCTCGGCGTGCTCTATGAGAGTTACGTCCATCCGGTGACCATCCTCTCCACCCTGCCCTCCGCCGGAATCGGCGCGCTGCTGGCGCTGATGATGGCGGGCGATGATCTCGACGTGATCGGCATCATCGGCATCGTGCTGCTGATCGGCATCGTCAAGAAGAACGCGATCATGATCGTCGACTTCGCCCTCGAAGCGGAGCGGCTGCACGGCAAGTCGCCGGAAGACGCGATCTTCCAGGCCTCGCTCCTGCGCTTTCGCCCGATCCTGATGACGACGCTGGCCGCCATGCTGGGTGCGCTGCCGATGCTGCTTGGCAGCGGCACGGGTTCGGAGCTGCGCCGTCCGCTCGGTCTTGCGATCATCGGCGGGCTCACTTTGAGCCAGGTGCTGACGCTGTTCACCTCGCCCGTGATCTACCTCGCCTTCGATCGTCTGGCACGGCGCTTCGACAGCAGCAGGCCGGACGAGCGGCCGGCCGAGGGCACGACATGAATATCTCGGCACTCTTCATCGATCGGCCGGTCGCGACGACACTCCTCGCCATCGCGATTCTCCTGTCGGGCGCGCTCGCCTATTTCAGCCTTCCGGTCGCACCGCTGCCGAACATCACCTTTCCGGTGGTCGTCGTCCAGGCGAACATGGCCGGGGCTGCGCCGGAGATCATGGCCGCAACCGTCGCCGAACCACTGGAGAAGCGTATCGCCGTCATCTCCGGCGTGACCCAGATGACCTCGACGAGCTATGTGGGTGCGACCACGATTGTCGCCCAGTTCGACGTGAGCCGCGACATCAACGGTGCGGCGCGCGACATTCAGGCGGCGATCCAGGCGGCGCGGGCCGATCTTCCCACGACCCTCCGCAGCAACCCGACCTGGCGCCAGTACAATCCATCCGACTCGCCGATCATGATCCTGGCGCTGACTTCGAACACGCTGACGAAGGCCCAGCTCTATGACAGCGCCGATACCGTAATCCAGCAGCAACTATCCCAGATCGCCGGCGTCGGCCAGATTACGCTCGGCGGTGGCGCATTGCCGTCCGTCCGCATCGAGCTCGAACCCGACAAGCTCAACAGCTACGGTATCGGCCTGGAAGATGTTCGTGCGGCCGTAGCCGCGGCCAACGCCGACAGCGCCAAAGGCGATATCGACCAGGGCGATCAGCGCTTCGAGGTCCTTTCCAACGACCAGGCGAAGGTCGCTGCGGACTATACGAATCTCGTCATCGCCTACCGCAACAACGCGCCCGTGGTGCTGCACGATGTCGCCCAGGTGGTCAATTCGAACGAGAATATCCGCAATATCGGGCTCTTCAACGGCAGGACGGCCGTAGGCGTCATCGTTTTTCCGATCCCCGGCGCGAATATTGTCGCGACCGATGCGAATATCCGCAAACTCCTTCCTTCGGTCGAAGCGACCTTGCCGCACGGCGTTCACGTCCATGTCGCAATGGATCGCTCGCAATCGGTCAATGCCGCGGTCGGCGATACGGAGCGCACGCTCGGCATAGCGATCGTGCTGGTGATTGGAGTCGTTTTCGTCTTTCTGCTTTCGGCCCGCTCGACCTTGATACCGGCCGTGGCGCTGCCGCTGTCGATCGTCGGCACTTTCGGCCCGATGTATCTCATCGGCTACAGCATCGACAATCTTTCGCTGATGGCGCTCATAATCGGCACCGGCTTCATCGTGGACGATGCCGTGGTCGTGCTCGAGAACATCGTGCGTCATCTCGATTCCGGCGAGAGCCCGCGCGAGGCGGCCCTCAAGGGCAGCGGCGAAGTCGGATTCACGGTCATCTCGATGAGCCTTTCGCTCATCGCCGTGTTCATCCCGATCCTGCTGATGCCGGGAACGGTCGGCCTCGTATTCCATGAGTTCGCGGTCACGCTGTCGATCGCCATTCTGATTTCGATGGTGATCTCGCTCACCATTACGCCCTGCATGTGCGCCCATCTGCTCAAGTCCCGCGGGGCTCCGGCGTCACGAGCGCGCTGGTCCATCTGGGCGGAAAGCCAGTTCGATCACTTCAGGAACGCCTATGCGCGGACACTTCAATCGGTGCTGGACCGGCCCCTGCTGGTCGTGTTCGTGCTGATCGGACTGATCGTCGGGAACGTCTTCCTGGCCGGGCTTCTTCCCTCGACCTTTTTCCCCGAACAGGACACGGGCATCATCATCGGACAGATCATCGCCGATCAGAATATTTCTTTTCCGTCGATGGCGCAGAAGCTGTCGCAATTGCAGGCCATCGTCGAAAAGGATCCTGCGGTCGCCTCGGTCTTCGGTTTCGCCGGCTCCGGCTCGGCCGGCCGTGCAGGCAACACGGCCAACATCTACATCGAGCTGAAACCGCTCGCGGAGCGGCACGCTTCGGCGGCCCAGATCGTCGACCGGCTTCGTCCCAAGCTCAACAAAATCTCGGGAGCGAGGCTGTTCCTGCAGGCGCAGCAGGATCTGCACATCGGCGGCCGGCAAACCGCGGCGGAATATCAATATACGCTGAGCGGCGACGATCCGGATGCCATCTACAAACTCGTTCCGAGGCTGGTCGCGGCGCTCGGCAAGCGCCGCGGTCAATTGTCGGACGTCAATACGGACATGCAGCAGAACGGTCTGGAAACCTATGTGACGATCGACCGGACCACGGCGGCGCGCTACGGCTTTACGCCCAACCAAATCGATCAGGTGCTTTACGACGCCTTCGGCCAGCGCAGCGTTTCGACCATATACAATCCCTTCAATCAGTATTTCGTCGTGATGGAGGCCGCCCCAAAATATTGGCAATACCCGCAGGAGCTCAATCGGATCTTCTTCAGCACTGCGGCCGGCAATGCGTCGGGCACGGCCCAGACGCAGATGCCGCCGGGAACCGTGAAGGGCGTGACGGCGTTTTCGCCGGTCACGGCAACAGCCGGCGCATCCGCCGCCAACGCGCTCAATGCCAATGCGGAGGCCAACGTGGCCCTGAACGCAATCTCGAACAGCCGCGGCGGAACATCGAGCGGCAGCGCCGACAGCACCGCCGCCGAGACGATGGTGCCGCTGCCCGCCCTGGCGAGTTACGTCAACGACCATACGGCTATCCAGGTCAACCACCAGAGCGGTCTCGTCGCGGCGACGATCTCTTTCAACCTGCCGCCGGGCGGATCGTTGAGCGCAGCCCAGGCGGCGATCGCTTCGGCGATGCAGGACCTGGACGCGCCGGCATCGATTCACGGCGGCTTCCAGGGCTCCGCGCAGGTCTTTGCCCAGTCGCTCAGCTCCATCCCGCTGCTGATCCTCGCCGCCTTGATCGCCGTTTATATCGTGCTCGGCATCCTGTACGAGAACACGATCCATCCTCTGACCATTCTCTCGACGCTTCCCTCCGCCGGAATCGGCGCCACGCTGGCGCTGCTGATGTTCGGCATTCCATTCTCGATGATCGCGCTGATCGGCATCATTCTTCTCATCGGCATCGTCAAGAAGAATGGAATCATGATGATTGACGTCGCGATCCATCTGGAACGGGAAGAGAAGCGCACGCCGCGCGAGGCCATTCACGAAGCTGCCGTGATCCGCCTCAGGCCGATCATGATGACGACCGCCGCGGCCGTGCTCGGCGCCGTGCCTCTCGCCATCGGCATCGGTCAGGGTGCCTCGTTGCGCCAGCCGCTGGGCATCACCGTGGTGGGCGGCCTGATCCTCAGCCAGATCTTCACGCTGTTTACGACACCGGTGATCTATCTCGAGCTGGAACGTCTGCGTCTCTGGCTGGTCAGGCGCGTTTCGGCGCTGCCCCGGCGGCGTCGGGGCGAAATGGAGGCCGGCACATGACCATCCGCATTGCCGCACGCGCAGCGATCCTGCCGCTCATCCTGCCGCTCGCGGGCTGTCTCGTGGGCCCGGACTATCAGCGGCCGCCGCCGGCGTCGCCGCCTGCAGCGCATTACAAGGAGCTTGCAGGATGGATTCCGGCCGCGCCGGCCGACGCGGCTCCCAAGGGCGATTGGTGGACCGACTTCCACGACCCGCTGCTCGATCAGTTCGAACCCCAGGTGCGGGTCTCCAACCAAACCGTTCAGGCCGATTATCACAATTATCAGGAAGCGCTGGCGCTGGTGCAGCAGGCCGACGCTGCGCTGTTCCCGACCATCGGCGCCACCGGTTCGGTGACGCGCGCGAAAGGGAATGGGGGCAGCACGGGCGGCGGTACAAGCAGCGCCGCCATGAGCTCGGGCACCATTACCGAAGGCACCGTCGAAGGCACGTTGAGCTGGCAGCCGGACATCTGGGGTCAGGTCCGCCGCGAGATCGAGGAGAACGAAGCCAACGCGCAGGCGAGCGAGGCGACGCTGGCCAACGCAACGCTCTCAACCCAGGTCACGCTCGCAACGACCGTGATCGACCTGCGCGTGACCGACGCCGATATCGACCTGCTGACGAGGACGGTCGCGGAATATACGGAATATCTGCGCGTCGTCTCGAATGCGGTGAAGGCCGGCTACAGCCTCTATCCGCCGTCCGACGAGATCACGGCGCGCGTGCAGCTCGAAAACGCGCAAGCCAGCCTGATCGCGCTCGGTGTCGCGCGTGCGCAATATGTGCATGCGATCGCCGTGCTGGTCGGCAAAAATCCGGAAGATCTCGACATTCCGCACAGCACCGCTTTGCCGGTATTGCCCTACATTCCCGTCGGCGTGCCGTCGGCCCTGCTGCAGCGCCGGCCCGATATCGCTGCCGCCGAGCGTACCATGGAGGCGCAAAACGCCGCGATCGGCGTCGCCATCGCCGCGTATTATCCCAACATCACCATCTCCGCGGACGCGGGCTTCTCGCAGGCGCCATTGGGGACGCTGTTTAATACGGCCAACGACTTCTGGTCGATCGGTGCGGCCGGCACGGAGACGATTTTCGATTTCGGCGAACGCGCGGCCGTGGTCGCCGAAGCCAGGGCGGCATACGAATCGGCGGTGGCGACGTATCGCGCCACGGTGCTGAGCGCCTTCCAGGGCGTTGAGGACAACCTCGCGGGCTTGCGCATTCTCGCCCGGCAGGCCGCCGTGCTCGACGCGGCCGTGCGTGATTCAAGACGCGGCGCCGAGATTGCGCGAAACGAGTACTCGGCCGGCACCGTCGACTACACCACGGTCGCGACGGCCCAGGCGACGGAGCTGAGCGACGAGCAGAACGCGCTCAACGTG
The DNA here is from genome assembly GCA_035504555.1 of Rhizomicrobium sp. Lineage (GTDB taxonomy): Bacteria > Pseudomonadota > Alphaproteobacteria > Micropepsales > Micropepsaceae > Rhizomicrobium. The sequence goes on along the minus strand of DATJRP010000054.1, from coordinate 34,065 downwards.
CAGCAAAGCCGCCTCATCGATGCCGCGTCCTTGATCGGCGATCTGGGCGGCGGCTGGTCCATGGCCCAGCTGCACGACGCGCAGGATCCCGGCAAGCCGGCCCAGTTCGACACGCAAGTATCGGCGACGCGATAGGGGACGTCCATTCCGCGTCTTCGCGCCAGATGCCGAGCAAAGCTCGAACTGGTGAAGTGCCACAGAACGCGAACTCCTTACGCTGCTCCTTCCTTTGAACGGATGCCGCAGCAAGGCCGGTCATTCTCGGCGGCCGTCCGCCTGGGCAGAAGGGTGCTTGACGCTATCGTTTCGTCGCCGCCTTGCGCGGACCGACCAAATGGCCAAGTATCGCCCGCAAAATGGGGGCGTCTGATCGGACTCGATCCGAGTCAGTTCAGAGTCGCCGCCGTCCACAGGGCTGGAGACGCTTCATGAAATTTCGTCCATCCGCGCATCTCGCCGCGGGCGTTTGTGCCACGGCGTTCTGCCTTGCGTCGCTGACGACCGCAATCGCCGAAACGGCCATGCGCCCCGCCGTCGATCAAAGCCTGTTCCAGGCGCTGCACTGGCGCGGCATTGGCCCCTATCGCGGGGGCCGCGTTCTGGCCGTGACGGGCGTGCCCGGCGAACCCTTCGTCTATTATTTCGGCGCGGTCGCCGGCGGCGTGTGGAAGACGGCGGATGGCGGCGTATCGTGGGCACCGCTCACCGATCACACGGCGATCACCTCCATCGGCGCGATCGCCGTCGCGCCCTCCAATCACAACATCCTCTATGTCGGCACCGGCGAAGCGAGCCCGCGCGGCGACATCACCTATGGCGACGGCGTTTTCAAATCCGTGGACGGCGGCAAGACGTGGCAGAGCCTTGGCCTCTCCGACACCCGCCAGATCGGCGCCGTGATCGTCGACCCCAAGAATCCCGACATCGTGCTGGTGGCCGCACTCGGGCACGCCTTCGGACCCAACGCGGAACGCGGCGTCTATCGCACGGCCAATGGCGGCAAGACATGGACGAAGGTGCTTTCGAAGAACGACCGGACGGGCGCGATCGACGTCACCTTCGACCCGCACAATTCGAAGATTGTTTACGCCTCGCTCTGGCAAGCCCTGCGCCAGCCATGGAACTTCTCGAGTGGCGGTGAGGGCAGCGGACTCTACCGTTCGACGGATGGCGGTATCACCTGGTCGCGCCTGTCCGGCAACGGACTTCCTCCGGGCATTCTCGGCCGCATCGACATCTCGGTCTCCGGCGCCGATTCCAAACGCGTCTATGCCATGATCGAAGCCAAGGACGGCGGGCTCTATCGCTCCGACGATGCCGGCCAGCATTGGAAACGCGTAAATGATGACGGGCGGCTGCGCCAGCGGGCGTGGTATTTCTCGAAAATCTACGCCGATCCGAAGCATGCCGACACGGTCTATGCGCTCAACACCGGCATGTTCAAATCGACCGACGGCGGCAAGACTTTCGATCTCGTCTCCGCGCGCCATGGCGATCATCATGGTCTGTGGATCGATCCCGCCAACCCCGATCGCTTGATCAACGGCAGCGACGGCGGCGCCATTGTTTCTGTCGACGGCGGCAAGACCTGGACGCAAGCCGACAATCAGCCGACGGCGCAATTCTATCACGTGTCGGTCGACAACAGCTTCCCCTATCGCGTCTATGGCGCGCAGCAGGACAACTCGAACGTCTGGATCAAGAGCGCCGACGACGAAGGCGCCATCGACGAGCGCGACTGGGACATGGCGGGCGGCGGCGAATGCGGCTTCGTGATCGCCGATCCGCGCGATCCCGACATCATCTATTCGTCTTCCGAAAACGACATCCAGCGATTCAACATGCACACCTTCCAGTCGGAGACGATCTCGGTGTGGCCGGTCGATGCCTCGGGCCGCGCGGCGTCGGAGCTCGAGCACCGTTTCAACTGGACGTCGCCCCTGATGATGTCGCCGCACGACCCCGACACGCTCTATTGGGGCGCAGAACGTCTGTTCAAGACGACCGACGACGGCAAGAGCTGGACCGCGATCAGCGGCGACCTCACGCGCAACGACAAGTCGAAGCAGATCGCCTCCGGAGGCCCGATCACCAAGGACATCACCAGCGTCGAATATTACGACACGATCTTCGCCATTTCGGAATCGCCCTTGGTGAAAGGACATTTGTGGGTCGGCACCGATGACGGGCTGATTCAGGTATCGAGCGACGACGGCGGCCATTGGACGAACGTAACGCCGCCCGACATGCCGCAATGGAGCAGCATCGACATGATCGAGCTGTCGCCTTTCGACGAAGGCACGGCCTATGTGGCCGTCGACCGGCACAAGCTCGACGACATTCATCCCTATGTCTTCAAGACATCCGACGGCGGCAAGAGCTGGACACGGCTCGATGCCGGCCTGCCCGAAGGCGCCGTCGTTCACGCGGTGCGCGAAGACCCGGTGAAGCGCGGGCTTCTCTATGCCGGAACCGAAACGGGCGTGTTCGTGTCCTTCGACGACGGCGCGCATTGGCAAAGCCTGCAGCTCAACCTGCCGCAGTCGCCCGTGCATGATCTCGTCGTGAAGGACAACGATCTGGTCGTGGCGACCCATGGACGCTCGTTCTGGATTCTCGATGACGTGACGCCGCTGCGTCAGATCGTGGCCGGCGCGCCTTCCCCTGCTGCCAGGCTCTACGCGCCGGAGAAGGCATACAGGCTTTACTACCCCGATCAGGTCGACACGCGCCGTCCCGTCGGCCAGAACCCGCCCGCCGGTGCGCTGATCGACTATTATTTTGCGTCGAAGCCCGCAGGCGAAGTGACCATCGACATTCTCGACGCCGACGGCAAGCTCGTGCGCCATCTTTCGAGCAAATCCGAAGGCACGAAGGAGCAGCCGCCGGAATGGCCGGACCAGATCATCCCGACGAGCACGCTGCCGGCGAATGCGGGCATGAACCGCTTCGTGTGGAATCTGCGTTATGACGATCCCGTGCAGATTCCGGGCGCGTTTTACGAAGGCCTTGCGCCGCGCGGACCGATCGCGCTGCCCGGCCATTACACCGTGAAGCTCACGGTCGCCGGCGTGACCCAGACCGCACCGCTCGAGCTGGTGCGCGATCCGCGCGTCAAAGGGCCGGATGACGGGCTGCGCCAGAAATTCGCGCTCTCCGTCGAGACCTGGCACGACCTCGACACGCTCCATCGCGCCGTCAACGATATCCGTGCCGCGAAAGCCGAAGTCGCAAGCCTTCACAAAAAACTCGACGGCAAGCCGGGCAACACAGCCCTCCTCGCGGAAGGCGATGCGCTGGTCGCCAAGGTCGAGCCGATCGAAGGCACGCTGATGCAGGTGAAGCTCACGGGCTCCGAAGGCAATCTCAACTACCCCGACATGCTCAACGAGCAGATCTACGCCTTCGCCGGCGGGCTCGAGGACGCCGACACCGCGCCGACAAAGCAGGAGACCGAAACCTATGCCGGGCTGCACGCGCAGCTCGAGACGCAGCTCGCCGCGTGGGATGCGGTGAAAAAGGGCGAACTTGCGGCATTCGAGACGCACGTGAAGCAGGCGGGGATATAGGCAGACGCGCGGGAGGATTTTCTCCTCTCCCCCCGTGGGGAGAGGGGAAGGTTCACGGCAGCATCATCGCCACAATTTGTTGCCGGTTCGGCGACATAAATCTGCGCTGTCGCCGAAATGTACACCTTGACCGATTTGATCAAGCGGCGCACGATTCCGATCATCATGCATTCCTGCCCCCGGCGCGTCGTGCCGGACTCTTCGAGAGCGAAAAGACGGCGTTCCACCCCCTTGCGGCGGCGCTGTTTATCGCCTCGGACAACCTCGCTTTAAAATGCAAATTCGGCAGCCGGCCCGACGGGCGTGCGCCGAAGCGCGGAAGAAGCGTGGTTCGCTGCCTATGCCCTGCTTTTGTCCTCGACCGCGCGCGCGGAATTGCCGGAAACCGCTGTGGCACAGGGCTCAAATGCACGCGGCTCGAAATTAGAATTTTCGACCGCCCTGATAACAACCCTGTTACCAGGGATTTTGCGTCTCCCCGATTTCAGCACGCGATCACAACCTGAACCGCCAATAGCCGCCCTCGCCCGTTTCCGCTTTCACGCGGTAGACGCGCTCGATCAGGTCCTTCGGAACGGCACGAGCGCTATCGGCCTCGTGCACCAGCCTGCCTGACTCCAGCAGGAAAAAACGATCGCCGTAATCGAATGCCATGTTGAGATCGTGGAGGCTGGCCACGATCGTGCAGCGGCGTTTCAGAAACTCCCGCGCCGTATCGAGCAGATGGAGCTGATAGTGGATGTCGAGGCTCGTGGTCGGCTCGTCGAGGAAGAGGATGCGCTCCTCGGCTGACTCTTCGTCGTTCCATATCTGCGCCAGGACGCGCGCGAGATGCGTCTTCTGGCGTTCGCCGCCCGACAGCGTCGGATAGGGCTGATGCCGCCGTGCGGTCATGTCGACGAGGTCGAGCGCCCGCGCCACGATCTCCTTGTCCTTGAGCGACGGCACGCCGCGATAGTGCGGATAGCGGCCCATCAGCACGACGTCTTCGACCGCGAGCGGAAACGTCAGCTCGACATTTTGGGAGAGAAACGCACGTCGCCGCGCGAGCGCGGTCATGTCGAACGCGGCGACAGAGGTTTCGCCGTAGAGGACGTCGCCGGACGTGGGCGCGAGGCGGCCGGCCGCAATCCGCATCAGAGTCGATTTGCCGGCGCCGTTGGGACCGAGGACGACGTTGAAGCGGCCCGGCTGGAAGTCGAGCGCAATGGCGGAAAGGATTTGCACGGATCCCGCCGCATAGGACACGTCGCGGATGCGAACGGCGGCGTCAGCCATAGGTGTCGCTCCGCCGCTCGCGGATCAATATCCAGAGAAAGAAGGGTGCGCCCAGCAGCGCCGTGATGATACCGATGGGAAGTTCCGCCGGCTGGATGACCAGCCGCGCCACGATGTCGACGATTTCCATCAGCAGCGCGCCCAGCAAAGCGGATGCGGGAAGCAGGAACGTATAATCCGACGACCGCATCAGCCGCAGCAGGTGCGGCACGACGAGGCCCACGAAGGCGATCACGCCGACCATCGCGGTCGCGACGGAAACCATGATGGTGTTGATGACGATGAGGCGGAAGATGAGTCTTTCCGGTTCGACGCCCATATAGGCCGCGTTGTCCTCGCCCAGCATCAGCGCGTTGAGGTTCTTGCCGTGGCGCAGAGCCAGCACGAAACACGCGGCGAAAGCGATTCCGACCAGGATCGCGCCACGCCAATCGGCCGTCGTGAAGGTCCCGAGATTCCAGAAGGTGATGTTGCGAGCCTGCGGATCGCGCGCGATATAAGAGAGAAATCCGGTCCCTGCATTGCACATTGCGTTCAGCGCGATGCCGGCGAGCAGCAGCGTGAAGACGTCGGTGCGGCCGAAGCTCGTCGACAGCCGGTAGACGAGCATGGTCGCGCCGAACGAGCACAGGAACGCAAGAAGCGGCACACCGGCCGTGCCCAGGGGTGAGGCAAAGCTGAAGGCCGTGCTGCTGCCGAACACGAACACAATTGCGGCCCCAAGTGCTGCGCCGGCGGAAGTGCCCGCGAGGCCCGGCTCGACGATGGGATTGCGGAACAGCCCCTGCATCAGCGCGCCCGATACGCCGAGGATCGCACCGGTCAATCCGCAGAGAAGCACGCGCGGCAGGCGCAGAATGAAAAATACGTTGCGGTCGAGAATGTCGTCCGGCCGCGATGGCAGAAGGCTCAACCCCTCGCCCACGAAACGGGCGATCGCGGACGGCGGAAACATGAAAGCGCCGATCGACGCGGACGCGATCACCGATGCGGCCAGCAACAGCGCGAGGAGAAGATAGACTTGGCCGTAAGTCAGCCGTCTCAGCACGGGGCGGCCGCCGAACTCACTGGCCGTGCAGCCATTGCGCGATCTTCGCGACGGATGCGGGCGTGCGCGGGCTGAAATACATGATCTCGGTCTCGTCGATGCGATAGATGCGGAGATTCCTGCCGGCGGGCGTGAGATTGACGCCGGGCATCTCCGCGAATTTCGCGGCGCTGCCGTAGCGGTCGAAACCGACATCGGTGGCGATGATGATATCGGGGCGCGCGCCCGCGATCATCTCGGGCGTCAGATGCGCCATATGGCCGTCGCCGGAGAGCGCATTCTTGCCGCCCGCCCATTCGAGAATCTGCTCGGCCGGTCCCTTCGCCGAGAGACCGAGATAGGAATTCCCGATCTGGCCGAAATGGATCATCATCACCTTGGGTTTCTTCTGACCGTCCCAGCGTTTGGCGTCGGCGATCGTCTCGGCCATGCCGGCCTTCCATGTGGCGACAATTGCGGTCGCCTGCTGCGCGCGCCCGAAATAGGTGCCGAGCCGCAGCATCAGGTCTTCTGCGCCCTGCAGCGAATCGCCCGGGTCCATCGTCACGACCGGGATGCCGACGGAGCGCACGCGATCCAGCACCTCGTTCGGCCCGACATTGCCGTCGGTGAGGAGAACGCTCGGCCGCATGGAGACGATGCCCTCTGCGCTCAACGCCCGGTGATAACCGACGCTCGGAAGCGAAAGGATTTCCTTGGGGTAGATGGAGGTCAGATCGCGCGCCACGAGATGACTTTGCGCGCCGATGTCGAAGATGAACTCGTTGATCTGCTTCGACACGCAAACGACGCGGCCGCCGGGCGGCGGATCGGCCGCGAGCGCACCGGGCGAAGACGCGAGCAGTGCCAGAGCCAGCAAGGCAGGGAAACGCCGCAAAATGAGCCTCATCCGTTTTCGAAGCGCCTAGTCTGGCTTGTAACTCAGCTTCACGAAATAGGTGCGGTCGGGCCCCGGTGCCGCACCGCTGCCTGTTCCGGCGGCGTCCACGTAATTCTGCCGGTCGAAGATGTTGGACACGCCGACCTGGAACTCCCATTCGCGATAGGGAATCCCAAGCACGGTGTCGAACAGCGGAACGCCGGGTACGCGCCGTGTATTGCCGACATCGCCGAATTCGTGATCGCGATAGCGCGCGCCGAAGCCAATCTGCGGCTCGGTGCCGACGCCCGGAATTGGAATGTCGTAAGTCGTCCACAAATTGGCAAGGATCGTGGGGACGCTCGGAACATAACGGCCGATATCGGCGGGCGTCGCGGGATAGTTCGTGATGATCGGCGTCTGCGCCGCGAAGTTCGCGATGATGTTCCATCCGTCCGTGGGCGTCAGATTCACGTCGCTTTCCCAACCCTCGACGCGATAGGAGAAGACGGTCGGAACGTCACCGATCAGCGTGAAGACGTTGTCGCGCGTGGCGCGATAGAGCGAGGACGATGCCGAGAGCCACGACGCCTGCTGGAAGCGAAGGCCGGTTTCGATCTGCGTGCCGGTCTCGGGCGTCTGGCCGACGCTTTCAGGCTCCTCCGTGTTGAAGATCGGATAGGCTGCGCTCGAATAGCCGCCGAAGACGGAGAGGTCCGGCGTCAGGAAATACACGAGGCCCGTGTCCCAGGAGGTGAGCGCGTCTTTCTGGATTGCGGGCGAACCCGGCACCAGAGGACAAGCCGTCGATCCCGCGGGCGGGTTGGTGCAGGGTTCTTCCTGGCCGGGATTGGCGGGAATTCCCGGCGAGCGCGCTTCCGCTTCGGTGTCGAACCAATCCTCGCGCACCGACAGCCGGACTTTCAATGCATCGGTCACGTCGATCTGATCGATGGCGTAGAGGCCGTAGAATTGTCCCAGGAGCTTCGCGTTGTCGCAGCTATAGCTGGCGCTGCACTGGAAGGTCAGTGCGCCCATCGTTCCGTCGTTGACAACCGGCGCGTAGATATTGGCGATGTTCGGTAGCGCCGCCGTTTCGCGCACGGTCCCGGCGTTGATCTCGCGTGCTTCGACCCCCGTCACCAGCACGTGCTTGAGGCCGCCCGTGTCGAACGTCCAGGTGGGTTCCGCCTGAAAGGTGAAATCGCCGACATTGTCCTTCTGCTCGCGAAGCTGACGCTTGGTGAGCGCGTAGAGGCCGCCGGTGAAGGCGACCGAACCGCCCGAATTGCGCGCGAGGTCGACATTGCGCGCGCTATAGGCCGTGCGCAGATTGACGACCAGGCTGTCGTTCCATGTCCACGCGTCGCTCAGGAAGACGCGCTCGATCTCCTGATTGGCGAAGGCGTAGGGCGTGTAATATTTGAAGCTGGTCGGAACCGAGAGCGGATCGCCCGTCCCGCTCGGTGGCGAAAAGGGAATGCCTTCGGCGTCGGGCAGATCCTGGATATTGTGATACTCCACACGCAGCTCGATATCGTGGTTCGCGGGGCGAAAGCTGAGCGCGCCGTAAATCTCGCCGGTCTGGTTGGTGAGGTCCCGAAATCCGTCCGAATGCTGGAATTCGCCGTCGAGCCGCCCGTCGACGCCGTCAATTCCGGTCGGGCCGGTAAGCGAAATATCCGTCGTCGTGGTTCCGTAGCTGCCATATTGCTCGCTCAGAAGGGCGCCGTAGACGTCGCTCGGGCGATAATGGACGAGATTGATCGTGCCGCCTTCTTCCGCGCTGCCGTAAAGCGCCGAGCCTGGCCCCTTCAGAATTTCCACGCGCTCGACGCCCGTCAGCGAATGGACGAAGCCCGTCAGATCGGAGGTGCCCTCCGGCAATCCGTCGTTGAGGAAGGTCGCGTTCAGTCCGCGAATGATAAACCGGTCGAAGAACCCGAAATTGTACTGGCCGCCCTGCGACGACCCGCTGACATTCGTCAGGGTCTGGCTCAGCTGCGTCGCGCCTTGCGCAATGAAAAGATCACTCGGGACGATCTCGATGCTGCGCGGCACGTCCGCGATCGGCGACCCCGTCTTGTCGATCTCGGTGACCTGGTCGAAAGGCAGCGTCTTGGCGGTGACGACGACCGTCTCGACCTGTGCGAACGCGCCGCCCGACAGTGCCAATGCGATGGCCCCAACGCCGTACGGCGCCCACCCCCTGATGCTCACAAACGCGACCCTCTTTTTACGCCCGCACAGACGCGCAGCCAGCTTTGAAGCACGGCACCGTCTCGATTGGAATTGCCGCAATTCGCCGCGAGAGGCGGCGTGCTCGGACGAGTTGAATGGGAAATGCTTGGTCTATCAATGCTTTATGCGTCCGCCTGGCCAGCCGGCTTGGCAGCCATGCCCTTCGCGGGATTGACGATAGCGCCCGCGTCGGCGACGCTCTTCAGAGGCGCGCGCGGTCATGGGATCGCAGCGGCGCACGTCAGGGGGCATACATTGCGTTGGCGATCTGTCGCGGCCGTATGGCCAATATTGCTTTGCGCCGTCATCACATCAGCACACGCCCAGACGGCGGATGATCTCGTTGCCAAAAATCTGGCGGCCCGCGGCGGAGCCGAGAAGCTCGCGGCGATCCACTCCTACATCACGAAAGGTGAGCTGCGACTTCCGCGCGATTTCAAGCTCGCCTACACCGAAACCCGGCTGCGCCTCGATTCCGGCGCGAGCGCCGTGCGCATCGACGCCTCGGTCCAGGGTCTGACGCTCATCCAGGCCTATGACGGCAAGACGGCCTGGAAGGTCAATCCCTTCCAGGGCCGCAAGGACCCGGAACAGATGAACGCCGACGAGGCCCGTGCACTGGCCGACGAAGCGTCCATCGACGGCGCGCTTCTCGCAGCGACGGCCAAAGGCTCCAAAGTCGATTATCTCGGCCGTGAAGACATCGACGGCACCAGCGCCTACAAGCTGCGCGTATCGCAAGCCGACGGCACGGTCTTCACCTACTATCTCGATCCGGACGTCTTCCTCGAGATCAAGGTTCTCGAAAGACGGACCATTCGCGGCGCCGAGCAGGAGACCGAGACCGATCTCGCCGACTATGAACGTGTCGCAGGGGTCTACTTCCCCTTCTCCATCGCCTCCGGTCCCCTAAATTCCGCGGACACGTCGAAACAGGTGATCACGATCGCATCGGGCCAAGCCAACGTTGCGGTGCCCGCAAGCTTTTTTGAAATGCCGGTCCAGCCGGCCCCCCAGTCCAAATGAAAAGCCGCCATCCGCGGTGGAGAACCGTCTTGCGCCCCAATGCTTCGTCGACGCTGCTTGCGTCAGCCCTGTGCCTTTGTGTCTCTGCGGCCGCCGCGCAAAGTCCCACGCCGGCGATCGATAGTTCGACGATCTCCGGCCTCGGAGCGCGCAATATCGGCTCGGCTGAAATGAGCGGGCGCATCTCGGCCCTCGCCGGGCGGCAGGAAAAGGACGGCAAGATCACGCTGTTCGTCGGCGCGGCTTCCGGCGGCGTGTGGAAGTCGCAGGACGGCGGCACGAGCTTCAAACCCGTCTTCGATCGCGAGCCCGTGCAATCGATCGGCGCCATCGCGCTCGATCCCAACAATCCCAAGACCGTCTGGGTTGGCACTGGCGAGAGCTGGACGCGCAACTCCGTCTCCATCGGCGACGGCATCTACAAATCGAGCGATGGCGGCGAAACCTGGACCCATATGGGCCTCGAAAATTCCGAGCGGATCACGGCCATCGTGGTCGATCCCAAAGACAGCAAGATCGTCTATGCCTGCGTTCCCGGTAAGCTCTGGAGCGACAGCGCCGATCGCGGTCTTTACAAGACGACGGACGGCGGCGTGACCTGGTCGCTCATTCTCAAAGGCAGCAATCTCTCCACGGGCTGTTCTTCCATCGCGCTCAATCCGCGGGATTCTGGCGAGCTTTACGCCGGCCTTTGGGATTTCCGCCGCCAGGGCTGGACCTTCCGTTCGGGCGGCAACGGCCCGACGGCGTTTTCGGGAAGCGGCTTGTTTCATTCGACGGACGGCGGACAGAGCTGGACGGCAATGACGGCCGAGACGAACAAAGGCCTGCCGAAGACGCCCTGGGGCCGCGTCGAAATCGTTTACGCACCGTCCAATCCCGACCGCGTCTATGCGTTGGTCGAGAATGTACGTTCCGCGCTTTATGTCTCGAACGATGGCGGAGCGACCTGGGAAGCGCGCGACCGCAGCCAGAACATGGTCTGGCGACCGTTTTATTTCGCACGAATCGTCGTCGATCCGACGAATCCCGATCGTCTGTTCAAGACGAACTTCACGCTCATCGCGTCGGAAGACGGGGGCAAGAGCTTCTCGGATGCCGGCGGCGGCGGCCACGCCGACTGGCATGCCGTCTGGATCGATCCCGCCAATCCCAAACAGGTCGTGGGCGGCAATGACGGCGGACTTTGGATTTCCTATGACGGCGGCGTGAAATGGTGGAAGTGCGACAACCTTCCCATCAGCCAATTCTATCATGTGAGCGTCGACGACAAGGACCCATACCAGGTCTATGGCGGCCTGCAGGACAATTCCGTCTGGGTCGGCGACAGCGCCTATCCGGGCGGCATCAGCAACAGCCGCTGGGAAAACATGCTGGGCGGCGACGGCTTCTTCGCCTTCCCCGATCCCACGGACGCCAATTTCATGTACGGCGAATCTCAGGGCGGCCATATCGCGCGCGTCAACCGCAAGACGCTCCAGCACCGCGACATCCAGCCGCTCGCCAATTACAAGGAAAAACTCCGCTTCAATTGGAACACGCCGATCGCGTTGTCGCCCACGGACAAGACCACGCTCTATATCGGCGCCCAGTTTCTCTTCCGCAGCCACGATCACGGCGTGAACTGGGAGCGTATCTCTCCGGATCTCACGACGAACGATCCGGAAATGCAGAAGCAGGAACAGTCGGGCGGCATCACGGTCGACAATTCCGAAGCCGAGATGCACACCACGATCTATTCGATCTCCGAGAGCCCCAAGAATCGTGCGGTGATCTGGGTCGGAACGGACGACGGCAATGTCCAAGTGACGCGCAACGGCGGCAAGAGCTGGACCAATACAGTTGCGAATATTCCGGGCCTGCCGAAAGGCAACTGGATCAGCTGGGTCGAGGCGAGCCGCTACGACCCTGCGACGGCTTACGTCACCGTCGACCGGCACAATTTCGGCGACATGACGCCTTACCTCTACCGCACGCGCGATTACGGAAAATCGTGGGAACCCCTGATCACGCCTGCAACACCGGGCGTGCGCGGTTATGCCCATGTGGTGAAAGAAGATCCCAAATCGCCGAACATTCTTTTCGTCGGCACGGAATTCGGGTTGTACGTGTCGCTCGACGGCGGCGCGAGCTGGGCATCCTTTGCGCCGCACAATTTCCCGCACGTCGCTGTGCGCGATCTGGCATTCGCAAGCCGCGACGACGACCTCGTGATCGCCACCCATGGCCGCGGCATCTGGATCGTTGACGACATATCGCCGTTGCGCGCGCTTCGTCCGGCGCTCGTTGCGCAGGATGCCGCCTTGATCCCCGGCCGGCCCGTCCAGCAGCGCATCGAGGGCAGAGGCGGCTGGCAGGACGGCGACGCTGTCTACGAGGGACAAAATCCACCGGACGGCCTCGTGATTACGTATTACCAGAAGTCGCTTCAGGTCATCGGCCGTCTCAAGCTCGATATCCTCGATGCGCACGGCAAGCTGCTGACGACGCTTCCCGCCTCCAACCGAAGAGGTCTCAACCGCGTCGTATGGTCGATGCGCGACGACCCGCCCCACACGCCGCAGGGTGCGACGCTTGTCGGCCGCGCCACACGAGGGCCGCGCGTGCCACCGGGCACCTATACGGTACGCCTCACCAAGGGCGGCAACGTCTACACGATGCCGGTGACGATCGGCCTCGACCGGCGCGCGACGTTCACGCTCGCCGATCGCATGGCGCAATATGCGGCGGCCAAACGCGTTTCAGGGCTCTTCGACCGGATGAGCGTATTGGCAGCGAAGATCGTGGCCGTTCGCGAAGGCGCGAAGGCGCGTGCGGCAAAGCTGCCCGGGAGCGATGCCTTGCACGGAGAATTGACAGCCCTCGCGGACCATGCCGATGCTCTCCGCAAGGAGATCGTCGCCACCACGGAGGGCGGTGCGATCACGGGCGAAGAACGGCTGCGCGAGCACATGGACACCGTCTATGGCGCGATCATATCCGTCGAGGACAGGCCGACGCCCTATCAGATGGCGCGTGTCGATGCGCTCGAGCATGAGCTCAAGGACGTCGAGGGCGAGTTCGCTGCGCTCGAGAAGGGCGAGCTTGCGGCCGTCAATGGCCATCTCAAGGAAAAGGGTCTCGACCAGATTGCCCTCGTCAATCTTCCGCTCCCCTCGGGCGGGGGCGGCGTGCCGGAAAAGGCGTTCGAGAGCCTGGTCGGGCTGCATCTGTTCGATACTACGACGCTTCAGGCGGATACCGACGAGGAAAGCGAAGACCAGGATTGAGCCGGCGTCGCCCGCTCTGCCGCGCGAACCGACAACAACGGGTTACATCTGATCGTCAGCGCGTCTAATCGTCATCGGCCGCCTCGGTCAGTTCGCGCGAATAGGCTTTCTTCAGATCGGGTTGCGGCTTGAGCGTCGTGTCCAGCGGTGCGATGTGTTTGGCCTCGAGCATCTTGTTGAAAGCCGGCACATCGCCCGTCATCACGGCTTGAAAGGAGGCCGTATCCTTCGCCATCTGCGTCTCGATCATCGCAAGTAGCGAGGCTTCGGTATCCGTCGGCCCGAAATCCACGCCACCCGCCACGTCGCCGGCGCCCGTCCCGATTTCGGCGTTGAGCCATAAGAGATTGTAGTAATCCTTGTAGGCGGATGCGTAGATTTTGTCGTCGCTGGGGGCGAGCTCGCGCGACATCAGCTGATATTCGACGCTCTGAATTTTCCCGTCCATCGCGTCCAGGGCTTGCTTGATTTCAGTATCGTGGGCGCGCTGACGTTCCAGCTTCTCCAGGCGCGCCCGCATCTGCTCGGCAAGATTGACCATGTCGGCGACCTTGTGAACGTCGTCGGCAATGCGCAGCTGAAGCTTCAGCGTGGCTTGCATGCCCGCTTCGTCCGTCTCGCTCGCGGGATCGCGCACGATGTCGAGCGGCGCCGTTTCGGTTTTGCCGCCCTTACCGCCGACGATCAGACGCACTTGATAGTGCCCTGGTGCGGCCAACGGTCCGTGTACGACCGCCGCCATGCCCCAATGCGTGACCGGGCGGAACGTCTTCCCTTTGAAACGGGACTCGTCCCAGATATGCGGGTCCTCAGGCGGGATCGTCCGCAGTACGACCGGCACCAGATCGTCGTAGAGCATATCCCATTCGGCGCGGTTGATGCCTGCGTGACCGTCTTTCTCCATCGTGCGGATCACCTTGCCCTGGGCGTCCGCAATCTGGATTTTGACTTTCCCTTTCGGCGCTTTTTTCAGCGCAAAGGTGATGTAGGCGTGCGGATCGCGCGTCAGGCGGTAGGTCTGCCGCGGCGCGAACAACCGGATGTCGGCAGTCGTGGGCTGCTCCGCCATCTGCTCGAGCGGCGTGATGTCGTCGAGGATGTAGACACCGCGCCCCCAGGTCGACACCACGAGATCGTGGAAGCGTTTTTGCACCACGGTCCAGGTGACCGGCGAATGCGGCAAGCCTTCGTTCAGCTCGGTCCAATGCCCGCCGTCGTCGAGAGAATAATAGAGGGCTTCCCCGGTGCCGGCGAACAGCAGGCCTTCGCAATTGGGATCCTCGGAGACATTGCGGACATAGGCGAGTTCACCCTTCGGCAGGTTGCCGGTGATCGGCGTCCACGTCTTTCCGAAGTCCGCGGTCTTGTAGAGATACGGATCGCGATCGCCTTCCAGGTGATAATCGACGGAGACATAGGCCGTGCCCGGTTTGAAGAAGGACGGCTGAATGCTCGTGACGGTCCCTAACGGCTTCATGCCGATATTGGCCGTGACGTCGACCCAGCGGCCGCCGCCGTCCGGCGTGTACCAGACCTTGCCGTCATTGGTGCCGGCCCACAAAAGTCCCTTCTTGATCGTCGAGGGCGCCAGCGCGAACACCACTTCGCCGTAGAACTGGCCGAGGTTGTCGCCGATCAGCCCGCCCGACGAAACGATATATTTCGGGTCCCGCGTCGACAGATCGGGGCTGATCACGCTCCAGCTTTGCCCGCCGTTGGCGGTTTTGAACACCACCTGGCAGCCGTAATAGACGACGTTGTGGTCGAACGGATCGATGGCCAGCGGCGCCGTCCAGTGACAACGGTATTTGGTCTGATCGGGTGCGGAGTCGAGCGTGTGAAGCCATGGGCTGACGGAGCGCGCTTCATGTGTCTTCGCGTCCCAGCGGGTGACTTCGTCGGCATAGCAGCTGGCCCAAACGATATTGGGATCCGTGACGTCCGGCAGCGTGAAGCCGGATTCGCAACCGCCCATCTCGTAATCCCAGCCCTGATGCTCGCCGATGCTCCAGGGTCCGCCGCGCTCGGGCACGCTCGGGCCGCGCATCGTGCTGTCGTCCTGCATGTTGCTGTAGACGTCGTAGGGAATCTGATCGTCCACCGCGACGTGATACATCTGCCCCACCGGCAGCGAGACGTCGTGCCAGCCTTTGCCGCCCGTGGTGGTGATCCCAAATCCGCCGTCATAGGTGATAGCGAAATGATCGGCGTCGCTGGGATCCATCCAGATGTCATGGTTGTCGCCGCCCCAATGCTTCTCCGGCCATGTCTTGCCGCCGTCCGTGGAGACATGAAAGCCGCTGTTCGAGATGTAGACCTTGTTCTCGTCGCCCGGCGAAACCGCGATGCGGATGTAATAACCGGCGCGCCCGATCAGCGTCCGGTCCCAACTGATGGTCCGCCAATTGGCACCGCCGTCGTCCGATCGCCACACCGAGCCCTGGTTGCGCGTTTCGATCAGTGCATAAACGCGATTGGAATCGGTGGGCGCCACGGCGACGTCGATCTTGCCGAGCGGGGACTGCGGCAGGCCGTGGCCGACGATATGGCTCCAGCTCTTGCCGCCGTCATGGGTGACGTAAACGCCGCTGCCCGGGCCGCCGCTGAGCTCGGCCCAGCTGTGCATCACGACCTGCCAGGTGCCGGCAAAGAGCGTGTTGTGATCGTGCGCGTCCATCGCGAGGCCGGAGCAGCCCGTATTCGGATCGACGAAGAGCGAGCGCGACCAGCTTTTGCCGCCGTCATGGGTGACGAAGACGCCGCGCTGCTGCTGCGGGCCCGTGAGGCGGCCCTCGGCGCAAACGAACACAGTCTGCGGGTCTGCCGGGTCGACGATGATGCGGGCAATGCGGCCGGTTTCTGTCAGTCCCATGTGCCGGAAGTTGCTGCCGCCGTCCGTGGACTTGTAGACGCCGTTGCCGCCGATATCGATGTCACGAATGGCCCAGGGCTCGCCCGTGCCGATCCACACGATGTTGGCGCTCGACGGCGCCACGGCAACCGCGCCGATGGCCGCTGCGCCTTTTTCCTCGAAGATGGGCCGCCATTTGTTGCCGCCGTCGCTCGACTTCCACAATCCGCCGGAGGACGAGCCGACATAATACGTGGTGAAATTGCCGGGAATGCCGGCGAAGGACGCGACGCGGTTGCCGTGCTCCGGCCCAAAGAAGCGGAACGACATGCGCCCCTCGTCCTTGTGCTCCTCTTTCTTGGCCGCGGCTTTCGCCGCACCGGGATGTTGCTGTTGCGAACAGGCAGCGACAAACGGCGCCGCCATCAACAAACAAAATCCAAATCGGAACGCGTTCATCAGTTTGGAAGGCATCGTCGGTCTTGTCCCCTTCACCACGCATCATGCGCCACGATCGGCGCCCCAACGTCCGTCATATCCTGCACGCGGCCCGTTATGCCATCGGACATACGTGCGCCGCAAACCGGACACGAAAACCGATATAAGCCATAGCACTCGCTAACATCTGGGAACGTCCACGAATAACCCTTGGTGGGCCCGGCAGGACTCGAACCTGTGACCAAGCCATTATGAGCGGTGTACTCCAAAGAGGAAATCGGCCCAAACGCTGAGAATTTCAAGGAATTTCGTTGAATCGGGTTCAATGGGGTTTCAAGGACCTAAACGGAATTGCGTGTCGTTTGCGTGCCGGCGCCCTGACGTGAATTTGCGTGGCCACGATTTACGAGCCAGTGAGTGATGCGGCTGGACCTTGGTGGGCCCGCCCCGATTCCGGCCTCTACGTCATAATGACTGCGGCCGCCAACCTCTTCAGCATCGCTCCCTCCCCTGTGATGCTCACGTTCAACCGGCCAATCGTGTGACAACAAACAGACATGCCGCTCCGGCAAAAGTGGAGAGCGTCGTAAAGAGACGCGGATGCGCATGATGGCTCTCCGGCAGGAGATCGCTCGCGCCGATGTAAAGAAAAAAGCCAGAAAATATAGCGAGAAACACCGCGACGGCATTCTGCGACAACGCAATGAGAAGACTTGTCGAAGCGCCCAAGACAGGCGCTACGGCGTCCACCACCAGCCAGCCGAATGCTGCATTCCGGCCTGCCCCATTCTTGACCACAACATTCACGGTGTTGAGGCCGTCGGAAAAATCATGCACCAGGACAGCGGCCGCAACGACATATCCGATGCTTTGACTGGCCTGAAACGCAACGCCGATGGCAAATCCGTCCATGAAGCTGTGCACTGAAAGGCTTCCGGCGCCGATCCAGCCGCGACGTTCGCGATGCCCCTGATGGCCGTCATGGCTGTGCAAGGCGACCATGCGGTCGAGCAGCACATAGAAGAAGAACCCAAGTGCTACAATGGCGAGCATGTCGCGCGCGTCGAGGAGCTTGGCGGACTCAATAGCCTCCGGCATGAGGTCGAAGAACGCGACACCGATGACCGCACCGGCGCTGAACCCCAGGATCAGATGTAGTCGGTCGCGCATGTGGATGGCGAACAGGCCACCGACCATCGTCGCCCCGCAGGTCGCAAGCGCAATGGGCAGGACGATGAACGGATGCATAGACTATCCCCCTTAGTGGTCCCGAGGCTTGTCTTGAAACTTCAAGAGACGCCCGGCATTCGCCATTACCGCAAGGGTTCCGGCATTGTGCAGAACCGCGGCGGCCAGAGGCCCGCTCGCACCGAAAACGTTCGCCGCCGCCAGCACGACCAGCAATACGGTCCAGCCGAGGCCTACGCCCACATTGGTCAGGATCGTGTTGCGGCAGCGCCGGCTCAGCCGAATGCAGGTGCCGAGCCTGCGCAGATCATTGCTCATGAGCACGAGATCGGCTGATGCGAGCGCGACATCGGTGCCTTGCGCGCCCATGGCGACGCCAACGGCGCCCGCCTTGAGCGCGAGCGCGTCGTTGATGCCGTCACCTACCACCATCGGCCGATGACCCTTGCCGATTTCTTGGAGAACGAAGCCCATCTTTTCGGCCGGGAGCGCTCCAGCGTGAACTTCGCTGAGCTGGAGTTTTGCGGCAACACGGTGCGCTTCGGGCGCGCGGTCGCCGGTCATGATCAGCAAGCGCCGCAGACCGAGACGCTTCAGCTCTGCTACGGCGGTCTTTGCCTCCGGTCTCACCTCATCCGCGAGAAGCAGCCAACCGAGAAAACTCGCACCCTGCGAGACGCCGGCGATCGGGCCGTTGTGGTCCGGCGGCGGAGCAGCAATTCCCAGGCTCTTGAACAACTCGGCGCGGCCGAGAGCGACCTGTTCGTTTCCCAGAAGCGCCGTGACGCCGAGGCCGCGCGTTTCATGAATATCGGAGAGATCAAGACGCCGATGCTCGGGCACCGCTGCACTGAGCGCGCGGCTGACGGGATGGCTGCTGGCGGCGCCCAGGCTTCCGGCCAGCGCGATCAGGTGTTCGCGGTTGGTCCCCGGCGCCAGCGTCGCACCGACAAGACGCAGCTGCCCGAGCGTGAGTGTGCCGGTCTTGTCGAACATGACGGAATCGACTGTCGCCAGCTGCTCGAGGAATGCGGAGCCCTTGACCAATATGCCGTGCCGGCTGGCAACCGCGATCGCCGCAATCGACGTGGCAGGCGCGGCGAGAACCAGAGCGCAGGGACACGATGCGACGAGCACTGCAAGCATGATGGTCGTGCTGCCGGTGAGGAACCACAGCGATGCCGCAAGGAGAAGCACGAAGACTATGTAACGCTCGGCGTAACGTTCGAGGAGCCGCGTCACCGCAGGTTTGGTCCGTTCCGCTTCCTGCATGAGGGCGATGACGCGGCCAAGTGTTGTTTCCTCGCCGACACGGTCGATCCGCACGATCAGAAGGCCGTCGAGATTGATCGAGCCGTTGAAGACCATACCGCCGGGGACCACGTCCATCGGCACGGACTCGCCGGTGATCGAAGCGGTATCGAGGCTCGACGTACCGCTTTCGACGATGCCGTCGCCCGGAACGCGATCCCCGGCCCGCACCTCGACGCGATCGCCGCTGCGAAGGATTGCGGCCGGAATTTCTTCGACGCTCCCATCCTCGCGAATTCGCCGGGCATTGGTCTCCGTCAGGCGTGTCAAGGCGCCAATGGCCTCGTGCGAGCCCAGCAGGGAGCGCTCCTCCAGGATGTGGCCGACCATCATGATCAGCGGCAGCAAAGTCGCCGTGATGAGATCGCCACTCACCCAGGCGGCCACAAAGGCGAGCGCGATGAGCTGATCGGTGATGCCGTGGAGATCGGGGAACCGCAGACTCCGCCACGCCGCCAGGAGTGCCGGCACGCCCACCAGAACGGCTGCTATTCCCGCGACCAGCTCGGCCACGTCGCTCTGCGCGGGCTCGATGAACTTGAGTCCGATCGAGATGACGAGGCAGCCGGCGGCAGCCAACGACAATGCAAGCCGCCATGCGAGCTTGCGTTTTTCCGACGCATTGAGCAGGACCAGTTCGTCCGTCAGCGGCGTGGCAAGGTTCATCGCTGAGCTCCCGGCAGCAGGACATGCACGGCACCCGTCCGGTCTACGGCCTGTACCCGGCCGGCCTTGCGCAGCAACGGGCCGATGCGGTCGTAGTAAAGGCGCGACATCTGCATGCTGCGCGACATGCCTTGGGCTTCCTGGCCAAGCGCCGCGATCGAGTCCGAATTCACCTTGGCAGCGGAGATTCGTTCATCGGCGGCGGCGGTTGCGTCCGTGAAGGTACGGTCTTTGTCGCGATTGGCCTCCTGCAGCGTAATTTGCGCATTCGTGTTAGCCGTCGCGATGCTCGTCTGCGCCGTCTGTATGGTGACCAGAACATAGTCGAACGTCGATTTGGCGCCCGCTGGAATTGACGGGACAAGGTCGACGCGGCTCACCCGGACACCCAGATCGCCATTCGTGCCGGCCAGTTCGCCCAGCCGTCGGTTGACAGCATTGAGCAGGTCCGTTCGCAACCTCTCTCGCCGCGAGGCTTCGTTGGCACTGGAAGCGATTTCGGGACGCGCGACCAAAATGGAATCGAGGTCCCGGCCGGCAACCGTCGAAATCGCGCTCGCGATGAAAAAGCGTTGCAGCGCCGGCGCGACGTGATCCGCCGCCGTCATATAGGCCACCGGGTCGACGATTTGGTAGTAGAGCTGTGCCTGCAGATGCACGACCGCGGAATCGCCGGTCAGAAGAAAACCGGTGTTGAGGCGTGGATCGGACGCAAGATCGAACCCTTGGGACGTCTCGACATCCTGCGTCTGCCCGTCCATGAAACGCGTTATCGGCAGCGGTATTTGCCGACTCCTGCCCGGCAGCACGACCACGCTTTCGATCGGTCGCGGCAGAGCAAGCAGAAGACCAGGCCCATGAACGCGCGCGACCGCGCCGAAACGGATCACGACGGCCTGACTATCCGGGGGAATTTGGCGGATGTTCGAGACGAACCATATGGCTGCCATCACGCAGACGCCCGCGAACAGAAATCGAAACGCGTAGGCGATGGACTGCCCCAGCGGGCCGACTTCGCGCAGATCTTCGACCCTGCTGTCCATCGTCATTTGCGCCCCTTGGCCGGCGCCGGAGAGGTGCTCGGGCCATCCACCAGAACCCGAAATGGTGCGGCGTCCGTGCGCAGAATGAGGCTCGTGCTGGTGCCAATGAGCGTGTCGAGCGAATCGAGTGAACGCAGCAGCGTATAAAGCTGCGGATCGCTGGCGTAGGCCTGCTTGTAAATTTCCGCCGCCGCGATGCGCGATTTGGCTTCCGTATCCGCCGCATCGGCCTTGGCCTGCGCGACTTCGACGCGCGCGTCGCGGCTGGCGTCCGACTCGATCTGGGCGGCGACGCGCTGCCCTTCGGCGGAGTGTTCGGCCGCAACGGTTTCCCGTTCTGCCTTCATCCGTTCGATCGTCGCCGAAAGGGTCTCGGCCGGAAGCGTGAGGCGCTCCAGGCCCACTTGCCGCACGCTGATGCCATAGACCTTGAGGGCCTGTTCGTTCATCCGGGCGCGCAGCGCGCTTTCGAACTGATCGAGCTTGATGTGCCCCGGCTGCGTGTTGACCAGATCGGATAGATCGAAACTGCTTGCCGTGATTTCGAGAGCGGAACCGGTGAAACTGCGCAACTGCTCCGCAGCGATCGCTGGTTGATTGCGCACGGCGCGCAGAAACTGGCGGACGCGCTCCGGATCGCCCGGAACCTGCCATGCGATATAGGCCTGCACCAGAACGCGAAATCCATCGCGAGTTCCCACGTCATGCAACCCGCTGGACGTCGTGCGGAGACGGAGGTCCACGGCGATCGTGTTGTCGATCGGCGCGGGCAACTTGAGTGCCAAGCCCGGCGTGACCAGCACCCGGACAGGGTCCCCGAAGCGGGTGATCACGACGGCCTCTCCCGGACTGATCTGGACCAGGCACGCCGACAGGAACAGCACGCCGACAATAACGGCGGCGATGATGGCCCGGCGATTGGTCCAAAGCGGCGGTGCGTCTTCGTGATGATGATCGTGATCGCCGTGATGATGATGGTGGTCGTGAACCATGGACTTGAACCTTTATTGTTCTTCGGGAACGTAAGCCGACGCGCTCGGCCGCTGATCGAGCGTGAGAGCGTCGTCGCGCGAGATCCTGTGGTCGATGATAGTGAGCGGCAGCTTGGCGAGCGCCTTGTCGAGATGCTCGAGCCGCCGTTCGAAAACAAACGACGCGCCGCCGCTGGCATAGGCTTGGCGATCGCCGGCGAACAAAGCCGTCGCCGCCTTGGCGGCGTCTACCCGCTCTGCCGCCGCAGCAACCGCCTCGTCTCGTGTCGTGGTGGCGGTCTGTTGCGCCTGTTTGACCTCCGTTACCGCGTTGGCGCGAGCCGTCGCGATCAGCACCTGCGCGCGGATCGCCGCCGCCTGAACACCTTGATAAGATGCTGCGGCTCCGGAAGGGGGATGGATCGCTTCGACCACCACCGCCATCACCTCGATACCCGTATTGAGCGCTGCCAGCCTCGCCTGAAGCTCCCGCTGGAAACCGCGGATAAAGGCTTCCCGATTTTGGCCGAGCACGTCCGCAATCGTGTATCGGGCGAAATAGCGCGCGAGCATGCGCCCAGCCGACGCGCGGACCATCGTCTCGGGCGAGGAAACATTGTAGACGGCGGCGAGCGCAGCGCCGTCGGAGAGGCCGATGCGATAGACGATGCGCAGATCGATATCTGCGACCTCGAAATTCTGGCGCCCGTTCGAGACGCTGGCAACGAGATAGCTTGCTTCCGAAGGATGATCTGCAGTCCACAGACGATCTGCGCTCGGCGGCGGCGCGCCTTCGATGTCGCCTCCTCTAGCCTGAAATTCGTCCGTTTGATCGGCGGCAACGCTGCCGTTGGCGGCGAACACGATCGGAATTTCACGGACGACACCATATTCGACCGGCCGCAGCACGCCGAAAGGCCACGGCAAATGCAAATGCAGGCCCGGCGTGAATACGGCTTGTGGCCTGCCGAAGGCCTCGTAGACCGCCCGTTCGTTAAGACCGAGCGCGGTTACGCCGGTCAGAAGCCAGCAAAACAACGCCATGATCATCAGCACGGGCAGCGCGGCACGGCGGATATAGGCGAGAGCCCAGCTGCGTGCGAAGTCGATGCCGAGCCGATCGCGCACGGTGGCGTTGAACGCGGCGAGATTGGGCCTCTGCAGACGGATGAGGCCGGCAATGACGCTGTCGGCGGGACTTTTGCGCGTATCGATCGGCGGTAGCGGAATGAAGACAAAAGCGGCGGCGCGCAAGACGATCTCCGCCGCAATGAGGCCCACGACAAAGTCGGCAAAATGCTCAACGAGCGGCCATTGCGAAATGCCTAGCCAGCGCAACCCGGCGGCCGCGCCGAGCGCGAGGAACGCCAGAATGGGGACACGGAACAATCGCGCGAGCGACGGCGCATCCGGCACGCGCCGCTCGGACAGCTGCGCAAGGTGGCGCTCAAACACCAGAGCCGGGAAGGCTGCGATGATGAGGCCAGCTGCGACCCATTCGTCGAATGCGGCAGTCGGGTTCGGTCCAACAATCGTCCACGCGCCGTAAATCGCATAGAGAGCCAGGAGGCTCGGAAGCGATGCCGCAAGGATCGGATACCAATCACCACGCCAGTCGATATTTGCGAGGACCGGCAGTAGCTGGTCGTAGAGGGTGCGAAGTGTCTCAAACGGTTCGAGTAGCGGGTTGGCGCCGCGCCGCGCAAAGATGTGACGTTCGGGCGTTCCGCGACGGCGCGCCGCGGCGGTTAACGAGGCAGCCAGAAGCGCTGCTCCGCAAAGAAGAAATATCGCGGAGAGTTGATAAAGCAGACGGCCCAAAGGAGCTACCGGGGTTCCGCCGAGCCAGACCGCGCCGAACAGCACGAGCGCAACGAAAAGAAAGCCGGCTCCGGGCAGCCACGACTGTGTCGGCGGTTTTACGCCGTTACTGCCTTCATCGAGGGACGACACACGCGAACCCTTTGCGAGATTCGGCTGCTCGGCGGACGACGCCGAAGCCGTAATTTTGCACGCGCATCCTCCTCAAGGCGGAGAACAGCGCATCCGAACGGCGACGCGTTCGGCTCGATTTAGAGGGCTGCGAATACCGGGGGGGCGCGCTGATGCCAGCTATGCGCTGTCATGCGGACGAGACGGATCGCCTGCAGGGACGAGATCGTGACGACAAAGACTTGCGTCGGAAGAATAAGGCCGACTGTAGGCGGCAGGAAAAACGTCCCGACGTGAAAGAAGGCCTGGCAGACTGGGCAATTCGCCTCATCGCCTTTAGACGGCATGCTCGGAATGTGGTCGCGGATCGCATTTGCTGCGGTGCGCCCATGTTGCGCAAGCCCAGCTTCAAGCGCCGGCGGCTTGTGAATATGCGTCTGCGCCACATATCCCTGCACGAAGAACACAAGCACAAGAAACGCTGTGAAAATGGAGCGCACCGACCAGTCGCGCTGGACGGAGACGGATGATCGATTCGCATGCCTTTCGGCCGATCGCATCAGAAAACCATTCTTCGACAACGCGTCAGCTTAGCCTCGTTATGAAAAAAAACG
Organism: Rhizomicrobium sp.; assembly: GCA_035504555.1. GTDB lineage: Bacteria > Pseudomonadota > Alphaproteobacteria > Micropepsales > Micropepsaceae > Rhizomicrobium. The sequence goes on along the minus strand of DATJRP010000054.1, from coordinate 9,761 downwards.
CAAACCGGCCCCTTTGTCGCCTATGGCGCCGGCCCCTCGCTGACCCGTGTCAGATCGGACGGACGCATCCACTTCGCAAAGGCGGACTGCACGGCCGCGGGCGAAAGGCCGATATAGGCCCGCGCGGCGATCGAGGGTTCGTCGATCGGCAAGCCCATATCCTGTCTGTCGAGAAGGCCCTGGGCGATCCCGGCGGTGCTCGCCTCGTCCAAGACAATCTGTTGCAGCAGCAATGCCTTGGCACGATAGAGCTCTTCGTCAGTTGGCGGCGCCGTTTGCAGGCTTCTGATATCCTGCTTGGCGATCTCCTCGGCCCTGGCAACGTTCTGCGGATCGCACGCGTAGTCCACGAGATAGACCGAACGGGTCCGCCCCGCGTTCATCCGGGCGCTGACGGAATAGACCAGACCCGCGGTTTTTCGCAGGTCGATGCTGAATCGCGATGAGTAGAAACCGCCGCTTAGTACGGCGTTGCCGAGCGCCAGGGCATAATAGTCCCGATCGGACCGCGTCAGCGCGAGATTTTGCGTCAGATAGACCGCGTCCTGAACGCGGCTGGCGTCCGGCACCGCTACTATACTTGCCGAATTGGGCGGGACCGCCGGCAAATCGGTATCGGGCGGATTGCCGTCGGCGGTCCAACCACCGAAGTATTTCTCGATGACCTGCCTCGCTCTGTCCGGGCTGACGTTTCCGATCACGACAATGGTCGTCAAATCCGGACGAAACACTTTCCGAAAATAAGACCGCACATCCTGGGCCGTAATGGCACGCAGGGACGCCGGCGTAGCCTTCCGCAGGCTCGGGTCATCAGCTGGAAACAATGCCTGCCGCATGGATTGCCGCGTCAGGAACTTCGGCGATGCATTGCGCGACGCGACCCAGGGTTCAAGGAGCGAGCGTACACGCTCCAACTCTTCGGGAGGCAAAGCCGGCGTCAGCTCATGATCGGCGAGCAATTCGACGGCGCGTTCGAAATGCGACGAAAGCGAATGCACATGAAAATCTGTGCCCGCGTCCTCGTCCGCGCCAATTGCGTCGAGCGCGCTTTGGAATGCCAATCGATCGCGATGTTCGGTGCCATAAGGCAGAAGCTCGTCGAGCACCAGCGATACGCCTTCCTGTCCAGGCGGCTCTTCCATTTCAGGCAGGTTTCGGATGTGACCGTAAACGCTGATCGTGTTGCTGACGTTTTCCGGCTGCACAATCAGCGTAAGGCCATTCGGCAGCTTGCTGGTGACGGGGGTGAGCGTGGACGGCGGGACGGACAGATGTGCAAGCAGAGAATTTGCCCAGACCGGCAGAGTTACCGATTTGTCGGAGCTGAGCGAAAACGTCTCCTGTCCCCCGAATCCGTTCGCGGCCACCGGCTTTTCCGAATTCTGCGGCAGCATCGTCACAGAGATAGCGTGGTCGATATCGAGATACTTGCGTGCGACGCGCCTGAGGTCATCCGGCGTCACCTTTTCGACGCGGACAAGATCGTCGTCCGGCTCAGACAATCCGTAGAGCGCTATTGCATCAGCCCAAACCGACGCCAGGCCCTCGATGGAATTTTTCTCGAATTCCGCATCGCGTTGCTCCTGCAATTTTGCCGCCGCAATGAGATCGGAAGACACGCCGGATTGCGCGACATGGGATAGGATGGACCGAATGATCTGTGCTGTCGCCGCGGCATCACCCGTGGCCGGGATAGAGACCACCGCGTAGGCGATTCCGGCTTTCGGCAAAGGCTGAAGCACGAATTCGGTCGCAATGGCTTTGCCTTGCGGCACCAGATCATAGAGTTCGGAACGATGACTGTTCAGAACATCGGTCAATATCTCGAGTGCCGGATAGTCCGGGCTATTCAGCCCCGGCATGCGAAAAGCCAAAATCTCGGTCTTTTCCGGATAGTCCGTCGGAAAACTCAAGCTCATGGCATGAACCGGGCGCAAGGCAAGCGACGGGCGCGCCGGCAGATGCTTGGGCGGAATGGACCCAAAGAGTGTCTTGATCGTCGATAACGTCGTTGCCGGATCAAGATCGCCAACCACGATGAGAATCGCATTGTTCGGCGCGTACCACGCGTCGTGGAATTTTTTGAGCATCGCGCCCGTGGTTTTATCGAAGGAAGGACGGGTGCCGAGAGCGACGTGTTCATAAACCGTGCCGGCGAAAAAGACCGAACGCAGCTTTTCGTAGAGAACGTAAAAGGGGCTCGAAAGGTCTTGCGCGACTTCCTGTTCGATCGCTCCGCGTTCCTTGCTCCACGCATCCTCATTGTCCAGAACGCCGCGCATGCGCTGCGCTTCGACATGAAGCGCCACGTCAAGATCTTGCGCCGGAACCGTGAACAAATACTGCGTGAGACCTTCGCGGGTGTCCGCGTTGAACTGGCCGCCCATGAGGCTTCCGATATCCGCCAGTTGGTCGGCGGAGAGACCAGGGCTGCCGCGGAACATCATGTGTTCCTGAGCATGGGCTGTCCCCGGAAATCCCGCAGGCGCTTCGTCGGATCCGACAAGGTAATTCACCGACGTCGTCACGACGGGTGCCAGCGTGTTTCGGACAATGACCACGCGCAGTCCATTCGGCAATGTCGTCCGGATGATGCCGTTCACCGGTGCCGGCGATGCCGCCATGGGCGCGTCCGCCCAAAACGAGACGGCAAGAATGACCAGAAAGCCGAGACACCAAAATATCTTGGATAAGCCGGTCAACGGCATGGAGCGATTGGCGACATGGAACAACTTCGCAGGTATGCGACTGCGCATAATGTTTTCTCCGGATGCGGCACTTAGCGTGGGGTGATCGGTAAAGGCGCGTGCGCGGTTCGATATGCCACTCAATCGACTTTGTGCAGAGCACTAAATTCGCGGAGGCGCCCGACTTTGCCACGCACGGTTCAACGCGAAGACGAAGGATGCCGACGAAGGCACCACCTCCGGCGACACTGATCGGTCGCTCGGAAAATATTGGGAAGCAGGCACCGGCACGACGAAATGCCCGATGCTCATCGCAGCCTGGCACAACGGACATTTATCGGAACCGTCGGCCGGACCTTGGCCGCCATCGGCACAGTGGTCATTCAGATCGATCCGCCGCGCTTTGCACGGCAGATGCGTCCCGGCAGAATTCTTATGATCGAGATGGATATGGGTTTGGACCGCGTAGCCGCTGGCGGCGAATACCAACGCAATCCATAGAGCGAAAACCGAATGCACGCGAAAAGGCGCCAGCCGCTTTCTCCGTAACCACGCCAATTTTTTGCCGTTCATCGATCTCGACACAGCACCGCAGCGCCCGAACCTACCATCGGGACCCCGATAGCACAATTTCGGCCGAGCCCTGGGTGAAGCATTCGAAAGGATAACGGTTGTTCGGCTACTGTCTCGCACCCGTCAGTATACCTGTCGCCCTATCGAGCCTGTCGCTGTAAGCGTTGAGCGCGTTTGCGGTCAGGGCGATGTACCGCGCGGCTTCATCAAAGCGCTCCTGCTGAATACCCTCTCGTACGGCCGGCAGCGTCTTGGTGCCGTAACCCGTCAATGTGCCGGGCGCTTGGATGGATTCGCCGCAAGCAACGAATCGTAGACGAAGCCGGGGTCCACGAAGCAGCTGTGATGCTCGAAGGTATCGGAGCGGGAGTGGTACACGCCGCCTGAGTCTCCTTCGTCCGAATATCTGAGGTCGAGTGTGGGTCCACCGAGATGGCCGATGAACGCACCGTAATCGGAACCACCCCCCAACGCTCCGATCGGCAGATCGCGCGCGAAAAAATGGCCGTTACCTGCTCCAGGCCACGTTAATGCTTTGTCATCACTGATCCCGATGGAGCACGGCAACGCTCGAACCTACCGTCGGAGCCCCGAATCGCACAATTTGGACCGCAGCAAGACTGCGCCTCGGTTGTCTCTAGGCAAGACGCTGCAATATGTTACCATCCGTAGGGCACTCGATCTCAAGTTGATGAGCCAGCAAGCGCGTCACCGGCGAACGAGCATTGTAGAAGCGGGCCTTGGTTTCCGCCCGCTGATGGCGTTTGCCCTGGCGTTTGCCGTCTTTCTGCAGAGCTACATAACCCAGACGCACATTCACGTTGCGTCGGTCGAGCACGCCGGCGTCCTGCACGCAGAGGGCGATGGCTTTCATCACAAGCCACCGATCGACGACGACAGTGCGCATTGCCCGCTGTGTCAGATGGCCCTGATGAGCGGCAACTTCGTCGCGCCCGTGGCGCCGGTGCTGCCCGTCCCGTTGACGGCGCCGGTCACAGCGTTTGTCCCGTCAATCCTTGTCTTGCGCGAGATGTATCGCGCCCACGGCTGGCAGAGTCGCGCGCCCCCTCGCGTTTGACGTACCCCATCGCGCCGCTGCACCTCGCGCGCGATACCAGAAACCCTGAACAGTCACCGGCCTGGTGTTCGCGCGTCTCCCCAATGGCGCGACGTGCTTCACGCCCATGAGGCTTCAAGAATGTCGACAACGCCTATCATCAAGCTTGCGAGCGCGGGCCTTTCGCTCGATCGCGACGGCCGACGCTTCGCCCACGTACCGAATATCGAGATTGGCGCCGGCCAATCTGTTGCCCTGACGGGCGCGTCGGGCTCCGGCAAAACCACAGCGCTTATGGCCTTCGCCGGCATCCGCCCGCCGGCGAGCGGTTCCGTCACCATCGAAGGCATTGACCCCTGGCGTTTGGGCACCCGTGCACGCGATCGTCTTCGCGGCCGGCGCGTGGGGCTGGTGTTCCAATCATTTTATCTGGTCGACGCGCTCAGCGTGGGTGCGAATGTGCGGCTGGCCGCGCGCTGCGCGGGCAACCCTCTCCACGACGCCGGACGCCTGACAAACCTGCTCGAACGGCTCGGCTTGTCGGCTGTGAGGGAACGTCGCGCAGATCGCATCAGTCACGGCCAGGCGCAGCGCGTCGCCGTGGCGCGGGCTCTCATGAACAAGCCGGCAGTCATTCTCGCCGATGAGCCGACATCGGCGTTGGACGACGCCAATACCGAAGCGCTTCTGAAGCTGCTCATTGAGTCCGCAGCAATCGAACAAGCCGCACTGATCATCGCTACCCATGACCGCCGTGTTCTGTCCGCCGTGAATCGTGTTGTCGAGATGGAGGCGCTGTCATGAACTCGATTTCGCTCGCATTCGCTTATCTGCGCCGCAGGTGGGGACAGGCGTTGCTTTCCGTTCTGGTGGGCGCCCTCGGTGTGGCCGCCATCCTCACCGTCCTTACAGCATTCGATGCATTGCCCGACGCAGCCGAGCGTTCGTGGGGCGGTGTCGATCTCGTCATAGGGCCCAAGGGTTCACCGCTCGATCTTGTGCTGTGCTGCGCGCTCCACGTCTCCGATCCGCAAGGGTTGGTCTCCGAAAAAGCGGCGATGGCTGCCGCCAATACGCCCATGGTGCGGACTGCCGCGCCGATCGCGCTCGGAGACAATGTGGACGGCTGGCGCATTGTCGGGACGACGCCCGACATCTTCGCCATCTACCATGCCGATTTCGCGCAAGGCGACGTGTGGACCAAGCCGCTGCAGGCCGTTCTGGGTTCGGCCGTAGCGCGGGCGCTGCATTTGAAGATCGGCGATCAATTTGTCGGCGCACACGGCCTTGCCGCCGGCGGCGAGCTGCATTCACAGTTTCCCTACAGGGTCGTGGGCATCCTCAAGCCGACTGGTTCGGTGCTGGATCGTCTCGCACTCTGCGATATCGAGACCGTGCGCTATATTCATCGCAAGCACGCCGAGGACGAGGCGAACGAAACCGGCGTTTCCGTGACCTATGTCAATCTTCCCGACGCGGCGACAGCCGTCGTCGCGTCATATCGGAGCCCCGTCGCGGCATTGATGGTGCCTCGTCTGATCAACGCCAGTCCGACCCTGACGGCGGCGAGCCCGACCTTCGAGATCGCACGGCTGATGTCCTATATGCGGCCACTTTCCTATGCCGCTCTTGCTTTGGGGCTGCTGCTCGTGATCATCGCGGCTGCCGGCGGCGCGGCGGCATTGATGGCCACGATGAACGCACGCACGCGCGATCTTGCCCTCCTGAGAGCACTTGGCGCGGGACCAATATCCGTCGCGTCCGTTGCTTTCGCCGAAGCGGGGATGATCGCCGCGGGCGCGCTGATCGTCGGTGGAGTACTTACGTGGATTATCCTGGCAACTGCGACAAACATGCTCATGGACCGCGCGGGTCTCTTGCTGATGCCACAGGTCGATCCTGAAACTCTGCTCTATTTAATCGTCGGTGCGGTTGGCGTGGCCTTCGTAGCCGCTCTTGTACCGGCACTTCGTGCCTTAAGAACGCCCATAGAGGAGCTGTTGCAATCATGAAAAAGCAGATCGCAAAAATGCTCGTCGTTCCGCTGCTTCTTCTGACCGGCGGTATGCAGCAACAGGCGCATATACTGTCCGCGCCCCCGACGCAGCCGGCAGACGAGCGGGCCTTGCAGATGACGTTGCCCCGTTCGCAGAGTCCTATCTGGCTCCAATTCGTCAAATGCAGGGTGGGCTATAACAACCACACCGGCCTTTACAACATCGCCGTGACGCCCGCTGTGAGGGCGTTGGCTGGCCACACGGTGAAGGTCAACGGGTTCGTCATGCCGCTGGACGGCTCGGACCATACAAGCCACTTCCTGATAACGCGCAACACGCCCGTCTGCATGTTCTGCCCCCCCGGCGAACCGAATGAAGTCGTCGAGGTGATATCGCCGCGTCGGATAGTCTGGACGGACAAGATCGTGACCGTCACCGGACCTCTTACGCTCGTCAACAACGGCGAAAAAGGAATCTTCTTCAAGATCGTTGCGGACGCCGTACAGTGATCGCACGGGCACAGGCCGCAACAAGTGCGCGGGCACGATCGACGGTCACACCGCCGCGCCAACGCGCGCAGATCTTTCCGTTGGGGAGAAGCGAGCGTGCATAGGGCAGTATTGCATCCGTGTCGCCCGCTTCGAGCAATGTCGCGCGCGGAGCTGCACTCGCAGACGACACTGCGGCCGCCAGGAGTCTCGGTGAAGCGTTTTTCAGCTCGCCCATGGCCCTCGCCGGCTCGCTTACGATTACGATCCGCAAATGTGAATGCCCGTCCCTTGCGAATTGCGCCAGTGCCGGCAGCTCCAGCCTGCATGGTGCGCAACTGGGGGCGTAATAGACTTCCAGAATGGCAGGCGGAGCCGGCGGCAGCATCGAAAAAATCCGAAGATAATTTCCAAACTATGCGCATTCGATCGCGTATCGTCTACTGCAGTTCAAACCATCCGTAACCGGGGACACAAACGATGAAATGGACCGCGCTTCGTGCGCTTGTTGCGATTCTCGGGATTTCCGGCGCGGCGGCGGCCGCTGGCACCGGCGATCCTCTCATGCCGGCCGACGCACCGCCGCGTCCCGCGCTGGCGCCGGTAAAGCCGGTGACGGAAACACTTTGGGGCAAAAAGGTCACGGACAATTATCGCTACATGGAAGCGCTCGACCCTTCGACCATCGCATGGATGAAGGCGGAGGGCGCCTATACGCGCAGCATTCTCGACGCCATTCCGCTGCGCGCCGCACTGGAGAAAAAGGTCGCGGCGTTCACTGGCAGTTTCGGGTTTACGCAAGGGTACGTGAAATTCGGAGGCCGCGCATTCTACGAGGAGCGTGCTCCGGGCTCGGACAATTTCGATCTGATCGTCAGCGACGGCGCGGGAACGCGCAAGCTCGTCGACGTCTCGGCACTGCGCGCGGCAAATGGCGGCAAGCCCTACGCCATCAACTATTTCCTGGCCGCGCCCGACGGCAGCAAGGTCGCGGTCGGCATTTCGCAGGGCGGCTCGGAAGATGCGTCCATCCGGGTCTACGACGCGGCGACAGGAAAAGGGATCGCGGGTCCGATCGACCGCGCGCAATTTGGCGCCACGGCGTGGAGCAACGACTCGAACACGCTCTATTTCATTCGCCTGAAGAAGCTTGCACCCACCGATGCGCCGACGGAGCGCTATAAGGATGCGCTGCTGGTCTCGTGGAATCTGAAATCCGAGCCGACACCCATTCTCGGCTCGACCGTCGGTCACGGCCCGAAATTCGGCCCCGATGAGACGCCTGCGCTCGGCATCGTCCCGGGTGTTCCGGTGGCGCTCGCCCTCTCAATCAACGGCGTGCAGAACGAGCAGGCGCTCTGGCTCGCGCCGGCGGACAAGGTCGACGATCCCAACGTCGAATGGAAACCGTTCGTCACGCGCGACGACGACGTGACAAGCGAAGACGCCGAAGGCGATCACATCTTCCTTCTTTCGCACAAGAACGCGCCGACCTTTCAGGTGTTGTCCGTGAAGGTAGGCGAGCCATACTCCTCCGCGAAGGTTCTCGTGCCGGCCAAAGGCGACCGCGTGATCGATTCCGTTCACGCCGCCGCCGATGCGCTATACGTGCTCGCGCGCACGGGCGCCTATTCGCAATTGCTGCGCGTTCCCTATGGCTCGGCGGACATCCAGGAAATCGCCCTTCCCTTCAAGGGTCATGTCGCCGAAGCGTTCACCGATCAGCGCGCGCCCGGCATCACGCTCGAACTCGAAAGCTTCGTCGTGCCGCCGACGACCTTCGCCTACGACCCCGCGAAGGGAAGCTTCACCGATCTCCATCTGGGTGTGACGCCGCCTTACGATTCCAGCCGCTATACGGTCAGGGATCTCGAAGCCAAAGCCGAAGACGGCGTGATGGTTCCGGACTCGCTGGTCATGCCCAAGAGCGCCAAGGGCCCGCAGATAATGTTGATCCAGGCCTACGGCTCCTATGGTATCTCGCAACTCGCGGATTTCTCGCCCCGCGCCGTCAGTTTCCTCGAAGCGGGGGGAGCTATGCCTCCTGTCATGTGCGCGGCGGCGGCGAATTGGGCGATGCGTGGCGGCTCGCCGGCAAGGATGCGAACAAGGTCCACACCTGGCGCGATCTCATCGCTTGCGGCGAGGACTTGATCAAGCGTGGTTATACGACGAAGGCGAAGCTCTTCATCTTCGGCGGCTCGGCCGGCGGCATCACCATGGGCCGCGCGCTGACCGAACGCCCCGATCTCTTTGCGGGCGTGATCGACTCGGTGCCCGCGGCGAACACGCTGCGCGCGGAATTCTCGCCCAACGGTCCGCCTAACATTCCCGAATTCGGCACCATCAAGACCGAACAGGGCTTCAAGAATCTCTACATGATGGATTCGATCCAGCATGTGAAAAAGGGTGTGCAATACCCTGCCGTGCTGATCACAACCGGCCTCAACGACCCGCGCGTCTCGCCTTGGGAGCCTGCGAAGATGGCGGCGGCGCTGCAGGCTTCCGGCACGGCCAAGCCCATCCTTCTGCGAATCGATGCGCAGGCCGGACACGGAATCGGCTCGACGAAGACGCAGAACGACGAGCTCTATACCGACATGTACGCCTTTGTGTTTTGGCGAGCCGGACTTCCGGACTGGCAGCCGCGTTTCGCCAAGTAGAGGAGCGGACCAAAAAGAGCATCGAGATGCCGAACGCGAAGAGGTGCGTTTTCTCATCTTGTCCGCTCTGCCGCATAAGAAGGTCGTGACGCGAAGCGGCGTTTCGAGCGGTACGGTGAGCCTGATTCGCAGCGAAATGCGGGAGGTCATTCCGCTCTATCGCAATTCGGAGTCGGGTGTTTGCGTGCCATATGCGTGTCACGCGGTCGGAGGTTCGAGTCCCGACGACCCGCAACCCGTTGAAACCCCTGGTGGGCCCGGCAGGACTCGAACCTGCGACCAGACCGTTATGAGCG